>NZSA01000027.1 GCA_002696645.1 Rhodospirillales bacterium | reverse complement strand
GCGAATATGACGGGGAGGGGAGGTCCCATTCTCATCCTGAGGAGGCGCGATAGCGCCGTCTCGAAGGAGCGGCTGGAAATGCGGTGCTTTGAGGAAGGTCACCCTTCGAGACGCTACGCTCCTCAGGGTGAGGGCGCATTTGTTGATACATCGTCACCCCGGACCTGATCCGGGGTCTAGGGCGGCAGGCTCGATTTGTGCTTGTGGCCCTGGATACCCGCCTTCGCGGGTATGACGGGGCGTGGGGTTTCATTCTCATCCTGAGGAGGCGCGGTAGCGCTGTCTCGAAGGAGGGGCTGTAAGTCCGGTGCTTCCAGCGGGCTCCCCCTTCGAGACGCTACGCTCCTCAGGGTGAGGGTGCATTTATCTGACACATCGTCACCCCGGACCTGATCCGGGGTCCAGGGCGGCAGGCGCGATTGGTGCCGGGGGCGTCAGGACTGGCGGTTGGTCAGGAATTCTGTTTTCAGCGCGTCCGTATGTTGTCCGATCCCTGGCACAGCGCCGAACCGGTCGGCCTGGCCCGGCCAGGCTGCGGGTGGTGCGATCAGGTCCAGGTTGTTTCCATCGGGCAGGGGGACTGGGCGATGGCGNAATTGTGGGTGGGCAGCCANGCCTGCCATGTCATTCAGCATGCCATAGGCAATGGCGGCCTGGGTCAGGCGTTGCGCAATGTCAACCGCCGGGGCGGCAGTGAAAACCGCGCCAATTTCAGCGTTCAAGGCGACCCGGTTGGCAACGCGGGCGTCATTCGCAGAAAACCGTTCATCCTGAGCCAGTTCAGGCTTTAGCAGGACCTGTGTACATAGGCGCTGCCATTCGCGCTCATTTTGGATAGAGAACAGGATTGGGATGCCATCCCCGCATGGATAGGCCCCATAGGGCGCAATGGTCGGATGATTCAATCCAACCCGGCCGGGGGTTATTCCCCCATAGACATGCTGAAGATAGGGGACCGTCATCCAATCGGCCATGCCGCCGAACAGGGAAACCTCAATCCTGCGTCCGACCCCTGTGCGTCCGCGCAGGATCAGGGCTTCCAGGATTGCCTGATAGGCATACATGCCACAGGCAATATCGCAGACCGATACGCCAACCCGACCGGGCGACTCAGGCGTACCCGTCACGGAACACAGGCCGGTTTCCGCCTGTACCAACAGGTCATATGCTTTCATGTCGCGATAGGGGCCGGTCTCGCCATAGCCGGAGATATCGACAGATATCAGTTCAGGCCGCTGCGCGCACAAGGTCTTGGACCCGATCCCCAACCGGTCGGTCGCGCCGGGGGCCAGATTCTGGATCACGATATCCGCCTGTGCAATCATGGCCTTCAAGAGGGCAAGGTCATCGTCATCCTTGAGATTCAGCGCAACGGATTCTTTGCCCCGGTTCAGCCAGACGAAATAGCTGCTGTGTCCCTTGGCCAGGTGATCATAGTTGCGGGCGAAATCCCCTTCGGGGCGCTCTACCTTGATCACCCGCGCCCCGGCATCGGCCAGGCGAGAGGTGCAGTATGGGGCGGCGACGGCCTGTTCAATAGCGACCACCAGAAGTCCGTCCAGGGCATTTGGGGTGGCGTGGGTCATGCCGCGTCAGACCGTGCTTTCGCCTGTTCCAGGGCGTCTTGTGCCTGCAGCCAGGCATCTTCCGTCTTGGCAATGGCGCGGTCCAGGTCTGATGCCATGCGCGTCAGATCCCCCAGTTTTGCGGCATTGCCATGATACAAAGCAGGGTCCGCCAATTTGATATCGATATCGGCGCGCGCCCGGGTCAGCTTTTCCATCTGCGCTTCCAGACCTTCCGCAGCCTTCTTCAGGGGGGCCAATTTTGCGCGGGCATCTGCCTTGCTGCGGCGGTCTGCCTTGCGTTCCTCCATCATCGCGACGCCCTGTGTTTGCTTCGCTGGCGGGGGCTGCTTAACGGGGGGCAGCGGCTTTGGCGCGTCCTGCTGAATCGGTACAGCATTCTCGTCCAGATCATTTCCAGGCGGATCAACAGGGATGGGATCAGGGCTCTTCTTGGCAGCCTTGGCGGGCTTCTTGCTGTCTTCACGCCGCTGGTCCAGCAGGAACTTACGGTAATCGCTGACATCCCCATCAAAGGGAGTGACAGTGCCTGCATCCACCAGCAACAGACGATCCGCAGTCGCTTCGATCAGGTGCATATCGTGGCTGACCACGATGACCGCCCCTTCGTAATCGGCCAAGGCCTGAATCAGGGCCTGTCTGGAATCGATGTCCAAATGGTTGGTCGGCTCATCCAGCAACAGCAATTGCGGGCGGCGGCGACAAATCACCGCCAGGGCCACACGGGCCTTTTCGCCACCGGATAATTTGCCGATCTTGGTATCTGCCTTGGTCTTGGTAAAGCCGAAGCGGCCAAGATGAGTGCGCAGCTTTAAATCCGTGACGATGGGTTCCAGGGCCTGCAATTCCTCGACCGGCGTATGGTCTGAATTCAGCTCTTCCATCTGGTTCTGGGCGAAATAGCCAACTTCCAGCTTTGAGGATCGCCGCAAACTGCCTGATGCAACCTTCAATCTGTCTGACAACAGGCGCAACAAGGTGGTTTTCCCGTTGCCATTCGCCCCCAACAGGCCAATGCGGTCATCCATATCAATGCGCAGGTTTAATTTGCGCAGGATCGGTTTTTCCGGTGTATAGCCCGCCGTGACATCTTCCAGCGTAATCATCGGTGGGGGCAGGATATCAGGCTTGGGCAGCACGAATTGGATACTGGGATCGTCGGTGACGCTGGCAATAGGCTCCATCCGCTCCAGCATTTTAAGCCGCGATTGGGCCTGGCGGGCTTTTGAAGCTTTATAGCGAAAGCGATCCACGAAAGACTGGATGTGGCGGCGCTGCTCCTGCTGTTTGGCAAACAGGGCCGATTGGTGCGCCTGTTGTTCCGCGCGGGTGCGCTCAAACCGATCATAGCCGCCGCTATACAGCGTCAGCTTGCCATTGTTCAGATGCAGGATCGCGGTCGGAATGCGGTTCAGGAAGGCGCGGTCATGGCTGACGATGACCAGGGTGCGCGGATAGCGGGACAGATAGCTTTCCAGCCAAAGGGAGGCTTCCAGATCCAAATGGTTGGTCGGCTCATCCAACAGCAGGATATCGGGTTCGCGAAACAGCGCAGACGCCAGGGCAATGCGCATCCGCCAGCCGCCGGAGAATGTGTCCAGCGTGCGGTTCTGCATATCCTCGTCAAAGCCAAGGCCTGCCAGAATGCGGGCCGCGCGGGCTTCTGCGCGGTGGCCATCCAGGTCAATCAGGCGCGCATGGATTTCGCCAATGTCCGGGTGGTCCGGTTCATTTTCTGCCGCATGCATCAATTCCGCCAGTTCGACATGGGATGCGATGACGGTTTGCAGAGGGGTTTTGCTTCCGTCGGGTTCTTCCTGGGCAACGGTGCCGATACTGTCCCGGTTGCCAGTTTCGATGGATCCACCATCGACTGGAATATCGCCGGTGATCAGGCGCAACAGGGTTGTCTTGCCGGTTCCATTCGCCCCGACAAGGCCAATACGGTGTCCATCGGGTACCGTCGCAGAGGCCCCGTCCAGCAAGGTTCGACCGCCAACGCGGTAGGTAAGGTCTTCGATCTTCAACATAGCGACAGTCGCATAGCATGGTCCGAACAAATAGGAAATCACGGCATCGCGCATTTCCGCCTGCTAGAAGAAAAAACGCGAGGCTTGAAGGGCCATGGCATGCCGTCTATAAGGCGCGCGCAGTGCAACATGAGCCCCACAGTGAAAGGCGGACGGTCGCACAGCAGAGATTTATCGAGTTTTAAACACACAGGGAACCGCCTGACGCGGTTTCCAAGAGAGGGGCAAAGAGACACCATGGCTCTGGAACAAACATTTTCGATTATCAAACCGGATGCGACCCGTCGCAATTTGACCGGCAAAATCAATGCAATGCTGGAAGATGCAGGTCTGCGGATCGTGGCACAGAAACGCATTCACATGACAACCCAACAGGCCGAACAGTTTTATGGCGTTCACAAAGAACGCGCGTTCTTCCCGGATCTGGTTAAGTTCATGACCTCTGGCCCGGTTGTGGTGCAGGTTCTGGAAGGCGAAAATGCCGTCCTGAAGAATCGCGAAGTAATGGGTGCCACCAACCCGGCCAATGCCGACGAAGGCACCATTCGCAAGCTGTATGGCGAATCTGTCGAAGCGAATTCTGCGCATGGTTCCGATTCACCGGAAAATGCCGCGATTGAAATCGCGTATTTCTTTGCAGGCACAGAAATCGTCGGCTAATCGCCGGGTTTCCTGAAACATCAGCCTGACAAAAGTAAAAAAGGGTGCCTTGCGGGGCACCCTTTTTCTTTGACTGTTTGGTGTGGAATTAGCTGGTCAGTGTCAGCGCCATAAGGGCAAGAATGACAATTGCCGCGCCCCCAACAATGACGATCAGCTTTTTCATGCCGTCCCAGGTGCCCAGGTTTTCGCGCGGTGCCTTCACAAAATCCAAGTCTTCCATTTTAAAGCCCTTTCCCCGAACCCGCATGTCCCGCGGTTCCTAAAGTGTTTCCTGTTACCAGTGTACTCATCTTAAGACCATTCTCAAGTAGGCACTGCCGTCATTTTTCCAAAGCATCCCAGGTCAAACGCAGGGGACCAGGTTGGCCATCAATTATCGCCTGCGTGCCTTCGACCTGAACCCGACCGCTGGTGACCAGAGCCAGAGCCTGCGGATAAATCAGATGTTCGCGCGTTAAAACACGCTGTTGCAATGTCTCTTCAGTATCATCCGGCAGGATCGGGACCTCCGCTTGAAGAATCAGGGGGCCGTCATCCAATTCTACCCGCACCAGATGCACGGTGCAGCCATGTATACTGTGACCAGCCTGTAGGGCACGGCTGTGGGTGTGCAGACCCTTGAAATCGGGCAACAGGGACGGGTGCACATTTAACATGCGGTCGCGCCAGTGTTCGACAAAATCCGCAGTCAGAATGCGCAGGAACCCGGCCAGACAGACATAGTCACAGTGATACTCCTGCAATACCGCCTGGATGGCGGCCTCGAAAGCGGGGCGGTCTGGATAATCGCGATGGTTCACGACAGCGCCAGGAATTCCGGCTTTCGCGGCGCGTTGCAGGCAATAGGCACCAGGATTGTTGCTCAGGACAAGACAGATTTCTGTTGGGAAATCAGTGTCTTGTGCCGCATCAATCAACGCCTGCAGATTCGTACCACCACCAGAGGCCAATACGGCCGTGCGCGGTCGGCGTGTCTTCTGAACCATCGCCTAGCGGGTTTCCACTTGAACAGAACGCCCAATATCAGCCAGCGTTCCAACCGATCCGATGCGATAGGCGGCTTCGCCATTGTCCTGAAGCACTTGCAGGATGGTATCGGCCTGTTCCGGTGCCACGGACAGGACCATGCCTATGCCGCAGTTGAAGGTCCGGTACATTTCACTGGGGTGAATGCCGCCCGCGTCAGCAATCCAATCAAAGACTGTGGGGCGAACCCAGCAATTGGGATCAATCCGAACCGCCAGGGATTTGGGTACGATGCGGGGCAGGTTTTCATAAAAACCGCCACCTGTAATGTGGCAGATACCATGAACGCCCCCGGCCTTGATCGCGGCCAGCGCAGATGTTGTGTAAATACGGGTAGGATTTAACAGTGCTTCGCCCACAGACTGGTTTACCGACCAGGGGGAGGGGGCATCAAAGCCCAAACCTTCCAGGGTCAGGACCTTGCGTACCAGACTGAACCCATTGGAATGCACACCGCTGGAGGNCAGACCGATCAATATGTCCCCTTCGGCAACATTTTCACCGGTCAGAACATCTGCGCGCTCAACCGCGCCAACGGCGAATCCGGCCAGGTCATAGTCGCCTTCGCCATACATACCAGGCATTTCGGCTGTTTCGCCGCCAATCAGGGCGCATCCGGCCTGTCTGCAACCTTCTGCAATGCCCTGGATAACCTGTTCTGCGACATCGACGGATAAGCGACCACAGGCAAAGTAATCCAGAAAGAAAAGCGGCTCTGCCCCTTGAACAACCAAATCGTTTACACACATGGCAACAAGGTCAATGCCAACTGTATGATGGATACCGGAATCGATGGCGATCTTCAGTTTGGTACCAACACCATCGGTACCGGAAACCAGCAGTGGATCAGTATATCCGGCTGCTTTCAGGTCGAACAAGGCACCGAATCCACCGATGCCAGCATCGGATCCAATCCGGGCGGTTGATTTGGCTAAGGGTTTGATACGGTCGACCAGAGAGTTCCCTGCATCAATACTGACCCCTGCATCCGCATAGGTCAGACCGTTTTTTTTGCTGTCCTGGGCTATGGCGCCCTCCTGTCTCGGCGGGTATAACGGGCGGGACATTATCCGAAAGGGAGCCTTTTGCAATGGCCGAACGGCCCACACCCCTCAAATCCTGTCGCGCGCACCGCGTGATTGGACCCTATTTCGCTGTTATCTTAGCCTTTTTTAGCATTACAGGCCAAGGTTTCGCACAAGAACTTTACGCCATTACCAATGTCAAGGTGGACGAACGCGCTGCCAGTGAAGTCGAGGCCAAGCGAATCGGTGTCGCNNAGGCAAAGCGCGCAGCGTTCGAGACCCTGATGGAGCGGCTGACTTTGGACGGAGCGGCGGCGCAGGGAACGGCCCCGGATGCGGCGACCCCCGCACCGGAAACCCCCGCACCGGAAGCCGGGGTGCCCGTGTCCCCGTCCGGGGTTGCGATTGCGCCTTCCGACCTATCTGGTGCGGCCCGACCTTTGACAGTGCCTGATGATGGACGATTGGAATATCTGATCCGCGATATTGCCTATCAGGATGAAAAGTTTGGGGGGGGCCGATATCTGGCAAACCTGACCATCCGCTTCCACGCCAATGCGATTAATCAGTTTCTTCAGCGCAGCGGCGTTGCTTATCTTGGATCCAGCAGTCCGCTTGCCGTGATCCTGCCCGTCTATAAGTCCGCGTCAGGGGATTTGTTGTGGAGCGATGCCAACCCCTGGCTGGATGGCTGGTGGCAATTGGACGGGGCTGGCACTGTGGTGCCTTATACTGTGCCATTAGGGGATTTGTCGGATATCAGCGCCATTGATGTGGACCGGGCGATGAAGGTTGATGCGGCGTCTATTAATGCCATTGCTGCCCGTTACAGCGCTGGGGCGGTCATAATCCCCGTCGCAACCCAGACGGATGACGGTTCAATCCTGGTGGAGATTTCCAGTTTTGGGCCCGGATGGCCTGGTGCGCCGGAACTGTTGCGTCTGAACCCAGAGGCGCTGCTTGCGCGGGCAACCGAACGTGCTGGGGAAAATGCGGACCCGTCGACCGATCTGGCCCAGTTTGCAGCGGCAGCTTCTTTGACACTGGACGCTCTGGAAGATCGTTGGAAAACCGCAAATATCCTGCGATTTGATCAGGAATCCACCAGCCTGACCACTCGAATACCCGTCAGTGGTTTGCAGGATTGGTTGGGTGTACAGAAGGCCTTAAACAGCGTTGCCCCTATCAAAGCATGGCGTCTGGCGGTGCTGGCAACGGATCATGCCATTGTCGATATAGATTATATCGGGGATCAGGCACGGCTGGATCAGGCCTTGCGGCGCGTATCCCTGGGCCTGTCGGAGGATTCAGAGACGCCAGGCTCCTGGATTTTGACGCGACGATGAGGCAACGACCGTCTCAATTACCATTGGATCTTTCGTTTCGTCCGGCCAATGGGCGGGATGACTTTGTTGTCGGGTCCTGCAATCAGGTCGCGGTGGATTGGCTGGACCACTATCCCGCTTGGCCCGGGCCGGTAACAGTCCTATGCGGTCCGACTGGAAGCGGTAAATCCCATCTTTTGGCGGTCTGGGGCCACGCGGCAGGGGCGCTTATCGTGCAGGGGCCTGACTTACAGGTTGCAACGCTGAATGATGTCATAGGACACGCCCAGGCCATCGCCGTTGATGCGGCGGATTTGGTCAAGGAACCCGATTGCCTGTTTCACCTGGTCAATATGGTTCGAGATCGCAATGGGCATCTGTTGATCGCTGTTCAGGACCCGCCCGCCCGATGGACCTTTGGCACGGCGGATATGCGATCCCGTCTGGCTGCCGCCCCTTTACTGGAATTGGGGCCACCGGACGATATGGTCTTGCAATCGGTGCTGTTGAAGCAGTTCGATGATCGACAGCTGTTGCCGGATGCCGATGTTCTGCGTTTCTTGACAGATCGCATGCCAAGGACCTTTGATGCAGCCAGGGCCATTGCAACGCGTATGGATCAGCTAAGCCTTGCAGAGCGCAAGAGGCCGACCAAGCCATTGGCGCGCAAGGTTTTAATTGACTTGGGATATCTAGAGACCACCCCAGAAGAATAGTGGGTAACCAGAGGGAGAATTCAGGATGGATTTGGGACTAAAAGGCCGAAAAGCGATTGTATGCGCCTCTTCCAAAGGATTGGGGCGCGCCTGTGCCTTGGCCTTGGCGAAAGAGGGCGTGGATCTGGTCATCAATGGTCGGAATGCCGATGCCCTGAATGCGACTGCTGAGGAAATTCGCGCCGCGACCGGAGTCACTGTCACGCCTGTTGCCGTCGATGTCACCACCGATGATGGCCGCGCGGCCCTTTTGGCGGCCTGTCCTGAGCCTGATATTCTGATCAACAATGCCGGGGGGCCACCTCCTGGAGATTTTCGGGACTGGGATCGGGATGACTGGATCAAGGCCGTCGATGGCAACATGCTGACCGGCATCTTCCTGATAAAGGCCACGGTGGATGGCATGATGGAACGGAAATTCGGCCGTATCGTGAATATCACCTCTTCTGCGGTGAAGGCGCCAATTGCCATTCTGGGCCTGTCCAATGGTGCACGGGCTGGTTTGACCGGATTTGTTGCCGGGATTGCGCGCGAAACCGTGCGCCATAATGTGACGATCAATGGATTGCTGCCAGGCCCATTCAATACGGATCGTTTGAAGGGCACAGCCAGTGCCCGGGCCCAGCGGGAGGGTGTTTCCGTTGAAGAAGCCGTGCGCCGCATCGGGGAAGCCAATCCGGCTGGGCGGGTCGGGGAACCCGACGAATTCGGCCAGGCCTGTGCCTTCCTGTGCAGCGCCGGGGCTGGCTTTATCACCGGTCAGAACCTGCTGTTGGATGGCGGGAATTTTCCCGGTGTGCTGTAGCGCATTACAGCGCCGTATTGTTAAACTTTTGTTACAAAGCAATATCTGTTTGAAACAAAGGTCGAGTTATATTCAATACGGAGCATGGCTGAAAGCGAGATTGAATTAAAACTGAGTTTGGCCCAAACGGAGGTCAGTCGATTCCGACGGGATACTGCTCTGCACCGTATGAAACGGGCACGGGCGGTATCCCGATCACTGTTGGCGGTGTATTTTGATACGCCGGACCTGTCTTTGCGCGCCCATAAAGCGGCATTGCGCATCCGCCAGGAAGGCGCAGATCGCATTCAGACCCTGAAAGTATCCGGCAAGGGCGCTGGGCTTCAGCATCGCACCGAATACAATGCCCCAACCACGGCACAGGAACCGGATTTATCCCTGATCGATGATCCTGCGATGCGACAGGCGCTGATGGCGATGATCGGCGATGATCCGCTGGTTCCTGTCTTCACCACAGATATTCGACGGACGATATGGCTGTTGGATCTGCCGGGGGGGCCTGTGGAACTGGCGCTGGATTTGGGTCAAATCGAAAGCCAGGGGCGCGTTGATCCGGTCTGCGAGGTCGAACTGGAACTGAAGGGGGGCACGCCGCAGGACCTGTTGGATGTCGCGGCGGACCTGGGCGCGCGGTATGGCATGTCGGTTGCCATCGAAAGCAAAGCCCAGCGCGGCTACGCGCTGTTTCAACGATCCGAACCGACCATTCAGAAGGCAAATAAGCTGAAACTGGAGCCGCAGGAACCCGCCTGGCGGGCGGTGACCGGGATTATTGAGGAAGGCACCGCGCAACTGTTGGGCAACGAAGCCGCGGTGCTTGCCGGAACAGATATAGAGGGGGTGCATCAAGCGCGGGTTGCCGTGCGCCGGTTGAGGGCCGCCTTATCTGCCTTTCGTGACAGCATTCCGGATGACTTGCGCAAGCCTTTGAACAAGATGTTGCGGCGGCATCAACTGGCGCTGGGTCCCGCGCGGGACTGGGATGTCTTTCTGACGGAAACTTTGGCGCCGCTGGAATCCGATCATGGCAGTACGAAGTCTTTCAAGGCATTTCAGAAGCGGGTTCAAGTCGCGCGCACACGGGCCTATAAGAAGGCCCATAAGGCACTGCGCTCTGCGCGCTATGACCAGTTGAAGATGGCGCTGATCCGGTTTCCCTATCAACCGGAACCGCAGCATGCCCGGCATATATCAACGGAAACTGTGGCGAAAGAGCTTCTGGATCAGCGATTGTCTGCGGTTCTGGCTGCGGCGGGGCCGGATCCAAAGCAGTTGGATGATGTCGCCCTTCATGCCTTGCGCATTGACGTTAAGAAACTGCGTTATGCCATTGATTTTTTTGCAAGTCTTTACGATCCCAATGAGATAAAGCCCTGGAAGGGCGCGTCCAAGGCTTTGCAGGAATGTCTGGGTGGGCTGAATGATGCTGTGGTTCATGCCGCCTTGTTGGATGCGATGGAAGCACCGGACATGCCGGTTCCAAAATCCATCCGTCGTGCGATTGAAAAAGGCAATACTGCAAAGATTGAGACCGGTAAGGCAGAGTTTGATGCCCGGTGGTCAGAGTTTCGGGTCCTGACACCATTCTGGGCCTGACGAAAACGGGCTTAGCCAGACGCTGAGTCCGGTCTGACTGCCTCGGCCAGGGCCCAATCCCTGAAAGCGATGACTTTCGGAACGGTCTCCGAACTTTTTGGATAGACGATGAAATGCCCGAATTCCGTTGGCATATTCAGGTCATTCCCAAAGGGCAGCACCAATCGCCCGGCTGCGATGTCTCCTTCCACCAGGGTCGATTGCGTCAGTGCAACGCCCAGCCCGTCAATCGCAGCCTGAACCAGCATGGCCTCGGAACTGAAGCGCAGCCCTCGATTGGGATCAATGGTTTTGATATGGGCGGCCTTCAACCAAAGCCGCCAGTTCGCCGCCGCTTCCCGTTCCATTCGCCATTCTGCATGCAGCAGGGTTTGGCCGACCAGATCCGCCGGTGTGGTCAAATGCCTGGCAAGGGCGGGGCTGCAGACCGGGACAGCATTTTCATCCAGAAAGGGAATCACCGTCAGGTCCGGATAATGTCCGGTCCCATAACGAATGGCGATGTCCACCCCATCGCGGTGAAAATCCGTGAATGTGTCCGTTGCATCGAACCGCAGGTCAATATCGGGATGCGCCTTCACGAAGCGTTCCAACCGGGGGATTAACCATTTCTCCGCCATTGTGGGATAGACACTGACCGTCAGCAGGCCGCTTTCCCGCTCAGCCATCAGACGCCGGTGTACCTCCCGAAAGGCGGCAAAACCCTCGCGCACCGACGGCAGGATCGCCGCACCAGCACTGGTCAGGGTCAGGCTGCGCGTCGTTCGGATGAATAGCGGCGTTCCATAATAGTCCTCCAACCCCCGAATTTGCTGGCTGATTGCCGCCGGAGTCACGAAAAGCTCCGCTGCCGCCCGAGAAAAGTTCAAATGTCGGGCCGCCGCCTCAAATCCGCGCAGGGACGCGATGGGGGGTAGAATATCGCTCATAGTGTATCTTAAACCTGAACTTAATAATCTTTCAACAAATCATCGTTTTAAACTCTGCGCATTTGATCCGATATTCAAACACAGAAGGGGATTGTTCCATCAAACCGGAACCAGAACTCAAACTGGTTTGGCACATAGAGGAGTAAGAAATGACCCAATATCCTTTTACAACAGCGAAAATCAGTTTTGTTCCCGCCGGTATTCGGGAGCCAACAGCCACCTATCACGGCGATACGGGAGAAGCTGTCAGAAACTATGAACCGGAAATGAGAGAGGTTCAGATCGTTAATGGCCGCTTACAGCAAGATCGATATACGCTGGATCAGAACGGCTTTGAACTGGTGCATCAGCCAACGCAGCTTGGCCCGGTCACGGATGATGCGGACCCGACCATCAAATCCCATTATTACCCCGAAGTGACCGAAATTCTGAAGCAGAAGACCGGCGCGCGGGATGTATTGATTTTTGATNATACGATCCGCATCACCGGCAATGCAAATGGACGCCTTCCGGTGCAAAGCGCCCATAATGACTATACGGAAACATCCGCCCCCAAGCGGGTACAGGATCTGTTGGGTGCGCAGGAGGCACAGCGCTGGTTGTCCGGTCGCGTGGCACAGGTGAACCTGTGGCGACCTCTGGTGGGCCCTGTGACGGCGCTGCCTCTGGCTTTGCTGGATTCTCTGACTTTGGGGCCGGTCGACCTGCGGCCATCGGCGCTGATCTTTAAGGATCGCACCGGGCAGATTTACCATGTCAGTCACAGCACCGGTCAGCGTTGGACCTATTTCCCGAACATGTCGACAGAGGAAGCGATCCTGATTAAAGGATATGACTCTGACACGTCTGGCCGGGCCAGATTCACCCCGCATACGGCGTTTGTTGATCCGTCGACGCCAGACGGATCTGCGACGCGGCACAGTATCGAGGTCCGGGCGTTTCTGCGCTTCGATTGATCACTCTTAAACAGGGGGAATGCATATGAGTGAGAAACAGGTTCATTTCGGGGGATGTCTGTGCGGTGCCGTCCGCTACAGGGTGGACGGGCCGCTGCGGCCCGTTGTCGCCTGCCATTGCACGCAATGCCGTAAGACATCCGGTCATTTCGCCGCGATGACATCGGCTTCGCATGACAGCCTGACGATCCTGTCCGATGAAAGCCTGACCTGGTTCGACTCCTCACCCAAGGCCAGACGGGGATTCTGTTCCCGCTGTGGTGGGAATGTGTTCTGGCAGCCGCAGGGCGAAGAGCGCATGTCGATCACGGCCGGAAGCCTGGATATGCCAACCGGGCTGCGCCTGACGCATCACATCTTTACCGAAGATGCGGGGGATTATTACGATATCAGAACCGATATGAAACGCTGATCGCACCGAATTTGTCGATACTTTCCTGGGTTTTGTACTCCTTGGACCGGATAATATAGGTGTAGGTCAGGCGCCAATCATCATACTGCATCGCCAATCCGGCCTGCATATCACCAACCAGAATTTTCTTATCCACCCTGGGGCTGTCCTTGAATGTGTTTCCATCCAGGAAGATGTTGCGTGCGACCGCGCGCCCGCCAATGCTGGCAAATGTGTACCAGTTGAAACCGTCCGCTTCCCGCACATAGGCACTGCCGGGCAGGCTGGGGCGGATTCTGGGCGGTCCAAGGTCGGTTGTCAGATCCTTACCCAGGCGGAAGGTGATGCCGCTGGACAGATATGTCGCGATGTTACCCAGGGCAAATCCCGCATTGGGCACGACATCCACATTCATGCCCAGCCCGACACCGCTTTCCCACCATTTGCGTTGATGTTCATAGACCAGACTGAATCCGGGCTCGTCCTTGATTTGGTTATCCCACCCACGCGGTTCCTGAAAGTCGAATGCGGCATGCCAATGGGTCTGGGTATATTCCGCGCCAGAGGACGGACCAACCACGCCCAGTTCCAACACCATGGCGTCGCTGCGGTCTGCATTTGGGGAAACCGCGATCAGGCCGCCGCTGACATACAGCCAGCCCGCATAGGGGCGGTCGTTGGGTCTGAGATTCGGGTCCGAAATATCATCTGGTGTATACATGTTCTGACCCAGGCTGTAGGTCGCGCGCGCCCGCGCACCATTGGGCCAAAAGGGAATCAGCCGCGCCATAAAGGACACGGGTTCATTTTCCAGTGGGACATATTCCTTGGTCGTATAGGTGATCTTGATGCCATTGGTGAAATGGCGATCCGTGCCGGCGCCAAACAGATCGTTTTCCAGCATCAGGCTTAATGTGCCCTTGTCATCGGGCATATCCTGCGCCACCGCCGATGGCCCGTCGCACAAGGAAACAGCCATAATTGTACCGGCAACAGCCCAGTATTTTAGCGCAGTTCGCATAAATCTCTTTTCCCAAACCCTCAGGGGCCCCTACATTGGAAGTCCAACACATCAGAAAGTGCATTGATACGATGAAACTAACAACAGCTAATCATTGGGGCAGCTATGTGGCGGAGTTGCGGCAGGGTCAAGTCGACTCTCTTTCTCCGTTGGTTTCGGGCGATGACGTGTCCGATATGTCAGCCTCCATTCTGGATACATTGGATGGAAAATCCCGCATTCGGCGACCGGCGATTCGGGAAAGCTGGCTGAAGGGGGGGCCCGGCACGGACGGTCATCTGCGCGGCGCAGACCGATTTATAGAGGTTGAATGGGACCAGGCGCTGGACCTGTTGGCCGGTGAAATCACACGGATACGCGGCACCCATGGCAATCAGGCGATCTATGCAGGGTCTTATGGCTGGGCCAGCGCCGGGCGGTTCCACCATGCGCAAAGTCAGATCCATCGATTCTATAATATGGCGGGCGGGTACACGAAATCGGTCAATGCCTATTCTTTCGCTGCGGGGGAGGTCATTCTGCCGCATATTCTGACGGATTTGCGCAGCACCATGTATGAGGCACCCAGCTGGTATGAAATCGCGGAACATACGGATCTGATGCTGGCCTTTGGGGGATTGGCCCTGAAAAACACCCAGATTCAGAATGGGGGATTGGGCCAACATACCGCGCGGGACTGGATGGCGAAACTGGGTGCGGGGAAGGGGCAGTTTATTGGCATCAGCCCGATCCGCGATGATATGACACCGGAATTACAGGCAGAATGGATGCCCATTCGCCCGAATACCGACACCGCACTGATGATGGCGTTGGCCTATTGCCTGGATCAGGCCGGTAAGGTCGATACAGCCTTTCTGGCACGCTATACAACAGGCTATGACGCCTTTCGCCCCTATCTGATGGGGGACAGCGATGGCATGCCCAAGACCCCGGCATGGGCGGCACAGATTACCGGTATTCCTGACGCAGACATAATCGCACTGGCCGACCGAATGACCCGGGGCCGGGTTCTGATATCGCTGTCCTGGTCCTTACAGCGCGCCGATCATGGGGAGCAATCCTATTGGATGGGCGTCGTCCTGGCGGCGATGCTGGGTCAGATCGGTCTGCCGGGGGGCGGTATCGCCATTGGTCTGGCGGGTGAACATGGCAATGGTAATCCCGACCCGCAATTGCGCTGGGCGGCGGTGCCTACGGGCCGCAATCCGGTCGAAAGCTATATTCCCGTGGCGCGCATTTCCGACATGCTGCTGAATCCAGGGGCGGAATTCGACTATAATGGCAAGCGCCTGACCTATCCTGATATCCGTATGGTGCATTGGGCGGGCGGNAATCCGTTCCACCATCACCAGGACCTCAATCGCCTGCGCAAGGCCTGGGCCAGGCCCGAAACAGTTGTGGTGCAGGAGATATTCTGGACACCTGCGGCGCGCCACGCTGATATCGTTCTGCCAGTGACCACCGTGATGGAACGCAACGACATCGCGGTTGCCCAGTTGGATGGTTGGGCCGTTGCGATGAAGAAGCTGGTGGCGCCTGTTGGTCAGGCGCGCAATGATCATGACATCATGGCGGATGTGGCGGATCGACTGGGCTTTAAGGCGCAATTTACTGAGGATCGCAGCGAAATGGACTGGTTGCGCGATATCTGGGATCGCAGCCGCCAGGAGGCCGGTCGGGTCGGGCGCGAATTGCCCTCCTTTGATGATTTCTGGAAGGCGGGACATCTGCATCTGGAAGGCGGGCCCGAAACGCGCTGTTTCCTGGGGGAGTTTCGCAAGGACCCGATTGCCAATCGATTGAAGACCCCGACGGGTAAGATTGAGATTTTCTCTAAGACAATCGCTGATTTCGGGTATTCGGAGATTGCCGGGCATCCAACCTGGACCGAACCGTATGAATGGCTGGGG
Organism: Rhodospirillales bacterium; assembly: GCA_002696645.1. Lineage (GTDB taxonomy): Bacteria > Pseudomonadota > Alphaproteobacteria > UBA8366 > Aestuariispiraceae > Pacificispira. The sequence goes on along the minus strand of NZSA01000027.1, from coordinate 61,853 downwards.
GGCGCCGCGATTGAACAAACCCCGCTGCATCTGATATCCAACCAGCCAAAATCACGCCTGCATAGCCAGTTGGATCCANGCCGGGGCAGCGTTAAAACCAAGATTCAGGGGCGGGAACCGATGCGGATGAATCCGCAGGATGCGAAGGCGCGCGGTTTGCAGGACGGTGCCTTGGTGCGGGTGTTTAATGCCCGTGGGTCCTGTCTGGCCGGGATATTCCTGGATGAAGCCATCATGCCAGGCGTGGTCCAACTGGCGACCGGGGCGTGGTATGACCCGGAAGCGCCGGAGCGGGATGGCAGCCTGGATCGCCATGGCAATCCAAATGTCCTGACGGCGGACCGGGGAACATCCCGCTTGTCTCAGGGCCCCAGCGCTCATACATGTTTGGTACAGGTGGAGGCCGTCCTGGGCGACACGCCTGAGATGAAGGCCTTNGACCAACCNGCATTCGCTTCGGGCTGATATGTCGTTGGATTTTTGACCAAAGATGGGGTCTAAGCGGTCATGGCCGTTCAGTATAAAAGTTTCAAGGATCGCGGCGTATATGTCGGGTTTCACGGGCGCACCATAGAGATGCTGCGCTGTCGGGCCCCGCGTGATCCCATGCTGGATGATTTTGAAGCCATCGTTCCCAATTTCGGCGGCGTTGATTTAGGGCGTGTTTCCAATGATCTGGTGATGCCTTTCGGCGATGTTCCGGGATGGACTGATCTGGTCGGGCGCGACGCCTTGCTGCATGAACGTGTGGCCCAATCCTATTTTGAGCGGGAAGGGCATTTGGACCCGATCACGGTGCGCGATATGCGCCTGGAGGCGGACCTGGAAGCCGGGGATGAGCGGGACAAAGGACTGGCGGAAAATGAAATCGCGATCAGCCGGACTGATTCACAAAGCGCGTTTCTGGAAATTCTGGCGATGTTTGGCCGGAAATATGCGGAAACGAACGGGCAGACGGATTTGCGCAATGTGAACCGCCCCGTTCTGATGTCCCTGAGTGATGATAACCCCAAGGATATGGTACGTCTGGTTCGCATTATTGTCGGGTCGGTCGTCAATGGTGCATCGATTTCGCGGGAGGAATTGCAGAAGCGGCTGGATACGCTCAGCGATTATGCTGCCCCGATCTGTTCCCTGGTCACCAATGACCAGACACGCGCGGTGGGTTTTCTGAGCCGTCAAATGACCCTGCTGGAGCAGTTGCACCAAGGCGTTGCTGCGTATTGCAGCACCCAGCGTCCCGATGAAGTTATGGAAGCGGCGCGGATTATTGATTTCAATCTGAATACCTTCATCCAATACAGTCTGGATCGGGCCCAGGCGATCAAATCGGCTGTTCTGGACGATGATTACTATCTGAATGATAAGAAATACGAAAGTTTGCTGGCGTTGATCCGCGAAGAACGGATCAAGATCTCCTTCGCCCTGGATGGTTGGGCGGGGCATGCCACGCGCTGGCTCAGCGTGGCGGAGGATGATATTCCCGCCCGAAATGCGGTGCTGACCTTTATCCTGCGTCAAATGCCCGCCCCGCCGCAGGAATTGGATGATTTTGTCGAGCGCCGATTTGGCTCAGAAAATCTGATGACGATGCGTGGACGCGTCGTGAAGGAAATGCATTCCTGGATGGATGATAAGCTGGACCAGGAAATTTATCGCCGCGTGATACAGGGGCGGTCGGATGTGACATCGGGAAAGAAGGCGGGGCTGGGCGCGCAAGATGTTACACAGGCGGTGAAACAGGCAATCGCCACAAAGGATTAGGCTGCATGCCTGCCTTTTCCGTATAGTTCTATAGCCGGATCAACAGACAAGTGAGCGCCGGGAATGATTGAGTGGCAGGATGAGGCGATCCTACTTTCGGCCCGTCGCCACGGGGAGAACGCGCTTGTCCTGTCCGTATTGACCGAAAACCACGGACGCCATGCCGGCCTGGTGCGGGGCGGACAGTCCCGCAAATTGAAGGGCGTATTACAGCCGGGTAATCGCCTGGCCGTGTCCTGGCGCGCACGGCTTGAGGAACATCTGGGCACCCTGACGGTGGAGCCGGTGCACGGCTATTCCGCGCTGTTGATGCAGGATTCCGGGCGCTTGCTGGCGATGGGGTCGGCTCTTTCGATGGTGGAATCCGCCCTGCCGGAGCGGGAACCGCATCCGGGCCTGTTTCACAGCCTGGATGCCCTGATGGTCGCCCTGGACAGCGCCAATTGGGCGGAGACATATATTAGGTGGGAAGTTGGCTTCCTGTCTGAATTGGGATTTGGATTGGATTTATCCAGTTGTGCCGCAACTGGTGATACAGAAGATTTGCGCTATGTCAGCCCGAAAACCGGTCGCGCTGTCTCTGCCCAGGCGGGGGAGCCCTATCATGATAAACTGCTGGCCTTGCCCAGTTTTATGACCGGGCTTGGTAATGCCGGGCCGGATGCTTTGGCGTCGGCCATGAAAACGACGGGGTATTTTCTGAACAGACATGTATTCGATGTTCTGGGAAAGCCTGCCCCTGATATGAGAACCCGTTTGCTTGCCCGGTTTTCGGCTGGAAAGTCTTGATCTGAAATGGAAAAAGCCGCCCTGATGCAGGGCGGCTTTCCCAAAGCGGAAACCCATTGCGGGTCAGCTTTTACCTTGTGTTGCGGGGGTTGAGGTACCACCGGTTTCCATAACCGTCGTGTCACCCTTCTTCGCCTGATGGGATGTCGAGCATTCGGCCAGGGCCGCACCCGAAATCGCCGATCCGAACATAAGGATCGAAGCCACCGCTAGAGTTTTCATGCTTTTAGACACGGGATCACCTCCTTTCGCTAATTGAACCTGTTAAAAATAGTACACCGAATTGAAACGGGTTCAAGGGACATAAAGTAGGGTTATTTCCAGCGTCTTAGGCTTCCAGGGCGGCCTGGAAGGTTGCGGGGTCGACATTGCCGCCGGACAGAACAGCCACAACCGGTTCATCACCCGGCGGCAGCTTGCCAGACAGAATAGATGCCAGCGCCACGGCCCCGCCCGGTTCCACCACCAGTTTCAGGTCCAGGAAGGCGGTGCGCATCGCGGCCTGGGCTTCTGCATCCGTAACACTCAGCCCCCCGCTCAATAGGGCTTGGTTCAGGGCAAAGGTAATGACACCCGGTGTTGGCGTCAGCAGGGCATCACAAATGGATCGGGCATTGGGCGACACGCTTTGCCGCTCGCCGCTGGCCAGAGAGCGCGCTGTATCGTCGAAATCTGACGGTTCCGCGCTGTAGACCGGAACATCCGGACACAGATTTGACAGGGCCAGTGCCGCCCCGGAAATCAGGCCGCCACCGCCACAGGGCAGCACCACGGCGCAAGGTTTGACACCAATTGCGTCCAATTGTTCGGCGATCTCTACCCCCACTGTACCTTGTCCGGCGATGACAAGCGGGTCGTCATAGGGGGGCACAATCGCGGCGCCGCGAGATTTGGCGATGGATTGGGCCAAGGCTTCCCGGTTTTCTGTGAACCGGTCGTATAGTTGAATTTCTGCCCCCCAGGCCGCCGTATTGGCGCGTTTGATCGCGGGTGCATCCGACGGCATGACAATCAGGGCCGGAATGCCCGCATAATGCGCAGCAGCGGCGACGCCCTGGGCATGATTGCCGCTGGAATAGGCGACAACGCCACCGGTCTTTACGCTGTCACCCAGCGCCAGAATCTTATTGCTGGCGCCGCGAAATTTGAACGACCCGGTGCGCTGCAGGCATTCCGGCTTTACCAGAATGCGCCGACCCATGCGCTGGTTCAACAGGGGGGATTCCAGCAGGGGGGTCCGAATGGTGCGCCCCTTCAGTCGCTCTACCGCTGCTGTGATATCTGCAAAGACAGGCAATTCAGGGGTAAAGATGTCTGGCATTCCGGGCTTCCTAAACAGGGGTCAAAGAGAAATCAAATCCGGCAAGGTTTCAAGGCTTGTCAGCACGGCCTTAGGCGCGCCTTCCAGCCGTTCCCAGGGCTTTCCAAACCGGTTGATCCAGACAACCTGAAAACCGTAATGCGCCGCCGCTGCCGCATCCCATCCATTAGAGGACATGAACGCAACAGAGGATCGATCCGATAAGCGAAAATGATCTGTTACCAATTTATAAACGCTTGGGTCGGGCTTGAAAACGCCAACACTTTCGACGGATAAAACAGCGTCCAGTCGGTCCCCAATACCCGCAGACCCAACCGCGCCCTCCAACATATCCATAGACCCATTGGATAGGATCGCGGTTTTCAACCCCATTTGCTTTAACTGTCCCAGCATCGCAGGCACTTCTGGATAGGCGGCAAGATTGAAGTATAGATCCAACAGCCTCTGGCGCAGGTCCGCCCGATCGGACAGTCCCGTTTCCTCCATCGCATAGTCCAGGCCATTTTGAGTGATTTCCCAGAACGGCTTATACGCGGGCATCAGGCTGCGCAGCCAGGTATATTCCAATTGCTTGGTCCGCCATGTCGCGGAAAGCTGATCTGCCTTGGGACCGATTTCCTGCTTTAAGGTCGCGGCGGCTGCGTGCACATCAAACAGTGTGCCATAGGCATCAAAAACGCAGGCTTTTATACCGGTTAAGTGTGTCATGGCTGTTATCCTGTTTCGGCTGTCATGCTGATGGGAACAGACCGTCCCGCCGCCCGTTGGCGATACACATTGATGTTTTCCAAAACCCGCTGGACATAGTTGCGGGTTTCAGGGAAGGGGATGGATTCCATCCAGTCGATGATTTCCTCAAAATCCATGCTGCGGGGGTCGCCAAAGCGTCTGGACCATTCCACGACCCGGCTTGGTCCGGCATTATAGCCAGCAAAGGCCATTGGCAGCATGCCATCAAACTTTTGCAACAGGTCCTTTAGATATGCACTGCCCAGGCGGACATTGTAATCCATATCTCCGGTCAGGGCGGCTTTGTCATAGCGCAGTTTTTCCCATCCGGAGACGACCTTAGCCGTGCCCGGCATTAATTGCATCAGGCCCAATGCGCCCGCACTGCTGACGGCATCGATATCAAAGCCGCTTTCCTGTCGGATCAGGCCATGCACGATTGTCAGGTCGGAAAGTTGGCTGGCTTTGAACGGCAGGATCGGATAGCCGGCCAGTGTCACAACCTCTGTCTTGATCGCCTGGCGAGAGGCAAAGACGGCAAGGTCCAGACGGTCAATATCAGCGGCCAGTTCGGATGTCAGGGTCAAATAGGCCGGATCATTATACTGGCGGGACAGATGCGCGATTAAGGTGCGCACGGTATCATCTGCGCCCAATTCCCCCAGCATCCGCACCAACCGGGTCAGTTCCGCTTCTTCATAGACGCGGCGATGATCGGGCGTGATATGCGGGTCGGTTGCAATGACGTTCTGCATTGCGGGGGGCAGTTTCATCGCGGCGACCTGGCCGTAGAAACTGGTCGGGTGCTGGGCCGCGACACTGTACCATTGTTGCGATATTTCAGCTTTTCCAGCCGCTTCAGCCGCGCGGCCCGCCCAATAGGCTGCCCGGGATCGGCTGACGGGATATCCAACATTGTTATACATATCGCGAAAATGTGGGAAGGCCTTTTCCGGATCATTCAGAAAACGCAACGCTACCCAGCCCGAAAACCATTCCGCCTCCGCAAAATCTGCTCCGTCGGGGACACGGTGTTGGCTGGCGATTGTATAGGCCAGTTCGGCGTTTCCGGCTTCCAGCATATCGCGGGATAGGATCGCGCGTTCGGTCCACCACATTTCAGGGTGGCTGGTCTGCATATCGGGCCAAGCCAGAAGCTCTATCGCATCGGCGTCCCGTCCTTTGCGGCGGCGCCAGCGCAGGCGCTCAAAAGTAAGGCCAGGGTCATTTGCTAAATTTGGGGGGACCCGTCCAACAGCGGCATCCACACCGCCTGCCATTCGGGCCAGGCGCATCCGGGCATCGGCTAATTGGCGATAGCCATCGGGAACACGCCGCATCTGGCGCCCCGCGGCCCCAAAATTGCCGTCCCATATCTGACGGTCCAGCCGATAGATTTCATCTTCCATGGGGACCAGTTTGCGGAATCTCTGGCGAAATTCATGCTCGTCGCTGCCGGACATATCCAGGTCCCGCCATGCGCGCTTAACCTCATTCTGAACCATGGCCGGAGTGCCTGTGCGTTCCAGCGCATTGATATACAGGAAAAAGCCATCCCCTGTGGAGGGTGGGTTTTCCCGAAACCAAGCGATGATAACCGGATCGGGCAGGGTGTTGGTCATGGCGCGTTCCGCCAGACTCTTTAATCTGTCCAGGCGCGGCCAGGATGGATTGTCGGCAATGAATTTTGTGATTTCGTTAAAGTTGGCCTTTGAATCGCTGCTTTGCAGATACAGCCATTCGATGGCTTTCGCAGGCAGTTTCTCCATCGCGCGCCCGGCATGGTTCAGGGCGACATCCCAGCGCCCTGCATCCAACGCCCGGAACGCAATTTCATATTGTTTTTTATCGCTGGGGTTTAACAGATCAGCGTGACTGGTCGATGATAGGGAAATCAGCACCATTACCGTGCCACAGAGGACGGCAACAAGAGGGCGCGGCAGTCGGCAGGTATGGCGCATTAAGAGCATTCTGTTAAGCGCTCCGGTCAATCAGGTGTTTTTGGCGTTAGCGGATCCTTGCCTCACTGGCGGCACACTTTCTTAAAAGCCCGCATGGTCTTGCCATGGAAAGAGTATCGGTTGCTTCGCGCGCGCGTGCAACAGGCGAAACTTGGTTTTCTGGAACACTCGCCAGGATGTGATCTGGTTTCTGGCTTGTTGCTGCGGGCAACCTTATGGTAACAACCCGGTCACTTTCGGCGCCGGAGTCTTCGGCGACCGGTTTTTACAAGACCAAGGAGTATGGGACATGCCTGCGATGTTTCGCGGATCGATGACGGCGCTGATCACGCCGATGCACGAGGATGGGTCGGTTGATGAAGCCGCCTTCGCGAAATTCGTGCAATGGCAGATCGATGAGGGCACCGATGGCGTGATACCCGTTGGCACGACAGGGGAGTCGCCAACACTGTCCCATGAAGAACACCGCCGCGTGATCGATATCGCCATTGAAGTGGCCGGCGGTAAGGTGCCGGTGATTGCCGGGACGGGATCAAATAATACGCGCGAAGCAATCAGCCTGACGCATCATGCGAAAGAGGCCGGTGCCGATGCGGCGCTGGTGGTAACGCCCTATTACAATAAGCCCACGCAAGACGGCCTGTATGCGCATTACGCAGCGATTGCCTCTGCGGTTGATATCCCGATCATCATTTACAATATACCGGGCCGCAGCGTGATTGATATGTCGGTTGCGACAATGGCCCGCCTGGCGCAGGATTTTGATACCATCATCGGCGTTAAGGATGCGTCCAACGATTTGGCGCGCCCCCTGGCGACGCGGCTGGCAATTGGTCCTGACTTTGCGCAATTGTCTGGTGAAGACGCAACGATTGGGGCATTCCTGGCCCAGGGTGGACATGGATGCATTTCGGTGTCTTCCAATGTCGCCCCCAAGCTGTGTGCACAGTTGCATGACAGCTGGCAGCAGAAGGACTGGGACAGCTTTGAACGGGCACGCGACACGCTGATGCCGATCCATGGCGCGATGTTCTGTCAATCGTCCCCGGCACCGGCCAAGTTTGGGGCCCATCTGTTGGGCCTGTCGGGGGAAACGGTTCGTCTGCCGCTGGTTTCGGCAACGACTGAAACGAAAGCGATTGTGACCGCAGCGATGAAAAGCGCTGGTTTGATTTAGGCGTGTTTGACTTGATGGATGAAAGGAAAATTGCATCCCCCGAAGGGAAGACCATAGAGGGTGCAATGATGAGATCATGGCTGGGAAGGATAAAAAGAAAAAGCATATGATGGCCACGGGGACAATCGCCGTGAACCGTCGCGCACGCCATGATTATGCCATCGAAGAAGAATATGAGGCAGGGATCGTCCTGACCGGAACCGAAGTGAAATCGTTGCGGTTGGGGACTGTGAACCTGTCAGATGCCTATGCCGCGCCCAAGGGCGGCGGTGTTTATCTGCACAATCTGCATATTGGCGAATATTCGCACGCCCCGATGCGCGCACAGCATGAGCCAAAGCGCATTCGCACCCTGTTATTGCATCGTAAAGAGATGTCAAAATTAATGGGGTCGGTGCAGCGGGAAGGGCTGACCTTGATCCCTCTGCGTATGTATTTCAACAATCGGGGTTTGGCGAAAATTGCGCTGGGCCTTGGGCGCGGTAAGCGTGAATATGATAAGCGCCAGGATATAAAACAGCGGGACTGGAACCGCCGCAAGGCGACGATCCTGCGCAATGAAGGCTAGGGACGGCTCCTTCGGGGAAGGCAGTTGGCCGTGTTACGTGGCTGGGGGGAGTGATTGCGTCTATGTCAGGTGTCGCGCTGTGCCTGCTTTCCGCAGGGCTGTTGGGAATCCAGATTCCACTTGCTAAATTATCTTACATGGATGGGGCTGATCCCATCGCCCTGGCGATGTTGCGCTGCATTGGTGCGGCGCTGCCCTTCCTGATCTGGGCGAAGGTGAAGGGGATATCCCTGGCGGTTCCCAGAGATGCCTGGCCCGGTCTATTGACCATTGCTGGCGCTACAACGGCGATTTCCTATGGATATCTGGGTGCGCTGGGGCGTATCCCGGCCAGTTTGACGGCTCTTCTGTTCTATCTGTATCCCCTGATCGTGCTTGTGATTGCTGCCATTCACGCGCGGGAGCTTCCGGGAATTCGTCGCTTGGGTATTTTTACACTGGCCTTTGCGGGACTTGCCCTGGTGTTCGGACCGACCTTGCAGGATCTTGATCCAATCGGTGTGGGGCTGGGCCTGTTGGCAGCTGTTGGGGCGGCGGTGTATTTCTTCGTCGTTCCCCCTTTGACGAAACGGGTCTCTTCCTTATTGCTGATGGGTTGGTCGAATGCCCTGGTTGGCCTGCTGTTCATCCCAGGCATGTTGCTGTTGGATGGTGGTTTTCCGCAGCAGATCGGGGGATGGTCGGCGTTTTGGGCTGCTGCGACCGTATACGCGATTGGCATGGCCTTGACCTATCCGGCCCTGGCGCGGACGGGGTCGGTAAAAGCGGCGATGTTGTATAATTTTGAGCCTCTGACGATTATCGTCCTGTCGGCGCTGTTGTTAGGCGACGTCATGACCACCATTCAATATGTTGGTGGCGCCGCTGTATTAATTTCTCTGGTCCTGGCCAGCGCGCGCAGTGCAGAGGATGTTCTGCCGGATTAGCGGTCCTCTTCGGCGCTGCGGTCGACAATATCCAGGGATATGGCGGTTTCCATTTGTTTTGCTGCCTTCTTTCCTTTGGCAATGACATCAAACAGTTGATCCGGCTCAATCCGGTGCGCCCCCCGGGTCAAGTGGACAATCGCAGCGGCACAGCTCAACAGACCAAAACTCCGCATCTGTCCGTGTCGGTCTTTTGCTTCCAATTTACCCGCAGTGCGATGTTCGGGCAGATACAACCCCTCAGCATCTGCTTTGAATTTTTCCAATACATGTTTAACAAACCTCTGGACGTCATCCTGAGGCAGATCCTTGAATCCAGCAAAAAAGTCATCCCCCCCCACATGCCCCAGAAATCCAGGAAGGGTCATGCTTTCAGCCTGCAGGATATCGGCAAACAGCGTGATCGCGCGGTCGCCCTGGCGGAAACCATAGCTATCGTTAAAAGGTTTGAAGTCATTGAAATCAAAATAAACAAAGGCCCAGTCTGATTCCGGGTGGTCCAGTCCTTTGGTCAGATAGTCTACGACTGAATTGTTTCCAGGAAGCTTGGTCAGTGGGTTTTGATCCCGCGCCATCGTCATGTTTTTCTCATTAACGATACGCAGCAATGCATCTGCCGTCAGGAACCCGACATAGCAGAAATCTTCAGTGATGATGATCCCATCCTTGTCTTCGCCCGTGGCATAGATTTCCAGGATCTTTTCGACTTCGGTATTGATATCCACAATCGGACAGCGGGTCAGAAAATCCTTCAGGCCACGGCCAAGGGCGCGATTCTGTAAAAGTTCGCGCCCGTATTGAAGGTATATGAAGTCTTTCAGGTCGCCCTCGCGCACAATTCCCAGGGGCGATTGACCGTCCCCCAATACCGGAAAGACGGACTGGGTTTTGTTTTGCCGGAATTCTTCAAAAACCGTTGTCATGTCATTGTGGATTGAAAGCGCCTGCAACGGTTTTATGAAATCCCGGATCAGAAATTCATCCGTTCCCCTTTGTCGGCGGTCACGCGCATTTGTCTCTGCCACAATCGGATAGGCGGCTTTCAGGGTATCGTGTTCTGTCGTCGGCCGCGCAATAAAATATCCCTGAACCAGATCACATCCAATGCTCTTGCAGGCCAGGAACTCACGTTCGGTCTCAACGCCTTCGGCCAGGACAATGACGCCCAGAACATGGGCCAAATTGACGATGGAGGAGACAAACAGCCGCTTTTTGGAATCATCCGCCAGGCCGGAAATGAAAAACCGATCAATTTTGATGAAATCCGGCTGATAGCCAAACAGCATTTGCACTTCCGAAAAGCCACGCCCGAAATCATCAATCGCCAGCTTGAAACCATATTCGGTACAAAGCTGCAGCGAATCCTCCAAATGCCTGACTGCCAGAAAGTCATTGGATTCTGACAATTCCATCACAAAGTTTTCCGGCGCAAGACTGTATTGTTCTAATAGTTTTGACGTTTCGTGCGGTTGGTAATCCCGGCTGTCCAAACAGCGGTTATCGATGTTAAAGAACAGCTTGCTGCCGTGACAGGCTTCCGTTTGCGAGAATTGGGCAATGGCCATGCGCCGTAGAATGATATCAAGGCGGTTCAGCAAACCCTTGTTCCAGGCATGATCAAATAAGCTGGATATGGTTTTATAGCCAAGCCTGTCGATGTTCCTGAGCAATGCCTCAAACCCGATGCAACGCCCGGTGTGAATATTGACGATTGGCTGAAAGGCAAATGTCACAGTTTGAGCAGTGGCACTTAGAAACGCGTCTTCTCGGCTTTTTAGGTCCAGTTCTGACATCTTGAAGCACCCGATCGCAAAAAATCCTTGATGCAAGACCGTATCGGGAAAGTCTAAACAATTTATTACCAAAACTTGGTGTTATAAAACTGTAACAAGCGGATGGGTGTTTTGAAGAAGATCGCCTTTATCGAAGTGGGCGATAGGCGCTAATGGGGATATTTTCTGACAAACCCGCCTGCGTCCACAAATCCACGGCGACCTGTGCTGAAATTGCAGATAGGGTCAGGCCAAGATGGTTGTGACCGAAATTGAAGAAGCCGCGCGGCGTTGCCGGGGCAACACCCAGCACGGGTAAGGAATCCGGGGTTGCGGGACGATGTCCCATCCATCGATCCCGAACGGTTGAATTCAGTTGGGGCATCATTTCCATCGCTTTGGGTATCAACCGGTTCAGGCGCCGATAGCTAGGTCCCGCCGTCAACCCGTTGAATTCAGACTGCGTTGTCAGTCTGACCCCCTGTTCCATGGGACACAGGACCATGCTGTTTTCCACCCAGAAGGCCGGGCGGGTCGTGCATTTTTCCGGCCTGTCGAACATTGCGTGATAGCCGCGTTCCGCCACCAGCAAGGGGGCTGCCCCCAGGGCCTGTGCAAACCGTTTTGAAAAGGCCCCGGCACAAATCATCACCCGGTCTGGCTTGTGTTGGGTCACATTGGTTTTAACCGTAATGCGCCCATCCGGATCGACGGTCAGATCTTCGATGGTTTCACGCAGGAATTTTGCACCTTGCGCCATCGCCTCTGTCGCGACGGCCTCAACCAGCCGCTGGGGGTTCACAGCAAACAGCCCGTCGGGCTGTAGCATGCCGCGCACAAAGATCGGGGCCAGATTGGGTTCTAATTGACGAACTTCATCCTGACTGAGTATTTCCACCGGCGCACCACGCCGCCGAAGAAAATCACGTTCCGGGGCGTGATTCTTAAAGCCGTCTTCGCTGGAATAGACTTTCAGCCAGCCAACATCGCGCAACAGCGTTTCGGCGGGCGTGCCGCGTATCAAATCTTTCCAGGCCGGGGCAGCGGAGCCGCTGAGCGCATACAGGGCCTTGGAATTTGCCTCGGCCCGGCTGGCGCTGCATTCCATCACAAAGCGCAGAAACCAGGGCAGGGACTTGATCAATTCTGCGGGGTGGATGCTGAGTGGGCCGGTCGGGTCAACCAGCATGCCCGGCACCTGCCAGGGCAGGCCAGGCTGGGCAAGGGGGGAGGCGGAGGGAACAATTCCACCCGCATTGCCATAACTGGCCCCGGATCCAGGACCGGTCCGATCAATCACCGTGACCTTGAACCCGCGCCGCGCAAAGGCCAGGGCAGAGGTGCAGCCAACCGCGCCGGCACCTAATATCAGAAGGCTTTCACCGGGGCGGGCTGTCGGATCGTCGGTCATATTGCGGTCGCTTTGTCAGGGTGGTACGAGGATTAGGTGTAGGAATACGGAGCCTAGCAGAAACAAAATCAACTGGAAAAGAGATCATCGATGGAAACCGGAAGTCATGCCCATGGCGCGGATCCGCGAAATGAAACGGTAAAGATCTATGTTAGGGGCAAGATCGTGCCCCGCGCAGAAGCCACTGTTTCGGTTTTTGATTCAGGATTCCTGCTGGGTGATGGAGTGTGGGAGGGGATACGCCTGCATAATGGCCGCCTGGCTTTCATCGATCGTCACTTGGCGCGTTTGTATGAGGGCGCGAAGGCGATCGATATGGATATTGGGATGAGCCCCGATGCCTTGCACAGTGCCATTCTGGAAACCTGTCGCGCCAATAAGATGACAACCGGTGTTCATATCCGCCTTGTCGTATCGCGTGGCATGAAAACCACCCCGTTTCAAAGTCCGCGTGCGAATATCGGTCCGGCGACCATCGTCATTATTCCAGAATACAAATCCCCAAACCCTGATGTTCTGAAGACCGGGTTGCGGCTGCATACGGTTCATATCCATCGCGGCGCGCCTGACGTGCAGGATCCGTCATGGAACTCCCTCAGCAAGCTGAACTGTATCGCAGCCTGCATTCAGGCGGAAAAGGCCGGTGCGGACGAGGCCCTGATGCTGGACCCCCAGGGCTTTGTCGCCACCTGCAATTCAACGCATTTCTTTATCGTGCGGGACGGGGAGGTCTGGACTTCGTCGGGCCAGTATTGTCTGGCGGGAATCACACGTGGCAATGTTCTGCGCGTCGCAACAGAATTGGGCATTCCAGCGCGGGAGACGACATTCCCTCTGACCAAAGTTTATTCCTCTGATGAAGCCTTTGTGACCGGCACTTTTGCTGGTCTGATCCCCGTGCGGGAAGTGGACGGTCGGAAAATCGGGTCCGGCGGGTTGGGGCCGGTTACCCAACGCCTCAGACAGGGCTATTATACCCTTATCGAGCGGGAATGTCCGTCAGGAGAGATTTCGGTATGAGTCAGGGGCTGCGCATCGCCATGTGGTCCGGGCCGCGCAACATCTCTACGGCCATGATGCGCAGCTTTGAAAACCGTGCAGATTGCACCGTCACGGACGAGCCCTTTTATGGCTGTTACCTGTCACGCACGGGGATTGATCATCCCATGGCGGCAGACGTGATGGCCGATATGGACTGTGATTTCACCCGCGTTGCCCGGACACTGGCGGGACCTGTCCCAGGAGGCGCTGCGATCTGGTACCAGAAGCATATGAGCCTGCATATGTTGCCTGGGGATGATCTGTCCTGGTCGGATGAAATGGTCCACTGCTTTTTGATCCGCGATCCTGACGCAATGGTCGCCTCTTATACTCAGAAGCGTGAAACACCGAGTGTTGCGGATTTCGGTTTTGAACGGCTGTGGCAGCTTTTCGAACAGGTATCCAGCCGATCTGGCAATGTGCCACCGGTTCTGGATGCGAAGGATGTCCTGTCCGATCCGAAACGAAGTTTGACCGCCCTTTGTAAAGCGATTGGCATCGCTTTTGATCCCGCCATGCTATCCTGGCCGCCGGGGCGCCGTGACAGTGATGGGATCTGGGCCCCTGTCTGGTATCAGTCGGTGGAACAATCGACAGGCTTCCTGCCCTATCAGCCCAAACCCGTCAGCCTGTCGCTCGCCTTGCAGGCAATTGCGGATGAATGTCGACCCTATTATGACCAAATGGCCGCCCATCGATTGATACAGGATTAGATCATGCGCCTTGCCCTAATGCAGTCACGCCCAATGACGTCTATGACAAAAGCTCTGACACGGCTGGCGGAAGAGGCGCATCGTGCCGGTCAGAATGGCGCGAACTTGCTTGTCACGCCCGAGATGTTTCTGTCTGGCTATAATATTGGTGCTGCGGCGATTGATGCGGCGGTGTCAGAGATGGACCTTGAACGCGTCTGCGATATTGCCAGACAGCATGGCATCGCCCTTCTGGTTGGCGGCCCGGATCGTGTTTCCAGTGCCATATATAACGCGGCGTTTCTGATTGATGCGGGCGGTAGTGTGCGCAGCACTTATCACAAGACTCATTTATACGGGGACGTGGATCGCAGCCAGTTCACAACGGGGGAGGCCCTGTCGGAAATTGTGACGCTGGACGGTTGGAACCTGGGCGTCGCGATTTGCTATGATGTGGAATTCCCAGAAGTGACACGCGCCCTGACCGTGAAAGGCGCACAGGTTATCCTGGTGCCAACCGCCAATATGCGCCCCTATGAGTCAGTCTGTAGTCGGCTTGTGCCTGCGCGGGCACAGGAAAATGGCGTTTATGTCGCCTATGTAAATTATGTCGGGCGGGAAGCGCCCTTCGATTATTGCGGTCTGTCCTGCCTGTGTGACCCGACCGGTGCGGATGTTGTCCGGGCCGATGGGGAGGGGGAGGAAACCCTGTATGCCGATTTGTCGCATCCGGTTTTGCGGGCGACGCAAGAGGATGTCACCCATCTATCGGATCGTCGCACCGATCTTTATTGAAGAACCGTCACTGTGAAAGCACGTCCATGACAGACGCACCGATTACCGTGTTTGGGCCCGATTTTCCCTTTGCCTATGATGATTGGCTGGCCCATCCCAGCCGCCTTGGCAGTCTGCCTGCGGACAGTCATGGTGCGAAGGTTGCCGTGATCGGGGCGGGACTGTCTGGCGTGATCGCTGGATATGAGCTGATGCGACTGGGCGCGCATCCCATCCTGTTTGAATCCGGGCAACTGGGCGGGCGGCTGCGCTCTCAACCCTTTGAAGGGGCAACCGATATTGTTGCTGAACTGGGCGGCATGCGCTTCCCGGTCTCCGGCACCGGATTCTATCACTATGCCGACATGCTGGGCCTGGAAACAAAGCCCTTTCCAAACCCGATGACACCCGCTGCAGGGTCCACGGTAATCGATCTGGAAGGCGAAACGCACTATGCAGAGACGATGGCCGACCTGCCGCCCTTGTTTCATGAAGTCGCCGCCGCTTATGACCAGGCCCTGGAGGAAGGGGCACGCTTTAGTGACCTGAAAGCGGCAATCCGCGCCAAAGACCGGGCGCGCATCAAGGAAATCTGGAATCCGCTGGTGCGTGATTGGGATGAACGGACCTTCTATGACTTCATCACCACATCCCCCGCCTTTCAGCGCTTGAGCTTTCGCCACCGGGAGGTTTTTGGACAGGTTGGCTTTGGCACCGGGGGATGGGATTCCGACTTCCCGAATTCCATGCTGGAAATTCTGCGGGTCAATGTCACCGATTGCGACAGCAACCAACGGTTTTTCGTCGGGGGGGTGGAACGGTTACCGCAAGGCCTGTGGCGGCAGCCCACAGATGGAAAAGGATATTGGCCCGCAGGGACCAGCCTGCAATCGCTGAATAGCGGCGCGACGCGGCCCGGCGCGACCCGCATTCATCGCGCAGACGGGGGGCGGATTGCTGTTACCGATCGGTGGGGACGGACTGAGGAATTCGATGCAGTAATTGCGACCTGTCAAAGCTGGCTGCTGACCACCGCGATTGATACGGAGGAGGCGCTTGTCAGTCAGAAACTGTGGATGGCCCTGGACCGCACCCGCTATATGCAATCCTCAAAAACCTTTGTCATGGTGGATCGTCCTTTCTGGAAGGATCGGGATCCAAAGTCTGGGCGGTATCCGTTATCGATGACCCTGACCGACAGGCTGACGCGCGGAACCTATCTGTTCGATAATGGACCGGATCAGCCCGGTGTGATCTGCCTGACCTATTCCTGGATGTCTGATGCCTTAAAAATGCTGCCGCTGCCCGTGGAACGACGGGTCGAACTGGCGCTGTCTGCCTTGCAGAAGATCTATCCGGATCTGAATATCCAGTCCCATATCATCGGCGACCCGATCACTGTCAGTTGGGAAGCGGATCCAAATTTCCTGGGGGCATTTAAAGGCGCACTGCCGGGGCATTATCGCTATAACCACCGCATGTATCGCCACTTTATGCAGGGGGATTTGCCACCGCAGGAACGCGGATTGTTTCTGGCAGGCGATGATATCAGCTGGACGCCAGCCTGGGCGGAAGGCGCGGTGCAGACAGCCCTGAATGCGGTTTGGGGTGTCATGACCCATTTGGGGGGTCGAACTGCGCCGGATAATCCAGGGCCGGGGGATTTATATCCCCAATGGGGTCCGATTCGACTGGATGATTAGGGTTATTTGACAAAGGCACCCTGATTTTTTGTCTTAAATTGGCAAAAATTGCATCCGTGCCACCACGGAACATGTGTTTTTGGCCTATTTCTGCAACGCTCGCCTGATTGAAGCTTGGATTAAGAGTGAATTTGCGTATAGTGCGGCACCGAAAGCTGAGATAAGGAGTGTGCCACCATGCGTTTTGCTGAAGCCCTGACTTTTGATGATGTCCTTCTGCAGCCTGGTCACTCTGAAATCCTACCGGCGCAGACCGATACGGGTGCGCAGCTCACCAAGACAATCCGCTTGGGAATTCCCTTGATTTCTGCGGCCATGGATACGGTGACTGAAGGCCCACTGGCGATTGCCATGGCACAGCAGGGCGGCATCGGCGTTATCCACAAGAATATGACAGCCGAAGAACAGGCGCATGAAGTGCATATGGTAAAGCGCTTTGAAAGCGGCATGGTCGTGAACCCGATCACGATCACGCCAGAGCGCACATTGGCCGAGGCGCTGGAACTGATGCGGCGCAATCGGATCAGCGGCATTCCCGTTGTCTCCAAGCGGTCCAAGAAACTGGTTGGCATCCTGACCAACCGTGATGTCCGTTTTGCCGAAGATCTGGATACGCCGGTCAAGGAATTGATGACCAAGCGGGGATTGATCACGGTGCCGGAAGGGGCCAGCCGTGAAGAGGCGAAGCGCCTGTTGCACCAATACCGCATCGAAAAGCTGCTGGTTCTGGATTCGGAAAAGCATTGCGTCGGCTTGATCACCGTAAAGGATATCGAAAAGGCACAAAACTTCCCCAATGCCTGTAAGGATGAGCGGGGGCGCCTGCGGGTCGCTGCTGCGACCGGAACGGGCAAGGATGGTCTGGCCCGGGCAGAACAGCTATTGGATGCGGGCGTGGATGTTATCGTCGTCGACACCGCCCATGGTCATTCCCAGGGTGTCCTTAATCAGGTTACCAGCGTTAAGAAGCTGTCAAATTATGCCCAGGTGATTGCAGGCAACGTCGCCACGGCAGAAGGCGCACGGGCCTTGATTGATCATGGCGCGGATGCGGTGAAAATCGGGATAGGGCCGGGGTCGATTTGCACCACCCGCATTGTTGCTGGCGTTGGTGTGCCGCAATTAACCGCGATCCTGGAAGCATCGGAAGTCTGTCGTGAACTGGGCGTTCCAGCCATTGGCGATGGTGGCATTAAATTCTCCGGCGATCTGGCAAAAGCCATTGCGGCGGGGGCGAATGCCGTAATGATCGGGTCCTTGCTGGCCGGGACAGAAGAAGCGCCGGGTGAAGTCTTCCTGTATCAGGGGCGGTCTTACAAATCCTATCGCGGCATGGGCTCTGCGGGGGCAATGTCGCGCGGGTCTGCCGATCGCTATTTCCAGGAAGAAGTGTCGGAAAGTCACAAATTCGTGCCGGAAGGCGTTGAAGGTCGCGTTCCCTATAAAGGACCGGTTTCTGGCGTGGTGCACCAATTGGTGGGCGGCTTGCGTGCCGCAATGGGCTATACCGGAAGCCGCTCAATCGAGGACATGCAGAAACGCGCCACCTTCCGCCGGATTACCAATGCGGGCCTGCGCGAAAGCCATGTTCATGATATCACGGTGACGAAAGAGTCCCCCAATTATCAGATTGATCGGTGAGTATCCGTAAATGATCAGCCTGATTGGCCTGATGGCCGCCTTGTGTACGACGGTGGCATTTGTGCCGCAGGCGTTGAAATGTTGGCGTTCCCGGTCGACAGCAGATATCTCTCTGTCGATGTTTCTGATCTTTGCGCTTGGGGTTTGCCTTTGGCTGGCCTATGGGATCGTGCGTGAAGATTTGCCGCTGATACTGGCCAATGGGGTAACCCTGGCGCTGGTGCTGTCGATCCTGTGGATGAAGGTACGATTTGGATGACCCCTGGTGCGCGGATTTCCGCTGCGATTGAACTGTTGGACCGCCTGGACACCCCTGGCGCGCCCCCTGCGGATAAGATGATGTCGGATTGGGCGCGCGGCAATCGCTATGCCGGGTCCAAGGACAAGGCTGCCATTGCGGGCATGGTCTATGGCACTCTGCGTCGGCGGGGCCAGATTGACTGGTGGTTGGATCGCGCCAAGAGCGGCCCGCCGGATGGTCGTTCGCGTCTGCTGGTCTGGCTGCAACTGGGTGAAGGCATGCGCCTGACCGATTGGGAAACCGTCATCACCGGGGAGCGATTTGATCCAGCCCCGCTGAGTGGCATGGAAAAGCGCGTGATGGTCGAATTGGGCGCACAGCGCGGGTTTGAACTGGAATGCCAGCCGGATGTCACCGCCGGAAACATGCCGGAATTTCTACAGCCGATTTTTGCACAATTATATGGCTCGGATACCAAGAGGCAATTGGCCGCGCATCTGGACGAGGCCTCGGTCGATCTTCGCGTGAATACGCTAAAGACGGATCGGGAGTCGGCCCAGGCAGCCCTGGCGGAAGAGGGCATTGTTACTAAGCCAACCCCATTGTCGCCAATCGGTCTGCGCCTGGCGGACCGTAAGCCGTTGAGCGGAACCAAGGTCTTCAAGGAAGGTCTGGTCGAGCCCCAGGACGAAGGGTCACAATTCGCCGCGCTGTTGGTTGAAGCCAAGCCGGGCATGAAGGTTGTGGATTTCTGTGCAGGTGCGGGTGGTAAGACACTGGCCATGGCGGCCACGATGGAGAATACCGGTCGGATCATCGCCTGTGATGTTTCCGAGCCCCGCCTGAAGCGCGCCGCCCAGCGGTTGAAGCGGGCAGGGGCATTTATGGTGGAGCGTCGCCTGTTGTCCTCAGAGCGGGACAAATGGGTCAAGCGCCGCGCCAATCGGTTCGATGGTGGCTTTGACCGCGTCTTGATCGATGCCCCCTGCACGGGATCGGGCACTTGGCGCCGCAATCCAGATCAGAAGTGGAAGCTGACGCCCGAAGGCCTGGAAGAGGTGATGCACAAGCAATCGGTAGTGATGGACAGCGCCGCCAGGCTTGTCGCGCCGGGGGGCCGCATGATCTATGTGACCTGTTCAATCCTGCCACAGGAAAATGAAGATCGCGTCGCGGCTTTTCTGGCCGATCATCCTGATTTCTATCAGCATCCGGTGGCGGAAGTCTGGACAACACTTTTCCCGAACCTGGCCTATCCAGGGGCAGCGGACAGTCCAAACCTGCGCCTGACCCCGGCCGATCACGGTATGGATGGATTCTTCATCTCCATTTTGGGACGCAAGCTGACTGCCGGTTGATGGTCCAGATTATCGCGCGTCGCTTCAGAACAGGATGGTTTTTCCATCCCAGGCGATCAGGCTGCCTGTCTGGGGGGCGGTTGCGTCATTGATGACGCTTAGCAGGCGTTCCGCAGCATAAGTGGCGCTGAACAGCTTGCCTTCCGGGACGCCCTTTTGAAACGGGGCTGACAGATTCGTCGCGACGGTGCCAGGATGCAGACCCAGGACAATGGCATCCTTGTGGCTGCGCGCCAGTTCAATCGACAGCGTTTTCAACAGCATGTTCAATGCAGCCTTGGACGCACGATAGCCATACCAACCGCCCAGCGCATTGTCCGAAATGCTTCCGACCCGTGCCGATAGGGCGGCAAAGACTGCTTTTTCTTCCTTTGGCAGCTTTGGCAGGAAGTGTTTCGCAACCAGCGCTGGACCGGTCGCATTGACGCGCATGACCTGATCCAGCCAGTCGGGGTCCAGATTGCGCCATGATTTTTCTGGCCCAAGTTTCTGATCCCCGTGATCTTGCTGATGCAGGATGCCGGTTGCCACAAATACCAGACGTGGCGCAGTGACCCTGGCGGCGGCGGCCCTGATCGAGGCTTCATCAGCGATATCGATCTGTCCAACCCGAACGCCATCAGCCGTTGCGACCAGTTCCCGGCGTGCAAAGGCGTGCACGGTCTCGAAACGCGGATCAGCGGCCAGCAGAGCCGTCACAGCCGCGCCAATTCCACCAGATGCGCCGATCACGACGGCTTCCGATCTGTCGGGAAAGGATGTCATCATAGGGATACACTCTCCTTACGCATTGTTTAGCCATCCCGTCAGGTCCGTGACCGGGGGGCGGAAATACAGGATGACACGACCCTGCGGCCCGGCACTGGCATCTGCTTGCCATTTGGCCATGCCATGCAGGCAGTGCCGATGCATTACGAATGACTGTCCCGGTTGCGGTGCCAGGGTGATGCGCGGGCAATTCCTAAATACCTTTCGCCGCACGGCCTGATAGGACTCTGTAACATCAAGATTCCGCCATTTGGTTGGCGCGATCCCGGCAAAGGTTTCCTGTAACCAGGCCTGAATAATCCTGTGAGATCCCTCCCAGATCACGAAGGGGGATGCCCCTGTCGAGTAGTCGGTCGCTGGAATACCCAATAGAAATCCGTGATATTCCCTCAGATACCGCCGCCGCTGGGGTCCTTCTTTTAACAATCCATCGATATGGGCGGCATCGCGATCCCGGCGAAAGGCATGCATTGCGTCCGTCTCTCCCGCCATTGGCTGCGGATATCCGGGATGGCAAACCGATACCTGCGCCCGATCCCACGGTAAGTCTTTGTAATTAAGGCGATCATGGATGAAGTCAACAGCGGTTCCAGATAGGGCTGGTCCGCCGGATACGGCCCCAGTCGCATCGTTGGACAGCACATTCACCCCGGCAAACCAGGTTCCGCCATAGCGCAGCCAGTGGGCATTTTCCGGGGCGGCGATGCTGGTCCAGACAGCGGGCAGGGTGGCGTCCAACCAGTGCCGCAGCACAGGATCGGTTGGGAAGAGGCACCACCCCTTCTGGTGATAGTGGTCGAAACTGTTCATGCCATCCTTATTGCGCCACAGGAAGGCGACATGCCAAGCCCCGGATCAATGAAAAACAGGTTTTAATGCAGATTTTCTTCGATCCGTCGAATCGGTTTACAGAATGGGACTGTTCGCCTAACTTTGCGCTGGTTTTCGGGATGATACTCATTCTGAAGCAATAGCGGTTGCAACTGATCTAACAAAGAATCCCCGCTTTTAAAAAAAACATGCCATGTCGGTGCAGGGGCCTCCCAACGCATCAGCACAAAGAGCAATCAGGGTGGGGATGCCAAGAAGGGAAACGAAACGCCAATGGAATACGAATATATTATCATTGGATGCGGAATTTTGGCAGTGCTGTATGGTGCCGTCACGTCCAAAAGCATCCTGAGCCTGAGTGCGGGCAATGAACGCATGCAGGAAATCGCCGCAGCCATTCAAGAAGGTGCTACGGCCTATCTGAACCGTCAGTATATGACCATTTCATTGGTCGGTGTTGTGGTTGCCATTATTCTGGGGTTGGCGTTGAGCTGGACCAGCGCCATTGGCTTTGTCATCGGTGCCGTTTTGTCGGGCGCTGCTGGTTACATCGGGATGGTCATCTCCGTGCGCGCCAATGTTCGCACGACTGAAGCCTCTCGCGAAAGCCTGGCTGCGGGTCTTTCGGTTTCCTTCAAATCCGGCGCTGTGACCGGTATGCTGGTTGCCGGTTTGGCGCTGTTGGCGATCGCTGGCTACTATTTTGTGCTAATTGGTCAGTATGATGTGAACGATGCCAATCAGGCCAAGAACATCATTGCAGGCCTGGTCGGTCTGGCATTTGGTGCTTCGCTGATTTCCATCTTCGCCCGTCTCGGCGGCGGCATTTTCACCAAGGGGGCCGATGTCGGCGCTGACTTGGTGGGGAAGGTCGAAGCCGGCATTCCGGAAGATGATCCCCGCAACCCGGCTGTTATTGCCGATAACGTTGGCGATAATGTCGGCGACTGTGCGGGCATGGCGGCTGACTTGTTCGAAACCTATGTCGTGACGGTTGGGGCCACCATGGTACTGGCCCTGATTTACGGCATCACCGGTCTGGAGATGAGCCAGTTCCTGATGTATCCGATGATGATCTGTGCGGTTTGCCTGGTCGCCTCAATCATCGGCACGTATTTCGTGCGCTTGGGCGGCGGAACCAACATCATGGGGGCCTTGTATAAGGGCTTGATTGCATCGGCTGTATTGTCTGCGGTGGCCCTGTATTTCGTGACCGATCATGTGATCGGCATGGATCTGCAAATGACCGTGAACAATGTCACTTTCACCGGTATGGATCTGTTCCTGTGCGGGATTGTCGGTTTGGTTCTGACCGGTCTGATCGTCTGGGTGACAGAATATTATACTTCAACAGAATATCGCCCGGTGCGGTCCATCGCGAAAGCATCGGAAACCGGCCATGGCACGAATGTGATCCAGGGTTTGGCGATTTCGATGGAAGCAACCGCCATTCCAGCAATTCTGATCTGTGTTGCGATCATCGTGACTTTCCAGATTGCAGGCCTGTTCGGGATCGCCATCGCTGTGACCACGATGCTGGCCTTGGCCGGTATGGTTGTGGCTCTGGATGCTTATGGTCCCGTGACTGATAATGCCGGTGGTATCGCGGAAATGGCGGAGCTGGATGACAGCGTTCGCAAAACCACGGATGCCCTGGATGCTGTTGGGAACACGACAAAGGCTGTAACCAAGGGCTATGCGATTGGTTCTGCCGGTTTGGGCGCACTGGTTCTGTTTTCGGCTTATACGGCTGATCTGACCCGGTACTTCTCTGCCACCGATGTCGATTTCTCGCTGTCTAATCCGTATGTTGTCGTTGGTTTGTTGATCGGTGGCCTGCTGCCGTATCTGTTTGCCGCAATGGGTATGACGGCTGTTGGACGGGCAGGGGCCGCAGTTGTGGTTGAAGTGCGTCGTCAGTTCAAAGAAATCCCAGGCATCATGGAAGGCACGGGCAAGCCACAATATGGCCGCTGTGTCGACATGCTGACCAAACGCGCAATCGGTGAAATGATTGTACCATCCTTGCTGCCGGTTTTGAGCCCGATCGTGCTCTACTTCGTCATCAATGCGGTTTCGACCCAGGGCAATGCCTTCGCCGCTGTTGGCGCGATGTTGTTGGGTGTGATCGTGACCGGTGTCTTCGTTGCAATTTCCATGACCGCCGGTGGTGGTGCCTGGGATAATGCGAAAAAGTATATCGAAGACGGCAATCATGGTGGCAAAGGCTCGGAAGCTCACAAGGCTGCTGTGACCGGTGACACGGTTGGGGATCCCTATAAGGATACCGCTGGTCCTGCTGTGAACCCAATGATCAAGATCACCAATATTGTGGCATTGCTGCTGTTGGCGGCCTTGGCCCATTGATTGATCTGACATCTGTCAGGTTCTGACCAAGAAAAACCCCGGGGCGCAGGCTCCGGGGTTTTTTATGTGCGTTTGATGGATTGGTCGGTCAGGTGCCGAATTTCCCAAGGTTACCAAACAACTGTTCCATGATTGACATGGTGCGACCGGATGTCGGGGTCTCTTTCTCTTCCAGGTTAACCTCTGTCAGCGCATCCTTGTCATAGGTATCGATGGTCTGCAGCGTACCACCTTCGTCAAAATGAAAGGCCAGAACCTGATTTTCGGTGACTTCCGTTGGATAGAAAGCCCAGGTTTCTCGGCGCTGGCTCATATAATACCAGACATTATCGTCAAAAGTGCCAATGGTTGAGGGGGTTCCAATGGCCGCGACCACATCGCGCTTGGTCGATTGTCCGACGGATATCTGTTCCAACCGGCTTTCCAGCGGGGCATTTCCGCGCAGGGCGACTTTCGGGTCGCACGCAGTCAGGGCCAGCAACAGAACACTCACAGACGCGCCGGTTTTCAGGCTGCGCCGCAGGGCTTTTGGGGTCGAGGCGGCAAATTTCATCAACGCAACCTTGCTCTTTATCAGGGTTTTACCAACTGTTTTAGTGTGGGCCGCGCCGGGCTTTTTTTCAAGCCATCTTGCCGAATGGGCCGGGGAACGCTAAGTCCCGGCTGAAGATATGGCAAGGGGCGCAAGGATGCGTCTGAACGATACCCGGGGTTGGTCACCGTGTTTGATATGTTTAGAAGCTTCTTTCGAACCAGATTAACGCGCGAGCAGAAAATCGCACTGGTGCTGTACGAGCAGATCGTGACCGCCGCGCGCCAGCCTGTATTATATGCCAAGGCCGGTATTCCAGACACATTGGAAGGGCGTGTGGAGAGCATTGCCTTGCACACCTTCCTGTTGTTCCGCCGCATGACGGGTCGTCCTGACTGGGATGTTATCGGCGGTGCCTTGTCTGATGAAATTGTCGCCGACTTTGATCGCTCCCTCAGAGAGATGGGCGTGGGGGACATGTCGATTGGCAAAAAGGTCAAGAAGCTTGCGCAATTGTTCTTTGGGCGTTTTGACGCCTATTGGGGTGCGATCAATGGTTCGGACGGGGCCGACGACCTGGAAACGGTGCTGAAATGGGGCGTGTTTCAAGGGCAGGATATCGATTCGGCGCGGCTTTCCGCAATGGGTGAGTATTTCGACAAACAATCGGCGCATCTGTATACCCAGACAGAGAAGAATATTCTGGTCGGCCGTGTGACATTCACGTCCCCGGATCCTGTTTTTGCTGCCTTGCCTCCTGTTCGTTTGAGTACCGATGTTGAGGAGACGGCATAGTCATGACGAAAGAGTTAGATCAGGACGCGCCAGAATTCAGCACTGTGATAGAGGTCGATGAAATCCCCTCCAAGGGCCTGCAGATGCAATTGAAGGCGGATGCGACACAGCGTGAGGCCCTGGCGCGGCGTTTTGATATTCTGAGGGTGGACAGCCTGTCTGCTGAGTGTCGCCTGACGCTGCTGGCCGGCGGGCCTATGGTGCAGGTGAAGGGCACAATCCTGGCTGTGGTCCAGCAAAGCTGTGTCGTCACGCAAGCGTTCCTCAAACAATCCATGAGGGTTCCCTTCAGCCTGGAATTTGCCCCCGCATCGATGGTGGAGGAAAATGTTGAATTGACCCTGGAAGACGCAGATCCGCCCGATGTCATTCTGGAGGGTAAGATTGATGTGGGAGAAGCCGTCGCCCAGCAACTGGCATTGGCGCTGGATCCGTATCCCCGCCAGGATGGCGTTGACCTGGACCAGGTACTGGATGCTTTACCCGAGGGGCGTAAGGCGCTATTGGATCGCACAGAACCTAAAAATCCATTCGCCGCGCTGGCTGGATTATCAAATTCTACCAGCAAGGATGACGAATAGACGCAAACCGGGTTGCCGTAGCCTTACAAAAGGGCTATGTAGGCCGCCGTTTTGCAAGACACCTCAAGCTTACGAAGGTCAAACAAATGGCAGTTCCAAAGAGCAAGATCACCAAATCCCGCCGTGGCATGCGTCGGTCGCACGATGCGCTGGGCAATCCGTCTTATCGTGAAGATCAGACCACCGGCGAAATGGTGCGTCCGCACCATGTTGACCTGAAGACCGGCATGTATCGTGGTCGCCAGGTTGTAGAGCCGAAAAGCGGATTCTAAACTAACGGCACTTGGGATCCTTTTAAGGGGTCGAGTGACCAGTTGGTATCAGAGTAAACAGAATCGGGCCCTTGCGGGCCCGATTGGTGTTGCCGGACACTGAGTTCATTGAACACGTGACGTGTTTAACGCTGTATTTGTTGGGCAATGTTTAATGTCAGATAGCAAATTTATCTGGCAGGGGGTTGTCGGACACCCGGGGAGGTGTTCCGATGCAGGGTATAGAATAATATACTCGACTAGATGCTCCGCAGGCGCGGCGTGTTCAAAGGTACTAAGGTCGGGTTATCCGCGTTAAGGGGACACTGCCCGTGGCGAAGCCTCTGGTGATCGCATTGGATGGAATGGGGGGCGATGGCGCTCCTGATATCGTGGTGCGCGGCGCCGCGCTTGCACGGGAGCGCCTGGGCGACGCGCGGTTTCTGATTTTTGGCAATCAGGCCATTCTTGCACCGCTTGTCGAAAAAGAAGCCCTGCTGAAAGATTATGTCGAAATTCGCCACACCGAACAGGTTGTGGCCAGCACGGACAAGCCCAGCTATGCGCTGCGGCATCTCAAAGATTCAAGCATGCGCAAAGCCATTGATGCCGTTCAGGCGGGAGAGGCTGATTGCTGTGTATCTGCGGGCAATACCGGCGCCCTGATGGCGCTGGCGATGTTTGGACTTCGCACCCTCAAGGGCGTCAGCCGCCCTGCGATCTGTTCTTTCTTCCCGACCCAGAAGGGGGAGACCTGTATGCTGGATTTGGGCGCGAATGTGGAATGCAGCGCCCAGCATCTTGTACAATTCGCCGTGATGGGGGAGGTCTTCGCCCGCACTGTTATGGGAATTTCCAAACCCAGCGTGGGCCTGTTGAATATCGGGACGGAAGACCTGAAAGGTCGCGATGAAATTCGCCAGGCCGCAGCCCTGTTGCGCGCTAGCGCCCTGCCCATGCATTTTGCTGGGTTCGTTGAAGGGGACGACATTGCAGGCGGCACTGTGGATGTTGTCGTGACAGACGGGTTTACTGGGAATGTCGCCCTGAAAACAGCGGAAGGCACATCCCGTCTGATCAGTGCCTTCCTTCGGGAAGCATTTCAATCCAGCACCCTGGCCAAAATCGGATATCTGATCGCCAAACGCGCGATGGGCAAATTGCGCTATCGGGTCGATCCGCGTCGTTACAACGGCGCGGTCTTGCTAGGCCTGAATGGAATCACGGTAAAAAGCCACGGTGGCACGGACGAGATTGGCTTTGCCAATGCGATTGGTGTGGCGGCGGATATGTGCGCGCATGGTTTCATCGATAAGATGAAGGCCGATTTTGAAACCCTTAATCAGGAAGGGGCGGAGGTTCCGGTGAGTGTTGAAGTCGAAGCCGAAGTCAAAGCATCGTGAAGACTAGAAGCGTAATACGGGGTGTCGGGGCCTATTTGCCCAGCAAGGTCCTTTCAAACGATGATCTGTCCAAGACGATCGATACGACGGATGAATGGATAAAACAGCGCACTGGGATTGCCCGGCGCCACATTGCAGCACCGGGTGAGCTGACGTCGGACTTGGCCTGTGCGGCGGCCAGGCGGGCAATGCAGAATGCTGGCGTTACGGCGGAAGATGTCGATCTGGTGATCCTGGCGACGACCACGCCCGATAATACATTCCCAGCAACGGCAACCCGCGTTCAGGCGAAATTGGGCATTCGATCCGGCGCCGCGTTTGATATTCAGGCTGTCTGCACCGGTTTTGTTTATGCCCTGACCCAGGCGGATAACATGATACGGCTGGGCCAGGCGACCTGTGCGCTGGTTATTGGGGCAGAGATTTACAGCCGCATCCTGGATTGGGAAGACCGGGGAACCTGTGTTTTGTTTGGCGACGGTGCCGGTGCCGTGGTGCTGCGGGCGGAAACCACGAATGGGGTGGAGCGTGATCGCGGTATCATTTCCACAAAACTGGGTGCGGACGGGCGATTTTATGACAGCCTGTACGTGGATGGTGGACCGGCCACAACCGGCACAGCAGGTTATGTCCGCATGCAGGGAAAAGAGGTGTTCAAGCATGCAGTGGAGCATATGTCCTCGCTGGTGCTGGGGCTGCTAAAGGCGGAAGGATTGACCACATCTGATCTGGATTGGCTGGTCCCGCACCAAGCAAATATACGTATTATCAATAAAGTAGGGGAACGTCTTGATCTTTCAGATGAGAAGGTGATTGTCTCCCTTGAAGAGCATGCCAATACGTCTGCAGCGACGATTCCCCTGGCTATGAATCAGGCCATGGAACGACAGTTGTTTAAGCCAGGTGATCTGATCGGTTTGACCGCGATGGGGGGGGGATTCACCTTTGGGGCGGCATTGCTTCGTTGGTGATGTGACCCTGAAATCAGATTCTGTAACTTGGTTTGTTGACGCGATAATCAGACGGGGATACTCTGATCCATCGTAATCGTTTGAAAACCTTGGGGGAGTTTGGGCTATGGCGGGAAAAACCGTTACCCGCGCGGAGCTGGCCGAAGCGGTATATCAGGAAGTTGGCCTGTCGCGAATCGAATCGGCCGCTTTGGTGGAAGCCATTTTGGGGGAGATGGCAGATGCACTGGTTACTGGAGAATCAGTGAAAATCTCTTCCTTTGGTAGCTTTTCCGTGCGTCAAAAAGGCGAGCGTATCGGGCGTAATCCCAAGACGGGAGAGGAAGTGCCGATTCTGCCGCGCCGCGTTCTTGTGTTTCGGCCCAGCCATGTCCTTAAGGACAAAATCAATCAGTGATCGATTGAATCCGGGTTGGATGTTGTCCCCATACCCATTCGTCGCAAAGGGCCATTCGTTTTGCCTCACGGTCGGACTTGGCAATTAGTATGAGTGATATTTCAGATCTCAGTCGGGCGGAAAAGTCCGCAGACGCCTTCCGGACTATTACGGAAGTGGCTGATCTGTTGGATATTCAGCAACATGTCCTGAGATTCTGGGAAACAAAATTCNCCCATATCAAGCCGATGAAGCGCGCGGGCGGGCGTCGCTATTATCGCCCCGAAGATGTGCGCCTGCTGCAGGTGATCCGTCGGTTGCTGCATGAAGAAGGCTATACCATCCGCGGTGTGCAGAAACTGCTGCGCGATAATGGGGTTAAGACGGTGCTGGATTGGGGTGACGAGGGGGCAACGGTGCCCGCGCCGGAACCCGAAATCGCCTCAACCCCGTCAAAGATTGATGTCGCGGCGCTGCACAGCCTGCGCGAGGAACTGGCCCAGGCCCGTGATTTACTGGCTGTTGACGATGCCGTCTCACCAAATCATGCAAAAGACCGTGAATAGGGAATTGCAAGGCAGGGCCACAGGTTCTATATGAACCCGTCTCACACTAACGGGGCGTAGCGCAGTCTGGTAGCGCACTATACTGGGGGTGTAGGGGTCGTAGGTTCAAATCCTGCCGTCCCGACCAGTGAGACCAAGGGGTTAGCGGCATATCACCGCTAGCCCCTTTTTCGTAGTGGGGTGCAGCTTGCCAGTTTCCCGCGCCTCAATCCCTTCATAAGACCTTCATCTGGTCGCCCTATTTTGGTCACAGGACTCCGTCACAACCAGCCGCGTTGACCGGGAGGCACTGGCCGCCGCTTGGACGATACACCGATCCCACAAACATTTTTGCTCCGTGTCTGTGGGATCGGACCAAGCCGAATGCGGTTTGTTCGGGGTGACAAGCGCAGGCATGATCCGTCATGATGGTGTCTCATTCTTGGAGATGCGAAATGGTCGACGCGCCCACCCACTGGACTCAATTTGACAGGTTGTACAATCTATCAGATCCGCGCCCCTACTTCCGGGGTGTGGCGACGGGGGATTATCGCATGCCAGGCGTGCTGGCGGCGATCCTTGCCCGCCTGATGCCTATCCTGGCAGATCGGCGGGAAACGGTGGACGTACCGCGCCTGATTGATTTCGCCTGTGGCTATGGTGCAGTCGGTGCCTGTCTGCGCACGGGATCCACGATGGCCGATCTGTATCGGATTTATCAGGCGGATGCGCCAAGCGCCGGGGATGCGGCAACATTTTCGGCGCATCGTAAAGGAGACCTTCCCGAACACTGGATCGATGGCGTCGATATTGCCGATGTCGCTTTGCACTATGCCCAATCAATCGGGGCTTTGGACGGGGCGTATGCGTGCAATGTTCTGACCGATGAAATTCCATCCGGTTTACGCGATGCCGTGTTGCGGGCGGATATGATCTATGAAAGCGGGGCGATCGGGGATCACATTGCCGGTGCAATGGATGCCCTGCTGACCATCTGTGCGGGCAAGAACAAGCCGTGGCTGTTGTTGTGCCCCAGACCCAGAGTGTCCGTTACGGCCATTGAACAAGCCCTGGCACATCATGACTATCGCCTAGAGACTTTGGTGGAAAAGGTGCGCTATCGGCGCGCTTTCTCAGAGTCGGAAATGGCGGAGGAAGTCGCGGCGGGCCTTCGTCACGGTCTGTCGGAACAGGAATGTGCCATCGATGGCTATTTCAGGGTCGATATCCGGATAGGCTTTCCAAATGGGGACTCGATCGATAGGGCGAAGGCCGCCCTGAAAGGATTTCGGTCGGATCAGTATTAGCGTTGGGGGATCAGCCTGTCGAAAACCTGATCCAGGTCTGACGATAGGTTTCCTTCACCGACGGCCAGCCCTTCGCGCCTTGGATCGACGCCACCGATATACTGACCACCGATAAATTCGACCCCGTGCAGGCCGCTTGCCATCGCGCGGCGTTGAACGTCATAGCCCCGCGCGGTCAGCGTGGCGGCGATGCCATCCAGATTGGGGTCTTCCTCGATCTCCATTGCGCCATTGCGATTCAGAAAATGAGTCGTTTCAATTGCGCGCTGTAAGCTCATATCCCAATCCAGCACCGCCATCACGGTTTTTGCGACATAGCCGATGATCCGGCTGCCGCCGGGCGAGCCCAGTGCCAGACGTGGCTGGCCATCTGGACCGAAGACCAGTGTTGGGGCCATGGAACTGCGCGGGCGCTTGTTTGGTTCATAGCGATTGGCAATCGGCAGGCCGTTTTCAACGTCACTCCAGGCGAAATCGGTCAATTGATTGTTCAGCAGAAAGCCACCGACCATGACGCGTGAGCCAAATCCCGTTTCGATGGAGGTCGTCATGGTCGCAACACTTCCGGTGCGGTCCACCGCCACAAGATGCGATGTGGAGGGGAGTTCCGGGCTGTCATCCAGAACATTGGGCAGGAAGGCGTGATCGTTGGTCGGATTACCCGCCTCTCTGGGCACTTTGGGCGCATGGCTGAAATCCATCGTCCGTGCGCGCCGCACCAAATAGGCGGGTGACAGCATCTCCTTCAAGGGTACGGAAACGAAATCAGTATCCGCCAGAAATCGGTTCCGATCCGCAAAGGCCAGGCGCATCGCCTCCCCAAATATCTGAATGCCATCGGCAGAAAGCGGATCTGTCTTTCGGATGTCGCGCTCGCTTTGTTCCATCAGCCCCAGGATTTGCAGCACTGTTGACCCACCGGAGGACGGCGGTGCCATGCCACAGACCTGATAAATGCGGTACGTCAGGCACAGATTGTCGCGGCGCTTTGCCGTGTAATTGGCAAGATCGGTGAGAGACAGGGCCCCAGGATTACGGGGGGCAGTTTGAACTGCTGTAACGATGTCTTCGGCCAGGGGGCCGGTATAGAACGCATCGGCGCCACCGGTTGCAATGGCCCGCAGGGACCGGGCCAGATCCGGATTGCGCAAAATTGTGCCAATGGGATGGGGTTTTCCAGTCGCGGTATCATAAAAATAAGACCCTGCCGGTTCCATGTCTTTCAGATATGGCGCATCCTGCAGCAATCCATTCAGGCGTGGGCTGATTGGAAACCCTTTTTCCGCCAATTGAATGGTGGGGGTGAATAATGGGGCCCAGGGCAGTGTTCCATGATCCTGATGGGCCAGTTCCAGCATGCGCAAAATGCCGGGAACCCCGACCGAGGCCCCACCGGTCACAGCTTCCATAAAGGGTCGGAACGCGCCATCCTGTTGCAGCACATAGTCACCACTGCCATTTGCCGGGGCGGTTTCCCGGCCGTCATAGGATGTCAGGCCCCCCGTTTTGGCGTCCCAGACCAGTAGAAAGCCACCACCGCCGATGCCAGAGCTTTGCGGTTCCACAAGGTTTAGCGCAATCTGGGAAGCGATGATTGCATCCACCGCTGATCCACCTTCATCCAGAATGGCAGCCCCGATCTGGGCGGCGACCGGATGGGCGGCAACCATCATATACTCCTGGGCGGTTACCGCCTTGTTTTCAGCTTCAGTTTCTGGCCGGTCGATCAGGGCTTCCGGTGCGATCCCTTCTATGGCAGCGCTGGGAGAGGGGGATTTACCCGGCGCATCGCCCCCCGGCACGCCTAGTAGCGCCTGCAACGCCAATCCCCCCAGCATGGATCCACCGCCAAGGACGATCAGTCCTAACCCCGCACGCAAAAGGGAAGAAATGGTGCCCGGTTGCTCCTTCATGAGGCGCTGCGGGTTTTCTCAGCGTCGATCTGTGCCCGGCCCAGATCGGTTAGCTTACAGACCAACCAGTCCGGTTTCAGCGGATTGTTGAACCAGGGTTCGGCCCAGCCCTGTTCGATACAACTGCGCACGGTTCGGTCGCTGATGCGCTGACCGTCCTCATCAAACAGCGGCAGTTTTCCGCCCGGTTGGTCCACGCCCCGCAGAAGATAAGCCAATTGCACCCGTGATGGTCTTGCGCCCCCCCGGATGGTGGCGGGTCTTACATCTTTCAACTGAATAACCTTTGCCTCCGCTTTTGGCATGCCATCCCCCCTATGCTCTGGAACAATGGTAAGGGAATTATGGCAATCTGGGCAAGCGTGAAGGAAGAAACACTCCCTCAGTATCGTCATCCCGGACTTGATCCGGGGTCCAGGGCGGGTGGCGCAGGTTTGGGCATGTGGCTCTGGCTTCTTTGAAGAGTTACCGCAGAGAGCGCGGAGGAGGCGCAGAGAGCGCTGAGGGGCTGGTGCGCTATGGCATTCCATTTCTGGCCTTAAGCACCATTCTCATCCTGAGGAGGCGCGACAGCGCCGTCTCGAAGGATGCGCTGTAAGGGCGGTGCTTACAGACAGATCACCCTTCGAGACGCTGCGCTCCTCAGGGTGAGGGTGTAAATGTCTAATACATCGTCATCCCGGACTTGATCCGGGATCCAGGGCGGGTGGCGCAGGTTCGGGCATGTGGCTCTGGCTTCTTTGAAGAGTTACCGCAGAGAGCGCGGAGGAGGCGCAAAGGGCGCTGAGGGGCTGGTGGGCTATGGCATTCCACTTCTGACCTTAAGCACCATTCTCATCCTGAGGAGGCGCGACAGCGCCGTCTCGAAGGATGCGCTGTAAGGGCGGTGCTTACAGACAGACCACCCTTCGAGACGCTGCGCTCCTCAGGGTGCGGGTGTAAATGTCTAATACATCGTCACCCCGGATCGATGTCCGGGGTGACGAGGGTTTTTGCAGATAAACCGCAGAGAAGGCGCGAAGGGTGCGGGTAACGTCTGTCTATCTAAAGAGGTTTGCCCAGTTTTCCGGCCAGATCCTGAATAAATTGCCAGGCGACGCGACCGGATCTGGCACCACGGGTTACGGTCCATTCAACGGCCATGGGGCGCCAGGCATCCTCTTCGATCGGCAGGTCATAGGCCTGCACATAGCCCCGGATCATTTCGAAATAGGTATTCTGATCGCAGGAATGGAAGCCCAGCCATAAGCCGAACCGGTCGGACAGGGAGACCTTTTCTTCCACCGCTTCGGATGGATTGACCGCTGTGGAGCGTTCATTTTCAATCATGTCACGGGGCATCAGATGGCGACGGTTGGATGTCGCATAGAACAGGACATTTTCCGGCCGGCCTTCGATTCCCCCTTCCAGTACCGCTTTCAGCGATTTATAGGCTGCGTCCTGGCCATCAAAGGACAGATCGTCGCAGAACAGGATGAAGCGCCGGTCCAATGGTCGCAGCAGGGTCAGAAGCCGGGGCAGGGTGGGAATATCCTCCCGGTGCAATTCAATCAGGCAGACTGGCTTTCTCTCACCCGACTGCGCCAGTTCTGCATTGACCGCTGCATGAGATGCCTTCACCAGAGAGCTCTTACCAGCCCCCCGCGCGCCCCACAGCAAGGCATTATTTGCAGGCAGGCCATTGGCGAATCGGCGGGTGTTTTCCAGCAATTGATTGCATTGTAAATCAATGCCTTGCAGCAACCTTATATCAACACGGTTGACCTTTGGAACCGCTTCCAATTGGTCTGTTTCCGGGTGCCAGATGAAGGCTTCTGCGGCCCCTAATTCAAACTTGGTCGGCGGCGGCGGGGCCAGTCTGTCCAGCGCATCGGCGATGCGCAATAGGGTTGTTTGTAAATGCGTATCAGACTCGACCATAAACAGTGTTCCTGGATGCTGGATGGATTGGATAGGGCGCAAACCCTATCGCCCCGGTTCGGGGTGGTCAATCGACCCAAAGTGCCCCTTAACACATGGCATTGCACTTTCCTTGCGTGTCCGTATA
This sequence comes from Rhodospirillales bacterium, assembly GCA_002696645.1. Classification (GTDB taxonomy): domain Bacteria; phylum Pseudomonadota; class Alphaproteobacteria; order UBA8366; family Aestuariispiraceae; genus Pacificispira. The sequence goes on along the minus strand of NZSA01000027.1, from coordinate 27,298 downwards.
GTCCCCCGCGACTTTACAGATGGCGGAATGCGGCACGCCTCCCCATCTTTCACAAAACCAAACGGGCACAAACCAAACTGGGAGTAGACACATGCTGATTTCAACGGCTTTCGCGCAGGACGCGGCTGGTGCACTTGGGGGAGAAGGCGGGTTGGGCATGTTTTTGCCGCTGATCCTGATTTTCGTAATTTTCTATTTCCTGCTTATTCGCCCGCAACAGAAGCGCCAGAAAGAGCATCAGGCCAAGCTGTCGGCGGCACGTCGCGGTGATAAGGTTGTGCTGGGCGGCGGCATTCTGGGTTCGGTCGTCAAGGTCGTTGATGACAATGAATTGCAGGTCAAGATCGCAGACGATGTCGAAGTCCGCGTTCTGAAGTCGACCCTGATGGATGTCGTGTCCAAGCCGGAACCGGCGAAAGACGGTGCCAAGGGCGCCCCCGCCAATGAGCAGGGAACGGAAAAGAAATCCCTGTTGGGTGGTCTTTTCGGCAAGAAGTGATTGGATTTCGCCTATCTTAAGGGGGGATAAGGCTCTTGCGAGGGTCTTATCCTTAACCTTTTTGGACTTCAGACGTAACGGACGGTTCGTATGCTGCAATTTCCTGCGTGGAAAAAGGGCCTGATCGCGGTGATCGCCTTATTGGGTGTGCTTTATGCCGCCCCAAACGTGACGGGCCCCTGGTCCCCCTGGGAGGATTATCCAACCTGGGCCCCAGGCAAGTCGCTGAGCCTTGGGCTGGATCTGCGGGGGGGAGCGCATCTGTTGGTTCAGGTCCGAACCGATGATGTAATCCACGAACGTCTGAATTCCACAGCCGATGCGCTGCGGGTCCTGTTGCGCGAAAAGCGGGTGCGCGCCAGCAGCTTTAATGTCGATAATAGCGGCCTTAGTGTTTCGTTCACCATTCGCGACGCAGCGGACGGGGATGCAACGCTGGAAGCCATTGACGATGCGGCACCGGGTTATGATGTGGTCCGAACAGGCGATACGCGGTTTAGTTTGGTGCTGCCGGAAACTGAAGTTCTGGCAATCAATCAGCGCACAATGGCGCAGTCCTTAGAGGTCGTGACACGCCGTGTGAACGCGCTGGGCCTGACGGAGCCGACAATCCAACGCCAGGGCCTGGATCGCATTCTGATACAGGTGCCAGGTCTGGCTGATACCAATGAATTGAAATCAATTCTGAATGCCCAGGCGCGTTTGACCTTCCATCTGGTGGATTTTGAACAACAGGCGCAAGCCATTCAATCGGGCCGCGCGCCGTCTGGCTATCAATTGATGCCATCGATTGAGGAATCAGCTTCGGGTGAGCCGCTGCGACAGTATCTGGTATCCCGCCAGGCATTTGTTTCCGGTGAGAATCTGACCAATGCCCAGGCGACGTTTCAGGATGGTCGTCCCGTGGTTTCCTTCACCTTCGATTCGATTGGCGCACAGCGCTTTGGGCGGGTGACACAGGAAAATGTTGGCGGCTTTCTGGCGGCCGTTCTGGATGGCAAGGTCGTCAGTGCGCCGCGCATTCAAAGCCCGATCCTCGGCGGCAGTGGCATCATCACCGGGAATTTCAGTCTGGAAGAGGCCCAGGAAACATCCCTGCTGCTGCGGGCAGGGGCATTGCCAGCGCAGATGGATACCATCGAAGAACGCACGGTTGGGCCGGGGCTGGGACAGGATTCGATTGAAGCCGGCGAATTGGCCAGCGTGGTTGGATTTGTGCTGGTGGTGGTCTTCATGTTCGTGACCTATGGCCGGTTTGGTGTCTTTGCCAATATCGCCCTGGTATTAAACTTGATCATGATTATTGGCGTGTTGTCTGCGCTCAGCGCAACACTGACTCTGCCGGGGATCGCCGGGATTGCATTGACGGTCGGTATGGCAGTTGATGCGAATGTGCTGATTTTTGAACGCATTCGGGAGGAAGCCGCAAATGGTCGCGGCGTCCTGAATTCCATTGAGGCCGGGTTTGAGCGTGCCTTTGTCACCATTGTCGATTCAAACCTGACAACCCTGATCGCGGCGGTTCTGCTGTTTGCCTTTGGATCGGGCCCCATTCGGGGGTTTGCGATTACCCTGGCGATCGGCATTGTGACCTCTATGTTCACGGCGATCATGGTTACGCGCTATCTTATCGTACGGTATGCACGAGCGAAGAAACCGACGACATTGCCAATTGCCGCCAAGGCCGTGGCTGAGGAGGCCTGATCCATGCTGTTACGATTGATTCCAGACAATACGAAAATCAACTTCATTGGTCGGCGCAGATTGGCCTATATCTTCTCTGTCCTGCTTATTGCGACGTCTATCGGGTTATTCATGTCCCGTGGCTTGAACCTTGGGATTGATTTTGTCGGTGGCACGCTGTTGGAGGTCAAGACAGAGCAAGGCAAGGGCGTTGTTGACTTCCGGGAAGCACTGGGCAGCCTGGGTCTGGGGGATGTTCAGATTCAGGAGTTTGGCGCGCCGGACGATCTGTTGATCCGCATTCAACGCCAACCCGGTGATGATGTGGCGCAACAGGCTGCCCTGCAAAAGGCAAAAGATGCCATTGATTCCATGGTTTCTGTCGATGCGAACGGCGAAAAGGAATATCGCCGGACCGAAGTCGTCGGACCGACGGTCGGGGCGGAACTGCAGAAGGCGGCAATCTATGCCATCTGTTTCTCCATCGGGGCAATCATGTTGTATATCTGGCTGCGATTCGAATGGCAGTTCGGGATCTGCGCCGTTGTGGCGCTGTTGCATGATGTGATCACCACGATTGGCCTGTTCGCATTGCTGCAGCTGGAATTTAATCTGGCAACTGTGGCGGCGCTTCTGACGATTGCTGGGTATTCGATCAATGATACCGTGGTTATTTTTGACCGTGTGCGTGAATTCCTTCGCAAATACAAGACGATGTCGCTTCCGGATTTGTTCAATATCGCCATTAACAGCACCTTGTCGCGCACCACGATGACAGCCTTGACCACATTGCTGGCGCTGGCTGCGCTGGCGGTGTTCGGGGGCGGGGTTATCCGTGACTTCTCCATCGCGCTGATCTGGGGGATTACAATCGGGACCTATTCGTCGATTTGTATCGCCGTGCCGTTGCTGTTAGTGCTGGAACCGCATCGTGGAGATGATGTTGGTACATCGGAAGAGGCAAAGGCAGAACAGGCATAAAGTCAGCCTCTTCACCTAATTGATTGCGTCAGGAAGGGGCGGCCGAATGGATATCACCCCAGCAGTTCCCGAAAACCGGATGCTGATCGACTCTTATGGTCCGGGCCGATTTCAAGTGCGCGGTATTGCCTATCAGGGGCCTGTGATCGTGTTTCCGACCCATGTGGTGCCGTGGTCCTTGACCCGGGCGGCTGATGTCTCCCTGGATGCTTTGTCACTGGTTCAGCAGGAATCGCCCCCTATTGAGGTTCTGCTGTTGGGGACGGGGGAGTGGATGGAGATGATTCCCTCAGCCTTGCGCGATACCATTCGGAATGCAGGGCTTTCCATGGATATCATGAAGACGGGGGCCGCCTGTCGCACATTCAATGTCCTGATGATAGAAGGACGACGCGCCGCTGCGGCCCTGATCCCGGTGTGATCGACTCCAGCACGGGAGAGGGGCGTCACCCGATTTCTATCAACCGGCACAAGGCTGTATGTTGATAGCGCAGATCGGCGCGCAACTGTTCCAGTTCGCGCGGCGTATCCTTCACAAATTCGATGAATTGATTGTTCATGTTGTTAAACAGCATGCGACCGAATACTTGCGGGTCTATTTTCGGGTGGATGCGGTCCAGTCGTTGCAAGGTCATCAGCATACGACTGATCTGATCGGCCAGTCTGGCGTCCAGATCGGTATAGTGGCTGGCAAAAACCGCATCGGGTTGTTCGATAGAGGCGGCGATGGCGTGTCGCCAGCTTTCCTTGTCCAGATAGACAAGTGATTTTTCCAGAAAAAGGCCGATCAACCCATCAACCGATTCCAGCACATCGAGGGAAGGGTTCCTGACAAAGGATTCGCCTGCTTTCAGAACATCGTTTACTTCCATCGCGACCAGGGCGATCAGCATTTCCCCTTTATGCCCGTAATAATTATAGACGGTTCCGGGGGAAAGACCGGCCTGTCTGGCGATGTCTTCGATTGTGGCATTGCCATAGCCAGCGGACCGGAAGCAGTGCGCGGCTGCATGCAGGAGACGTGATTCCCGATCCTGTTTCTGTTGTTCGCGAAGGCCGCTCATACGCTGTCCCCGCGACTGGTTCAATCAGACGGAAAAAGACGTTCCACAGCCACAGGAGGAGGAGGCATTGGGATTGTTGACCTTGAAATAGGCCCCGACCAGATCATCGACATAATCCAGTTCGGACCCCGCCAACAGGTCCATTGATACCGTATCGGTGACAACGCGCACGCCATCGCGTTCAAACACCAGATCGTCGGCGCCGGATTTGGTGTCGAAATCAAAGCCATATTGATAACCGGAACAGCCGCCGCCCGATACGGTAACCCGCAACATCAGGTCTGGCTTGCCTTCCTGTTTGATCAAACGGTTCAGGCGCGCAACAGCGGAATCTGACAGGCTGAGATGCCGTGTGGCTTCATCGGTTTCGATTGCGAAAGGGTCAGACATCACTTTTAAGTCCTAAACTGGTTGCCAATTCCGATACACTAGCACATTGCTAGGCACTTCTCATAGGTAAGTGGTCACAGTGTTTTGTCAATCGACGGACTCGGAATAGACCATCCCGATAGATCCTACAATGTCGCCCAAGGAGGGTGCAGACGTGATTGTGTTAAGAGCGCCTTATGCGACGGATTATGAAGCCACCCGCGGCCGGTTGGTGACGGAGGAAGCGTCACGGACCCGCACACCGTTTCAGCGAGATCGCGACCGGATTATTCACTGTACGGCCTTTCGGCGGTTACAGCATAAGACCCAGGTTTTCATTTCGCCGGAAGGGGACCATGTTCGCACGCGCTTGACCCATTCATTGGAAGTGTCTCAAATCGCGCGGTCGATTGCGCGGGTTCTGCGCGCGGATGAGGATCTGACAGAAGCGATTGCTCTGGCCCATGATCTGGGGCACACGCCCTTTGGTCACGCGGGGGAAGACGCGCTGGACGCGGTTATGGCGGGCTATGGCGGGTTTGACCATAATGATCAGGCCCTTCGGGNTCTGGTATTGTTGGAACAGCGCTATCCCAAATTCGACGGGCTGAACCTTAGTTGGGAAACCCTGGAAGGTGTGGTGAAACATAATGGTCCGGTGACCAAATCCCCTTTGCCCAGCACCCTGGCTTGGTTCAACGCCCAATTTGACTTGGAAATCTACACTCATGCGGGGGTCGAGGCGCAAATCGCCGCGATTTCTGATGATATCGCCTATAACCATCATGATATGGATGATGGCCTGCGCGCCGGCCTGTTTACCATAGAGGCCTTGTGCGATTCCGTTCCCCATGTTGCGGAGGTTTTTGCCAAGGTGCGCAAGGATGAGCCGGATGCGCCCGAATCCGATGTCATCTCGGAAGCTGTGCGGCGCTTAATCGGTGACATGATTGACGATACCCTGGCTTGCACCACACGCAGACTGGCGCGGATTGCGCCGGTATCGGCAGAAGATCTGCGCAATTGCGGGGAAGCGATGGTGCGGTTCACCGAGCCGATGAAGGAAAATGAGCGGGCCCTGAAAACGTTCCTTTTCGAACATATGTATCGGTCCCCCAGCGTGAATGCAGAACGCAAGGCCGGTGCCCAGATCGTGCGGGACCTGTTTACGTATTTCCTGGAAGTGCGCGATGCGCTGGACATGTCGTGGCTGACGGCGTATCCCCGCGCGGTGAATGAAAGTTGGGAGCGGATCGTTGCCGATTATATTGCGGGCATGACGGATCGTTTTGCCAAACGTCTGCACCGACGAATCTTTCACACCGAATGATCCGCCCCGGCTGGGGCCAGCACGCCAAAACACAAAGAGCGATATCATGAATATATTTCGGGACGTTAAGACCGATCTGGTCCGCATATTGGAAACAATGGTCGCAAAAGGCATCTTGCCGGATGGATTGGATCTGTCGCGCGTGACGGTGGAATCGCCCAAGGACCGCGCCCATGGCGATATGGCGACGAATGCCGCCATGGTGCTGTGCAAGCAGGCAGGCATGAAGCCCCGCGACCTGGCGGATATCCTGTCAAAGGCCCTGCCGGAGAGTGACCTGATCGCAACCGCTGAGATCGCCGGTCCCGGCTTTATAAATATGCGTTTGAAAGAGTCTGTCTGGTTCGACGTGTTGCGCGGCATTTTGCGCCTCAATACCGCCTATGGCGACAGCGACATGGGGACTGGGACAAAGGTTAATGTCGAATATGTATCGGCCAATCCGACAGGACCCTTGCATATTGGCCATGCGCGGGGCGCGGTCGTAGGCGATGCCCTGTCTGGTCTGTTGTTGAAGGCAGGCTATGACGTCTGCAAGGAATATTGGGTCAATGATGCAGGATCACAGATCGACAGCCTGGGCTGGGCGGTTTACTGGCGCTATCTGGAACTGCTGGACCCCAAGGCCTATGCGATTACCGATGAGGCCGCAATCAAGGCCTTTACGGTTGAAATGGGTGCCCCGGATCGGGAATTGGAATATCGCGGTGAGTATCTGATTCCTGCAGCGCAAGCGGTGCTGGATAAGTTTGGCGAAAGCCTGATCACGCGCGGTGCAGATGGCGCGGTCAAGCCGGTGCCGGTATCAGAATGGCTGGACCCCATACGCCTGGTGGCTGTGGAAAAGATGCTGGAACTGATCAAGGCGGACCTGGCTGTCATGGGGATCGTACAGGATGAGTTCACATCGGAACGCGACATCATCCAAAGCGGTAAAGTCGACAGCGTCCTGTCCTATCTGAAGGAAAAGGACATGGTCTATCGCGGTGTTCTGGAACCACCGAAAGGCCAGAAGCTGGACGATTGGGAACCCCGGGAGCAGACCCTGTTCCGGTCAACCCAGTTTGGCGATGATGTGGACCGGCCCCTGCAAAAATCAGACGGCAGTTGGACCTATTTTGCATCCGATATCGCCTATCACCGCGATAAATATCTGCGGGGCTTCAAGCGCCAGATCAATGTCTGGGGAGCCGATCACGGCGGATACGTCAAACGGATGCAGGCCGCAGTTCAGGCCGCGTCCCAGGGCGAGGCAACGCTGACGATCAAGCTATGCCAAATGGTCCGCCTGCTGGATAAGGGCGAACCCATGAAGATGTCCAAGCGGGCAGGGAACTTCGTCACCCTGCGCGACCTGGAAGTGGCCGTGGGCAAGGATGTGGTGCGGTTCTATCTGTTGACCCGCAAGCCAGACGCCCCGCTGGATTTTGACCTGACCGCGGTTAAGGAACAATCCCGCGATAATATGGTGTTCTATGTTCAATACGCCCATGCCCGGACCCATTCGGTGTTTCGCATGGCAGACGAGCAAATGCCTGATCTGGATGTCAGCGATGCGGCACTGATGGCAGCTGATCTGACCGTTCTGTCCGGCCCGGCGGAAGAGCAGTTGTTGCGGTTGATGGCGGAATGGCCGCGTGTTGTGGACTCTGCTGCCGAAGCCGAAGAGCCCCATCGCATTGCCTATTACCTGTATGACCTGGCCTCAACCTTCCACGGGTGGTGGACGCAGGGGCGGGAAGACACGGCGCTGCGCGTCATTCACCCGGAAGAACCAGAAGTCACCCAGGCGCGATTGGCACTGGTCATGGCGGTTAGAATCGTGATCGCATCTGGCTTGTCTGTGTTCGGCGTTGAGCCGCGCAATGAATTGAATTAGGGCCCATCGTCCCCACATTCTAAGCTGAGTGCTGAGGTAAAGCGGCTCATAACTGCGTGGGTTTTGCCCGCGTCATAGTCAATGGAGCGCACTGCGCATGATTGCCACGGAATATGACGAACTGGATCGTGAACTTGGGGAACTCGGCGATGAGCCGGGGGCGGATCGGAAAAAATCCGGTTTGCGCCTGTTGCCCATCGCGGTGGGGGTTGTCTCTCTGCTGACCCTGGGCGGCATCATCTGGTATGCCTATTCTCAAGGCGTTAGGGAAGGCAGTGAGACTGCCGCCCCCTTGTTGATGCCTGAGGGAACGGCAAAAGAACCCCCTTTAAATCCGGGCGGGCGTGAAATCGCAGGGACGGAACTGGGAATCTATGATCGCGTCTCCGGGGATCAGGAAACGGCGTCTGTAGAGCGTATTCTGCCCCCGCCAGAGGAACCACGCAGCCCGCCTGTCGATATCTTGCAGAATGCGCCTGCGGGAACGCCCAATAAGGCTCCCGCGGCACCGACAGAGCCTTCCGCCCCATCGACAACAACAGGCTCTGATGCGTCCGCGACGCGCGCACCAGTGCCTGCGCCAGATGCAGTCTTGGCACAGCCAACGGCTCCGCCACCGACGGTCGGCTCAGAGACAGAGCAGGTCGCCGCTGCGCCGGTTCAGCCGGAACCACCGGCGCCCCCTAAACCGGCAGCTCAGGAAGCCGCTCCGGCCTCAACGACGGCTGCTACACCTGCTGCAACAACGACGGCCCCCTCCAGCGCCGGAAATGGCTGGCGGATTCAAATCGCAGCCTTGCGCAGCGAAGCGGACGCCCGCGCGGAATGGACCAAGAAGCAATCCGCCAATCCGGATCTGTTGGGCAATTTGGCGGTGCAAATTCAGGAAGCAACAGTGAATGGCACCACCTACTACCGGATTCGTGGCGGGCCTTTAGCCAATGGCGATGCTGCAAAAGCGCTATGCGCCGAAATGAAGGCCAAGAAGTTGGCCTGTATTCCCGTTGCGCCCGGCAGTTAGTAGTGGGATCGCCATTATGAGCCCCACTGTGCCGTCTGCTGCCCTGCTTGGCTGCCAGGGTTTGACACTGTCACCTCAGGAATCGGCGTTTTTTGCACAGACAAACCCTTTGGGGTTCATTCTATTTGCCCGAAATATCGATACCCCGGATCAGGTACGCACCCTGGTGAAGGAATTGCGTGCCAGTGTTGGTCGGGACGATGCGCCGATCCTGATTGATCAGGAAGGCGGCCGGGTTCAACGCCTGAAACCACCCCATTGGCGACACGCCCCCACGGCGCGGCAATTGGGCGACCTGTATGATCGCGATATTACCGATGGCCTGCGGGCGATTTGGTTGAATTATCGCCTGATTGCCCGGGATCTGGCGGATTTAGGCATTGATGTGGATTGCGTGCCCTGTCTGGATGTCCCGATACCAGGATCCCATGATGTGATCGGGGATCGCGCCTTCTCGACCGATCCCGCCCTTGTTGCGGCCTGTGGTCGTATCGCGGTTAAGGGATTGCTGGCGGGCGGTGTTCTGCCGGTTTCTAAGCATTTGCCGGGCCATGGGCGCGCAATGGCCGACAGCCATCATGATCTTCCCCGTGTCGATGCGCCGTTAGAGGTGCTGAAGAACACGGATTTCGTGCCCTTCATGAAGCTTCCTGAGATACCACTGGGGATGACGGCGCATATTGTTTTTGATGCGCTGGACCCGGATCGTCCTGTCACGCAATCCAAAATCGGGATCGCCTTCATTCGCGAAGCCCTGCTATTCGATGGCTTGCTGATGACCGATGATCTGTCCATGAAGGCCTTGGGCGGCAGTTTTGAAGACCGCGCCAGAACCACCCTGGAAGCGGGCTGTGACCTCGTGCTTCATTGCAATGGCGATCCGCAGGAAATGCAGGCTGTCATGGCTGCGACCGGCCCGATGTCGCCAGAGGCGCAACGCCGCTGGGCCAGGGCGGCAAGCCTGCGCCAGGTGGAGCCTGACTTTGATGCAGACGCCGCCTTGGCGGAACTCATGGCGCTTTTGATATAGCCATTCTTGCCAAAGGCGGTGTCATCCGGCACATCACTATGTCAGTCAATTAAGGACGGAACCGTGTCGGATACCGGATCAGATCCCAGATCAGAGTTTCAGGAAGATACCGCCCCTGCTGCGGGCCTGATTACCGTGAACAATCTTGTTCTGGATCTGGATGGATTCGAAGGGCCCATCGACTTGCTGTTGACCCTGGCGCGCGATCAGAAGGTTGATCTGGCGAAGATTTCGATTCTGGCGCTGGCCGAGCAATATTTAGAATTCATAAATAAAGCCAGAGAGTTACGGCTGGAACTTGCGGCAGATTATCTGGTGATGGCGGCCTGGCTGGCCTATCTGAAATCCAAATTGCTGCTGCCGCCGCCTGCCGATGAATCGGAAGAGGAAAACCCGGCTGAGCTTGCTGCGCGTCTGGCTTTTCAGTTGCAGCGGCTGGAAGCGATGCAGGGCGTTTCCAAGATTCTGTTTGATCGCCCGCGCCTGGGACAGGAGTTCTTTGCTCGTGGCATGCCAGAGCGGCTGAGGATTGCCAATCGCGCGATTTATGATGCCAATCTACTGGATCTGCTGCGGGCCTATGGGGATATCCGCCGAAAACAGGATATTGGCAGCGAATTGCGGATCATGCCAACGCGTCTGGTTTCGATGGAACAGGCGGCCCGTCGATTGCGCGCCATCCTGGGCGAAATGCCCGATTGGCAGACATTGGAACGGTTTATTCCCTATGAGAGCGACGACCCGCTGCTGCGTCGGTCCGCTATGGCTTCCACCTTTGCGGCCAGCCTGGAATTGTCGAAAGAGGGGTTGGTGGAAATCCGCCAGACCGGCACTTTTGGCACGATCTATATGCGCGCAAAACCGGGCGCAGATTTGCAGCAGCCTGATCCGCATGCATTGGCGGCGGATGAAGACCCGCTGGACCCGGACGACATGGACTTGTTTGAAGATAAGGAAGACTGAGCGATAACGCTCTGCATAGATTGGGACTGTTAGAGATGGATCGATTTCAGCAATTACGTTTGCTAGAGGCCATGCTGTTTGCTGCCGCTGAGCCTGTTCAAGATGCCGCCCTGTTAGAACGCTTGCCGGAAGGGGTGGACCTGGCAAGCCTTCTGGAAGAGCTGGAAGGCATGTATTCGGCGCGCGGCGTGAACCTGGTGAAGGTGGGGAAGGGGTGGTGCTTCCGCACGGCAAGCGACTTGGCGTCTCACATGACGGTGGAGCGGGAAGTGCCCCGCAAATTGTCCCGTGCCGCGATCGAAACCCTGGCCATCATTGCCTATCATCAGCCCGTTACCCGGGCGGAGGTTGAGGAAGTTCGCGGGGTTGCCCTGTCCAAAGGATCAATGGATGCCTTGCTGGAAGCTGCCTGGATACGCCCAAGAGGCCGCCGGCGCGCGCCTGGAAAGCCGGTGACATGGGGCACGACAGAGCGCTTCCTGGCAGATTTTGGCCTGGAAAGCCTGGATGATCTGCCCGGCGTTGAGGAATTGAAGGCGGCAGGCCTGTTGGATAGCCGTCCCAATCTGGGGGCGATTGCCATGCAGGGCACGGATACGGATGACGAGGCGCAGGATGAAGAGGATGACGAGCGCACGGCCTTTCTGGAAAACGATGAAGCCTTTGACGCCGTTGAGGAAGATGAGCATATCGCCCTGGACGACTGATAAAGGGATAAAAAGGGCCGCGCATGGCATGGCTGGCCTTGAACCTGCGACTGGTTCTCAATAGATTGGATCAATGATCTCTATGCAAGACGTCAAACACTCTTTGCCACCCGTTATTGAATTGCGGGATGTCAGTCATTCTTATGGCGACACGCCTTCTGTTCTGGGGTTGAACCTGAAGGTGCATCCGGGTGAGGTTGTGTGCCTGTTGGGGCCTTCTGGTTGTGGCAAGACAACGGCGCTTCGAATTGCCGCAGGTCTGGAACCCGTGACGGCGGGACATGTCTTGCTGGATGGCGTCCCGGTTTCTCAGAAGGGGAAAATGGTCGCGCCGGAAAACCGCAATCTGGGTCTGGTTTTCCAGGATTACGCCCTGTTTCCTCATATGTCGATTGCCGAGAATATTGGCTTTGGCCTGACGGATAAGGCCAAGGCCAAAGACCGAGTTGTGGCCGTTCTGAAACAGGTTGGCATGACCGACTATGCGGCGGCTTATCCCCATGAATTGTCCGGTGGTCAACAACAGCGGGTCGCCCTGGCACGGGCGCTGGCCCCGGAACCGCATGGGATTTTGATGGATGAGCCTTTTTCCGGCCTGGATGCGCGTTTGCGGGAATCTGTGCGGGATCGTACCCTGCATATCCTGAAAGAATCAGGCGCGGCGGTCCTGATGGTCACCCATGATGCGGAAGAAGCGATGCATATGGCGGACCGCATCGTCGTGATGCGTGATGGGCGGTTAGAACAGGAAGGAACACCAGATACTTTGTACTTAAAGCCTAAAAATGGCTTTGTTGCAGGGTTTTTTGGCGATGTGAACAAAATTGCGGGGACTGTTGCAGAAGGGCAGGCGGCAACCCCGTTGGGGAGTTTTCCATCAGGTGGCTTGAAAGAGGGGGCGGCAGTTGAAGTCGTGATCCGCCCCGAAGCCTTGAATTTATCGCCTGTATCGTCCGACGCCCCAGCGCGGGTAAAGGTTTTGGCGTCGCGAATGCTGGGTCGGACCAGTTTAATTCATTTATGCACTTGCGAAACCAGCGATCAGGCGGTTCATTTACATGCGCGCATGCCCGGCCGGTATCTTCCGAAGGAAGGCGAATTGCAATCTGTTCATTTGGATCGCAGTCAGGTCTTTGTTTTTCCCTCGGAAGGCGCTACATAGCGGGGACAAGCGAGATCAGGGTCCGGTCACACTGTGATGGCGGGCTTTGATTGAACCGTGAAACACGTGTCGTTTCTGTCTATACAGACGGCAAAGAGACCACAGGGGTAGAATTTATGGGTATCGGTTCTTGGTGGCACTGGGTCATCGTTTTGGCTGTCGTATTGCTGCTTTTTGGCGGTAAAGGCAAAATCTCCAGCCTCATGGGCGACTTCGGTAAAGGTTTGAAAACCTTTAAGAAGAACATGAAGGACGAGACGGATGGCTCTGCGGATGAAGAGTCTGAAACCGAAGCCAAGCGCATCGCCGCCGATGGGGATGCTGAGAAGACGACGAAAAAGGATAAGGCTGTAAACAGCTGAGTTCGCGGGGCAGCCATAAGACTGCCTCTATAAGCGTGTCTTTTCTTTAACCCGGTTTGTGCGGTGAGGTATGCTCGACTTCGGTTGGCAGGAATTTTTGGTGATTGGTGTTGTGGCCGTTCTTGTTGTTGGGCCCAAGGAATTGCCGCGCGTGTTTCGCACGGTTTCCGGACTGATGCGAAAAGCCCGTTCTTTGGCAGGTGAGTTCCACAGCGCCATGGATGAAATGGCCCGGGAAGCGGACCTGCAAGACATCAAAAATGAAGTCACGAAGGCAAAAAGCGGGTCCTCTGATTGGGTGAAAGATATCGATCCGACTGGTGAAGTATCCAAATCCATGAAGGATACGAAGGAGCAGGTGTCGTCCGCAAAGGATTGGATCAACAAAAGCGCACGCCCCAATTTCCCGGATAAAACGCCCACAGCCAGCACCACCGCATCGTCCAGCGCCACAGACTCCCCCAGCACGACCACGCCTAAGCCTGACGTGAAGGCAGATGGGGAATCGGTCAAGGACGCCAAGACGGCCAATCCAGATGGTGCGGCGTCCAAGACAGGTCTCGATACGGCACCCCCTAAGGCGGCTGCGAAAAAGGCCACCGCAAAGAAATCGCCCGTCACAAAGACATCTGCAACAAAAACGTCTGCAACAAAAACGTCTGCAACAAAAGCAGGCACACCCAAAACGGCACCTGCGAAGACAGCAGTCAAAAAGGCGGGTGCTAAAAAGACTGCTGCCAAAAAAGCGGCTGCTAAGAAGACAGGCGATAAGTCATGAGCAGCGTTGATGAAAGCGAATTGGAAAATTCAAAAGCGCCGCTAATGGAGCATTTAAAGGAGCTTCGTCGGCGGCTGTTGATTTCTGTTGGCGCCTTGATGATCGGTTTTTTCATAGCCTTTGCCTTTGCTGAACCGATTTATAATTTCCTTGCGCATCCGTTGATATCCTCCTGGGGGGACAATCTGGAAGGGCGCCGTATGATTTTCACGGCCCCACAGGAATGGTTCTTTACCCAGATGAAGGTGGCGTTGTTTACCTCCTTCTGTTTCACCTTCCCGATAATTGCGGGACAGATGTGGATGTTCATAGCGCCCGGCCTGTATCGTCACGAAAAACAAGCATTCATGCCATTTCTGTTGGCAACGCCTTTCCTGTTCACCCTGGGTGCGGCCTTTGTCTATTATTTGGTGATGCCCGTTGCGCTCAGCTTCTTTCTAGGCTTTGAGCAATCCGCCGCAGATGGCCTGCGGGTGGAAATGGAAGCAAAGGTCAGTGAATATCTGTCCTTTGCCATGACATTGATTTTTGCGTTCGGTCTGTGCTTCGAACTGCCCGTGCTGCTCAGCCTTTTGGTTAAGGTCGGCATAGCGACGTCGGATGGTTTGCGGGCAAAACGTCGCTATGCGGTGCTAGTTGCCTTTATCGTCGCTGCGGTGCTGACACCGCCAGATCCGTTGAGCCAGATCGGTCTCGCCGTTCCCATTATCCTGCTGTACGAAATTTCTATTTGGTGCGGTGTGTTGATTGAACGTCAACGCAAGGAACGCGATAAGCTGTTGGGTCTGGATGTCGACGACGATGACGACGATCCGGATGCCGAAGACCGCAAGGCGGGTTCCCAACCTTAAAATCCATTACAGCGGCTGGACGTGTGCCCCCGGTGCGTCCTATAACGCCTCCATCAATTTGGGGGATGGTTCCCATGCGTGGATAAGGAGAGAGAGAATGCACGATCTGAAAGTCATTCGGGATAACCCGGACTACTTTGACGCCGCAATGGCAAGTCGTGGGATTTCCTCTGCATCCGCTGAGATTCTGCGCCTTGATGAGGCCCGGCGTGGTGCCCAGACACGCATGCAGGAGATACAGAACCGCCGCAATACAGCGTCGAAGGAAGTTGGCCAGCGCAAAGCCAAGGGCGAAGACGCAGATGATCTGATTGCGGAAGTGCAATCGTTGAAGGACGGCCTGGCCAAGGCGGAGGAAGAAGAACGCCTGCTGGCGGAAACGCTGGATGCCCTTTTGGCGGGCTTGCCGAATATTCCCTATGAGGATGTGCCTCATGGTGGTGGGGAAGAGGAGAATGTTGAGGTCCGACGCGTCGGGGAACCTGTTGCGAAAGACTTTGCACCCAAGGAACATTTTGATCTGGGCGAAGCGCTGGGCCTGATGGATTTTGAAACGGCAGCCACCATGTCCGGTGCGCGGTTTGTCTTGCTGCGGGGGGCCTTAGCGCGTTTAGAGCGGGCGATTGCCAGTTTCATGCTGGATACCCATACCGAAACCAACGGCTATACCGAAGTCATTCCGCCTCTGCTGGTGCGGGACAATGCCATGTATGGCACCGGACAATTGCCGAAATTCGCTGAGGATCTGTTCCATACGGATGATGGCTTCTGGTTAATTCCCACCGCGGAAGTGCCGCTGACGAATACGGCAGCGGAAAAGATTTATGACGAGGCCGACCTGCCAAAGCGCATGACGGCCTGGACACCGTGTTTTCGGTCAGAAGCAGGGGCGGCGGGCAAGGATACACGGGGCATGATCCGCCAGCATCAGTTTTCCAAAGTTGAAATGGTCTCCATCGTTCATCCCGATCAGTCTGAAGCTGAACTGGACCGCATGACCGCTTGTGCTGAGGGTATTCTGACAGCTTTGGGCCTACCTTTCCGTACAATGATGCTGTGCACCGGGGATATGGGGTTTGGCGCTCGCAAGACCTTTGATATCGAAGTCTGGCTGCCCGGACAGAACCGCTATCGCGAAATTTCCAGCTGCTCAAACTGCGGGGATTTTCAGGCGCGGCGCATGAAGGCGCGTTTCCGCACCGCTGGAGAGAAGGGCACCCGGTTTGTCCACACGCTCAATGGCTCGGGATTGGCGGTAGGCCGCACCATGGTCGCCATTCTGGAGAATTATCAGAATGCCGATGGATCGATCACGGTGCCAGAGGTGCTGCGCGGCTATATGGGTGGCAAGGATGTCATTCAACCAGTTGGCAAGGCGTGAGGCGGATGATGGAGCCGGATCTGCGATCCGTTGATTTGCCCACGGCGCGGGTCCTGCTGACCAATGACGATGGCATTGATGCCGCAGGATTTGCGGTTCTGGAAGAAATCATACGCCCGATGGTGGGGGAATTGTGGGTCTGTGCCCCTGCAGAAGGGCACAGTGGGGCATCCGCCATGGTTTCCCTGCGTCGCGAGATTGAGGTGCAGGAAAGGGGGCTGCGACGCTATGCCGTTACCGGTCGACCCGCCGATACGGTTCTGGCAGCCCTGCGTCTGGTGATGAAGGATGCCCCGCCTGATCTGGTGCTCAGTGGTATCAATCACGGTTTGAATATCGGGGTGGACCTGATCTATTCCGGGACTGTCGGGGCGGCGATATCTGCGGCGGCCAATGGTGTGCCAGCCGTTGCCTTTAGNGCGGACCATGTTTCCGGTCACCCTGNGGAGCCCCATACCTGGGATGATGTGCGCAAGCATTTACCGGCCGTTCTGGGGCGTATTTGCTGGTTTGGCTTTGCGCCTAACGGGGCATATGGCGTTAATTTTCCATCCCGTGTCATGCATTCTGAACCGCAATTGTGTCGCCAGGGTCAATCGGTTGATACGATGCATTATGTCGCTGTTGAAGCTGCGCAGGGGCGATATATTTTGCACCATCAGGATGGTGACAGATCGTTGGAATCCGGCACGGATACAGCCGCAATTCAAGCCGGTCGGATCGGGATCACGCCATTGACGCTGGACAGAACCGACAGGGACCTCTTGCATAGAGCCGCCGAAGCGCTTTAAACCTGACGCAAGGTGCTATGGTCTGGCCTCGGTCGGGTCAGGGATGTTGGGGAACTGATATCGGGGCAAGAGACATCGATATTGAGATGGATATGGTCTCCGAACGCGCGCAGCTGATTTTGGGGCTGCGCCAGAACGGGATTTTGAACCAGACTGTATTGGCAGCCCTGGAAGCGATCCCGCGTGAGCTGTTCGTGCCAGAAACCTTTGCCCGGCATGCCTATGACGATTCCGCGCTGCCCATCGGGCGTGGACAGACAATCAGCCAGCCCTTGATCGTTGCGCGGATGACCGATGCACTGGACCTGNCCCGCCGCCACAAGGTTTTGGAAATTGGCACAGGGTCGGGCTATCAGGCGGCAGTGTTAAGCAAGCTGTCGCGGCGCGTCTATACGATCGAGCGCCACAAACCTCTGCTGCGAGAGGCAGAGTCGCTGTTTCGAATCCTTGATCTGCACAATATCAGCACCCGATTTGGGGATGGGGCAGTCGGCTGGGCAGAGCAGGCCCCCTTTGATCGCATCATTGTAACCGCCGCTGCGCCGGATATTCCGCAGGCTTTAATCGATCAGCTTTCAATCGGCGGGCGGCTTGTCGTGCCGGTGGGCCCCGACGGGGAGAACCAGACACTGTTGCTGGGCATTAAGGCGGAGACTGGGCTAGAGCTTCAAGAGCTTGGCGGCGTGCGTTTCGTCCCCTTGCTGCCGGGGGTGGAGGCGGGCAATGGCTAGATTTCCACTTCCACTATTTGGACTGTTGGTGATCTTGTTGTTGGGGGCGTGCTCTTCTGGCGGTGGTCCGCAGGTTCGGATATTCGATGGGTCCAGCGTGCCGAGCGGCGGCACCGGGTCCGCAAACACCGTTGGTGGCTCGTCCAGTGTCTCGGTCGCTCAACCGGAAGACGGCATCCATCGTGTCGCCCGGGGGGAGACATTATATGCGATTTCCCGAGAATACGGCGTTCCCTTGCGCAGCCTGATTGTCGAAAACAATCTGACGCCGCCTTATGATCTGTTGGTGGGGCAGCGCCTGCGCATCCCCGCAGTGCGGCTGCATACAGTGCGCCCAGGAGAAACAGTTTACGGCATTTCCCGGCAATATGGCGTGGCGATGAATGAACTGGTGCGGGCTAACCAGATACCATCCCCGTACCGGATTAAGGTTGGGCAAAGGCTGAATATTCCAGCCCAGACCGGGTCGGTGCGCCAACAAACCGTCGCGTTAAGCCCGTCCGCCCCGGATGATGGGACGATATCCCAGGAACCATTGCCGCCCTCTGGCACGTCTTCTCCCGTTGGACAGGATGAAACGCCGGCTTCTTCCGATCCAACTGCTGCCGACCCACAACCGTCACCCCCCCAGCAGGCAAGCTATGGACCGGGCGAGGTGGTTTATCCCCCCGCCAAGCCAAACGCGCCGCCCCGTCTGGTAGGCCCCATTCCCCGTCCTCCCCCCATGACGGGACAGGGATTCTTGTGGCCGGTGCAGGGCAAGGTTGTCTCAGGATATGGCGCCAAAGGTCGGGGCCTGCACAATGATGGCATTAATATCGCCGCCCCGCGCAACAGTCCGATCCGGGCGGCGGAATCCGGGGTCGTTGCCTATGCCGGGGATGGCCTGCAGGGATTTGGTAATATTGTCCTGATCAAGCATCAGAATGGCTATGTCACCGCCTATGCCCATGCTGACAGTCTGTTGGTGACACGCGGTCAGGTGATCCAGCGCGGGCAGGCTATCGCCCGGGTGGGATCAACGGGCAATGTCGAAACGCCCCAGGTACACTTCCAGATCCGAAAGGGGCGTCAGGCTATTGACCCCCGCACTCTGTTACTGACCAGCTAAGGAGAGGGGCACTGTGTCCGATATACTGCACCATATGATCGCAGGCGGCCCGACGCCTGTTGCGCCCTTTTCTCATGCGACAGAGGTGAATGGGTTCGTCTTCCTGACCGGTCAGATGCCAACCGACCCCAATGATGATCAGAAACCATTGCCGGAAGGGATTGAGGCACAAACGCGCCGCGTGATGGACAATCTGATCCTGATCCTCAAGGGATTGGATCTAACCCTGGCGGATGTCGTGCAATGCCGTATCTATCTGACCGAGTTTCAGCGCGACTATGCGGTGATGAACGAGACTTATGTACAGTATTTTCATCCCGGTAAATTACCGGCCCGCACCACGATCGGGGTGACCGGATTGGCAGTAGGTGCGCTGGTCGAAATCGATATGGTCGCACGCCGCGTCTGAGGTTCAGAGACGGTAGGGACGATTGGTGTGGGTGGCCCTGGGCTCCCGCCTGCGCAGGTGTGACGGGAAAAGAAAACGCAAAGAGCGCAGAGCAGGCGCGAAGGGCGCGGAAGGGGGTGTTTTAGGCATACTTTCAGCACCATTCTGATCCTGAGGAGGCGCATTCGCGCCGTCTCGAAGGATGCGCTGTAAGGGGGCTGCTTACAGAAAGATCACCCTTCGAGACGCTGCGCTCCTCAGGGTGAGGGAGTATTTGTCTCGAAATATCGTCATCCCGGACGTGATCCGGGATCCAGGGCGGTAGGCATGATCGGTGCGGGTGGCCCTGGGCTCCTGCCTTCGCGGGAGAGACGTGCCTGTATTTGCCTTTGCGCCCTCTGCGTTTCTCCGCGCCCTTTGCGTTCCTCCACTATCGTCATCCCGGACGCGATCCGGGATCCAGGGCGGTAGGCACGAACGGTGCGGGTGGCCCTGGGCTCCCGCCTTCGCGGGAGAGACGTGCCTGTATTTGCCTTTGCGCCCTCTGCGTTTCTCCGCGCCCTTTGCGTTCCCCCACTATCGTCATCCCGGACGTGATCCGGGATCCAGGGCGGTAGGCACGAACGGTGCGGGTGGCCCCTGAATACCCGCCTGCGCAGGTGTGACGGGGAGGGGGATGCTTGCAGCGAGACGTTGGGCTCCTCAGAGCGCGGGGAGTGTTCGGCGCTCGCATGCTCTGACGGTGGTTCCGTGGTGTGGTATTTATGCGCGAAAATCCCGGCTGCTGGCTTGTTCCTGCGGCTGAATCGCGCTATCTGATCGCTTCCGCGCCCCCTACCTGTTTTCAGGCAAAATCTGGGAAAGATCTGCCCCTATGACCGAAATTGTCGCCGCTGACCGTATTCTCATTCTCGATTTCGGCAGCCAAGTCACCCAGTTGATCGCCAGGCGCGTGCGCGAAGCGGGTGTTTATTCCGAAGTGCACCCATTCAACAGCATCACTGATGATGAAATCCGCGCCTTTGCGCCCAAGGGTATCATTCTCAGCGGTGGTCCGGCCAGTGTCACCCATTCCGATACCCCCCGTGCGCCTCAGATGGTCTTTGATCTGGGCCTGCCGATCCTGGGCATTTGTTATGGTCAGCAGGCCTTGTGCCATCAATTGGGCGGTGTCGTCAGCACGTCGGATCATCATGAATTCGGCCGTGCGGCCCTGGATGTGCTGGAGCCGTGCAGCCTGTATGATGGTCTGTGGGCACCCGGCGATACGCCAACGGTCTGGATGAGCCACGGGGATCGCGTCATCGACATTCCTGAAGGCTTCAAGGTTGTCGCGCGCAGCGAAGGGGCCCCCTTTGCCATTTTCGCCGATGAGGCGCGCAAATTCTATGGTGTCATGTTCCATCCAGAAGTGGTTCACACCGCCGATGGGCACAAGCTGCTGTCAAATTTCGTACATTCCGTTTGCGGCTGTACCGGCGACTGGACCATGGCCGCCTTTAAGGAACAGGCGATTGAAAGCGTGCGCCGTCAGGTCGGCGAAACCGGCAGGGTCATCTGTGGCCTGTCGGGCGGGGTGGACAGTTCTGTGGTTGCCGTCCTGATTCATGAGGCAATTGGCGAGCGCTTGACCTGCATTTATGTCGATCATGGACTGATGCGCCAGGGCGAGTCCGATCAGGTCGTCACGCTGTTCCGGGATCATTACAACATCCCCCTGGTGCATCGGGATGCTTCTGACCTGTTCCTGGGCAAGCTGGCCGGGGTTGATGATCCGGAAAAGAAGCGGAAGATCATCGGGGGCCTGTTCATCGATGTTTTTGAAGAGGAGGCGACCAAGATTGGCGGCGCGGATTTCTTGGCTCAAGGCACGTTGTATCCCGATGTGATTGAAAGCGTTTCCTTCGCGGGTGGCCCGTCCGTGACCATCAAGTCGCACCACAATGTGGGGGGCCTGCCGGAGCGGATGAATATGAAGCTGGTGGAGCCGCTGCGCGAATTGTTTAAGGACGAAGTGCGCGCTTTGGGCCTGGAGCTTGGCCTGCCGCAAAGCATGATCGGCCGCCATCCCTTTCCGGGGCCGGGCCTTGCCATCCGCATACCGGGCCCCGTGGATAAGGAAAAGGCGGATATCCTGCGCAAGGCCGATGCGATCTATCTGGAAGAAATCCGCAATGCGGGCCTGTATGATGAAATATGGCAGGCCTTTGCCGTGCTGCTGCCGGTCAAGACCGTCGGCGTGATGGGCGATGCGCGCACCTATGATCATGTCTGCGGCCTGCGTGCGGTGACGTCTACTGATGGTATGACCGCCGACAGCTACCCGTTCGAACACGCCTTCCTCAGCCGTGTTGCGACCCGCATCATCAACGAGGTCCGCGGCATCAACCGCGTGGTCTATGATGTAACGTCCAAGCCGCCCGGCACGATTGAGTGGGAGTAAGGTAAGGGCCGAACCCGAGAGTGCTGACCTGAATGTGCGCATGGTGACGCCGCAGCCCGGAAGCCAACGCCCGAAGCGATCCCTCAGCGCATCGGCCCTTACAGCCTATTTTGCACATATTGGGCATAATTGCAGCAATTTCGTGAGGAATTGAAATGGGTAGAGCCATTTGTATGATCAAAGGCTTGGTCGCTGAAGGCAGGAATCAGAAGAATAGACTGGGTCTTTATAGTCGATATCGAAAATCTTAATCAAGCTGTCAGTTAAGATGAAAAGAACACTTACATTTTTGTATTGCTCTTCATTGCGAGCCTTATGGGATGCCAGACAGTTGATCGCGGGTCTTTCGGAGACTTCGAAAGAAGTCTGAATACCAAACCATATGGCTATAAGGTTATTGAAGATTTTACGGGGGAGGCTCCGAGTAAAGTCATCGAATAATTTGAAGTGAGGCCGGGTGATTGCTCGGTGAATGGTGCATGGTCGGACTGCACACAGGATCGGGAAAGAACTGAACTATCAGGACCAAAAGACAATTATCGTGATATCGAATATTGGTATGGCTGATCGCTGTATATCCCTGAGGATTATCCGAATGTTTATCCAACCAAAACAACCTTAGGCCAACTCCATCAAGAATGCGGGCCCCCAGCATTTATGTTCCAGAATTATGGGCGTGGATACTGGGATGAAGTCCCTTCACAAACAGCCTGTTTTACTAATGTTAAACGGGGCAAAAGCAGAGAGAGGCTGATGCCGTAGCCCATATCGTGTAGTGTAATTGTGCGTGCGGCGTTTTACCGGGAGCGACGTGCAGACCAACGGACGAGTTGCAATGCCGTTGCTATGGCGCAGAAGCCGCCACCCAGCAGGCAGACCCCGGTCCACCCGAACGCCGTCCAGATTTGCAAGGCGAGGGCGGACCCTAGCGAGCCACCCAGAAACATGCTGCCGATGAAGATCGTATTGACGCGGGCACGGGCACTGGGCCGCAGGGCATAGATGATGTGCTGATTGGGGATCATCGCGCTTTGCAACGCAAGGTCCAAAAGGATCACCCCCACGATCAGGCCGGGGATGGATATCCAGAATCCGAATATGACCCATGAAACCAGGGTTAGGCTGGTCCCGAACAGCACGATCATATGCGGGCCACGCTTATCGGCCAGTTTGCCTGCAAAGGGGGCAGCCAATATACCGATTGCGCCAATAATTCCAAATAAGCCGGCTGCGTCGGGACCCAGATTGAAGGCCGGGCTTTCCAATTGGAAGACCAGGATGGTCCAGAACACGCTAAACGCAGCGAAGAGAGAGGATTGCGTCAGCGTTGCCACGCGCAGTTCAGGAAACTCCCGCCATAATCCCAATATCGATCCCAACAGGGCAGGGTAGCCCATTGTCGGTTCCGGGTGACTGCGCGGCAGTTTCCAGGCCATTACGGCACAAGCGGCGAGTGCCATTGGCACGGCCAGGGCGAACATTTCGCGCCACCCGGAATGGGTTGAGACAAACCCGGCCAGGGTACGACTGAAAAGGATGCCACATAACAGACCGGACATAACCAATCCCACCGTGGCGCCTCTTTTATTTGGGTCCGACAAATGCGCCGCCAAAGGAATAATCTGTTGCGCGACCGTCGCACCGACCCCGACCAGCAAGGACGTTAACAGAAGCACAGACGCATTGGGGGCCAGGGCCACACCGGCCAGGGCAAGGAACAGCAGACCAAACTGCAGGATGATCAACTTCTTGCGTTCGACTAGATCCCCCAGGGGGACAAGAAGGAATATGCCCAGCGCATATCCCAACTGTGTGACGGTCGGAACAAGCCCAGCCAACTGTCCGGGAAATTCCGCCTGCATGATGCCCAGCATCGGCTGATTATAGTAAATATTGGCCACAGCAATTCCCGTCGCGCCCGCCATGGCAAATGTCAGCCAGCGGCTCAAGACCGGCGGGTCTTCAGCAATAGTCGTGCTGGTTATGATTTCTGCTTTTGTCGGCATGGATACTCCGCGTCCCTATGTGATGCAGCGCAATATGGCGGTCATCGGGATTGGAGAATAGGGGGGGTTTTGACGCAATTTATATGAAATTCAGGAATGAATAAATTGCATGACACTATATTGAGTTCCCAAATGGAATAAAACAGCAGAGTATCGCCTTAAAATTAAGGTGATCCGCCCCAGCATAGTACCAGCCTAGTAATTTACCGGAATGCTCACTACGATATTCAAAATCATGTAAGGGAGTTGGAATGGAGAAGTATCTGGACGCGGCGGAGATTGAACGGCTGATCGCGAGCGTGTGGCAGTGGATCGACAGTAATCTTCTGGTGCCATCCACCGTCGTCCAGGCGGGTATCATTGTCGTGGCCTTCGGCCTGTCAGCGCTTTTGACCCCGACCGTAAAACGCCTGCTGGAAAATCAGATCGGCAAATTGAGGTTTGCCCGCGTTTTCGATGTGGCAATCCGGACCGTGTTGCCACTGATACTGCCGCTCATATGGCTGATTTTACAATGGTTTTCAGTTTTTGCAGCGCAAGAGGCTGGACTGTCCAATCACCTGATTGAAAGCGCGGTCAGCCTGTTAACGGCCTGGGTGGTGATCCGATTGGTTTCCGGCGCGGTGCGCGACCCTGGCTGGGCGAAGCTGTTGGCGATCATCGCCTGGAGCATTGCCGCCTTGAATCTGCTGGGGCTCCTGACACCCACAATGGTGGCGCTGGACAGGATGGGGGTCAATCTTGGGGATGTCCGGATTTCCGTGCTGAGCGCGTGTAAGGCCGGTGTGGTGCTGGTCGTGCTGCTATGGCTGGGCAGCCTGGTATCCCAGATGGTCGATAGCCGGTTTCATAATTCCAAGAGCTTATCGCCGTCTGCGCGGGTGCTGCTCAGCAAGACCTTCCGCATTCTCCTGATCGCCATTGCGATTTTCGCCGCCCTGGACAGTATCGGCATAGACCTAACCGCTTTGGCGGTCTTTTCCGGCGCGATTGGCCTGGGGATCGGCTTTGGTCTGCAGAAGGTTATCTCCAACCTGATCAGCGGCTTGATCCTGCTGATGGATAAATCTGTAAAGCCCGGCGATGTAATAGCCATTGGCGATACGTTCGGGTGGATTAATTCCTTGCGCGCCCGATATGTTTCCGTGATCACCCGGGATGGAACAGAACATCTGATTCCCAATGAAGAGCTGATCTCTCAACGGGTTGAAAACTGGTCCTATTCCAACACATTGGTGCGCCTGAAGATTCCAATTGGCATATCCTATGACTCAGATGTGAAGCTGGCGATGGATCTGGCCGTTCAGGCGGCGCGTTCCATCGCGCGTGTCCGGACCGATCCGGCGCCGGTCTGTCGTTTCATGAATTTCGGGAACGATGCCCTGGAACTGGAAATGCGGATCTGGATTGATGATCCCCAGGCGGGCGTGGTGAATGTCCGCAGCGAAATTCTGTTGATTATTTGGCAGATGTACCGCGACAACGGGATAGAGTTCCCATTCGGGCAGCGTGATCTTCACATCCGGTCCAGCGTGCCAATTCCGGTCTATATGCACACAGAACCCCTGTCCCCCAAGCCAGATGCTTCGAAGATGGGTCATTCAGACGCAACGGAACCTCCGCCATCGTCAGGCACTACAGCGCCGTCGGACGATCAACGATGATAGATCGTGCTCAACGTCAAAATCACCTGCCTGACCCTGGAATCAGTCAGGGCATAGATCATTGATTTCCCGTCCCGGGTGCAAGACACGATACCGTCTTCCCGCAACCGCGCCAGCTGTTGGGACATGCTGGGCTGACGAATTCCGACCGCCCGTTCCAGATCCCCAACAGTGTGTTCCTGCTCTGCCAGAAGACACAGAATCATAAATCTATGCACATTTGATATGGCACGAAGCGCCGCAGCCGCCGAATCGATATCGACGGCAGAACTCTCTCTTATCGGAGTCGTTTGACCCGCTTTCAAGCATGCTGTTGTCATGGTCCCCACCATGGTAAATGTCACCAAAATACGCTACTTCTAGATCGCAGGGTCTATGTAGGGGGAACCGCAAACGGAATTCAAGCATATTTCGACATAGTGAAACAAAAACTGCACATTTACATGAAGGGGCGTCTGATGAAGGAACAGGCACAGTGGCGACAAGAGGGCGGATGCAGTTGTGGACAGATACGCTATGCGATAACCGCCCCGCCAATGTTCGTCCATTGCTGTCATTGCCATTGGTGCCAGCGTGAAACAGGGTCCGCCTTTGCCTTGAACGCGATGATCGAAAGCAGTCATGTCGAGGTGATCACAGGCACCCCGGAAGTCATCATGACCCCCAGTGAGAGCGGAAAGGGTCAGATTATCCATCGCTGCCCAACCTGTCGTATGGCGGTTTGGAGCCATTATGCCGGGGCGGGGGAAGCTGTCGCCTTCGTGCGGGTTGGGACACTGGACAATCCGGAATGCGCGCCGCCAGATATTCACATCTATACCGACTCTAAACAGCCCTGGGTGATCATTCCGCCGGGGGCGTCGCAACATCCCGGATACTATAAACCCCGCGAAGAATGGCCGGAATCCAGCCAAAAGCGCTTTATGGCCCTAAAAAATCGCGAGAAGTGACATTACAGGTCAACGGAAGTGTTGATTTTCCCCCCGCGACGCAATACTCATTGCGCCACCTGAGCAATCGGGCGCGGGAGACCGCACATGTCGGGGCGTAGCGCAGCCTGGTAGCGCATCTGCTTTGGGAGCAGAGGGCCGTTGGTTCGAATCCAGCCGCCCCGACCATTTTTTCTGAAAATCAAATGCATTTCGCTTTCTCTGCCGACGAGGGAGTGCATTTATTTGTTACCTGAGGAATGACCTCAGCGATGACGAAAAGATCTTGCATCCCTGCAATACTGGTGAACTGGCGCATCACAGTAATTTTGGATTGGGCTGAGGTTTCCAGACTCTTTCCAATTGCCACCTTAGCGAAATTATAATACGCCTTTTGCATAGGATGGGGGCAATGGCGACATTATTTTTACCTAGCACATTTGAAGAACGGGGCGTGACGGTTCCTTTTACCACGGACGTGGCCCGCAACGCGCGTTTACGGGGCGAAGTTGCGGAGGAAAGGGAGTTTCTTCTGCCGGCGCTGAGTGGTGGTAAGGGCACCTATGTCGTTCCATTTAAGGCTCTTTCCGGGACGATTGATCTGAATTTGTATGATCAGGCCTTGTTGGAGCATTTGACCGATGCTCAAACCTTTACGCCCTTTGATTTGCGGCGGATCGTGATGGAAGTGGACGCCAAGGGCTATGGCGGCGTCCCAAAGGCGAAGGCGGCAAAGAAGGCGCTGAAAGATGAACGTACGGTCATATCCTACAACCAGTGTTTGCTGATCCTGCGGGCATTAAGGGTCTTGAGTACTGATCCTATCGAACTGGATGTGAATGATCTGATGACGGAGGACGGCCAATCTCAGGCCAAAGAGCAGTTCAAACGTTACAGCGAAAAGTGGAATACAACATCCGAAGAGCTGATGCGGAAATTCCAGCTATGGGCCAATATCATCTGGGCAATCGGTGCCAGAGAAACAGAATATCCGGGTTATCTGACCCAGACCTATAGCAATATTCAATTGATGATCGATGAAATCAAAGAGCATCTGGCGAAAGAGCCGCCAGAAGTTCAATTCGTTGGAAGAGGCGTGATTGAGGCTGCGGCATTGACCAGTGACATTGCATTGCGGGAAATGGACGCTTGCTGGGGATATGAAATTGATTTGG
>NZSA01000026.1 GCA_002696645.1 Rhodospirillales bacterium | reverse complement strand
TATAGCAAACGCGTCGTCGCAGACTTTCGTCTGCTCGGGGTTTGCGCCAGCGCATCATGCGTCCGCATGAGCGCACACAAAATGCGCTGGCTTCTTGTTTTTATAGCAAACGCGTCGTCGCAGACTTTCGTCTGCTCGGGGTTTGCTTTAAGCCTCAAACCGCTTGTAGAACGTGCCGCTGAGCCAGCCCAGCATGGCCCAGAAAACGGCCGCAACCACGATGGAAGCGGCGGCAAAATGACCTGCCAGTTCCGGCGGCACCCCACCCCCGATTTCCTCTGGATGCGGCGCGCCAATGACATGCGGTGCAATCAGGATCAATATGCCCAGCACAACAAAACCAATCTTGCGCCCGAATACCATCAGGCACAGGCCAATCCCGGTCGCCGCAGCACAGCCCAGCCACCACATCTGGCGGGCCCCCAGTTCAGCGGCCATGCTGCCCGGGACCTCTGGCGGCAATCCCAAATTCGGGCCCAATGTGAACATGGCAAAACCGCCCATCGCCCACAGGACGCCGCGACGGCCCGACATTTCCCCGCCATGCACAGCAAAGGCGGCCGTCAGCATCAGGGCAAAGGCGATTCCCATCGTAATATTTGCACCCAATGTAAAGACGGTCCGTTCCAGGCCATCCTCTGGTGCCCATGCCTCGTCGTCATGATCATGACCTTCTGTCCCACTGTTGCTGTGGGCCAGGAACAGCGTCTCTGACCCGGCAGACGGGCGGGTTGAAAACAGTTTGGTCTGAATAATCACATAATCCGACTGAACGGCGGCGGCATGATCATGCCCGCCATTTTCATATTCTTCCGCATGCAGGATCAGCGGTGTGGTGGTGACTTGTTGAATGCCGGTGATCAACAGACCCGCGATAATACCGGCGGCAAAGGCCGCCCCGAAGAGTTTTCTAAACATGGACAATATCCCATTCTTGCGCGGCACGGTATCGTGCCACGGTCAGGTCAATAAGACTGGATTGAACAGAGACGGGTCACCGCGTCAGACAAACGCCCGACCCGGACCCCAATCATTCCATAGCGATTAGTGGCAGGGCAGCGCGAATGCGTGCCGGGCATCATGGGTCGCATTATGGACCGTTGCGGAATGGGCAAAACCAATCGCCAGGAACAGAAATGACCCGAATACAGCAGCGGCAAGCGCAGCAGCCAGAGTCTGTGTCCGATTTGCGAGATAGGCCTGATCGGCAGTGGTGGTCGTGTTACGCGTCTTCATCACTTTTCTCCCCCCGTCACACCCGACGGTTTCTTGAGATCGTGTGGTCGCTCGGCAGGTCTCCCGGCTCACGGATCCTCGTATCTTTCCGCCTTCCCAAGGCATCGAACCTCAGTGGCAAAATCGAAAAATACTCACCGCTCACGGTCGCGGGGGCGGCCCAGGCGCAGGTCCCCTGATGGGTAGACCCTTCCTGTGTTCCCTCTTCGCTCCAAGACCTTAAGGCCCTTAAAGGAGCACCGATCCACATTCCATTAAGCTGTATCGCGGACACGACAGCATCGTCAAGCGTGAACGCGACACCCAGTATCCTTTTTGGCGCTGTGGATATTCTAAAATGTGTTCTAACCGTCCTTGCCTGAAACATAGCGGGTGATCGCCTCCGCCATTGTTTCAGGGGCCGTTCCGCCATGGAACATGGTGACGAAGGATCCGTCCGGCGCCATGAAATAGACATATCCGGAATGGTTCATCAGGTAAAATCCACCCTCAATCTGGGTGCCCTTAGAATAGAAAACGCGAAATTTTCGGGCAATATCGGCAATTGCCGCATCAGATCCGGTCAGGCCCACCATACGGGGGTGAAACGCGGTGACGTAGTCTTTCATCATTTCAGGCGTATCACGCGCCGGATCGATGGTAATAAAAACCGGCGTTACTTGTTTGGCCAGATCGGGCTTATTTTCCGCAACGATATCAAGGGCTGCTGCCATGCTGGACAATTCCGTCGGGCACACATCCGGGCAACTGCTATAGCCGAAATAAATCAACTGATACTGTCCCGGAAAACTGTCTTGCGTGACCGTCTGACCATCCTGATTGATCAGTTCAAAGCTGCCGCCAACAGTGATGCCAGGCGCAACCAGTGCTTCACCGGAACGACTGACGCCTTGTTCATGACCGGTTCCAGCCAATTGATTCCAGGCGACCAGAGCCGCCAGGCCGATCGCGGCCATGGCTGCCAACATTACACCAATTATGGGGAGAGCTTTGCGATTCATGTACCCATCGCTTTTGTTACATCTTTCAATTTAAGGTCCAGACATTAAGGGATCGGCCCGCCGCGCCTCAAGACGCCAAATCGTCGCGCATCCTAAAGGAAGGGATGTTACGATGCGGCTGGCAAGCGAACGACAAAGCGCGCACCCGATGGTGTCCCCTTAGAACCCGTGCGATTTTCTGCGTGAATTGCACCGCCATGGGCCTCTACAATCTGCTTACAGATCGACAGACCCAAACCGGAATGCCCGCCAAACTTCTCATGCTCCGGGCGCTCTGTATAAAATCGGTTGAATATCGCATCCAGTTTGCCTGCGGGCAGGCCCGGCCCCTCATCCTCGCACATGGCGACAATCCAGTTATCGTCACGCATCACAGATAACTCAATCTTACCACCATCCGGGCTGAAGCTCTCCGCATTGGAAATGATGTTCTGGAAGACCTGAACCAATCGGCTTTCCATACCTGCGACACTGAACGGGCCATTATTCCGGCGAATGAATGACAGCACCGGCCCGGTTTCGGCTTTCGGCTCGGATTCGCGCTCTGTCTCGTCGCGGCGATGTGACTCGCCCCGCGCTGTGCGATGAACGCTGACAAGCATGTCCAGCATTTCTGCAATATCAACCTCTTCCGTCTGAATACGGCCCAGTTCCGCATCCAGGCGTGAGGAATCTGAGATATCCGTGATCAAACGGTCCAGCCGCTCAACATCCTCTTTCACAATACGCAGCAATTCGCGCTGATGGTCTGGATTCTTTACCCGTTGAACGGTTTCAATCGCGCTTTTCAAGGAGGTCAGGGGATTCTTGATCTCGTGACTGACATCTGCGGCAAACCGTTCGATGGCGGTGATACGGCTGGTCAAAGCATCTGTCATTTCCCGCAAGACGCCCGACAGATCACCAATTTCATCATGACGCCCCGTCAGATCCGGAATTGCCATGGCATCCCGGCCAACCGAATGGCGGACCTTTTCTGCCGCCTCTGCCAGTCGATGCAGGGGACGGGCAATGGTTCCGGCAAAATACAGGGACAGCAATGTCGTTATGACAAGCGCCCCGGCAAAAACCGCCAGCACGGTCAATCGCACATCGCGCATGGCGGAATCGATTCGCGCGCCATCCCGCGACAGCATCAAACTGCCAAACACATGAACATAGCGCGCTACCGGCAAGGCGACCGACAGCACCAATTCGCGATTTGCATCCTGCCGGACATAGCCCACAGTCTCACCAGACAAGGCCCGGATCGCTTCGGGATAATCGCCCACTGTCGAGTCGCGCCGATCCCGATAGGTATCATAATCCCGGTTATCGACCCAATGGGCCAATTCATCCAACCACCGGACAATCGGATTGACCACCGGGGCCAGAGTCTGTTCGTCATCGATCGGGTCCTGCAGTTCTTCGACCATGATATCCTGTCCGGTGACGCCAAGGCGGCGGCTGTCCACCGCCAGGGACCCATCCGCCAGATAGAAGCGGGCGCGGACATCGCTGGCTTCTGACAGGCGGCGAACCAGATCGCTCGCAGGCACGATGTTTAAAACCTCCTGCCCGTTTGCCAATAGACCGATAGCGCCTTCTCCCAACGCGCCTGAGAATATCTCCCCCTGTTCTTTCAGGGCAAAGAGTTCCTGTTCCACCAAACGGTCGCGATAGGGTCCCAGATACAGCATACCCAAGACAGGAATGATCAAGGCCAGCAAGTTGACGGCAAGTATTTTCCGGGTCAGGGGGG
This sequence comes from Rhodospirillales bacterium, assembly GCA_002696645.1. Classification (GTDB taxonomy): domain Bacteria; phylum Pseudomonadota; class Alphaproteobacteria; order UBA8366; family Aestuariispiraceae; genus Pacificispira. Next base: position 77,445 of record NZSA01000026.1, on the reverse strand, counting down.
ACAGTCGCTGGCGTCGCCGCAAGCGACGCATCGCCTTCGCGCGGGGGGGCGATGATTTATCCCCCTTATGCGCACTATCGGACTGGCCCTGCCCCCGATAGGAAGACTGGGTCGTCGCATCCTTATCTGTCCGTGAAGACTTCAACGCGCCAACATCCCTTTAAAACCTGATATCAGGCTTCATCCTTGTATCGGTAGCCGACCCCATACAGGGTTTCGATATTATCGAATGTCTCGTCCACCTGACGCAGCTTTTTACGCAGGCGTTTGATGTGGCTGTCAATGGTTCGATCATCGACATAGATATTCTCGCCATACGCGGAATCCATTAACTGATCGCGATTTTTCACATGGCCGGGACGATGCGCCAGGGCTTTTAGCAACAGAAACTCTGTCACGGTCAACTTTACCGGCTCTCCCTTCCAGGTGCACAGATGGCGGTCTCCATCCATAACCAGTTCCCCTCGGGAGAAGGCACCCTGACCCTTGGTCAGCGTCCCATCCGCATTGCGCTGTTCCAGTTCCGCGCGACGCAGCAGGGCGCGGATACGCTCAATCAGCAAACGCTGGGAAAACGGCTTTTTGATGTAATCATCCGCGCCCATGCGCAGACCCATCAACTCGTCAACCTCATCATCCTTGGATGTCAGGAAAATCACCGGCACTTCCGATGTCTGACGCAGCTTGCTCAACAGTTCCATGCCATCCATGCGGGGCATCTTGATATCCAAAATCGCCAAGTCGACTGGGCGGGTTGTCAGGCCACGAAGCGCGGTTTCGCCATCGGTATAGGTGCTGACAGCAAAGCCTTCCGCTTCCAGGGCAATAGAGACAGAGGTCAAAATGTTGCGATCATCATCTACCAGAGCAATTTGCTGCGCCATTTGGTTTTACATCCTCACCAAAACGGGTTGACCGTCATCCGTCACGACCAATCCACCCAAGCCAAAATCACAGGGATACTCCCCCAACGAACCGGCATGAAGCCCCTACCACCGTAGCCTTCAATACCGCAGAATGCCACAAAAGCCCTTATAACGGGGCGGAAATAAGGCAAGGCTGCGGCAGTTCTGGGAATTCGTGTCATTGGGGCTTTGCCGCGATTGGCTTTTTTGCCACCCGCTTGGTTCGGAAAACCTGCGCGCCATGGACATGGGGGGGCAATTCCATATCAGGCCCCCCGGCCTTTACCGGGCGTTCGGCATAGCGGCCCCGGCTGATCATGCGATCATATAAGACAATCGCGCCAGCAATGCCGACATTCACGCAAAAGGCGATCGGGATTCGCACCACGAAGTCACACCGGTCAATCATCGCCTGCGACAGCGATCCACGTTCCGGGCCCAGAACATAGGCCGCCCGTTCCGGATGTCGGAAAGAGGGCAGCATGATCGACTGTTCCACCAGTTCAACGCCAACAAGGGCACAGCCCTTGGGCAGAACGATGTCGCCGGGCGTATCCCATTGATAATAGGGGACCTGGTCGGCGGTGCGCGATGTGTCAGCATGACGAATGCCGCGCATATCGACATAGGGAGAAACCGCAAATGTAAAACTGGCACCAAAGGAATGGGCGGTCCGCATCAGGCTGCCAGCATTCATTGGCTTGGACAGGCCTTCTACGCCCAGTCCAAAATATCCCCGTTGTTGCGCCATTGTCGCATGCCTGTCCTGTGCTGGTGTTCTGGAATTGCGCGACCTTGCACAAACCCGCCGGGCAAGGCAAGTTTTCCCCCCGTATCAGCAACAGGGTTGACCGCCATGCCCCACGATCATGTAACCATTTCCAACAGCAATGCCTATCATGGCGATGTTCATCCCCTGACTGTCGAAGTCACCCGCAATGGGATCGTGGAAAGCCGTCATCGCGGCAGCGCGGTCATTATCGATGTTTCTGGGTCGATCCAGGATGCCTGGGGGGACAGTCGCCAGCCCACCTATCCCCGCTCTGCGATCAAGGCAATTCAGGCGCTGCCCATGGTGGAAAGTGGCGCGGCGGCAGCTGCAGGATTTACCGACGCAGAAATCGCGCTCGCTTGCTCATCTCATAATGGAGAGGTCGGCCACACCGAAACCGCTTCATCAATGTTGCACAAATTAGGCCTGGGTGAGGCGGATCTGGAATGCGGCAGCCATTGGCCCTACCACGAAGAGACCACCCGCAAGATGGCCAAATATGACGTCGCGCCGTCGCAATTGCATAACAATTGTTCGGGCAAGCATTGTGGCATGTTGGCCCTGGCCAAGCATTTGGGCGGGCCGACGAAAGGCTATGTCAACCAGACACACGGCGTACAACAGCGCATTCTGGGGGCGATGGAACAAATGTGCGGGGTCGATCTGTCGGGTGTTCAGCCTGGCATTGATGGCTGTTCCGCGCCGAACTGGCCGATTCCGCTGGAAAATCTGGCCTTTGGCTTTGCCCGTATCGCCGACCCGAAGGACCTGCCGCAAGCCCGCGCGGACGCCATCGGCTGGATCAAGCGGGCGGTTTTTGCCAATCCCTTCATGGTCGCAGGCACCGGGCGCTTTTGTACCGAAGTCATGAAAATTCTGGGCGACAAGGCCTTCATCAAGACCGGCGCGGAAGGGGTGTTTTGTGCGTCGCTGCCAGAATATGGTCTGGGGATCGCGCTGAAATGTGATGATGGCGCAACCCGCGGTTCCGAAACCATGATGGCCGCCCTGTTGCGCCATGTCGGTGTTCTGGACGACGCGCATTTGGACGCAATGGCCCCCTGGCTGAACCCGCAACTGAAGAACCGTGCCAACAAAACCGTCGGCGACATCCGCCCCGCATCAAGCTGGCTGTCCTTCTGAGCATTCCGGTATTGTCCGAATGGGTTGAGCAATAGTCCCATTTTATAGGGACTGTTCAACACTATGCCAGCCGTCAGCGACCCGCTGTCCCCGCTAAGGCGTCCCCACTACGGCGTTCCTGAAGCGTTGTGCCGATGTCAGGGCATCCTTCAGCAGCGTGTCAAAAGTTTCGGGTGGATTCCCAGTATCCAGAAGACGGCGGAATGTGGCATAGGCGTCTGTCCTGGAACCATATGCGCGTAACGTCTGTTCGTCATTTACCCAGGCCAGAACAATCACTTTGGCTGTGCTGTCGAAACGATAGAACAGCCTGTATTGTTGCAAGAATTTCGCCCGGAACCAGTGCTTTCTGTTGTCGCCCAAAGTGTCGCCCTGCCGGAACGCCGGGGCACCAGGATCAACGGGGATCATTTCGCCCACCAGCTTGAAGATCGCGGCAAGCCGCTTTGTACAGTTCTTCTTCTGCCAGGTCTTGGGATCGCGTGTTTTCCGAATCTCGACTTCCCGGATCAAGTCTTCAAGCTGATCCAGGAACAGCGGGTGGGCATAAATAGACCACCCGTTTATGCATAGCGGCGCTTCTGCCGTTGCAGGCGTGTCTGTCATTCGTCATCGGGTGATAGTGAATCGTCAATATCAACATCCACACCGCCGACCAACCCATTCAATCGATCATACAGTGTGCCGGAGAACACGTGAAGACGCCCGGGATTCTGGCGAATGTCAGTCTCTAGGAAGTCAAGAAACGCACCCAATGCGGGATCATCCCCTGACTCACGGACAGGTTCTATATAGACCCGACCATTAAGGTCGATGCAGTAGCGTATCTGATCACCCTTTTGGAGTTTCAGTTGTTTGCGCACGCCGCTGGGTACCGTCGTCTGATAGCGATCGGTTAGCTTTGAGATATCTTGTGCAAGCACGACCATGGCGAACTCCCGATGAGCAAATCTGTCTTCTATTTTAGAGGTAATGCATTTGCATTACCGTGTCAAGATAAGGGTATGATATGCTGTATCACATTTGGTGGAAGTGGGTACGGCTTGTCTACACGCGCCGTCGAAGACGACACGCACCGTTCTGCACTTCAACGCACATAGTCAGGAGAAAAGAAAAAGCCCCCATGCTTTGCACGAGGGCTTTTCTTAGTGAGGCGGCGAACAGGGAGGAAGGCCGCCCCTCAGGGGACTTGTATCCGACCGGGGCGTGATTACGCCTTCCAGAAGGGCTTATTGGCTTCTTTGTCTGCGGCCTTACGGGTCAGGCCGATGTCAGCCAACATGCGGTCATCCAGGCCTTTCAGCTGACGGCGCTGTTGCGCGCGGGCCTGAAACCGGACCAGGGTGTTGATCGGGTTGATCGTTACTGTGCGCAGGCCGTCCAAGGCCGCTGCAGTTGCATCGACCATCAGAGCTGCCAACGGCGCGACCGGGCTTGCATTCCCGTAAACTTGATAAACATTCGCCATGACTGTCACTCCTACTTCTCAGGTTTCACAAGACAGTTCCGGGATTTCTCAGTCTGTGAGGGGTATCCGACCGGCTGTTCTTGTTCGGCATGTTTGCCTTACAAGGCTGAAATAGGCTCTTTTGACAAAACCGACAAAGGATATATTTTCATCCCTCAGATTAATTTTTCGAATGCGAAGGGATTGGGCCATGGTATCGCGTTTGCCGCCATTAAAGCCGCTTCCAGCCTTTGAGGCGGCCGCCAGATTGCTGTCCTTTACCGAAGCTGCGGATGAACTTTTTGTGACCCAGGCAGCGATCAGCCATCAGATCAAACAGTTGGAAGATGCGCTGGGGGTGCGCCTGTTTCGACGCCTGAATCGCGCGCTTCTGTTGACGGAGGAAGGCCAGGCCTTTGCCGGGGCAGTGCGTCAGGCCCTAGGCCAGATTGCCACCGCAGCCGATCGTGTGAAACGCCAGGACGCCACTGGGGCGCTGAATGTCAGTTGTTTGCCGTCTTTTGCCTCTGCCTGGCTGGTGCCCCGCCTGGCGCGATTCCGGGCACGCCACCCTGAAATCGATGTGCGTCTGGCGGCAGATTATGAACTGACCGATTTTACGGTTGAAGATATTGATCTGGCGATCCGCTGGGGAACCGGCGGCTATGATGATTTGTTTGAAATCCGCATGATGACGGAGGAAGTCTTTCCCGTGTGCAGCCCGCGCCTGCTGCAGGATCCCGAAAAACCGCTGGAGCGGTTGGAAGACCTGCGCCACCACACGCTGTTGCATGACGATATTCGAACCGATTGGCGGGTCTGGCTGACGGCTGCCGGGGTGACCGGCGTCAATCCGGACAAGGGCCCGCGCTATAACTATTCAAACCTGGTGCTGCAGGCGGCCATGGCGGGCGAAGGCATCGCATTGGGCCGCAGCGCGATTGCCCATGATGCGCTGGAACAGGGCCTGCTGGTCAAACCCTTCGATTTCTCCATCCCCAGCGACTATGCCTATTGGGTCGTCTGCCCCAAAGACCGCGCCGACCATCCTAAGATCAAAGCCTTCACCGAATGGCTGCTGGAAGAGGCGCGGTTGGATTAAGCCTATTTCAGAGGGTCAGTGGCCAGTAATGCCGCTGTGACAAGGTCTGGTTCTCTATCGATCACGTGCAATAGAGTGCGAGCGGTTTTATTGGGCGAAGATCTGTGTTGCTCCCAAGATTCAAGCGTTCGTTCATCAATACCAAACCGTCGGCTAAAATCCGCGCGCGTCAAATTCAGGCGAGATCGAATGGCGATCACATCTTTCTCAGGAACGGACTCGAAAACATTCGCGTCGATCCCTAGTTCTTTCAATTCACGGCACACCAACACCGCATCTTGCCGTGTTGTTTGCAGATCAATCGTCGCATCGGCACCCGTCGCCAATTTATCAATCGTTTGCTTTGCAGATTTAGGCGTTGCGCCCTTTTGAATCAAAAGTCGTGCAACAGAAACTAACTGACTTCCACCCACCATCTTCATTAAAAAGCTAACGGTCAAATGGGAATGGTTTCGGCCTTCGTCCGGGATTCGCGCCGCTGGTTCGAACTGCGCCTTGAATTTCGATTGTATTGACATCCAATTCCTCCATCACGACGGCCGCCATAACATTCAACTTTTTTCTATTCATTGGCGATGCGCCAACGCTCTCTATATGGACCTGCTCCACAAGCAACACACCACGCCCAAATCGTGTAACATTTCCCATTAAAATCAAGGATCCTTCGGGCGTTTGGAGTTCGAGCGTGACGAGATCGCCTGCGCTCATGTCCTCACTATACTTAACAATGATATCCTTTTCTGTAAACATTTATACGTAATCTCCGTAGCAAAGAAGCGAATCATTTCACTTCCCGTGTGACTATTTATAAATTTGCAAAACGCAGCATGGAGGTTTAGTTGACGTATCGGATATGATTGCAAATATATGTTAGACTTCAGTGCTACGGTGCTCAAAGGAAACTCAATCGACGATGTCAATTCTTGCAAAAACAAAACCCCACGACCGAATTCTTGTGGCTTTGGACACGCCGGATGTGGATCGGGCGGTCGCCTTGTCTCAGGCGCTGGCCGGGCAAGTGGGCGGAATCAAACTGGGGCTAGAATTTTTCAATGCCAATGGGCCGCAGGGGGTTCGCGACGTTGCACAGGCCGCATCCGAAAGCGCACCGACACCGCTGTTCCTGGATCTGAAGTTTCACGACATCCCCAATACCGTGGCAGGCGCGGTGCGATCCGTCATGCCGCTGGCGCCCGCCATTCTGAATGTTCATGCATCGGGCGGTTCGACGATGATGGCCGCAGCGCTGGATACGGCAACAACAGAGGCAGCGCGTTTAGGCATTGCCCGCCCGATGTTGATCGCGGTCACGGTCCTGACCAGCCTGGACGATGGCGATCTGGCAGCGGTGGGCCAGGCAACGCCAGCCCGCGATCAGGTTCTGCGCCTGGCCGCCCTGACCCAGAAGGCAGGATTGGACGGGGTTGTCTGTTCTTCTCAGGAAATCGCAGCCATCCGCGCGGAATGCGGCCCCGACTTCAAACTGATCGTGCCGGGCATCCGCCCCGCAGGAGCAGCGCTTGGCGATCAGAAGCGGGTGATGACACCAAAACAGGCGATTGCACAGGGCGCGGACTATCTGGTCATTGGACGCCCAATCACCGGGGCCGACGATCCCGCAGCCGCCGCCGCAGCCATCGCCGCCGAGGTGGATGCCTGATCAGTGACTCCTTGTTCCTGCCGTCCTGGCCTTCTATATACGGGCGGTTATGACCATTGACGCAAAAATCTGCGGGATTACCGATCCCATCGCGATGGAGGCCGCCGTTCGATATGGCGCGTCCATGGTCGGGCTTGTGTTTTTTCCGCCCAGCCCGCGTGCCCTGTCCCCGGAAGAGGCGGCCATGTTGCTGCGGCCTGTTCCAGGTCAGGTGACCAGCGTCGGATTATTCGTCGATCCCGATGACAGCCTGATCGACCGGGTTCTGGCACAGGTGCCGCTGGATGTGATCCAGTTGCATGGCAATGAGCCGCTGGATCGATGCGCCGGCTTGCGGGAGCGCACCGGGAAACAGATCTTTAAGGCCATCAAAGTGCGGGACGCAGAAGCCCTAGTCAGCGCCAGCCAGTATGCCAAGGTCTGTGACCGCCTGTTATTTGATGCGAAACCGCCTGAAAATGCGACGCGCCCTGGCGGCAATGCGGAAGTATTCGATTGGACTGTGCTGGAAGGGCATCGCTGGTCCGTGCCGTGGCTGTTGGCCGGTGGCCTGACCCCGAACAATGTGAAAAATGCCATCCGCGTGACGGGCTGTCCGGGCGTGGACGCATCTTCAGGGATTGAATCCGCCCCTGGCAAGAAGGACCCGGCCAAGATTCAGGCTTTCCTGAAGGCCGTTGCCGAGGCTTAACCCAGCGCCATAAAAAATCTCAAACCTTTGATCTAGATCAAAGTATGCCCCGGCGCCGCCCCTTACTGTGGGGTCACGTCCTTCGGGGCGCGGTAGTGTCAGGCTGGGCTGCAATCCTGCCTGTCCTTCTATCCCATCCAAACTTGCAACCCTGTTCCGCTAGAGTCTTATCAAGCTTCCCACGGCGGAACGGGGTTGAATTTTTCCACCAGAAAATCGACGAAGGCCCGAACCTTGGGCGACAAGTGACGCCGCGTTGGGTAGACCGCGTTGATCGGCACTTCGATATCCCGATAGAACGGGCGCAGAATCCGCACCAGCTTGCCTTCCTGGACCTCCGGCGCGACAAGAAATTCTGCCAGACGCGCAATACCCAGTCCCGCCAGAACCATTTCGTGGATCGTTTCGCCATTATTGGCCGTGAAATTGCCTTCGGCCTTTACAGGATAGTCACTGCCATCCTGAAGCTTGAAGACCCATTCATTCAAATGAATCGCTGTGGAAAACGCCAGCCGGTTGTGATTGATCAGCTCCATCGGTTCCTTGGGTTCGCCATGCTGGGCCAGATAAGCGGGGGAACAACAGATCGCACGCCGACTGACCGCCAATTGCCGTGCCACCATGGAAGAATCCTGCAATTTGCCGAACCGGATGGCGATGTCCTGACCTTCTTCCACCAGATCCGACAGCGCATCGGTCAGGGTCATTTCCACATTCACATCGGGATAGCGGCTCAGAAACTCCGGAATTAATGGACTGATCTGGTGTTTACCAAAGGCAACGCCACAATTGACCCGCAATGTGCCGCGCGGCGTCGAATGGCGCTGACTGACGGACAATTCCGCCTCTTCCATATCCATCAGAATACGGGTGCAGCGTTGATAAAAGGCATCCCCCTCTTCCGTCGCAGAAAGTTGCCGCGTGGTCCTGTTCAACAGCCGCACACCCAGCCGATCTTCCAACCGCCCGATCTGTTTGCTGACAGCAGACGGGGTCAGTTTTAGCGCCCGCGCGGCGCTGGAAAAGCTGCCCTCTTCCACAACTTTGGTGAAAACAGCCATTTCTCCGGCTCTATCCATTCTCTTTTCCACTCCCAACCCGGTTATAGTCTTATGGTCACGTATCGCGACAAATTCGGTGATATTTATTCCTGATGCGCACAGATCATTGGATCATTCTCACGATTATTATGCAATGACGCAATTGCTAAGTATATGCCAACGAAAACGCGAGTCGCCCAAGATTTCCAGGATTGACCCTGACCGGCTCGCCCAAGGAGCAAAATTATGAATGCGGACTATCACAACACGCGCACAGACTATCTGGGATCCGCTGGATTTCCGACAGAAATCGAGGTGAAGCAGGCACTGGACCGTGCGGCAAAGGCCCGTAATGAAGCTTTGTGGGCTGGTGTTTCTGCAATTGGTCGCTTCTTCACAACCGGGTTTGCCCTGCGGGAAATCGGACGTCCCAGCGCCAGCCCTTGCAGATCCTAGAGCCCCCCTCCGACAGTCCGTTAAAATGGGGTGGTCCCCCTTCCACCGCATTGGACTTCGGTCAGAAAAACCCCGTCTTTTCAGGATGGGGTTTTTTTGTATGCCAGCGTCAATTTCGCCCTGCGTCCGGCTAAACAAATCCGCCCGGCAGCTTTTCCAGCCAACAACCGGATATCCGCCAGAGGCCGTCTTCCATCTGCTGTAAGGAATAATGCGCCATCCAGGCCGATCCATCGCTGGCGATGATCATCACATCCTGTTCGACCCGCCCGCCCCGTATTTCATAGTCTTTGAAATCAACAATCTTTGGGCTGATCAGCGCTGGATACCCGGACGTGACCATCTGCATGAAAATATCAGGATTGGAAAAGCGCTGTTGAATGACCGGTGCGGCATAGGAATAGGCGCCGGTCTTGTCGCCCTGGGCAAAGGCAGAGAGTTGTTCCTGAATGACACGCTTGACCGTGGCCTGTGCCGGATCACCCTGTGCGCCCGCTGTGGTCGCGCACAACCCCATCAACAGACCAACAGCAACCCACCGAAACATGTGTTTCATGACCCCATTCTCCCGAATGACACAACAGCCCCTCCCATAGGAAAGATACGCAGTGCCGCCGCGATAGGATCATCGTTTTGAAGATCAGGCCTTATCGAACGTATAGATGCACTTCGTTCTGGGCGGTGTTGCGGGTATCGGCCAACAGATTAATCCGACCCGGCTGAACCCCCATATCCGTCAGCGTGCGCAGCACGTCTTCCGCATTGCGCCGCGCGGCGGACCCGTTCAGCGCCACCTGGGCGGCATTGCCCCCATTCGGGCTGACAGCCACCAGATCGAACACGGCATCAGGCTTTGCGGTCAGTGCCTGGCTGACGGCGTTATACAGCGCCTGCTGATAGGGGACGTTATCGCGGTCAAAGCGGATGATCACCAGCGGCTCCGCATTCGGAGAAATACCCGCACTTGATGAGGCCTGGCTGGCCGCCGCAGCCTCGACCAGCGCAAAGGAGCGGCTGGCGATATTGGTACCGTACAATTCCCCGTTCTTGATGCCCAGCGCCAGGGTCGTCATATTCTGACGCTCGTTCGAGACATACAGATTATGGCGATTGATTTCCTGGGTCACGCTGGTCAGCATCCGGTCCAGATCGACCAGCGATTGATAGACCGAATCTTCCAGGATGCGCAGGCGGGCATGATCCTCGTCCNCGGCGCCGCTCAGGCCATAGGTTGCCTGAACCGTGCTCAACAGGAATTTCCCGAAAGCGGCCTCGTCAGAAGCTTTGCTGTGCAGTGACGACAAGGCGGGGATGGTCTGTTCCACCGTCGCCAGAGAGGTCTGCGCCTGGTTCCATTGATCCACCAGAATGGGATTGCCCGGCGTTGTGCCCAATTGCAGACGCGATGTGATATCCGCCTTGGCCGTATGATAGGCCGTCGCACTGGCCGCGCTGTTGCCACGAATAGCATTCAGTTGGGATTTCAGCTCGGACACATTGGCGGTCAACTGGTTCAGGTCGCGCTCCATCTGCGCGATACGCTCACCCACCGCCGTGGTGCCATTATAGACAGCCGTGCGCTCGGCAGAGACCGTTCCGGCATCGCTAAGGGTCATCGCGGTCGGGGCCGTGGTTTGATTGGTGCCTTGAGCAGCCGAGCCGGTCGGGCTGGCCGCCGTGGTCGGGGTCGAAGAACCGCCAGCCGGGTCTTGCGAGTCCAGTGACGGCCACAGGGAGTCACATCCCGTCAGCATCACGCAGGTCGCGCCGATCAAGCCTAGCATTTTAAAAGAAGTGGTCATGCCCTGCACCGCCCTATCTTTAATCAGGTCGCCGTGACGCCCGAAATCCTCCGAAATCAAAACCCCCGCCAAAGACCCCCATCATCAGAAGCCTGTCTGCGGTTGCTTTCCACACTTACCGTCAAACGCACCCGGATTTTAACAGGATATTTGATCCGGTTCACCCAACAATCGGTGTCCCCATGATCCCGTGATCCAGCGTTTGTCCGGCACTCCCCCAATTCTTCCACCCGCCGCGTTCCGCAAATCCAATTGATCTGACCAATCCGCCCGACCAATCCCTCAAAACGCGCGACCGTCTCCGCCAGGCCCTGGCTCCCAAAATCCGCATCGGAACCCGGACCCTAAATCCACTGTCAGACACGCCCCATCAGGGCGGCTTAAACGCCAGCTAAGTGCTTATCCTAAAGGACAAACCGCACCCGTCGCCAGGCCCCAAAGCAATCCGACTGAGCGGATACTACTTTACCCTTTGCGCGGGGACAACCCGCATTCTGATAGACAATAGCGCGAATCCCATTGGACTCACGCGGTTTTTCCCATCCAACGGCGCTCTTGGCCGGGACTGTGCCCTCCCTGCAACACAGCCGCGATGCACGCCGGACCCACGCCCCCCATATTATCTCCAGCACCGCACCCATCCATCCGATACCACCCGGATTTTACATTTTTGCGAAAATCACCCTTGCCAACCCGTCCCACATCGCCTATCAACCGCGCCGCGTCACCGCACCAGCGGACGCCTGCGCGCCCCTAGCTCAACTGGATAGAGCACCTGACTACGGATCAGGAGGTTGGGAGTTCGAACCTCTCGGGGCGCGCCATTTTTTCTCAATAATATAATTCCAATCCCGTCTTTGCCGGTGCCCAGCTTCAGCGTGCTCACCGTCGAGCATGATTAATTCTCAGCACCAGAACAGATTAATTTTCTTTTTGTTCTTTTTAAATTGAACTTTTGAGGTTTTTGCCCATAATAAGACCGGGCCCTTTTAGGATAACCCCTCTCTGGCGACCGCGCAGTCAACGGATCGAAGAAATGTGCCCGAAAGGCCGGGGCTGTCTCTCAGAGGCCCTGATAACCGGACGGACAACGCGTTACTCCAGCGCAAATTGAGCGCTCTTCCCGGTGCCCCACGGGTGTTGGTGAAGAGCAAGGCAATCGGGATCCCGCTGAACACACCAATCGGCGGAGGATGTTCAATATGGAGTACGGAAATGGCAACGAAGTACTGGCTTCAACAAACGCTGGGTGGCGGGTATCCCGCTGATCCTGGAGATGTTGTGCAAACCAAACTCAGGCTTCAGGCGCAAGGCTACTATCGTGAACCAGACTATGGGATCACAGAATACCCTGATACCCCGATGTTTGACGGAATCAAGCGATTCCAGAGTGACAATGGCCTTCAAGTTGATGGCTTGATGCGCCCAGGTGGACCAACGGAAACAGGGCTTGCGGCAAGGTCGCCACGATACACTTGCTCAGAGTGCGGAGCAAAGCACGGTGGTGTGTATTCTCCAACTGTATGCGCAGACTGTTGGCTAAAATCATAGTTCTAAGTGGTCGAACGCGACGGGGTCCAATCCCCGTCGCGTCTTGCTTTTTTTATTCGAGCCCTCCAGCTTATGAAACAATCGATTTCGTGCTTGGTATAACCAAGCAGCTCACCCATCTCGCGAGAGTCATGCTCTGTTTCTTTGCGGGTCTGATAACCCCGCAAGCGGTTCGCATGGGCCTTGTCGATTCGCCATTCCTCGCCTGGCAACGCATAGTAGAGAGAGCGAATTTCCTCATCCTGACCAAACATTTTCTGAATGTGCAGGATATCCCGTTTGATAATCCGGCCCGCTTGCACATGGGGTTCAAACTCCGCGTCGGGGAATTCAAATTCGGCGCGTGTCAACTCCGAGAAATAGGNCAGCGGCTTGACGCCCGCCAACATCAACTCAAGTTCTCGCTCTTCATGAGGGCCAATTTCTGGCGGCGGTTTATCGAAACCCAATGTTTACACACCTTTTTGTTTTCTTGTTCGCGTTTAAGCTTAACAAACTGACCCTAGTCTAAAGCGGAGTTTAAATGAATTCCATCTTCTGTAGCGATTGGAATGTTTTTCAGAATCTTACTCCAATCGCTGGGTCCTTTTTCTTTTGCAGAAAGCCTATAGGACGCACCAAGGTGGATGTGGTCTTGATTGGTCACCTGTGGCCAAATCAATAGCCATATGAGTTTCTACGATGGGTGCCCTTTAGTGGCGCAGCGTTCTCTATTGTTCTTTGTCGTAAACCTGCACGCATACGGCGCTGCAACAAAAGCAGCAATGAAGAAACTGAACTGTATTTTGAGAAAGACCGCCTGATACAGAGAGGTGACTCATGATTAAAGTGTTATCCGGGGTCTGGCCCCTTCTCATTGGTATCGTGTTCATCATGCTGGGCAACGGCATGCATTTCACCCTTATTGGTCTTCGTGGCGGGATTGAGAGCTTTTCGTCCCTGGAACTGGCTATTGTCACCTCTGGCTATTTTATCGGCTTTCTTTCCGGTGCGCGTCTTAGCCCCTTGTTGATCCGGCGGGTNGGGCATGTGCGCGTCTTTGCGGCACTTGGCAGTTTTATGTCGGCGGCGCTGATCACATTTCCCTTACTGGCCGAACCCTGGACCTGGACGCTCCTGCGGATACTTATTGGTTTTTGTATGTCTGGTGTTTATGTCACGGCTGAGAGTTGGCTGAACAATGCTGCCACCAACGAAACACGCGGCAAGGTTCTTTCGGCTTATATGATCGCGCAGACACTTGGCATCATCGGGGCGCAGGGACTCCTGACGCTGGGAGATGCCGGGACCTCTGTACTCTTCATCGGCGCCTCCATTTTGGTATCTATTTCTTTCGCGCCGATTTTGTTATCTGTTGCCTCCGCCCCAACGGTTGAGGTTGCGCGCCCAATGCCGTTGCGTACCCTTTTTTCGAGTTCTCCGCTGGGCACAGTTGGGATCTTCCTATTAGGGACAGTCTATGCGACGCAATCAGGTATGGGGGCGGTTTTTGGCACTCAGATTGGAATGCCGGTCGCCCAGATATCGTTGTTTGTCGCGATGTTGTTCGCGGGCGCGCTGGTATTTCAATATCCCATCGGCTGGCTTTCAGACCGGGTAGACCGGCGTAAGCTGATTTTTGGCGCGGCCTGTCTTGGCGCGGTGGCGTGCATATTGGGGTGGGTTACCGACGGCGGTCTTTGGCCCTTAATGGCAGCAGCCTTTTTGGCTGGAGGGATGACAACACCTCTTTATGCCCTGTTTCTGGCCTATACCAATGATTCCCTTTCACCCGAAGATATGCCGGCAGCATCCGGGGGGCTTGTCTTCATCTTCGGGCTGGGTGCCATCGCTGGTCCAATGGCTACTGGTTGGGCGATGGAGGGGCTTGGCCCTTTCGCATTCTGGGTCGTGCTGGGGGCGACTTTTGGGGCAATTGCGCTCTATGCCCTATATCGCATGACACAGCGCGCCGCCGTTCCAGTGGATCAGACAGAAAGCTATATCGGTGTTATACCAACTTCATCGCTGGTCGCGGTAGAAGCAGCGGGAACCTGGGCCGCAGAGCAAGCAGACTCAGAACGCGAAGCAAACGCTTAAAGGTGCCACTAATATGCAGTCAGCAACACGCCACAAAGACGCACTGCAATGTCCTTTCCCCCATCCCAAGGTCCGCCCATGACCGCCTTGCCCCGCCTGAAAGCCATTACCGTTGGGTCGGCGACGGTGGATATTATTGCGACGGTGGCCAGTGATGATATTGAGCGGATGACGCTGCATAACAGCACGACGTCCTTCCTGTTGCTGGAGCCAGGCCGCAAGGTGGATGCGTCTTCGGTGATTACCCAGACCGGCGGCGGGGCGGTGAATGCGGCGGTGTCGCTGGCGCGCCTGGGGCTGGATGTGTCGGCGCTGGTGAAGCTGGGCGAAGATCATAATGCAGAGAAGATCATCGACCGGCTGAGCCAGGAAGGGATTGGGACCAACCTGGTGCGGACCTGTCGGGGGGATGGCCCCGATGAAGCGGGCGGCGAGACCACCGCCGTATCGGTGATGATTGCGTCCCATGATCGCAATGCGGCGATTTTCACCCATCGCGGGGCCAATGGTTTCCTGACGGAGGCGGATGTCGCCCCCCAGGCCTTTGCGGGGGCCGATCTGGTCTATGTCACCAATCTGAGCAATGACTCGGCAAATCGGTTTCCCAGTATTGTCTCCCACGCCAAGGCGGCAGGGGCCTTTGTGGCGGTCAATCCGGGCATTCGGCAATTGACGCGCAAGACCGATCCGTTCTTTGACAGTCTGCGCCATGTCGACCTGCTGGTCTGTAATTATGAGGAAGCCCGCGCCCTGGTCCCGGCCCTGGTCAATCGCACCGGATGGGAGCGCCAGTCTGCGCCATTGCTGGAGGGAGAAACCGGGCCCTGCCTGGAGATTGAAGGGTTCCGGCTGAGCCTGGCCGACTATACCCGCCGCCTTATGGATCTGGGGCCGCGCTATGTCGCGGTCACCCATGGCGCGAACGGGTCCTATCTGGCCGATGATACCGGCCTGCACCACCAATCTGCGATCCAGACACAGGTTTTGGGAACCGTCGGGGCGGGTGATGCCTTCGCCTCCACCCTTGCAGCGGCGTTGGTGCGGGGCGAAGACAGCCCCCGGGCAACCCTGTTGGCGGCGCATAATGCCGCATCGGTCGTGCGCCATGTGGATGCCCAGGGCGGATTGATGACCCTGGACGCGCTGAAGAAGGCGGCGTTTGAATGAGCCTGCGGATAGGGACAGTGTCGCACAAGCCCATGTGACATTTCTTTTCAAAAAGAGTAGACAGGTCGCCATGACACAGGATGCGACTGATAATCCGACCGAGGATCCCGGTGAGGCTACCCCGCCCCAGAAGCTGGAGGCGGCGATTGGGGCTGAGATCCGACGGCAGCGGAAGCGCCAGGATATGACCATGGCGATGCTGGCCGATGCGGCGGGCCTGTCGCAGGGCATGCTGTCGAAAATTGAGACCGGCCAGACCAGCCCGTCGCTGGCGACCCTGGCCAGCGTGGCAGAGGCGCTGGCGGTGCCGCTGTCGTCCTTCTTCAGCGCCACGGAACAGAGCCGCGATGTATCCTATGTGCCCAAGGGTCAGGGGATCGGCATTGATCGGCGGGGCACACGGGCGGGTCACTTGTATCACCTGCTGGGTCATTCCGTGCGCGGCGCGCTGGAAATGGAACCCTATCTGATCAAGCTGGATGAAGGATCCGAGCCCTATGATGAATTCCGCCATGAAGGGATGGAGTTCATCCATATGCTGTCGGGCAAGGTCAATTATCGCCATGGGGACAGATATTATACGCTCAATCCCGGCGACTCCCTGTTCTTCGATTCCATGTCGCCCCATGGCCCGTCAGAGCTGTTGGAGCTGCCGGCCATCTATCTGTCGGTGATCGCTGCGCGCACCAAATCGGATGATGACTAAATATTCCTTGTAAGATTATCTGTTTCCTATTAGTAATATCGCCCATCCGCTAATAACAGGAGCAGCGCGGCGATGTGTGGCATTGTAGGACTGTATTTAAAAAACCCGGATCTGCGATCCAAGCTGGGCCATCTTTTCGCGCCGATGCTGATGGAAATGACCGATCGTGGCCCGGATAGTGCGGGTTTCGCGGTCTATCGCGATGGAACGGACAGCGCCAAGGCAACCGTCTATGACCCGGACGAGGCATTCGATTGGGCGATGATCGCGTCTGAAATGACCAATGATCTAGGCTTTGCGGTTTCTGTCACGCGCAGTTCCACCCATGCGATCCTCAGCGCACACAGCGATCCCGACACGATGCGCCGCTGGCTGGTGACCCATCATCCGGAAATCCGCATCATGAGTACCGGCAGTTCGCTGGAAATCTATAAGGAAATCGGCCTGCCGGTTGATGTCATGGACAGGTTTGGTGTCACCCAGATGAGTGGCAGTCACATGATTGGCCATACCCGCATGGCAACCGAAAGCGCGGTGACGACCGAAGGGGCCCATCCGTTCAATACCGGGGCGGATCTGTGCCTGGTGCATAACGGCTCGCTGTCCAATCACAACGGGCTGAAGCGCTGGCTATCGCGCGACAAGGGGCTGGTGTTCCAGACCCAGAATGATTCAGAGGTCGCAGCGGGGTATCTGTCCTGGCGCCTGTCCGAAGGGGCCAGCCTGGCCGAAGCGCTGGAAGCCGCCCTGAAAGATCTGGACGGATTTTACACCTTCACCGTCGGGACCAAGGATGGATTCGCCGTTTTGCGCGATCCGGTTGCCTGCAAGCCTGCCGTGATGGCTGAAACCGACGATTGGGTGGCCATGTCATCCGAATTTCGCGCCCTGGCCCGCCTGCCCGGTGTGGAGAAAGCCACAGTCTGGGAACCAAAACCCGCAACTGTTTATAGCTGGGGTCACGAGCATCATGCGGCAGCATGAGCTCAGACAAACAAGCATCATGCAGCCGCATGAGCGCACACAAACAAGCATCATGCGGCAGCATGAGCGTGAACTAGAGATTCGGACCCTTTGTAATTTCCGCAAATCCAACATGGCAAACATCCCCGTTTGCTGAAGATTTGCCCAAGGATGAGTATGATGAGAGAGATTGATCTGACCGATGGCGATATCCGCCAGTTAAACCGCATCCTGCAGCGCCGCGATGGCAATCAGGATGCCCTTTTCACCGTCACCAACCCGATGGGTCGCCATTCCCTGGCGGCGGGCCTGATGGATGACATAGAAGTCCAGATCAAAGGTCATGTTGGCTATTACTGTGCGGGCATGAACAAACACGCCCAGATCACCGTTGACGGCAATGCAGGCGTTGGCGTGGCCGAGAATATGATGAGCGGCTGTGTCCGGGTGAAGGGCGATGCCAGTCAGTCTGCTGGCGCGACCGGGCATGGCGGGTTGCTGGTGGTGGAAGGCAATGCGTCGTCCCGCTGTGGCATATCCATGAAGGGGATCGACATCGTTGTGCAAGGCTCTGTCGGGCATAACTCCGCCTTTATGGCACAGTCCGGACATCTGGTGATCTGTGGCGATGCCGATGATGGGCTGGGCGATTCCATCTATGAGGCGGTGATCTATCTGCGCGGCGAGGCACGGGGACTGGGCGCCGATTGCATCGAAAAAGAGATGACCGACGAACACCGTGCGACTTTGCAGGGCCTTTTAGACACAGCAGGGATCGTCGCGGAAGCGATTGACTTCCGGCGCTACGGCTCGGCCCGTCAGCTTTATAATTTCAAGATCGACAATGTCAGCGCGTATTAAGGACCCATCATGAGCCAAGATCACCCAGATTTACGGGAATCCTATCTATTTGACCGGCCCACTATCCGCGATATCCAGCGGGCAGCCGATAAGGGGATTTATCACATCCGGGGTGGTGGGGCGAAACGGCGCCTGCCGCATTTTGATGACCTGGTCTTTCTGGGGGCCAGCGTGTCGCGCTATCCGCTGGAAGGATATCGCGAATCCTGCGGCACCGATGTGACATTGGGCGCGCGCCATGCACAAAAGCCGCTGAAAATCGATATCCCCATCACCATTGCGGGCATGAGTTTTGGCTCCCTGTCGGCCAATGCGAAGGAAGCCCTGGGGCGCGGGGCCTCTGAAGTTGGCACCAGCACCACGACCGGTGACGGCGGCATGACCCAGGAAGAACGCGGCCATTCGACCAAGCTGGTCTATCAATATCTGCCGTCACGTTATGGTATGAATCCCGATGATCTGCGCAAGGCGGACGCGATTGAAGTTGTCATCGGTCAGGGCGCAAAGCCCGGCGGGGGCGGCATGCTGCTGGGTCAGAAAATCTCCGACCGCGTGGCGGAAATGCGCGACCTGCCCAAGAATATCGACCAGCGCAGCGCCTGTCGCCATCCCGATTGGACCGGGCCCGACGATCTGGAAATCAAGATCCGGGAATTGCGGGAAATCACCGACTGGCAGGTGCCGATTTATGTGAAGGTTGGGGCAACGCGGACCTATTACGACACCATGCTGGCGGTCAAATCTGGCGCGGATGTCATCGTGGTCGATGGCATGCAGGGCGGGACAGGTGCCACCCAGGACTGTTTCATCGAACATGTCGGAATCCCAACCCTACCTGCGGTGCGGATGGCGGCAGAAGCCCTGCAGGAGTTGGGCATGCATCGCACCGGCGTTCAGCTGATCGTATCAGGCGGAATTCGCTGTGGGGCGGACGTGGCAAAGGCGATTGCGCTGGGCGCTGACGCAGTTTCCATCGGAACGGCGGCCCTGATCGCCCTGGGGGACAATCGCCCGGATCTGGCAGAAGAATACGCAAAACTGGGCTCTGCACCCGGCTTTTATGATGATTGGCAGGCAGGGCGCGATCCGGCCGGGATCACCACCCAGGACCCGGACCTGTCCAGCCGCCTGGATCCGATCAAAGCGGGCCATCGCCTGGCGAATTATCTGCGGGTGCTAACCTTGGAAGCGCAAACTCTGGCCCGGGCCTGTGGTAAGAGCCATGTCCATAATCTGGAGCCGGAAGATTTGAATGCGCTGACAATCGAAGCCGCCGCCATGGCAAAAGTGCCGCTGGCCGGGACAAACTGGATACCGGGACAGGGTTTCTGATACAATAATGGAATAGGTTGAAGCAAAGGGGATTTGGGGATCATGAGCAAACTGGAAGCTTTCGCAAAAAAGAACGGCGTTAAATACTTTCTGGTCAATTTCACCGACCTGTCAGGCATTCAGCGGTCCAAGCTGGTCCCGACGCCTGCCATCGCCGGGATGGAAAAGAATGGCGCGGGCTTTGCCGGATTTGCCACCTATCTGGATATGACGCCCGCCTTTCCCGACCTGTTTGCCGTACCCGATCCAGACAGTGTGATCCAACTGCCCTGGAAACCAGACGTCGCCTGGGTTGCAAGCGATCTGGTGATGGAGGGGAAACTGGTTGAACAGGGGCCCCGAAACGTCCTGAAACGCCAGGTCGAAAAGGCTGATGCCGCCGGATACAGGCTAAAAACCGGGGTGGAGGCTGAATTCCACCTGATCACCCCGGAAGGCGATGCAATTTCCGACGGTCTGGATACCGCCGCCAAGCCCTGTTACGACCAACAGGCCGTCATGCGCCGCTATGACGTGATCGCGGAAATCTGTGATGCGATGATCGGGCTGGGCTGGGGTCCGTATCAGAACGACCATGAAGATGCCAATGGCCAGTTTGAAATGAACTGGGACTATGACGATGCCCTGATCACCGCAGACCGTCAGGCGTTTTTCAAATTCATGGTGCGGTCCATTGCGGAAAAGCATGGCCTGCGCGCGACCTTCATGCCCAAGCCGTTTATGAACCTGACGGGCAATGGCTGTCACATGCATCTGTCCCTATGGGACAAGACCGGCAAGAAGAACCTGTTTTCCGACAACAAGGGCGAATTGGGCCTGTCGGACCTGGCCTATACCTTCCTGGGCGGGCTGATGCGTCATGCATCCGGTATGTGTGCCCTGACCAATCCCACCGTGAACAGCTATAAACGGCTGAACGCGCCCGTCACCCTGTCCGGCTCCACCTGGTCGCCCAATACGATCAGCTATGGTGGCAACAATCGCACCCATATGGTCCGCATCCCCGATCCGGGCCGGTTTGAATTGCGCCTGGCCGATGGGGCGGCCAACCCCTATCTGCTGGCCGCTGCGGTTCTGGCCGCCGGCATGATCGGCATGGAAACCAAGGCCGATCCCGGCAAACGCCTGGATATTGATATGTATACCGAGGCTCATAAGGCAAAGGGCGCCAAGAAGCTGCCAATCTATCTGATCGACGCGATTCGGGAATTCGCCAAGGACAAAACCCTGGGGGCCGCCCTGGGCGAGGATTTCGCCAAATCCTATATCACGATCAAAACCCGGGAATGGAATGACTATGCCCGCCATCTGACCGAGTGGGAGCGAGCCAATACCCTGGATTGCTAAAAAATATCGAAAACCCTGTGACCGCGATCACTGCTTATTTTGAAAAAGTGGCACTACCTTAATACCCATCGGTAGGGACGATCCATCGTTCCGAAAAAGGCAAACCGTCGGTAACGGCGGGACGCAAAGTTACCGGTCCCAAAGCGATTTTAGACACCTTTGGGACAGCGGGACCGCCGGGAAATGTGTGTTGATCTGTCCAAACCGAAAGTCTGTGCTGAATGTCCAGTCGCCAAATTGTGGCCTATACCGTTATCCTGTTGTTTCTGGCGCTGCCGATGATCGCGCTGCCCTTTGTCGGCCGGCAAATTCTTGAGCGGCTGGAATTTTCCGGCCCTAATGCTGTGCAAGGCACCCCGATTACAGATCCCAGCCTGATGATCCGCCTGGTCACCACCCCCCTGATTGGATTGGTTGAAGATGACACAAAGACACTGGTTGCAGCGATTGACTTGCCGACACGCGAAGTGGCCGCCCAGCTTTGTGCCAAGTCGGCCTATGTGAATGATGCCATCCAAATTTATGCTGCCAGCAATCCAAACCGGGTCGATCCCATTCGGGATATGGTGGATAATGATCCCAGGCTTGTGCGATTCTTAAATCAGGAATTTCCCACCTTCTTTATCATCAAGGCCCGGATCACACCGCAAATGGCATATCAGGGGGAGGCCCTTCGCATGGACATTTATGAATGTTCTGGAAACAGCTTTCGCCGGGTCGCCGCCAAAACAGAGCGATAACGCCTGATAAGAGCATCATGCGCTCGCATGAGCTCAGACATAATGCTTTTATCCCTATTTTTCAGCAAATACGTCGTCGCAAACCATTCCGCTTGCGAAGGCTTTGCTTTAGTTCCTTGTTTGTTTCAATATCCTCCCCTAGAGTTCCAGGCATAGGAGATCCCCCCAATGGCAGAATCATACCCTGACCCGGTTGTTTTCGACACGCGCCCGGATGCGACGCTGGCCGTCACCCGCGGCACGGTTCGTCTGTTGCGGAATATGGGCATGGCCTGCCTGACGGAGGTTTCCCTGAATACTGGCCGTCGGGTCGATGTGCTGGCGCTGGATAAAAAGGGACAGGCAACGGTGGTGGAGGTTAAATCCTCACTTGAAGATTATGCCGTAGACTCGAAATGGACCGAATATCTGCCCTTCTGCGACCGGTTTTACTTCGCCGTGCCGGTCACATTTCCTGTCGAAATTCTGCCAGACTCTGTGGGCCTGATCATCGCAGATGCCTATGGCGCATCCATCGAACGGCCCGCCGCAGAGGGGACCATGAATGGCACCCGTCGAAAGGCGCTGACGCTGCGTTTTGCCCGGTTGGCCGCAGATCGTTTTGCTGATCTGATGGATCCAAAGCTTACGGCAAAACGGATTTAAGGCAAAACGGATTTAAGGCTGTCCATCGCCTCGATCAATGCCCGCATGATGCCGGGTTCAGTGGCAGAATGGCCCGCATCATCAATGATTTTCAACCGTGCATCTGGCCAGGCTGATACCAGGTCATAAGCAGAAGTCGGCGGGCAGACCACGTCATAGCGTCCCTGTATGATGATGCCCGGAATGCCATGCAGGCGATGGACATTCTCAAGCAATTTATTTTCACCCAGGAACAGCCCGTTGGCGAAATAATGGGCCTCTAACCTTGCCAGGGGCAGGGCGGCATCCCGAAATCCAACAGATCGCAGACTGTCGGCATTTGGGCGCAAGGTTGAACAGACCGCCTCATAACGGCTCCAGATTTCAGCAGCGATGCCGTGCACGGCCTCATTGGGATCATTCAGACGCCGCAAATACGCCGCCAGGGGATCGGTGCGCTCTTCTGCGGATAAATGCCCAATAAAGCGGGCATGTTCTTCTGGAAAGAATGTCCCCATACCCTGCAGGAACCAGGACACTTCCTTGGGCCGACACAGAAAGATGCCGCGCAAAACCAGTGCCTGTATGCGATCAGGATGGGTTTGCGCATAAGCCAGGGCCAGGCTGGACCCCCAGGACCCGCCAAAGACGACCCAGGAGTCAATTCCCAGCATTTCACGCAGCGATTCAATATCTTTGATCAATCGGCCGGTATCATTATTGCGCGTTTCCGCCGCCGGGCGCGATCGGCCTGCGCCGCGCTGATCATGCAGAATGATGCGATAGAATTCCGGATCGAAAAACCGTCGATGGCCAGGCGTCGTTCCGGCCCCTGGTCCACCATGCAAGAAACAGACAGGCACGCCCTCAGGGTTGCCGCTCTCCTCCCAATAGATACTATGAGGCGGTTCCACGTCTAAGTGGCCGCTGCGGATGGGTTCAATGGCTGGGTACAGCCGATCTCGGGACATAATGGGTCCTGTCGATGGGATTAAAAAGGAGCAACTGCAGTGCAGTATGGCCTGTACACGTCGGGGGTGCAAAGCCGATTATCAAGGCGTAAGGCATTGCGGATTGGACTGGGCGGCGGGGCACTTCTGAGCCTGGGGCACCAGACAGGCCTGGCGGCACCAGATGGCCCCTTGTCGTTTCTTGCGACCATTATCGCTGTTGATGACGGACGATCTGTCCGACTGGCCGATGGGCGCCGGGTGGTTTTGCCTCATATTCTGCCCCCCGGACCGGACCGCCACGCCGCGATGACCGACACAACCCCGATCCGTCAGGCCGCTCAAGGGCTGGCGGATTTGGTGCTGGGGCAACAGGTTCGCGTCGACCTGGATGCCATCGCCCAGGATCGCTATGGCCGCTTACGTGCAAAACTGTCCCTGAAGGGTCTGGATGTCGCCGCCCTGCAAGCCCGAAACGGATGGGTGCGGGTCTTCCCGGAGCCCGGCGCTGACCTTCAGGATATCAAGCCCCTGCTTGCGGCGGAAACAGCCGGTCGGACGGCGGTGACAGGATTCTGGAAAACGGCCCTGTTTCAAATCCACCCCGCCGGGTCTTATGAAAGCGGGTCAGACCGCTTTGAAATTCTTTCTGGTCGCCCCCGGAATGTGACCCAAATTGGCAACCGCGATCATCTGGAATTCGGCGCGGACTGGAGAACTGATTTCACCGCTGGATTGGATAGATCGCTGCGAAAGGTCATCGATCCCGAAACACTGATTGGCACACCAGTCGAACTGCGCGGCTGGATACGCCACTGGAACGGCCCCTTCATGGAAATCACACAGCCAGGCCAGATCGCGCTGCTATAGGGGTTCCGCCGCATCCATCAGCAGGTCGGAAGGCAGATCAACCCGGCGTCCGATGGAAACCTTCAGCTTTTGCAGCGCGCGGGATTCCAATTGCCGCACCCGTTCCTTGCTGACGCCCAGAACCTTGCCCAATTCTTCCAGCGTCGCACCGTCTTCGACCATGCGGCGGCGATGGATAATGGTCTGTTCCCGCTCCGTCAGTTCACCGATCGCTTCCGCCAACCAGCGGGATCGGCTTTCAGCATCTCTCAGCCCGGTCACAACCTCTTCCGGGTTGGGTCCTTCATCCTGCAGGAAGCCGATCCATTCCTCCTCACCGTCCTCACCGACATGGGCGTTCAGGGATTGGTCGCCCGCAGACATGCGACCTTCCATCTGTTCCACATCGCCGACATTCACATTCAATTCCTTGGCGATCTTAAGGCGCTGGGCAGGGGTCATTTGTGTGGCAGAGGCATCTGATATCTTGGCCCGCAGCCGACGCAGATTGAAGAACAAAGATTTCTGAGCAGCCGTAGTACCCGTGCGCACAATCGACCAATTGCGCAGAACATAATCCTGCATGGCAGAGCGGATCCACCAACTGGCATAGGTCGAAAACCGCACATCCCGTTCCGGTTCAAACCGCGCGGCGGCCTGCATCAGACCGACATTGCCTTCCTGAACCAGATCGCCCATCGGCAGACCATAATTGCGGAAGCGCGACGCCATGCTGATCACCAGACGGGTATAGCAATTAACCAGCTCATGCAGGGCTTTTTCGTCCTGCTCATCCCGCCACAGGCGCGCCAGATCCATTTCATGATCGCGCGATAACAGCGGTTGTTTCATGGATTGGCGGATATAGCGAACATTCGCGCGCTGGGTTGCTGGATCGTCGAGATGTGCCATCTTACCTGCTCCTGCTGAGGTCTGTCTGTATTGACGTTGCGGGCCAGCGTTTCAGATCCTTTGCCCGCTCACACCCGGATCAATCCCGCAGATCGAGCGCTTTGGCCTACTTTGACGATACGTCACAGCAGCCCGATTGGATCATGTTGCGGTGCAACGGTAGCATGGACCCTTCACAATCCATGGACACGATCCCGTGATCCCGGAATTCGGAGGCACTGTCGTGTAACAGCATAATGCTGCGCAGGGTGCTTTTTTACTCTTCAAGCTCATGCTGCGCATGATGCTTATGTTTGTATTCAGCTCATGCTGCGCAGGATGCTTTAGATTTCCACCCGCTGTTCAATCTCTCCGGTCACCGCCAGACGAACAGCGGCAAGACGGCCGCCGCGCCCGGCCCCGCTGTCGACAGAGATTGTATACTCCCCCTCAACAATGCCGCTGGCATCGGGATCATAACCCCGCACGATGCGCTGGAATCCTCGATAGGGTCGATTAATTTCAGCAAAGCTGCGGGCCGCCCACCAGAAGGAATCCGCCTGTCGGGCCAGGGGCTTGTCGATATCCAGCCCCGCATGGACAAACAACAGCGCCCCATCATCCGTATAGGCCGCACGCTTCAAGGCGTTCTGCAATGCATCATGACCAGGCAAGGCGCGCGCCGCCTGGCGCAGTCGATTGGTCCAGTAAGTCAGGGCCAAAGTCCCTTCTTTCGCCTGAAGCGCACCTTCTTCCGGGTTAAAGCCCAGGGCCTGCATCATCGACCCCATGCCGCGCTGAAGCATCCAAGTCAGGACTTCGGCAGGATTTGGGGCGAATTGCAGTTGCATCAGCTTCCACCACATTTCCTCCTGCGCGCCCCGCAGATAGACCAGATCGTCGACATGCCGGAAGGGATCGAAAGACAGGAACCAATTGCGAAACCGCAGCAATTCCTCCAGCACACCCGGACCATCGGTGCCATAGCCCCAGTAATTGCCCAGATACACGACGCGATCACCAAAGCGGATGTCTTCGGCGATGGTGTCATGCAGCGCCATCAGTTTATTTGAATCGCCATGAATTGCGCCAATCGCCCAGACCCTGTCAGTGGCGCGCAACACGGTAAATCGCTCGGATTGGCTCATGGATCAGCTGAGGATGTTGTTATCAGGACGGCACCTGCCCTGTCGTACCCGACCATGGCACAGACAACGCAGGCGCAGCCTATCATTCCGAAACCGGGGGGGACAGAAAATTCAGGCCCGCCCCCAGATCGGGAACGGGCCTTTATCTTCTTTTGCACAGCCAACAACACGTTGCCTTGGCATGTGCCAAAAACTGCCGAATTTACGCGGCGGCTTTTTCCATCATTTCTTCCAGCTTCAGCGCCGCTTCTTCTTCGCCCAGCTCTTCAACTGCGGCGAATTCACGGGCCAGACGGTCCAGCGCCGCCTGATACAATTGGCGTTCGCTATAGGACTGGTCCGGCTGGTTTGCGTTGCGGAACAGGTCGCGCACGACCTCTGCAATCGCGACCGGATCGCCGGAATTGATTTTTGCTTCATATTCCTGGGCCCGGCGGGACCACATGGTACGGCGAACCCGGCTTTTGCCCTTCAGGGTTTTCAGCGCGGCCTTCATCATGTCAGGCGACGACAATTTGCGCAGGCCGGACATATCCGCCTTCGCAACCGGCACCCGCAAGGTCATGCGGTCCTTGTCAAATTCAATGATGATCAATTCGATTTTCTGGCCGGCGATCTCCTGATCTTCGACGCCCAGCACCTTGCCAACCCCGTGGGTCGGATACACAACGAAATCACCTTTGGTATACGCACTTTTCTGTGACATTTTTGGTTCCTTGTACCCATCCATCGTGTGTCGCACCGGTCGTCCGTCGGGGGTGGTCTGATTTGGCACCCGTCCCCACGGACTCCGTCGATATCACGTCTCTGCCCGATCTTTCCATTAGGATGCCGGCGGGACTGCCAGCACCCATCCGTTCATGATCGTCCGCCTACCACTTCAGTCATTTCCCCTGGATCCGATGGGCTGACTCAGGGTCGAAGACTAAAAATACAGACCGAAAAAACCACCGCCGAAACCGTATGATTTCAGACAACTGGCCGCACATTTGTCGGAAAGAGTTGCCAGACCAGCAACCATTCAGCCCATCTTTCCTCTCTGTGATTTACACAGGGACCGTTGAGAGATTGGACCGAAAACTCTCCATATCTATCTCTATAATAGCACAAAAATTAGGGTGTTCCGAGTCCCTAATGACGTTATGTCGCGCTTTTTTTGTGCACCGCACGCTAAAAAGCCGATCCTAACAGTCCTTAATCAGGGTTGGGCAGGGTCAATTGCCTGAGCCACAGGCCCAGTCTCAGCTGCCTTCGCCCGGCTCGGAGGAGAAGTAATTCTTGAACTTATCGGGCACGCCCTGCCATTCCTCGGCATCCGCCGGGGCAACACCCTTTTGGGTAATCACCGGCCATTGTTCGGAATAGGTCTTGTTCAGCTCCAACCACTTATCCGCTTCGGACTCGGTATCGGGCAGGATCGCTTCGGCGGGGCATTCCGGTTCACAGACGCCGCAATCGATGCATTCATCGGGATGGATGACCAGCATGTTCTCGCCTTCATAGAAGCAGTCCACAGGACAGACTTCCACGCAGTCCATGTGTTTGCATTTGATGCAATCTTCGGTGACGACATAGGTCATTTCGGTCCCTCTCATTCCATGATACGGCCTTGGTGCGGAGCCTTGCCCCGCGAGACCCCTGTCTGATATTAGACTTCACCCTGTCTTCGCAACTGATTTCGTAAGGTCCATGGCACAAACACCCCCCAAATCGACTGAAAGTGACGCCGATCCCCGTCGCCATGCGCCCGCCACCCTGCGCAATCGCGACGCCATCCTGGCCATTCTGCCCCAGGCATTCGGCAGCGCTCTCCAGATTCTGGAGATCGCATCGGGCACCGGGGAGCATGCCGCCCATTGCGCACCCGCTCTGGCGAAAGCGGCCAAGGGCGGCTTTATCTGGTATCCCAGCGATTGGGATGCGGAAAACCTGCCCGGCATCGACGCCCATGCGAAGGCGGCGATGGCTGACAGTGGCCAGCCCGGCTGTATCGCGCCCGCCCAGCGCATCGATGTGTCGCAGGCTGACTGGACCCCCCAATGGACCCAACCGGGACAGGCCGGCCCTATTGAGGCGATATTTTGTGCCAATATGATCCACATTGCCCCCTGGGCCGCGGCGGAAGGTCTGTTTTCCGGCGCGGGTCGGCTGCTGCCCCGGAATGGGACACTGACCCTGTATGGCCCCTATCGCCGCAATGGGCAGCATACCGCGCCCAGCAATGCAGGTTTCGATGCCTCCCTGCAATCGCGCGATCCAAGCTGGGGCGTGCGCGATCTGGAGGGGGAGGTTGCGCCCCTGGCCCAGTGCAATGGCCTGTCCCTGCATAGAATAGAAACCATGCCCGCCAACAATCTGATCGTCATCTTCCGGAAGGACTAGGACCATGCGGCTTTCCCTGTTCAGCAATGCCCTGGTCGCGGTCTTGGTCGGCTTTGGCGGCAGCGTCGCCATCGTGCTGGCAGGGGTGCAAGCCGTCGGCGCGACTCCGGCGCAAAGTGCCTCCTGGATCAGCGCGCTGTGTCTGGCGATGTTTGTCACCAGCACCACCCTGTCGGTCCTGCACCGCATGCCCATCGTCACCGCCTGGTCGACGCCCGGTGCCGCGCTGATCGCCGCCACCGCCATTGGCGGGGTGCCAACCTATTCCATTGAGGTCGCGGTCGGGGCCTTCCTGTTTGCCGCCGCCCTGATCCTGCTGAGTGCCGCCGTGAAGCCGCTGGCAACCCTGATCGCCAAAATCCCCAGCGCCCTTGCCTCTGCGATGCTGGCAGGTGTGCTGATCGGCTTTTCCATCGCGGTCTTTGATCAGGCCGCGAAAGACCCGCTGTTGGTGCTGCCCCTGGTCGCGGTCTTCCTGATCGTTCGGATGGTCAGCGCCACCTGGGCGGTGATCGCCGTGCTGGGGGCTGGCATCGCCTGGGCCGCCATTCTGGGCAAGATCGCCCCGATGACCGGCGGGATTGAATTGACCAGCCTGGAGCTGATCACCCCCGTCTTTGACCCGGCCGCCCTGATCGGGCTGGGCCTGCCGCTGTTTCTGGTGTCCATGGCATCCCAGAACCTGCCGGGCTTTGCCGTGCTGCGGGCGGCAGGCTATGAACCCCCCACGCGGTCCGCCCTGGCGGTAACGGGCCTTGCCTCCCTGCTGACCGCCCCCTTTGGCGCCCATACCACGACCCTGGCAGCGATCACCGCCAGCCTGTGTACCGGGCCAGACACCCATCCAGACCCGAACAAGCGCTGGATCAGCGGCATTTTCTATGGGCTTGGCTATCTGATCCTGGCCGGCGTTGGGGTGTCCGTCGTAGCGGGCTTTGCGGCACTCCCCACCGGCGTCATCGTCACCGTCGCAGGCCTGGCCCTGATCGGCCCCCTGATGGGCAGCATGAGCGCCGCCCTCGCCCCCGACGCCACCCGCTTCCCCGCCGTCCTGACCCTGACCGCCACCGCCTCGGGCCTCACCCTATTCGGCATCGGCAGCGCCTTCTGGGGCCTGGTCCTGGGATTGCTGGCACTAGGGCTGGATAGTCTGGCGAAGAAGATGCGGGACTGACGCCGGAAGATTTACCGCAGAGGGCGCGGAGGAGGCGCAGAGGGCGCAAAGACAATCTCTGTACGTCTCACCCGCGAAGGCGGGTATCCAGGGCCACAGGCACCAAATTCACCTACCGCCCTGGTCTCCGGATCACGTCCAGGATGGCTGGTCGGGCGGCACGTATGTATCCGGGTTCGCCTTCCATTTTTCCCATTCTTCATGAAAATCGGGCCAATCAAGGTCGAATTTAGGCCAATGAACTGGGGAATTCAGTCCTTCTGGCAAGCGTATGCTAGAATCGCCAAACATATCATTCAGATGAATCCTGATTTGAGGTAAGGTCGAAAAATCCACGCCCTTGACAGTTGCCATTGCCCAATCCACATCCGTCATTTCAGTGGCTTGGTCAAACTGTGTTTTAATAAGCCTCACGCCACGTAGCATCGCAGTTATAAGAAACGCACCCTGTAACTGCGCTTTGCTGAGATCAGCGTCCTGCATATGCACAAGAATGAGACGCGCGCCTCTGAATTGTACATCTACAAGATTTGCATGCTGCAACCCTGCTAAAGTAAAGCTAACACATTCCGCCTGAGCGCCTCTGAGATAGGCCGACTGCAGCTGAGCACCGCTAAGATTTGCGCACTGCAACTGCGCCTTTGCAAGATTCACTCCTTGTAAATTTGCGTTTGAAAAAATGACGCCTTGCAGCTGCGCCTCGGCTAGGGATGCACCATGAAAAAAGGAGTTCCCAAGGTTGGCGCCCTGCAATTGCGTTTTGCTGAGATTTGACCCTTGCAAAAATACACCTTCCATTAACGCACCGTTAAGATTGAGGTTACTTAAATTTGCCCCTTGCAAATCGGTGTATCGCAAGTCCAGGCGATACCCTTGATAATTTTCGCGCTTGGCTTTCCAATCTTCTAATTCAGCTTGATCAATCAAGCCATTCTTAAGGCGTGGCAGCGACTCAAAGCCTGGTCCATCAAAAATAAATTCTGCCGTAAGAACAGGATTGTTGTGTCGCGCCTCTTGCAAGCGTCCTTGGGCATTGCGGCGACCAAGGACAGTCAGGACGACCTGTATGTCCTCCCGCGGTTTCAAACCCGCAATATCCCTACGAAGTTGCGCGTGGAAGGCTTCTAATCTGTCCTTCCAATCTTCTCGCAGCGGCCCATTTTTCTCATCTGTATAAATTTCTACAGTAGCAACATTCTTCGCGCCACTAGCCGGTGCATTTTCGCGGATATAGGCGCAGAGGATTTCCATGATCTGGACATGGATATCGAGATTGTTGCGGGCCAATCGTTCCAGCGCCAGGATCGCGCCGATGCGGACTTCCAGATTGGGGCGGGTTTCGGAGAAGACTTCCCATTTCCCGCCTGCGACGGGGACAGCCCCGTCGATAGGCTTGTCCTTCCATTCAATCGTGATTTCTTCGCCGCCCCCTGGCTTTGGACGCATCACAGTCCGTCCGATGCGGTCGATCTTCTTTTCCGCCCCCAGACCCTCAACCGCATTATTGATGCGGTCGGTGATCAGGCCTTCTTCCGTCGCCTTTGTCTGGCGTTCGCTCTGTCGGGTTTTGATCAAGGTGAAAGGTAGTGCCACCACCGCGCCTAAAGTCGCGACCAGCGCCGTCATTCGCACCAATAACCAGCGTTGCTCAGTTATTGCATCCTCTGACAATGGAACTGGGTTGGAGATCACATTAAAAATGACAGTGATCAGGCTGAACAATAGAATCAAAAATAGAACGGTCCAAAATAACAGGGCCGGGACACTCAGCGCCTTTGGTGCTTTTTCAACACCCAATTTCTCAAGCACTATATCGCGAAGCGCGCAAAATGCCTTGGTATAAGATACTAAAGCCAAGACCAGAAAGATGCAGAAGAACAGCCCTATATTCAGGGCAATCCCCGTCACCTGATCCCAGGTCAGCGTCAGTGCTGTTTCTTCCATCCCCACCCCCAAATATTAGTCTTATCAAATAAGACCATAGGGAGAGGAAAAAGGGAAACAACAACTCTATCCAATGTTGCCTGTCGCCCTGGACCCCGTATCAGGGTCCGGGGTGACGATGGGGCAGATACAAACGCGCGCTCACCCTGAGGAGCGGAGCGTCTCGAAGGGGGAAGCACCGTGCTTACAGCCCCTCCTTCGAGACGGCGCTACGCGCCTCCTCAGGATGAGAATGGGGCGGTTTGGGGTTGGGTGTGCCAGGCCGCTCTGCGTCCTTTGCGCCTCCTCTGCGCTCTTTGCGATTAATCTTGAAAAAAGGGAACGCGGAGGACGCGAAGACAATCCCTGTCTCGTCTTACCCGCGAAGGCGGGTATCCAGGGCAGCCCGTTCCACTGTTGCCTGCCGCCCTGGACCCCGGATCAGGGTCCGGGGTGACGATGGGGCAGATACAAACGCGCGCTCACCCTGAGGAGCGGAGCGTCTCGAAGGGGGAGCCCGCTAGAAGCACTGCGCTTACAGCCCCTCCTTCGAGACGGCGCTAACGCGCCTCCTCAGGATAAGAGTGGGGCGCTTTGGGGTTGGGTGTGCCAGGCCGCTCTGCGTCCTTTGCGGATACGTCAGTACATATGCTGGCCGCCATTGATCGAAAGGGTGGAGCCGGTGATGAAACCGCCCTCGTCAGAGACCAGGAATTTTACGCCGCGCGCGATTTCGGAGGCCTGGCCGAGGCGGCCAACGGGGATTTTCGCGACGATTTTATCCAGCACGTCGGCGGGCACGGCGCGGACCATGTCGGTGTCGATATAGCCAGGGGCAATGGCGTTGACGGTGATGCCGACGCGGGCGCCTTCCTGGGCCAATGCCTTGGTGAAGCCATGGATGCCCGATTTGGCGGCAGCATAGTTGACCTGGCCATATTGCCCGGCCTGACCATTGACGGAGCCGATATTGACGATGCGGCCGAATTTGCGTTCGCGCATGCCGTCAATGACCGCGCGGCAACAGTTGAAGCAGGAGCCCAGATTGGTATCCAGCACCGCCTGCCATTGTTCCGCATTCATACGGTGCATGGTGCCATCGCGGGTGATCCCGGCATTGTTGACCAGAATTTCGATGGGGCCCAGATCCGCCTCGATCTGTTTTACCGCCGCCTGCACCGCGTCAAAATCAGATACGTCGAATTTATACACCGCAATGCCGGTTTCCGCCTTGAAGGCATTGGCCTTTTCATCATTGCCGGCATAGGCCGCCGCAACGGTATAGCCAGCGTCTTTCAATCCTGTGGAGATCGACGCGCCAATGCCGCGCGTTCCGCCCGTTACCAATGCCACTCTGCTCATCTTGATATGCCTCCCTGTTATTGTGACCTGTCCATCGTCGTTGCGACGGAGCATTTCTGCCAGATGTATCCCTTAACCCATTTGGGGCCGCTTGGGGCCTGTGTCCACTGTGGCACAGTCTGTTTTAGAATGCGACACTCCGGTTCGGGCCCTAACCCTTTTGTTTCGACAGGCTGCGGATCACCAGCGTTAGCTCGTCGCGCTCAAAGCTTAAATCCTCGACATCGCCAGGATCGTCGGTTTTCGCCAACCGCGCCTTGATCTGGCGCAATACTTTTTCCAATTCCTGCACCATCAGCGCGCGCTCTCCGGCGCTGACATCTTCCAGCACCACCTCCTGCTCCATCATCAGATTGGCAAAGGCGTCCATGTCGGATTTACCCAGATCCACCAGTTTGGCATCCAGATCAACCCAGACATCTTCCCATTTGTCATACAGGGTTTTCAGCGCCGATCCACGCCCGCCGCCGTGGGAAGACAGGGTTTCTTCCATGCCCACCATCAGGCGAACAAATTGCCATACATCCAGGGTCACATCCGCCATGGGGTCCATCCTTCATTGCCAGAACTGCGTTTCTTGAACTCATTGCGCAACCTACGCCGGTTGACCGGATCAGAAAAGCATCGCGCAGGATACAGGGGGCGTAAGCGAAACGTCAGGAAATCGTCCAAAATCCGTAACAGAAGCCTGATAGCTAGACAGGCTACGGTGGCATTCCGTCATCGCACAGGAAGGTCAGAGTCATGATGATCGACGCCCAGACTTACGACGGACAGGATATGTTGGATACTGTTGGTGACGATGTCGCCGCCGCCTTCGCCTCCATCGAGGGTGAAATCCAACAGGTTGCCCATTGGATGGATGATGCCTTTGGCGAGATCGAGGCGGACGCCGCCCGTTATGCCCCGATGCTGACCAGCGTGGCCCGCCCGATGCGCGGCACATTGGCGATGGGGGTCGCCCTGTTCACGCGCATGACAGCGGTCATGCCCCGGCACCGCCTGATCAACCGGTAAACATATCCCGGTTCGTTTCCGCCCCCATTCGGAAAAGCTTCCCGACGCGGACGAGTCGCGCTAATTTCAGGCTATGAACTTTTTCCGCAGCCTTACCCAACCGCGCCGCAAGACAGCGCCGACTCCCACGGAAACCCGCGTGACCGTGCCCTTGAACGGGCAGGAAACGGATGTGGTGCTGCGCCGACATCCCCGCGCCCGACGCCTGAAGTTGCAAGTTGATGGCAAGTTGGGTCTGCCTGTCTTAACTCTGCCGCCCGGCGTGACAGAGGCAGAGGGCCTGTCCTTTCTGAATCGCAATGCAGGCTGGACCCGCAAACGGATGGAAACACTGCCGGAAAAGGTTACCTTCGCCCCCGATGTGATTTTCCCGTTTCGCGGTCAGGACCTGAAGATCGATCACCGGCCCGATGCGCGGGGAACAGTTTCCATCGACGGGGACCGGGTGATTGTGTCGGGCGGGGCAGAGCATCTGAGCCGCCGGGTAACCGATTTCTGTAAGAAGCAAGCCAAGGCGACGATCAAGCCGCTGGCCGGACAATTGGCCGCAGAACTGGGCCGGAAGCCCAACCGGATCACGATCCGGGACCAGCGAACCCGTTGGGGATCCTGTGCGGCGAATGGGGATTTGTCGTTCAGTTGGCGTCTGATCCTTGCCCCGCCGGATATCTTGGATTACGTCGTAGCCCATGAAGTCGCGCATCTGGTTCACATGAACCATTCCACCGCATTCTGGAAAACGGTCACTCAACTTTACCCACAGTGTGACCGCGCCCGGGACTGGCTTGGAATTCACGGGACGCGGCTGCACCGCATCGGTTGATCGGCACATCTGTCCTGCCGGGAGACCCAAACCAAAAGGAGCCTGAAATGGCATCGCGTATCGCACCAGGGTTTCTGGTGCTGGTGACCTCTTTGGTTGCGATGGGGGTCGCCTCCATGGCCTTGTATGTGCCCTCCCTGCCCGCCATCCGGGCGGAATTCGGGGTCCTGCCCAGCGACACCCAGGTCACGCTTACCCTGTTCTTTCTGGGATTTTCCTTCGGTCAATTGCTTTTTGGTCCGCTGTCAGATCGTTTCGGGCGGCGACCGGTCCTGCTGGTCGGACTGTCGCTATATATGGTAATCAGCCTGTCCTGCGCCTTTGCCACCAGCATTGAAATGCTTCAGGTCGGGCGCTTCTTTCAGGGGTTTGTTGCCTGTGTCGGGCCGGTGGTCGGGCGCGCCGTGGTGCGCGACGCCTTTTCAGGCAAAGTAGCCGCAGCCGCCTTTTCCGTTCTGGGCACGGCGCTGGCCGTGGTGCCTGCCATTGCGCCCATCCTGGGGGGCCAGATCCAGACCCATATCGGATGGCGCGCCAGCTTCTATCTGCTGGCCGCCCTCAGCCTGATCCTGTTGATCGTGTGCGCCTTCCGCCTGACAGAATCCCTGATCCACAAAAATCCCGATGCCATCAAACCTGTGCGACTGATTAAGATTTATGCGCATCTGCTGACCAGCCCCTATTTCATGGGAAATGTGCTGGTCTCCGGCCTGGCCTTTGCCGGCTTCTTTGCCTATTTCACCGAAGCGCCGTTTCTGTTCATTGGGGAATTGGGCCTGCGGGAAGACGCTTTCGGGGCCATGATGCTGTTTACCGTCGCAGGCTATGCCAGCGGCAGTTTCCTGTCGGGGCGATTGGTGCCGCGCCTGGGATCTCGACGTGTCGTCTTCATTGGCTGCGGCTTCCTGCTGGTCGGTGCCAGCCTGTTGCTGCTGCTATCGGGCACGTTGAGTCTGGTGAATGTGATTGCCCCGATGAGCCTGTACACGATCGGATTTGGCATGGTCATTCCAGGCAGCATGGCTGAAGCCCTGCGCCCATTTCCAAGGGTGGCAGGCAGCGCATCCGCCGTTTTGGGGTTCTTTCAATTTTTCTGTGCGGCGATGACCAGCCTGATCGTGCAGCCGCTGTATGATGGTACTGCCGTGCTGTTGTCTGTGGTCATTCTGTCGGTCGCGGTTCTGGCCCTGGTCCAATATCTGATCCTGGCAAACACCATTCCCCCCGACGGGGAGGCCTGAGGATGATCACACGACCCGATCCCCGCGGCGTGGTGATTACCACATTGCTGGTGCTGATGGTCGCGACAGGTCCAATTTCGACTGACCTGTATCTGCCCGCCCTGCCGGGGTTACAGGGATATTTCGGGGCCTCTGCCGCGACGGTCCAGTTGACCCTGTCGGTCTATCTGGGGGCCTTTGCTGTGTCGCAATTGATCTATGGCCCCTTGTCGGATCGATTTGGCAGACGCACCGTCGTTGCCGCCGGGATGGGGCTTTACACCCTGGCCTCGCTGGCCTGTATTCTGGCCCCCACCATCGAATGGTTGATCGCCGCACGCTTTGTTCAGGCACTGGGCGGCTGTAGCGGCGGGGTCATTGCGCGCGCCATCGTGCGCGATGTGCATGGCGCACAAGGGGCGGCCAAAGTGCTGGCCAAAATCGCGGCCGCGATGGGACTGGCCCCCATGATCGGGCCCGTTCTGGGGGGCTTTCTGACCAATCTTTTCGGCTGGCAGGCCTGTTTTATCGTGCTGACCTGTGCTGGCGGGATTGCCCTGTTCGGGGCCCTGTTCGTCTTGCAGGAAACCAATGCCACACTGGATTCAACCGCCCTGTCGCCGCGCCAGATCATGCGCAATATGGGCACCTTGCTGCGCGACCCGAATTATATGGGATATGCCCTGACTGCCAGTGGCAGCTATGCCGGGGCCTTCGCCTTTATCTCCGGGTCCAGCTTTGTCTTCATCCAGGTGTTGGGTGTATCTGTTCAGGGTTTCGGGTTCTGTTTCGCCGCTGGTGTGGCGGGTTACATCCTGGGCGCACAGATCGCATCGCGCCTGCCCGGCGGTGTACGAACGGTGGGCTGGGGCGCTGTGCTG
The DNA here is from genome assembly GCA_002696645.1 of Rhodospirillales bacterium. GTDB lineage: Bacteria > Pseudomonadota > Alphaproteobacteria > UBA8366 > Aestuariispiraceae > Pacificispira. The sequence continues at coordinate 40,437 of NZSA01000026.1, read as the reverse complement.
AACATTGTGTTCGGCCTTGCCATGGTAATGCCAATACTGATCGGCATCGAAACCGTCGCCACCGTGCTGATCCCCATGGTTTTATATATGATTGGTATGGGGATTATTCTGCCCCATGCTCAAGCGGGCGCGGTTGGTCCCTATCCCCGCATGGCGGGCACAGCATCGGCCTTGTTCGGCACCATGCAATACAGCATCGCCGCCTTGTTGGGGATCGCCGTCGGGCAGGGTTTCAGCCTGGCGGGGGGTGTTACGCCCTTGCCCATGGCTTTCGGTATCGCTGGGGCAGGATTCTTCACTTTTATGTGTTACCTGATCCTTCTGCGCCCGTTCTTGTGGCGAAAACCGGATCTGGAATGAGGCAATACCGTGGCATTCTGAGCGCGCGTGCTTGACTCGCGTTGACGCAAGGACATGGGGATACCACTTGGATTGAAGTAAATTCATGCGCAACGATCATGAAACCGGGTGCACCACCCGCCATGCATGATAGTCTAAGCGCAAAAGCGCGCGTCAGCTTCCGGCGCAAAATATGTGAGGACGACATGACCCACCTAAGAAATCCAAATACCCTGAGGGACCGCCAAGTCCCGGATCAGAGCCAGGCTGTGGCCGAGCCCCTGTCGCATGATCCAAACACTGCCATTCGGCTGCGATTCCTGAATATGATGCTGGCGGCAACTTTGGGCCTGGCAATGCTGCTCGCCGCCCATCCCAGCTTTGCCCGGGGTGCCCCGGAAAGTTTTGCGGACCTGGCTGAAAAACTTTTGCCCGCCGTGGTGAACATTTCCTCGGAACAGGAAGTCAAGCGGGATGGCCCCTTCCCCGAACAATTCATGGAACGCTTTGGCCGTGGCGGTGAAAATCAAAGCCCACGCAAGGCGCAAAGCCTGGGCTCTGGCTTCGTGATCGATGGCACCAAAGGCATCGTGATCACCAACAATCACGTTATCGAAGGCGCAGATTCAGTCAAAGTCATCCTGCAGGACGACCATGAATATGTCGCCGAGATCGTTGGTTCCGACCCGTCCACCGATGTCGCTGTTTTGAAGATTGATCTGGATGGAAAAACCCTGCCGGAAGTGCCGTGGGGTGATTCTGACACAATGCGCGTTGGCGATTGGGTTGTTGCCATCGGGAACCCGCTGGGGCTGGGCGGGACCGTCACGGCTGGCATCATTTCCGCCCGTGGTCGCAATATTCAAAGCGGCCCTTATGACGACTATATCCAGACCGATGCCTCCATCAACCGCGGGAATTCCGGCGGTCCGCTGTTCAACATGGATGGCCAGGTGATCGGCATCAACACCGCGATCTTTTCACAAACCGGCGGGTCTATCGGGATCGGGTTTTCCATCCCATCCAACCAGGCCATGAATGTCGCCGATCAGATCCTGAAATACGGATCGACCCGACGCGGCTGGTTGGGTGTTTCCATTCAGGAAGTGACGAAAGATATCGCCGACTCCCTGAATTTGGAGGAACCCCATGGCGCCTTGATCTCCACCGTTCATGATGGCGGCCCCGCTTTGGCGGCTGGTTTCAAGGCCGGTGACGTTGTGGTCAAGTTTGGCGGCAAGAAAGTGGACGATACCCGCGAATTGCTGCGTCTGGTCGCCAATGCACCGGTTGACGAAGAAGTCGATGTCGAAGTCTGGCGCGACGGCAAGACAATAACCCTGTCCCCGATTCTGGGCCAGCGCGAAAAGATTGATCTGGCTGCCCTGTCCGATAATGGCATGCCCGAAAAAGGCGCTGGAACGATCAGCAAGCTGGACTCTCTGGGCCTGGAAATCGCCGGTCTGACCGATGAAATCGCCCAGGAATACGGAATTCAATCCACGGAAGGTGGTGTTGTCATCGCCGGCGTCGCCAGTGGATCAGATGCCGAAGAAAAAGACCTGCGCGTCGGGGATGTGGTTCTGGAAGTGAATCAGAACGCGGTATCGACCCCGAAAGATGTCGAAACCGAAGTTCAATCAGCCCTGGATTCAGGCCGGTCTTCGGTCCTGCTGAAAGTGTTGCGCGGGGATCGTAAGATCTTTGTCGCGGTGCGCTTCGCCCGATAAGAGGCTGCGCATCAAGGTCTCTCCTGTCCGGCGCTCGCCATAAGCCCGGTTGGGAACAAAGCCCCCGGACCCGAAAGGGCCGGGGGTTTTGCATTTCTGGGGGCTTTGCTTTTAGGATCAAACTATCTTGCCCCACTGCAAGGCTTCAGCTATGGCATTGACTATCGTGCTTGAGCTCATGCGAGCGCATGATGCTCGTATCCTTTTATGACTCTTAACAGGATTCCCATGACAGAGGCTCGCAACAAAGAATATCCCGTTTCCTGGGAAGAATTGCACCGTAACGCCCGTGCCCTGGCATGGCGATTGGCAGAATTGCAGCCCCTGGATGGCGTTGTCGCAATCACGCGGGGCGGATTGGTCCCTGCCGCCATTGTGGCGCGGGAACTGGATGTGCGGCTGATCGATACGGTCTGTGTCGCGTCCTACGACCATAAAAAACAGGGCGCAGCCTCCATCCTGAAGAATGCCGGACAGGCGGGCGATGGCGAAGGCTGGTTGATCGTGGATGACCTGGTCGATACCGGAAACACCGCCAAGATCGTGCGGGAAATGCTGCCCAAGGCGCATTTCGCCACCGTCTATGCCAAACCGGCGGGCCGCCCGCTGGTCGATACCTTCGTTACCGAAGTATCCCAGGATACCTGGATCCTATTTCCCTGGGATGTGGAACTGGCCTATGCCGAACCAATCCGCACACGGGGGCAAAAGCGCTGATCAAACGGCGCGCAGGGATCGCAGTTTCGGGTCCAGCGCATCGCGCAGCCCGTCGCCCAAAAGGTTAAGCCCCAACACCGTCCAGACGATGGCAAGACCCGGCAGGATCGCCTGCATCGGGCTGAGATACAGCAGGGTCTGGGCGTCGGCCAGCATTTTGCCCCAGCTGGGATCGGGCGGCTTAATACCCAGCCCCAGATAGCTGAGCGCGGCTTCCGCCAGAATGGCTGCGGCGAATTGAACCGTCGCCTGCACCGCAACGACGCCCGCAATATTGGGCAGCAAATGCACCAGTGCGATGCTGGGCCAGGGACGCCCAATGGCGATGGCGGCCTGAAGAAAGGGTCTGGCCATGATGGACAGCGCCGCCCCCCGCACCACACGGGCAAAGACGGCGATGTTAAAGATCCCCACCGCCACAATCACATTGATCATGCCGGGCCCATGAATGGCCGCGATCAATACCGCCGTCAGCAGCGCCGGAAAGGCGAAGATCAGATCAGACCCCCGGGCAATCGCCGTATCGATCAGACCATTCCGGTTCATCGCGGCAGCCAGACCCAGGGGCAGCCCCCCCGCCAATCCAACCCCAATTGCCGCCAGCCCGACCCACAAGGCCGTCTGGGCCCCCCCCATAATGCGCGACAGGATATCCCGGCCATACAGATCGGTCCCCAGCCAGTGGGCCATGCTGGGGCCTTGCAGGCGGTCGATGATGGATTGCTGATCCGCCGGATATGGGGTCCAGAAACCAGCCACCAGGGCGGTGATCAGCACGATCGCCGTCAGGGTCCCGCCAACCCACAATTGCGGCAGGGCTCCCTGTGCTTTTCGTCCCAGCATCAGCAACCGCATCACCGCACCCTCCGCAAGCGCGGATCGATAAAGCCATAGGCGATATCAACGAAAAAGCTGAGCACGATCACAAATCCAGACAGCATCAACACCAGATCGCGCACCAGAATAAGGTCCCGCTCAAAAATCGCCTTCAACAGCAATTGACCGATGCCCGGCAGGTAAAACACATTCTCGACAATCACCGACCCCGCCACCAGAAAGGCAAATTGCAGGCCCATCAGGGTGGCAATCGGGATCATCGCATTGCCCAATGTGTGCCCGAACAAGACCCGCGAGACGCTCAATCCCTTGGCACGGGCCGTCCGGACATAATCTTCCCCAAGCGTCTCCAGCATCGCGGCACGCACCATGCGGGACAAAATCGCCGCCTCAGAAAAACCCAAAGCCAGGGCTGGCAGGAACAGCGCCTTCAGCGATCCGACAGGATCATCCTGCCATCCGGGAAAGCCCCCCGCATTGAACCAGTTGTTCAGAACCGCAAAGACAAGGATCAACAATAAACCGAACCAGAAATTCGGCACAGCCAGCCCAATTTGCGCAAAGCCCATCAGGATCAGATCCGACAAACTGCCCCGACGCATCGCAGCGACCATTCCAACGGGCAGGGCAATTGCGGTCGCGATGGTGAAGGCCATCACCGCCAGGGGCAGGGAAACCGCCAATCGATCCCGCACCATGTCCCAGATCGGGATTCCATAAACCAGACTGTCGCCCAGATCGCCCGTCAGCAATCCGCCAATCCAGTCGCCATATCTCAGCAAGGCCGGGCGGTCCAGTCCAAGCTGGGCACGGATCGCCGCCAGCGTATCGGGCTGAACTTCGGTTCCCAACAGCAATTGGGCAGCGTCACCCGGCAGTAACTCCAGAACCCAGAACACCATCAGCGAGGCAACGAACAGGGTCAGCACCAACATCATCAACCGATGGGAGATGAACCCTGCCATGGCCTAGTTACAGGCTCCCAACCCGGATGGAATATGGCCTCTTCCCGCTCCTACTCCCACTCCTACTCCCACCGGGCACCGGTCATATCATTGGCCTGGATCGGCGCATTCTGCCACAGGCCTTTCAGATCCTTGCGCTGGACTGTGACCTTGGCCAATTGGAACAGAAACGCGTTTGCCGCATCATCGGCCAGCATTCGCTGCGCTTCCTTATACAGCGTATTGCGTCCCGCCGGGTCTGACACGGTATCAATCTTTGACATCAATGTTTTAAAAGCCGGATTGTCATAGCCAAAATAGTAATCATCCCTTGCATAAATGCCGATATCCAAGGGTTCCGTATGTGAAACGATGGTCAGGTCGAAATCATGATCGCCCTTGAACACCTCTGACACCCATTGGCCCCAATCGACTGGAATCTGTTCAACGTCAAAGCCTACGGCCTTCAATTGTGCCGCCACAATTTCCCCACCCCGCCGGGCATAGGTTGGCGGTGGCAATTTCAGCACCAGCTTTGTTCCAGGCGCAACGCCAGCCTGGGCCAACAGGTCTTTCGCTTTTTCCGGATCATACGGGGTGGCTTCGGTCAGATCGGTATAAGCCGGATTATGCGGCGCGAAATGCGACCCGATCGGCGTGCCAAAGCCAAACATGGCCCCATCAATAAGCGCTTGGCGATCAATTGCATGCTGGATCGCCTTGCGGACCCGAACATCCTGTAACAGCGGGCGGCGCTCATTCATCGCCAGAATGGTCTCTCCCTCGGTCGTGCCCTGAGTGACCACAAATCGCGGATCAGCCTCAAACTGTGCAACCGATTCCGGCGCGCCGATATATGGGACCGCATCGACATCCCCCGCCAGCAGGGCCGTCACCTGCGCGGAAGGATCGGCGATAATTTTGAAGGTGACGCTGTCCATCGCGGGCTTTTGCCCCCAATAATTTGAACTGCGGACCAGACGGATTGAATCACCGCGCGTCCAGTTGTCCAATTTATAGGGACCCGTCCCAACCGGATTGGTCTTGTTGGTCTCAGCAGAGGCGGGATCGACGATCACTGCATCGCCCCAGCCCAGATTCCACAGGAACAGACCTTCTTTCCGCTTCAATTTGATCACGACGGTTTGTGGATCGGGGGTTTCTATTGTCTCAATGGCGGAAAAAAGACCCTTCTGCGCATTCTCTGACCCTTCGGCAACCGCCCGGTCGAAGGAGAATTTCACATCTGACGAGTCAAGGGATGCACCATCGTGAAACGTCACACCCTTGCGCAGGATAAAACGATAGGTCAGCCCATCATCTTCAATGACCCAGCGTTCCGCCAATCCAGGCTTAACCTGACCCAGCGCATCAATGCGGGTTAATCCCTCAAACAGATTGGCATAGACAACTTCATCGATGGCAGCAGGCGCGCCCGCCGTCGGGTCCAGATGCGGCGGTTCCAGCGTGATCGCCAGGACAACACCCGTCTTTGCCGATGCCGGACCGATCAGGGCCATTGCCATAAAGCCGCCGGCGACCAGCAACCCCATGGTCCGAAACAGGACGCGACCAATACCCGAAACAGATTTAATGCCGTTGTTCTTTGTCATTGCTTTCCATCCCCACACCGCTGTTTCCAAGTATCCAGTGTTTCCAAGTATCCAGGCCTTCAAACGGCCCTTTGCGCGGCGCGATTAAACCCTATTCCAACGCACCGCGTCTACAGTAACCCACTGATAGCCTTATGTCATAGCCCCTTGTTGAATTTATCACGCCAGGCAGGCCAGCTATTGCCCAGAGACCGGGCCTCATAAACGCCACGGGCGATGGCGCGCGCCAGGACATCCGCACCGATCGCCCCTAATCGCGCAAGACCAATGGCATCAACCGACGGACCCTGTGCCGTCGCCAGGGCAAAAACCGTGTCCCCATCAAACGGCGTATAGACAGGCCGCACGGCCCGTGCCAAACCGGCCTGGGCCATTGTTACGAAGCGTTGGGTATCTTCATGCGACAGCGCGGCATCTGTCGCGACCACGGCGATAGTCGTATTGCTGCGCGCATAGGGTTTTGCATCGGCCCCCAGCTTTGGAAATACCGGGCCTGATGGAACCTTTTGCGACGGGCCGCACCCGCCAAATTCCTCACCAAGCTCGAACGGGGCGGCATAAAAGCGACCATCGTCGCCACAGACATCGCCAAAGCAATTCACCGCCACCAAGGCCCCAACCGTCGCCCCCGTGACAGGATCAACTGCAGAGGCACTGCCCAGCCCGCCTTCCAGACCCCCTGCCCGCGCGCCATATCCGGCCCCCGCCTTGCCCTGGGCGAACTCAACCCCCGCCGCTTCTATCGCCTGCAGTCCCAAGGCCCGATAGGGCGCATCCATGCCCCAATCCTTGTCACCGCCATTGACCAGATCAAACAGAATTGCAGCAGGCACGATGGGAACAATTGGCCCGCCCGTTTGATACCCGAACCCATGGGCCGCCAGCCAAAGCTGAACCGATCCCGCCGCATCCAGACCAAAGGCCGACCCGCCCGACAGGACCACCGCATCCACCGACTGGACCAGCCTGCCCGGGGCCAGCGCATCAGTCTCGCGCGTGCCGGGCCCGCCGCCCCGCACATCCACGGCGGCCACAGCACGATTTTCACCACACAGAATGACAGTTGTGCCGGTCCGACATTTCACGTCATGCGCATTCCCAACGGTTAAACCGGCGACATCTGTCAGGGCATTGCGGGACCCGGGGCGCACATCGCTCATAACGCGTCCTTCTCATCCCCCACGGACCAATCCAGGTCTGGGTCCAGCGGATAGATCGGCCGACGCAGGGCCTTATACTCCAGTTTGGCGTTATCCGACGTCGTCACACCATCGCCATCCAATGTCAGGGTATGTTGAGCCAGAGCTCCAAAACCCGCCCGATAATGAATGCGGGATTTTAACAACAGGTACTTCGTCCGGGTCGGATCAATACCCATCATTCTGAAGACACCGATATCCCAGGGTTCATGGTGCAAAGAGGTAACGATCAACCGCACACCCTGGACTCGCAGCAAGGCTGTTGGACCGCAGGAGACTTCTACGCCGGTATACATTGGCCCTTCGACAGTAAATCGCCCATCCGACAGGCCTTCGACAATGCCGGTCACGGGCAGCGGCTGTCCCGTTCTGTTCAGGCTGGGCATATCGGTCTTGCCTCCCAGATCCAGCGATACAGTTGCACCCGGCCCGGCCTCTTTCATTGCCGCCACCGCCGCTGGATCCCAGACGGTGGCCACCGCCACGTCCTGCAAATCCTGATGCAGAACTTCCGCGATCACGGTCATGACGTCCTGCGTTGCGCCGGATCCACAATTATCCGCGTGATCCAACAATATGACGGGTCCGGTATTGTATCCTTTTGCCAGCGCCACCGCCTGACCCAGATCATGGGGTTGATAAATGAAGTCAGCTCTGGCGTCCCAGCATTTGGTCAACAGATCATCCCGCGCCGCTTCTGCCAGATCAAAATCCCCCTGATCGGCAATCACGATGGCGCTGGTTCCTGCATCTTCGATATCAGACAGGGCAAATCCGCCAAAGACAGTCGCCGCCCCGATCCCGTCTCGGGCTTCCCAATGGCGGCACTGGGCGATGATATCGCGCATTGGGGCGTCATCGGTCCCCTGCCTCAAGGTCTGCGATAACAGCGGCACCTGGCCCCAGGCCATGACCGGCCGTGCCTCCCCCCTTGCCGCAGCCAGCACAATCCGCCCCACCTGATCGGCGACCTCATACATATCGACATGGGGATAGGTCTTATACCCAATCAAGGCGGTGCAGTTTTCCACCATCTCTGCGGTCAGGTTACAATGCAGGTCACAGGTGACCGCGATGGGAAGCTCGGGGGCAATCTCTCGAATGGCGCGCAGCAGGGCGCCCTCTCCATCCGGCGTGCCGTCCGCCACCATGGCCCCGTGCAGGTCCAACAGGGCAATATCACAGCCGCGGGCAACTTCTTCCAATATCTGATCGGTCAAATGCTGATACGCCTCTGCCGTCACCAGGCCGGCGGGCATTGCTTCGGCGGCAACCGGGGTGACAATCTCCGCCCCTTCCGCCTCTGCCAGTTGGAAATAGGCGGCCAGCGGCATCCGCGTGTCGCGATAGGTGCGCACCACATCAGCCCCATACTGCAACCCCCAATCCTGAAACCGCGCCAGATCGGTCGGAATGGGCGAAAACGTATTGGTCTCATGCTTCAACATCGCACATAAAATGCGCATGGTCAGGCTCCATCCGTTTTTTGCATCATGCCAATCTGTCAGGACATTACAATGCGCGTTGACCGGAAATCAGCCATCATCGCTGCGGGCGCGTTCGGGGAGGGTTAAGGTAAAAACGGTGCCCGTCGAGCCGGTGGTGCGCAAAGCCAGGTCCCCGCCATGGCTGCGGGCCAGTTCACGGGCGATAGACAGGCCAAGGCCGGTGCCCCCTGCTTTTCCAGATCCTTCAAAAGGCAGGAAGATGTTTTCCAGGGCGCGGGGTGACAGGCCCGGACCATCATCCTGCAGCGTGATTTCCACCACATTATCCTTGCACCGGCCCGTGACGGTTATGCATATCGCCCCCGCCTCTGCCGCATTGCGCAAAAGATTGTTCATGATGCGGAACAATTGTGCCCGGTCGCCATGCACTGACAGCCCTTCATCCACGCCATTTTCCAGTTCCGCCCCATTGGGCAGGCCAAACCCGGCCTCTGTCACGACACTGGCGATCTTCACATCGCTGAGCATCAGATCCGGCGTATCATGGCCGACATAGTTCAGCGTCCGGGTGCACAGGGCGACCGCGCGGTCTATTGCATCCAGGATACCAGGGGCAATACGTCGCACCTCAGGATCTTCAGAGGTTTCCAATCGATCCGACACGACCAGGGCGCTGGACAGGATGCCGCGCAGATCATGATTGATCTTAGCCACCGCCGTGCCCAGGGCGGCCAGATGTTTTCGCTGGGTCAGCGCATCGCGGATTGTAGTCTGCATTGATGCCAGTTCCCGTTCCGCGACACCAATTTCATCCAATCGCGTGCTGGGGCGCATGACCAGGCTTTGGTCTTCTGGATGGGACCGAAACTGAATCATGTTCCGGGTGATGCGCTTCAACGGCCTTACCAATTGCCGCCGCAGCACCAGAAAAACCATGAATGCCGTTGATACCGAGATTGCGAGGCTGAGAAAGAAAATCCGCACCGCAAAGGCCCGGATCGCCTCCCGCAAGGGCGCATCGTGGAACACAATCTCGATCTCTACATCCGGATTCCGGGGTGACGGGCCAATGACGCGCACAACTTGTTCCTTGTCCTGAACCAGAGCCAGCAAAGCCTGACCGATCATGGTCATGGGGCTTTCCTGGGTCGGAATCAGGGTTGCCGCAATAGGGGGGGGCATTTCCTGCATCAGCGATAATTTTGAATCGCCGCGTTTTGCCGCCACAGAATAAGCGCCGACGAAACCAAGCAGTTCCGCTGTCATTTCCTGTGACACCATCCCGTCTGGCGAAACCTCCAGAACCAGCACCGCCAGATGCGCGGCCTGCAACCGGTCTGCCAGATAGGTTTCACGAAAACGTGCCACAGAAGGGGCGAAAATCAGCACTTCCGCCAGCATCACAAATATCACTGTCAGCAACAAAAGTCGTGCAGAGAGACTCTTCATAAACACCCCTAATTGCGCATTCTCAGGCTATTGACCCCTATCACAACACGAATCATGGCTGATTCGTCTTGCAACGCGTTGACTTGCGCGCCTCACCCCACTATACAGCGGCGTCGAAATCCGGGGCGCAACCCCAAAGACGTCGGAGACGGAACTGTGAAACGTACTTTTCAACCTAGCCGCATTGTTCGCAAGCGCCGCCATGGCTTTCGCGCGCGTATGGCAACAAAATCTGGTCGTATCATCCTGGCAAATCGTCGGGCTAAAGGCCGCAAGAAGCTGTCCGCTTAAGCCATTGAACAAGCCCGTTGTCTAACAGCCCACGCGCCGGTAGCCATGCTTTTACGGACGATCACGCTGGACAGACTGAAAAAACGGGCGGACTTCTTGCGTGTAACGCGTGAGCGGAACAGCGCGGGTATGCCTGGTCTGGTCTTACAAGCAGCCCCTTCCGGGGTGGCTTCCAGAGCAGTCGGGCCCGCTGCGGCGATGATCGCGGACCAGAACGCGCATTCAGACCAGACTGAACCAGCGGGCGGCGGAGACGGCGCCCGCATTGGCTTTACAGCAAGCCGAAAGGTTGGCAATGCTGTTGCGCGAAATCGGGCCAAGCGACGCCTCAGGGCATTATCAATGGAAGTGATGACACAACATGCCATGCCGGGACGGGACTATGTTCTTATCGCGCGGCAAACCACACCAACACGGGACTATAATGCGCTTCGGGGCGATCTGGAACGGGCGCTTAAGCGGTTAAAACTTTGGCGGTAGCACAGTTAGCGCCCCACAGGTGCAGAGGAAGAGGCAAGGCGGATGAACGAGAATAACAGGAATCTGGCGCTGGCAATCGGCCTGTCGATGTTGGTCTTATTCGGCTGGCCTTTCATCCAGGGTCATTTCTTTCCCGCGCCCCCGAAGCCCGTTCAAACCCAATCTTCCCCATCCAACACATCCTCTTCTTCCAAGGGAGACCAGGCTGGCACGGGAGAACAGGCTGGCGTTCCAGGTCTGCCCAACACAGGTGACGCGACTGCTACAGGCGTGGTGTCGCGCGATGAAGCGCTGACACAATCCCCCCGCATCACCATCAATACGCCCCGCCTTAGCGGATCGCTTAATCTAAAAGGCGCGCGGCTGGATGATCTGATTCTGAATGATTATCATCAGACCATCGAAGAATCGTCTCCGAAAATTGATCTGTTACAGCCGACGGGCGGCACCAATCCCTATTTCGCACAATTCGGTTGGACTGGCGAAAGCGGCTTGGATGTCCCGACCAGCGATACGGTGTGGAGCGCAGACAGCCAAGAATTGGATGTCGGCAAGCCGGTCACCTTAAGCTGGACCAACGATGCCGGAGTTCGGTTTGAACAGGTGATCAGCCTGGATCAGAACTTTATGTTCACGGTGGATCAACGGGTCATCAATAATTCAGGCGACACCATTTCCGCCACGCCCTATGGCCGGATTTTCCGGGGCGAAAAGCCGGAAACCCTTGGTTTCTATATCTTGCATGAAGGCCTGATCGGCGTTTTCGACGGCACGCTGCACGAACGTAAATACGATGATCTGCCCGACGAACCGGGCATGAAGGAGAGCTTCCCCACCACCGGCGGCTGGATGGGCATTACCGATAAATATTGGCTGGTTGCCCTGATCCCGGACCAGAACAATTCTGTTACCGGCACCTTCCGTCAGACCGGCACCGCGGACCCGCAATATCACGTGAATTATATCATGACGCCACAGGCCATCGCGCCGGGTGACACGATGGAACAAACCGGGCGGATTTTTGCCGGGGCCAAGGAAACAACGCTGCTAGACAGCTATTCCGAAAACCTGAACATCACCAATTTCGACCTGGCGGTTGATTTTGGCTGGTTCTATTTCCTGACCAAGCCGATCTTCTACGTCATCCATTGGCTCAACAGCGTGCTTGGTAACTTTGGTCTCGCAATCATCGGCATGACCACCTTGTTCAAGATTTTCTTGTTCCCGCTGGCGCAGAAATCCTACAAATCCATGAGCAAGATGAAGCTGTTGCAGCCGAAGATTGTCGAAATGCGCGATCGCGCCGGCGATGATAAGCAAAAACTGCAACAGGAAATGATGGCGCTGTATAAGAAGGAAAAGGTAAATCCCCTGGCTGGGTGTTTGCCGGTTCTGGTTCAGATCCCGATTTTCTTCTCGCTGTATAAGGTCTTGTTTGTCACCATCGAAATGCGCCATGCGCCGTTCTTTGGCTGGATTCACGATCTTTCCGCCCCGGATCCCCTGGGCATGCTGACCCTGTTCGGACTGATTCCCTGGGATGTGCCAACCCTTCTGCACATTGTGAATATCGGACCCTGGCCGCTGATCATGGGCTTTACCATGTGGTTCCAGCAAAAACTGAACCCGCCCCCTGCCGATCCGATTCAAGCCAAGGTTTTTGGCCTTATGCCGATCTTCTTCACCTTTATTCTGGGCGGTTTCCCCGCCGGTCTGGTGATCTATTGGGCCTGGAACAACTCGCTGTCGATCTTGCAGCAATATGTCATCATGCGTCAGATGGGCGTCGCGATTGGCGGCGGTAAGGCTGATACGTCAGACAGCACTGAAGGGACGAAATCCGTAGCGGGCAAATCCGCATCCCCGAAGGCGATTTCTGACGACAGCGCACAGAAAGCCACCTCAAAAGACCCTGATGTTTCAAATGCCGCTGCAAAAAAGACCGCTGGCAAGAAAGCCGCCGGTAAAAAAGCATCGGGGAAAAAGGCATCTGGCAAAAAGGCGCGTGGTAAGAATGCTCCGCCCGCAAAACCCAGCAACGACGACAGCGCGGCTGACTAACACCCCGCTGCACAGAGGCGCCATTCGCTATGGTCGATTTCGACGCCAACAGCCAGGATGAGGCCGCGCTGGAAACAGGGCGCCTGCTCTTTGCAAAAGAATGCACATTCATGCTGGGCTGCGTGACATTGGAGCAATTGCCAGCCCCGACCCTGCCAGAAATTGCCTTTGCGGGGCGGTCCAATGTTGGAAAATCCAGCTTGATCAATGCCCTGACGGGCAGGAAAGCCTTGGCCCGGACCTCCAACACGCCGGGGCGCACACGAGAGATCAATTTCTTCGAATTCCGCGACAGGCTTCGGCTGGTCGATATGCCAGGCTATGGCTTCGCCAAAGTGCCCAAAGCCGTGGTTGAAGGCTGGACACAGCTGATCCATGATTATCTGCGCGGTCGCGCCGTGCTGCGCCGCCTGTGCGTGCTGGTCGATGGTCGCCACGGCCTGAAGCCCAATGACGATCAGCTGATGACCCTGCTGGACAAGGCCGCTGTTAACTATCGTGTGGTCCTGACCAAGGCGGACAAGCCCCATTCCGCCGAAATACGCAGAATATACGACGATGTCGTGCTGGCGCTGAAGAAACACCCCGCTGCGGTTCCGGAACCCATGATCACCAGCGCCGAAAAGGGTCTGGGGATCGCAGAATTGCGGGCAGAACTTGCAAGCTTTGCGGAGCCCCCGGTATCGGGCTAATGTGGCAGCGGATCAAACAGGAAAACGGAATTGACCATGACTGAGGACGGAACGGCAGCAAGTCATCATCCAGGGGCGGGCGACAAGGCGCGACGCCGGGTAGAATGGCTGGCGCAAGCAGGCATCTTAACGGAAGCCCTGCCGTTTATGCGGCGTTACAATGACAAGACACTGGTCATCAAATACGGCGGCCACGCCATGGGTGACGCCCGATTGGCCAGCCTGTTCGCGCGCGATATCGTTCTGCTGAAGCAAGTCGGCGTGGATCCAATCGTGGTGCATGGCGGCGGCCCGCAAATCGGCCAAATGCTGAACCGAATGCAGAAAGAAAGCGTCTTTGTCGATGGCTTGCGGGTCACAGATCAGGAAACCGTCGACATTGTTGAAATGGTTCTGGCGGGCAGCATCAACAAACAGATCGTCGCCTCCCTGCAATCCGAAGGCGGGCAGGCAATTGGCCTGTCTGGCAAGGATGGCGGGCTGATCAAGGCACGCAAACTGTCACGCACGACGAAGGACCCTGAAAGCAATATCGAAATGGTGTTGGATCTGGGCTTTGTCGGCGAACCCTATGAATGCGACACGACCATTCTGGAAATCCTGCGCAAAAGCGATTTCATCCCCGTCATCGCACCGATCGGCATGGGGGAGAATGGCCAGACCTATAACATCAATGCCGATACAGCGGCGGGTGCCATCGCTGGGGCCGCAGGCGCCAAACGCCTGTTGTTACTGACCGATGTTGCAGGCGTGCTGGACAAACAAGGCCAGTTGATTCCTGAAATGACAGTATCCGAAGCGGAAAAGCTGCAGGAGCAAGGTATCATCAGTGGCGGTATGATTCCAAAGATCCAAACCTGTATCGATGCAGTCCGGGGCGGCGCTGATGGCGCGGTTATCCTGGATGGTCGATCACAGCACCAGATTCTGCTGGAACTGTTCACCGAACACGGCACAGGAACCCTGATCCGCGCGGATTAAAGCATTAGGGGAGCATGGTGCGGGCGACATCCTGTAACATGTGCAACTGATCGCGCACCGTCCGGATTTCATCCAGATCAAGGGTTGTTGTGATCAAGGCTGGCGTCAAATTCGCCCGAATCAGATCGCGCCCATCGGGGCCGCACACCTTACTGAGCCCTGAAAAACCCGGCCCCTGGTCTGAGGCCGCGAAATCGCAATAAGCAACGAAAATGCTATTCTCATAGGCGCGGCTGGGGATCACGACATCCGACACGATCCGCCATTTCGCATTCAATGCTGTGGGGATCAACAGGACGGACGCCCCCGCCAGTGCGGCCTTGCGGGCATTTTCCGGAAACTCGATATCATAACAGATCAACAAGGCGCATTGAACGCCCGCAACGGTGAACAGAGACCCCGAAGATCCGGTCGAAAAGCATTCCTTTTCATAGTCACAGGGCAGATACTGTTTACGATAATTATGGGCCAAAACGCCCGATGGATCGAAATAGGCCGCGCTGTTATAGCGCTGTGCACCTGCCTGTTCAGAATAGCCCAGCACCAACCCGACCCCATGGGCCTTCACAAGGGCACCAACCTGGCGCAGGAACGGGCTGTCCTGGGATACCGCCATAGCCCTGGCGCGGTCTTCCTGACCATAGCCGCAGACAAACAGTTCCGGCGTCAGCAACAGATCCGCCTGCTGCGCGGCCGCGTCCTTCAGGGCGGCCTCCAGATCGTTCAGAACATCAGAAAAACCGCGGTCCATGGGGGCCGCCTGCAAAAGCGCCAGGGTCATCATCGTCATAAAAATACAATCCGCATTCAATGCAGGCCCAAAAATTGTGGCAACCACAGGGACAGGGCGGGGATAAAGGTCACCATCAACATTACTGGCAGGGCGACGAAGAAAATCAGGGACAAAGCCGGTGCAACAGCCTTATGAATCGACACTTTCCCGATCCGACAGGCCATATACAGGATGGGTGCGACCGGGGGGCTGTTTGCCCCGATGACAACAGAACAGGCAACGATGGAGGCGTAATGTACCGGATCCACCCCGTTCGCTATCATCAAGGGCATCATCAGCGGCGCGATAACAACAGTGACGGACAAATCATCCATGATCATGCCCACAAAGATCAGGAAGGCATTGACCAACAACAGGATCAGGATGGTGTTTTCGGTCACCTGGGTAACCGCTTCTGTCAGTTCCTGTGGCACGCTTTCCGCCACCATGATGCGCCCGATCATAAAGGAAAACAGCAGGATCAGAATAATTGTCCCGGTTGTTTCACCTGCTTCCAGCAGACTCTTCTTAAATCGTGCCAGGGTTAAATCCCGATAGATGAAAAATCCAATCAAGATAGCCAGGAACAAAGCCACCGCCGCCGCCTCTGTCGGGGTGAAAACACCCCCATAAATGCCGCCTAGAATAACAACCGGCATCATCAGGGCTGGCGCCGCCCGAACCATAGCGCGAAAGCCCGTATCGCCATTCTCTTGCGCCTTCAATGCAGCAAGGCGTTCTGGCGTATCCTTCAGAATGCGACGCGTCGTCCATTTGTTGAACAACAGCAATCCGACCATCAGCATCAGACCCGGCACGACTGTTGCTGCGAACAGGGCCGTGATCGACTGTTTGGTCACAACCCCAAATAAAATAAGAGTGATAGAGGGGGGAATAAGAATGCCCAACAAAGACGAAACCCCAAGCAAGGCGCTGGTATAGCCCCTTGGATATCCTCGTTCCGCCAGGGGATCGATCATGATCGTGCCGATGGAGGCGACGGCGGCTGTCGCGGTCCCTGAAATCGCGCCAAATACCCCTGAAGACAGGATCATCGCCCCGCCCAGACCGCCCTTGCGGCCCTTCAGGGTCAGCGACATGAAACGGATCAAGCGCTCCGCCACCCCACCGCTTTGCATCAGATATCCCGCCAGAACGAACAGCGGCAGCGCCAGCAGAATGACGGAATCAAGCGATCGGAACCCCTGTAGCAACAGGGTCGATGTATTCACATCATACGCCCAGACCAGATACATCAGCACACCGGCAAAGGACCAGGCGACGGGCACACCAAACACCATAAGCCCCATCAACAACGCAATTGCCCAAACCGCTTCCATGGGTCAACCCTCCCTTGACGGGGACCGGACACAGACCAGTCGGACCGCATGGATAAAATCACGCAGGGCATAGACCGAACACAGCACCGCGGCCAACACGATGGCCGATTGCGGTAACATCAAAGGAAGGCCCAAGGCGGCGGTCGTCTGCGGCCGTTTGATCGACCAGGCGACCATATCCTGTGCCAGGCTGAGAAAGAACAGGCTGAGCACCACCATGATGACCGACACGGCCAGCGTGTGGAAGGCGCGCACCCGATCACTGCGAATGGAATTGGTCAGGAAATCAACAACCAGATGCTCTTTGTTTCGGGCGGCGATAACCGCCCCGCACATATACAGCCAAATCGCCGACAGCGTTGCCATTTCCAGCACCCCGACGACGGACCAGCCCAATACGAAACGGGCCAAAACCAGAAACAAAATAAACCCGGTGACAGCGAGATTGGTGACAATCACAACCAGGCCCATAATGCCCATAATCACCCGGTCGACTTTTTCAAGAATCTGCAACACGCGCACACCCCCACCAATAGCCCAAAGCAATGGGCCGCTGTCATTTCGACAGCGGCCCAGTACCTTTATTTCACATTCGCACGGATCAAGTCCATGAGTTCCTTACCAACATCATTGTCCATTTGTGCCCAGACTTCGGCCCGTACCTTTTTGGCAATCGGGGCGATCTGTTCATCCGTCAGTTCGATATATTTCATCCCTGACTGGATCGCCAAATCCACATAGTGCTGGTCTTCCGCTTGTGCTTCTTCAAACTGCTTTTCCATTTCAACAACAGCTGCATCCTGAATCAGCTTCTGATGTTCCGGCGACAGCTTTTCAAAGCTTTCCAGATTGGCCAGCAGGTTGCCGGTCACGAAAGTGTGCTTGGTGCGGACGTAATAATCCAGAACATCCCGGAAGTATTCATAATCCCAGTAAATGACATTACCGGCATCCCCATCCACAACCCCGGTCTGGATCGAGGTATAAACTTCGCCCCAATCAATCGCAGCCGTTTGATATCCCATGGCTTCCAGAGTTTGCGGGAAGGGGAAAATCGGCGGTGTGCGAACTTTAATATTCTGCGCACCCGCAATGTCCGTCGCATAACTTCCCCGTGTGGCAACACCGTTGAAGCCTTCCGGCCAGGCGCCAAAATATTTCAGTCCGATATCGTTGAAGACCTGATTGACGGCACCATTGACCCAGCCGCCTGGCTTATAGGCCTCAAAGGCCTCATCCCAGGAGGTGACCATATATGGGGTATTGAGGATACCAATACGCTTGTCATAAGAAGTAGACGGCCAAGACAGCATCAAGTCCACTTCCCCCGCAACAAAGAGGTCAAAAACCTCCAACTGACCGCCCAGTTCATTCTGATAGAATAGCTTTACCTTGATCTCCCCGTTTGAGCCTTCCTCAATGGCCTTAGCCCAACTGGCGATGGCCTGACCGGATGGTGAATCCCGGTCCCCGGAATCGGTTGCGATTTTCAGTTCGGTTTCGGCGAATGCCGGTGCGGCCATCAGGCCGGCGGCCATGGTCGCAGCGACGAGCATTTTCTTAATCATCTGAGTCTCCCATTTAGAACCATGCCCCATATAATTGGACATAACGATTGTTACGCTATTTGCATAACGTGCGTTATGTGGTTAATTGAGTCAATGATAAATTTCCAGACAGCATCGGTCGATCAAGGATATAAATTTGAATCAGAAGGATGCTTCCAGCGCAACGCGCACCCTGACACGAGACGATTGGGTCAAGGCGGCACGCACTGTTCTAATCGAAAAAGGCATATCGGGCGTCCGATTGCGCAGTCTGTCCGAATCTTTGAACGCAACGACAGGTGCGTTTTACTGGCAATATCGCAAATTGGAAGACCTGCTGGAAGACGTGCGTCAGGATTGGGCCCGAACCAATAGTGATCCCTTTACTGAGGCCATCGAAGCAGCAGGCCCGGACGGCATGCGCCAATATCTGGCCTATGTGCGTGTGCTGGTCTTAGACGGCACTGTGGATCCGCGCTATGACAATGCAATCCGGGACTGGGCCCACAGTTCCCCGCGCACCGCTGAGGTCCTTAAGACAATTGAAATCAAACGGATCGACCAGTTAACATCGGTCTTCAAAGCCATGGGTTTTCAGGACAAGGCGGCCATCATTCGGGCGCGCGTTACCTATTTCCACCAAACCGGCTATAACGCGATGCAAATCAAGGAAACTCAGGAAGAGCGCCTGCGCAACCTGCCCTACTATGCGGAAGTTCTGACAGACAGCACAGTGATGCACAGGCTGCCTACGCCCGATGATGTTCGGAATTTTCTGCTGACCGGTGGATTTCCGGATTCCGGGGTTGAAAAAAGCTAAAGCCCGACAGCCGCCTCTTTCTCCGCCCGCAATGCAGCAATGCGATCCCGCTCCCGCTTGCCAATCCGTTCACTTTCAGACTTAAGCTGACCACAGGCGGCCAGAATATCCTGACCGCGTGTCTTGCGGATCGTCGCCACCATCCCGGCCTTGTGCAGGATGGCCAGAAAACGCTGCATCCGATCCGGGTCGGAACATTCATAGTCACTGCCCGGCCAGGGATTGAACGGAATCAGGTTCATTTTCGACGGAATGCCTTCCGTGATGCGCAGCAAGGCCCGGGCATCGGCATCGGAATCATTCACGCCCTTCAGCATGACATATTCCCAGGTCACACGCCTAGAATTGGTCAGGCCTGGATACTCCTTCACCGCTGCCATCAATTGCGCGATGGGATATTTGCGATTGATCGGAACGATCTGATTGCGCAATTCGTCGCGCACAGCATGCAGCGACACAGCCAGCGACAGGCCCATTTCCTCGCCCACGCGCTTGATGTCGGGCACCACGCCGGACGTCGACAACGTGATCCGGCGGCGGCTGATCGCAATGCCATCCCCGTCGGCGACCAGGCGCATCGCGGCCAGCACGTTATCGGTATTATACAGTGGCTCCCCCATCCCCATCAGAACGATATTGGTGATGCGGCGGTCGCCATCTTCTGCCTTGCCCCAATCATTCAGGGAATCCCGGGCCAGCATGACCTGACCAACGATATCGCCTGGCGTCAGGTTTCGCACCAGCTTCTGCGTGCCGGTATGACAGAAAGTGCAGGTCAGTGAACACCCGACCTGGGACGAAATGCACAATGTCCCCCGGTCAACTTCCGGGATGAACACCATTTCCGCCTCATTGCCATCTTCATAGCGCAGCAGCCACTTTTCCGTGCCGTCCGTAGATTTCTGATGCATCGACACGCGCGGGCGATTGATATGACAGGTTTCTTCCAGGCGCGCCCGAAAGGCCTTGGACAGATCTGTCATCGCGCTGAATTCCGACGATCCACGATAATACATCCAGCTATACAGCTGTTTCGCCCGAAAGGCTGGTTCGCCCATATCCGCGACGACCTTGGCCAGACCTTCACGATCCAACCCGATCAGGGGAATGCGCGTATCCACCAGGGGCCCTGAAATGGGCGCAAGGGCACCCCCTGGCAGAAAATCATTGAGTTGGGCGACGTCGCTCATCATCTATCCTAAAGAAATCCATCGCGTTTGATGCAGGTCATACCGTCCAAAGGGGGTCTGTGTAAACTGGCGACCAACAGAACCAAAGGAGACGATCCCGTGGCATTCGAAGAATACAAGGCTGAAATCTCGCTTCTACTGTCCCAGATCAGCGGAGATCCGGGCAACGCCCATGAAATACAAATGCGCCTTCATACCCTGTTTGGCACAATGCGCGCAGAAGGCCTGCCCGTCCCGGAAGACCTGAAAACACTGGAGGCCGAATTAGAAGAAAGCTTCGGCCCCGCCGCACCCAAAACCTGATGGGCCGGTGTCTTATGGAACGCCACAGGCCTTGTTTATCGTCTCATTCGCCGCAGTAAAGCCGGTCAGCGAATAGATATCCTTGGTCACCGTGCCCCGGGTGGACGTGCCGGTCACCGTCATTGTTGCCCCGGCGCGCATGGTCTGGACAATTCTGGGCTCATCCTCGCGCCAGGCATAGGCACCTTCCCCGCTGGTATACAAATCGAACTTCGCCCCGCCGATTTCCAGCTTCACCAAAGAGCCCTCCTTAATCGGATAACCCATCTGGAATCCGACTTCACCGGTCGCCCCTTCCTTCGGACGGTGCATCACAAAGGCCCAGATCGGTCCGCGTTTGGAATAATCCCCTTCATCCTTCAAGGGCTTGGACGCCATCGTACAGCGTTCGCCGCCACCCTGCTGATAGGTATAGGCTTGCCAATCCCCAAATTCGCCCAATGATTTATGGTCTTGCGCATAACCAGGGCTGGTCACAACCAATAACAGGGCAAAAGCCCCTATCAGCATGCGCGAAATAGCCTGGGGCAGGATGGGCATAAGTCTTTGAATGCGGGTCATGGTCTCACTTCATTGCCGGTCTGAGTTTAATCCAAGCCTATCACCCTTCCCTGTGTAAGGATGAAGACCACTTTACCATGCCTTCTAAATAAGGCTATTTTTTGAATATGCCAATGATCCGGCACAGCAAAGCTTTCGTATTCCCCATTATGGATCAGTCAACGGTAGTCATAGAGGGAATAGGCCTGTCTTCACGATCTCACAATCGTCTTCGACAGCCACGCTCTCACGTCATCAGGACAGGGTCCAAGAAAAAGTTTATGACAGACGCTCACCATGCCGACTCGCAACAGCTTGTAGAATGGATGCAGCGCCTGGCCGGGTGTCAGGATCGGGATGCGTTTGCGGGCCTGTTTGCCTATTTCGCGCCCCGCATCAAGGCGTATATGATGCGCAGCGGATCAGACAATGCCGCTGCAGAAGAATTTGCCCAAGAGGCAATGTTGATGGTGTGGCGTAAGGCAAACAGCTTTGACGCCAGTCAGGCATCGGTGGCGACCTGGGTGTTCACAATTGCGCGTAACAAGCGCATCGACGCCTTTCGCCGGATCAACCGGCCGGAACTGGATCCGGACGATCCCCTGCTGCAACCCGCTGCGGAACCAATGCAGGACGATAAGGTGGTTGAGGATCAAACGGCACGAACCATTGCAGCGGCGATGGATCAGTTGCCGGAAGAACAAGCGGTTATGTTGAGAATGGCATTCTACGAAGACAAGGCCCATAGCGAGATCGCGGACGAAACCGGGCTGCCCTTGGGCACGGTGAAATCCCGGCTGAGGCTGGCAATGGGCAAGCTTCGCAGTCTTTTAGGAGATACGGAATTATGACGGCTGCACATTCTGTCGCGGTAAAGCCGCGCACGGCCGAACCGGTCCATCATCTGTCCGAAGATCTGTTGCTGGACTATGCGGCTGGAACCCTGGACGAGGCGGCATCCCTGGTCGTCGCATCCCATTTGACGCTGTGTTCGGCCTGCCGATCCGAGTTATCCCGGCTGGAAGCCATCGGGGGGGCCCTATTCGCCACCATGCCGCCGATGGACCTGTCGGCAGGTGCCCTTGAGGCCGCGCTGGCTGCATTGGATTCATCTGATCTGGATGGCCTGCCGGCCTCCGCAAGCCAAAAGCATGCTGTTGTCGACAGACAGGCATCGATCCTGCCGCGCGCTATTCAACGCTATCTGGGCGGGGATTTGGACACGGTGGCCTGGAAACGATTGGGGATGGGCATTGAAACAGCGGAAATTACCCTGTCCAACAGTGATGAATCCAAGGCCGGAAAGCGATCCTTCCTGTTGAAAGTGCCCGCTGGGAAAGCCGTTCCGCAGCATACGCATGATGGAAACGAATTGGTTCTGATCCTGCAGGGCAGCTACAAGGATGAAATCGGCACTTTCG
This sequence comes from Rhodospirillales bacterium, assembly GCA_002696645.1. Classification (GTDB taxonomy): domain Bacteria; phylum Pseudomonadota; class Alphaproteobacteria; order UBA8366; family Aestuariispiraceae; genus Pacificispira. Next base: position 17,723 of record NZSA01000026.1, on the reverse strand, counting down.
CCAAAGGCGATGTCGCCATCAGCGATGGCAGCATTGACCACCGCCCCGTCGCAGGAGAAGGCGAAAGCTGTATCTGTCTTGTGGCGACGGATGCTCCGCTGCGCCTGACCGGGCCGTTGGGTGCGATCATCAACCTGTTCGTGCGGGTATAAGACGCCCTGAAGTCGTAAAATTCTCGTCGCCTCTGGTGCAAACACGTCCTAAGCTAACAGGATGTTACGCGCCTTTACCTTGCTCCTGATCTGCCAATTGGCCGGCGAAGTCACCGCCGTGCTGACAGGATTGCCTATTCCCGGGCCTGTTGTGGGGCTGTTCTATCTTCTGATTGGTCTGATGGTGTATCGGACGCCCACGCCGTGGTTGGAAACAACATCCTCTGGCCTGTTGAAGCATCTGTCCCTGTTATTCGTTCCCGCCAGTGTTGGATTGATCCAGCATGCGGATCGATTACAAGTGGAATGGCTGCCCCTATTGGCGGCTGTTATCATCAGCACGGTCGCAGCGATTGCCGTGGGCGCGCTGACATTCGTCGCCGTCGCGCGCCTGACCGGCCACCCCGCACAGGGGGAGGATCACAAGCCATGATCGCCAGCACACCCGATGATATCTGGGTCTATCTGGCCCAGACACCGCTGTTATGGCTGACCGTGACACTGATTGCCTATGGCATGGGCTATATCGCCTTCACCCGATCCGGATCAAACCCGATCGTAAATCCCGTCGCCATCGCCGCAGCCTTGCTGATCGCCCTGTTACTGATCACCGACACGCCCTATCAGACCTATTTCGAAGGCGCGCAATTCGTGCATTTCCTGTTGGGACCCGCCACTGTCGCCCTGGCGGTTCCGCTGTACAACAATTTACCCCGGGTCCGACGCGCCGCTCTGCCGATGGCCGCGGCCCTGGCGGCAGGCGTTATTACCGCCGTGACCGTGGCGCTGGTTGTGGCCGCCGCCCTGGGCGCGGAAACGCAAAGCCTGCTGTCCCTGGCCCCGAAATCCGTCACCACCCCCATTGCAATGGGGATTTCAGAACGGATTGGTGGCTTGCCGTCCCTGTCGGCCGGATTGGTGGTTGCGACCGGCATCACGGGGGCGATTGTTGTCACCCCACTGTTAAACCTGCTGCGCATTCATGATTGGCGCGCAAGGGGCTTTGCGGTGGGCATCGCCGCCCATGGCATCGGCACGGCACGCGCTTTTCAGGTCAACCAGATCGCCGGTGTCTTTGCCGCCGTCGCCATGGGCCTGAACGGCCTGACCACCGCCATTCTGGTGCCGGTCCTTGCCAGCCTGTTCTTCTGAAACCCTATTCCATAATGTCCAACAGGCGGCGCACCGTTTTTGCATCCAGCCGTCGGATTCGTTGAGACAGGCGATTGGCCAGTTCCGTCGCATCCGGTGACAGGCCCGTCGTATCAATGGTGATGCGGGGCTGGGACAGACGGGCCAAGTCTTTCAGGGCTTCCGCCTCGTCCCAGATGATCCCGAAATAGGCGCAGATCTGGTCCACCCGTGCAGGTGTTGGACGCGGCCTGCGCCCGGTCTCAAGCGCGCTGAGATAAGCCTGACTGACACCCAGCGCGTCGGCCAGGTCCTTCAGTGTGGTGCCTGTCTCGTGCCGCATTTCCCGGACCTTCTGACCAAAGGGGGTTGTCATCCACTGATCCCCCGATCCCGTTTCAACAGCACATAAACGGCCCCGCTGCCCCCGTCCTGAGGCCGTGCATGGGAAAAGCTGAGGATCTGGTCGCGCAGGGGTGGCAGGTTCAACCAATGGGGCAGATCCGACTGAAGAATCCCCTTGCCCTTGCCGGTGACGATCAGGATGCAGCGTTTACCAGACAGCCGCGCATTGGTGACAAAACCCAGCGTCGCCTGATGGGCGGCATCGCGGCTCATGCCATGCAGGTCCAGACGCCCTTCGATAGACATCTTCCCCTTATGCAGGCGTTCTGCCGTGCGGCGATCCACGCCCGGCGCACAGCCATGGCTCAGGAAATGTGGTTTCGGATTGGGGCGCGCCGGGGGAAGGACCGTCGATGGGGCCCGAAAGGGCGCCGCCCGTTTCGTCTTTGACACTTTCGCCGCAGGCGGGGCGGCCTTTTCCAGGGTCCCCAGGCTATCGCGGAAAATCGTATCCCGGCGTACAGGCTTGGCGCTGGCCTTCACCGCCTCCCACAAGCTTTTGTCATCTTGCCGGGTGTTCTTAAGGGCGGCCTCTTTTGCCTTTTTCGCCTTGCCCATGCGCCCAAACCCCTAATCAGCGAGGACGAGGATATGCAGCCCCAGCGGGCCATGGGCCCCCAATTCGATGGTTTGTTCAATATCCCCCGTGCGGGACGGGCCGGTGATCATATTCACCACCCGTGTCAGTAAGCCATCCGGACCCAGCCGATCGCGCACGGCGTCCCACGCATCCTCATACGCCCCGACAATTTCGGACCGCTTCAGGATCACAATATGATGTTCCGGCAGAAAATTCAGGGTGGTTGGCGCATCCGGCCCGGCCAGCAACATCAATGTCCCGGTCTCTGCAATACCGGCAAAGGCGCGGGTCAGGCTGACCTTGTCCTGACCAAAGCTGCGCCCTTCCGACAGGGTCAGGGTGGGGCGCTGGGACCAGTCGATCTGTGCCAGATCGGCATGCGGGGCCATTTTCACAGCAGCAGGCAGATTGTGATCGGCCAGATACTGTGCCACGGCGTCCGGCACCTCTGATAAAGAGGAAATATCCTGAACCGTTGCCTCGACCGCCCGCGCCCGGGTGATGAAATCCTGCACCAGGGCCGCGCCGGTATTGCGGGCCTTTTGCGGGATAATCCCCCGTGGGCGACTTTTCAATCGCGCTTCCAGCCGCTCTCTCTCGGCACCTGTAACAGGGCCGGATCGACCCCGCGCCGCGCGAATTTTGCCTAAAATCTCATCGCGGGAAGACGGGGGGCTCATTGGGCTGCCTCCCGCTTTAAATCTTTCGTGGTGCGAGCCCCGTGGCGTTTGTCCCACAAATCCTGGAAGGTCTTGCCGGACGGGGCTGCCATATCCCGGTGATCGGTCCAGCCAGATGCCAAAGGCAGAGTTTTGAACCGACCCTGCCGACGGCCCCGCCAGCCCAAGACACCCATCGCAAGACGGGTTGCCAATCGATACAGGCCTGGACGTTTTGCGACGAAACCCCAGATATCCATGCCAAATCGCATGGCAGGCGGGGCCAGACCCGCCTCATACTCCTTACGGCGATAGGCGCGCATCATCTTGGGCAGGGGAATGCGCATCGGACAGACATCCTGACACCGGCCACAGAAGGTTGACGCATTGGGCAGGTGCCCCCCATCCGCCACACCGATGAAACTGGGGGTCAACACCGCGCCCATCGGTCCTGGATAGACCCAGCCATAGGCATGGCCGCCGACCGACCCATAGACCGGGCAATGGTTCATACAGGCACCACAGCGGATACAGCGCAGCATGTCCTCAAATTCCGTGCCCAGCATATCGGTGCGGCCATTGTCCAGCAGGATCACGTGATAGGCCTCTGGGCCGTCCGGGTCGGCGGCGCGTTTCGGGCCGGTCGAAAATGTCGTGTAAGAGGAAAATTCCTGTCCCGTGGCAGACCGCGCCAAAACCCGCAGAATGGCCGACGCATCATCCAGCGTCGGCACGATCTTTTCCATGCTGGCGATGACGATATGCACCCGTGGCAGAGTCTGGGTCAGGTCGCCATTTCCTTCATTGGTGACGATCACACTGGTGCCGGTTTCCGCGATCAGGAAATTTGCCCCGGTAATCCCAACATCGGAATCCAGGTATTTCTGACGCAAAACACCGCGCGCCTCTGAAATCAGTTCCTTGCGTTCCACCAGGGATCGTTTCGGGTCCAGATGCAGATGTTTGCGCCGGAAATCATCGGCGACCTGCTCTTTTAAGACATGGACGGCGGGCGCGATGATATGGCTGGGGGCCTCCCCCCGGATCTGGATGATATATTCCCCCAGATCAGTTTCGACGACCTCATATCCAGCCGCTTCCAGCGCCTCGTTCAGGGCGATTTCTTCCGACACCATGGATTTTCCCTTGGTGACGGATTTCGCCTTCTCCTGGGCACAGATATCCAGCACAACCTGGCGGGCTTCCGCCGCATCCCGTGCCCAATGGACCACACCGCCGGATTTCTGGACCGCCGCCTCATAGGTTTCCAAATAGTAATCGATATTGGCCAGGGTATGGTTTTTGATATCGCGCGCCTGATCGCGCAGCGCGTCGAATTCAGGCAGCGCGGCGCGCGCCTTTGCCCGTTTTTCAACAAAGCCGACCTTCATCTTGCCCAGCGCCTGTTGCAGATTGGGATCGGCCAGTGCCTTGATGCTGTTGGCTTTGAAATTCTGCGACGTGGTTTGCATCTGAATCAGCCTTCCTGTCCGTCAGGGAAAGCCGACAGGTCTTCCCCGGCCTCCCCAATGGCGGGACCGTCCCCCATCCCGGCAAGGATTTCCGCGACATGAAAAGCCCGGATCGGGCGGCTTTCCCGGGACATCTTTCCCGCCATATTCAACAGGCAACCCAGATCGCCCGCCAGCAGCGTATCAGCCCCGGTATCGGCAATGGCGGCTGTCTTTTCACTGACCATCTTATTGGAAATATCCGGATATTTCACACAGAATGTCCCGCCAAAGCCACAGCAGATTTCCGCTGAGGGCAATTCTGTCAGGGTCAGGCCATCAACACCTTTCAAAAGGCGGCGCGGCTGGTCCTTGACTCCCAATTCNCGCAGACCGGAACAACTGTCATGATAGGTGACCGTCCCCTGATAGCTGGCAATCGCAGTGGGCATGCCCATCACATCGACCAAAAAGGAGGTTAGTTCGTGCGTCTTGCGACCCAGAGCGACCGCCCTGTCGGCCAGCACCGGATCATCGGCGAAAAGCTCTGGGATATGGTCCCGGATCATACCGGCACAGGAACCAGAGGGGGCGACAACATAATCAAACCCGTCAAAGGCGTCCAAAAGCGTGGCCGCCACGGCGCGGGCATGGCCATTGTCTCCCGAATTATAGGCGGGCTGACCACAGCAGGTTTGCGCCTTTGGAACGGCGACCTGACAGCCGGCACGCTCCAACAGCTCAACCGCTGCGAATCCGACCCTGGGCCGAAACAGATCCACCAGACAGGTGACGAACAGACCAACTGTCACAGGGGGCTTATCCGCTAATTTTTCAGGGGTTTGTGTATCAACCATAAAACTCGCCATCCCGGTTCTTTTCACTGCCAGCAACAATGGCGCTGACCGCCCTGAAAGGCAAGCTGGGCCAGAAATTTACCCTTTTGCGTCTGTGGTTAAGAGGTGGCTTTGACCCGGTCTGCCAGGGGATTGGGCAGCAGCAGGAAATATCGACCCGACGATTTCATGCGACCAGCCTGCGCCAGTGCATCATCCCCATAGCCCCAGAAGAAATCGCCGCGCACCACGCCTTTGATCGCGCCGCCCTTGTCCTGGGCGACCATCAAACGCTGCATTGGTTCCTTTGAGCCACCGGGCCGCACCGTATCCAGCCACAGCGGCATGCCCAACGGGATAAAACGGGTATCCACCGCCATGCTGCGTTCCGGTGTCAGGGCGACGCCCTCTGCCCCGATGGGCCCTGGCCCGTCCAACAGCCGGAAGAAGATAAAGCGCGGATTATAGGCAAACAGTTCTGAAGCCCGGTCTGGATGCTCTTCTATCCAGCCGCGAATGCCGTCCCAACTGGCCTCATGCGCCTGCAATTCCCCCTGATCGATCAACCACCGACCAATGGAGTGATAAGAACGACCATTATGGGCGGCGAACCCGACCTGGACGACATTTCCATCCGGCAGAATGACCCTGCCCGACCCTTGTACCTGCAGCAGGAACACATCGACCGGGTCATCAATCCACAACAATTCCAGACCTTTATCCGCCAGGGCGCCGGATTCAATTGTTCCCCGATCCGGATAGGGTATCAGCCGTCCCTCATCCACCTGACCGACAACACCCTTGCCTTTCAAACTTTCATCAAACTGACCCAGATCAACTGTGATCAAATCTTTCGGGCGGGCGTATAGCGGTGTTTTGAAGGTGTCATCTCTGGTCAGGGATCCATTCAGCTCCGCTTCGAAATAACCGGTGAACAATCCTTGGTCGGCCTGTGGATCGTCACCGTCCGCCGCATCCTTTGCCGCAAAGGGTTGAAAATGCGCCTCAAAAAAAGCGCGGATCAGATCGGGGTTTTGTTCCGCCTTCAGGGCATCCAGCGCGGTGCAGGCCTGGGCCCAGTCCCCAGCGACGGTCTGCAGGGAAGATCCGCTGCTGACATCCCGGTCCGGGGCCAGCGCCATCAGGCGCGTGCACGACCGCCACAAGGCCTGAACCGCACCGACCATGTCATCCTGTTGCCAACCGGGCAGATCCGTGAATGCGGCGGGCGTCAGAACCATGCCTTCTGTCGCAGCGTGTTCCTCAACAGGCGCAGGTTCAGGGGCGTGGGTCTCTTCCTGCTGATCGCAACCAACCACGACCAGCCCCAACACCAGACACAGAGTCAGGCGACGAAGAGAAACAAAAAGCGCCGTCATCAGATAGTCACTCCGCAGTGGTGCGGGTTTCAACCAATTGCCAGTTAGGATCCTTGGATTTCACGCTGCGCGCAAAGGTCCAGACATCAGAGACCGTTTCAACCGTCGAAGGATCACCTTCCTGAACGCGCCCTTCGGAATCATAGGTTACATTGACCTGTTGGCTGACAAATCTCAGCGTCACGCGGGCTTCATCGCCCTGCATACCCGCTTCCAGGATTGTCGTTGAATCAATGCCCACCAAAGTGTCTTCCATACGCTGGCCGGCCTTTTCACGGGCATCGATCGCGCCTGCAAAACTGTCATAAGTGACCTTATCCAACAGCGGCTTCAACGCCTTGCGATCCCCTTCCGCATAGGCGGTAACAATCATTTCAAAGGCCATAGCAGCCCCCTGAACGAAGGAATCCGGGTCGAAATTCGGGTCCGCCTGGGCAATATCGCGCAAACCGTCCCCGGCCGGTCCGTTGAAATGGGCGCTTTCTTCTACCGGATCTTCAAATCCCGCTGGCATACGCACAACATTATCGTCGCGTTCGCCAGACCGATCCCGGGTTTCAGGGCGCGCATTGTCCATATTATTGGGAAATTCGGGCGGTTTTTGATGGCCAGTGCGTTTTCCCAAAACACTTCCCAGTCTGAAAATCAGAAACAAAGCGATTGCGGCAAATATCAGAAGATCAAAGGGCATCCGGCTCTCTTAACATATGAGTGAGGGTCGCAGTCCATCCTATTAACCCGGTATTGGGCCTTTTATGAAAGGTCAGCAATTTTCTTAAGGCCATTGTCATGGTGGATATCATAACATACCTGTAAGACATTGAACTGACCAAAACCCAATCGGGCTTAAAACGACGATAACTTTACGGATGCAATATCCGCGCTACGCCTTGAGATGTAAGCGTTCACCTGCGAAAGGGCAAGATGCCACTCCTTCTTCTGCTGCTTTTCATCGGTATTCCAATTGCGGAAATCGCCGTTTTTATCGAAGTTGGCGATCAGATCGGCCTTGGCTGGACCCTGGCGTCGATTTTCGCCACCGCGATTATCGGAACCGCGCTGGTTCGCCATCAGGGTCTGCAAACCCTGGCTCGGGTGCGGGCCTCGATGGATCGCAAGGAGCTTCCTGTACAGGATCTGATTTCCGGCGTCTGCATATTGGTCGCAGGCTTGTTGTTGGTAACGCCTGGTTTCGTGACCGATACGATCGGTTTTCTGTTGTTGATCCCCCCGTTCAGACTGGCCCTTGGAGCGTTTGTCTTGACCAGCCTGATGCGCAATGGGCGTTTCACGATGCGCAGCGCCGGGGGCATGGGGGGTGGGTTCCGCCAGCCGCCTAAAGGTCGCGGTCCGATCATAGACGGGGAATTTGAAGAAATTGATGAAGACGCCCCCAAGAATCCAGACTCCCCCTGGACAAAGGGTTCAGGCAATTCAATTGAAAACAAGGAGGATGATCGGTGATTCTGATCCGTCACGGTCAGTCCGAATTTAACGTCCATTTTGCCGAAACCCGAACCGATCCTGGCATCCGCGACCCAAAACTGACAGAACTGGGGCGACAACAGATTGCCGCCGGGGCTGCCTTTATCAAGGCCCATCACGGCGACCGGGTGAAACGGATCATCACGTCGCCCTATACACGCACCCTGCAATCAGCGGAAATCATCGCAGACGCGCTGAACCTGCCGGTCATGATCGATCCCATGGTCGGGGAGCAGGCCTATTTCACCTGTGACATCGGTACGCCGACCACGATGCTGCGCAGCCAATGGCCCCTGCTGGACTTTCTGAATCTGGCCGAGGAATGGTGGCCGCTGGGCGAAGAAGAGCATCATGTTGACCTGAGAGCGGCCCATTTCAGGGATCGTATGGCCGCGGATCAGGCCTGGCCTGAAACCATTGTGGTCAGCCATTGGGGCTTCATCCGATCCTTGACCGGGCATCGCGTTAAGAATGCGGCAATTTTGCATTTAGACCCAACACAGCCCCATCCCAACGGTGCTGAGGTTGTCTGTGTGCCCGATCTGTGATAGCCACGCATCCCACCGTTAAGGGCCCTGACAGCGGTCCAAACCCTTTAAAAATGGAATACGTTCATGGCAGATGACCGCGACGAACCCACAACCCCACAACCCGCGTCTTCTGACGCGCCACCCCCCTCTGACACACAATCCGCAAATGCCCAATCCGGCCAGGCGGAACCGCCCTATCAAATTCTGATTCAATATATCAAGGACATGTCCTTCGAGAATCCGAATTCTCCGTCGGTCTTCTCTCTCGGAGAACAACCAAAGGCCGCCCTGACACTGGATGTCGCGACAAATCCGCTGACCGGTCGGGATGTAGAGGTTGTCCTGACCATCGAGGCGAAGGCAGATGTGAACGGCAAAACCGCCTATGTTCTGGAATTGGCTTATGCCGCCGTCGTGCGCATCGGCAATGTCCCGAAAGAGGCCCTGAACGCCCTGCTATATGTAGAGATTCCGCGCATGCTGTTCCCGTTCCTGCGGGAAATTGTCTGTGACACGACCCGGCAGGGCGGTTTTTCCATGCTGATGCTGGCACCGTTTGATTTCGTGCAGATCTATCGCCAGCGCATGGCCCAGGAACAACAGCAGTCAGAAACCGAAACCGTTTAGAGCAAATCCCGAACAAACGGACAGGTTTGTGACGACGTATTTGCTGACAAAACAATCGGTTAGAGTATCCTGTGTGAGCTCATGCGAACGCAGGATACTTTAATCTGTGACCCAGATTGGGGCGCTGATTTTCGCAAGAAAGGCCTTGTGACGGGCCAATTCTTCCGGCGTCGCCGAATGGGCGCGTGGCGGACGATGGGGACGTTCCGCCTGTCTGGCCGCCTCTGCCGCCAGGGCAGCAGCAGCCCCGTCTTTAGAACCAGCCTTTGCGGAATCGTCTGCGAAAGACAGGCCGACCTGTCGTCCGCCGGTCAATTCGATATAAACTTCCGCCAGAAGCTCCGCATCCAGCAGGGCCCCATGTTTGGTGCGCGCAGAATTGTCGATTTCAAAGCGTTTACACAAGGCATCCAGGCTGGCCGCAGCCCCTGGAAACTTCGCCCGTGCCATGGCGACTGTATCGATGGTCTGCGACATGGGCAGGGTCGGGCGACCACAGGCCTTCAATTCCGCATTCACGAATTTCATATCAAAAGAGGCATTGTGGATCACCAGGATCCCATCGCCGACAAAGGCCAGGAAGTCTTCCACGATATCTGCAAATAGCGGCTTGTCGGCCAGAAAGGCCTCACTTAATCCATGCACATTAAAGGCTTCCGTAGGCATATCCCGTTCGGGATTCAGATAGATATGATAGACTTCGCCCGTGGGAACGCGATTGACCAGTTCGACACAGCCGATTTCCACCAGACGATGGCCGTCCTTGGGATCCAGTCCGGTGGTTTCCGTATCAAAGCAAATCTCGCGCATGGAAAGTCCTTAGCCGCAGGTTACAGGGATTGATCCGCCAGTGTGAGGGTGTTCTGTAATTGACGCAAGACCGGCCGCCGCCCTAGGGAGGTCCAGATTATCACATCAGCCCGGCGTCGCTTTTCCGCTTCCGGCATCTGACGCTTGCGAATATCGCGCAGCTTGTCCTGTGTCATGCCGGGCCGGGCCAGAACGCGCTGTGCCTGAATAAATTTGGGGGCGGTGACCAGAATGGTGAAATCACACCGCGCATCCCCCCCGGTCTCAAACAACAGCGGCACATCCAGAACCGCAAATCTTTGATGATGCAGCGCACAGTGTTTCAGGAATTTATCCCGTTCGCGCGAGACCAGTGGATGCAGGATGTTTTCCAGACGCTTCAGAGCGGCAGCATCCCCGAAAACCTGTGGACCCAGGGCTGAGCGATTGACCGCGCCGTTTTCAGTTGATCCGGGAAAGGCTGCTTCAATCGCCGCCACCGCGTCACCACCGACCCCAGTCAACCGATGAACCGCAGCATCCGCATCATGTATTGCACAGCCCAGCCGCTTCAGCATCGCAGAAGCCGTGCTTTTTCCCATGCCAATCGACCCGGTCAGACCAATCACAATCATACGGCCATCGCCTTTAAGATATTGTCACGCAATTCCTCATCCACAACCGGGGTGCTGGGTGGATCAAACCAGGCCTGAAACCCAGGGACCGCCTGATATAAAAGCATACCCAATCCATCGACAACCCTATTCCCCCGTGCCCGTGCCTGGGTCAGCAGGGCTGTTTCCAGCGGCTTATAGACGATGTCGGTCACAAAGGCGCCGGTCGGCAGCGGCGTCAGATCAATCTGCAACGGAGGTTGGCCCACCATGCCAAGACTGGTCGTATTGACCAGAAAATCGCATTTGGGCAGCAGGCCGGAAATGTCCGCCCAGGCCACAGCATGCAAAGAATTGGAATGATCCAGTGCAAGCGCCAGATCCTGCGCCTTATCCAGGCTGCGATTGGCGATGAATATCTGTCTGAAACCCAGATCCTGCGACGCGGCGACAACCGCCCGTGCCGCGCCGCCAGCGCCTAATACCAGGGCGGCGTCCCGACCGGTTCTGGACCATCCCGGTGCATTTTCCAGATTGGTACGGAAGCCATACAAGTCCGTGTTGCGCCCTTCGAACCGACCATCCGACAGGGTAACGATGGTATTCACCGCCCCCAGGCGACGGGCGGCCGGGTCCAGGCAATCACAGAAGTCACAAGCGGCCTGTTTATGGGGCAGGGTAACATTCATCCCCACCCAACCTTCCTGTGTCAGGAGGGATCGCACATCCCGATCAAAATATTCCGGCGCGATTTCCCGGCGCTCATAGCAACCCGGCAAACCAAACCGCTTCAACCAGGTATTGTGAATCAAAGGAGAAAGGGAATGGGCAATCGGTTGTCCGATAACACCAGCAACAGGCCCGCTTGTGGATCCAGCATCCGTCATTGCGCAATCGCCCCGTTCTGGCGCAGAAACCCTAACAAGGGCAACAACGGCAGGCCCAGGACGGTGAAATAATCCCCCTCAACCCGCGTGAATAACTGTGCGCCCAACCCTTCCAGGCGATACCCCCCCACAGAACCCAGCGCATCCTCCCCCACCGCCTGACAATAGCGGGTGATGAAATCAGGGGTCATTTTGCGCATGGTCATAGGGGCGGGCTCTACCAGACCCCACAATCGCTGTCCCCCCTTCATGACGGAAACCCCGGCATAAAGGCTGTGTCGATTGCCGCTGAGCGCCTGTATATGACCATGCAGATGATCCATATCCGCCGGCTTATCGAACCAGACCCCGTTACAATCCAATGTTTGATCCGCCCCAATGACCAGGGCATCTGGAAAGCGCTGACTGATTTTCAGGGCCTTCAGGTCGGACAATGCTTCAGCGACGCGATCCGCCGTGGCCCCTTCGGCCCGTAAAGACTCTTTTACCGCATCTTCATCCACATTGGCAGGCACGATCTGGATCACCAGGCCCGCCCCCCGCAATAGATCCGCACGGGTCTTGCTGGCAGAAGCCAGAATAATTTCTGTTGTCTGTCCCAGCATCATCTTCAAATCACCCTCAGACACCTGTGATGGTTCCATTTTCCTGACGACGATCAAAATGCTGGATAATCGTTGCGGCGGTTTCTTCGATGGAGCGCCGGGACACATCAATAATCGGCCAGTTGCGTTCCTGGCACAGGCGACGACACATTGTTACTTCCTGGCGCACGGTTTCCAGATCGACATAATCGGTTTCATCATCCTCTGCGATCATACGCAGGCGGTTCTTCCGAATTTGCACCAGACTGGCCGGGTCCTTTGTCAGGCCCACAATCAAAGGCATATTTGGACCGGTCATGCCCAACAATTCTTCCGGCAGGCCAATTCCCGGGACAAAGGGCACATTCGCCGCCTTTAATCCCCGATTGGCTAAATAGATACAAGTTGGTGTTTTGGAGGTCCGCGATACCCCCGTCAAAATCACATCGGCACTGGTCAAATTCCATAACCCCTGGCCATCATCATGGGTCAGGGCAAATTGCATCGCATCAATTCGGCTGAAATAATCCGCATCCATGGCATGCTGACGACCGGGCTGTTGTCGCGCTGGCGTCCCCAGATAGTTTTCAAATGCATTGATAAAGGGATCCAGCACGGAAATACAGGGGACCCGCAACTGACGGCATCCTTCAATCAAATGTTGCCGCAATTCCTGATTAACAAAGGTGAAAAGAACAATTCCCGGCGCATCCGCAACCTTGCTGAGAATCTGATCCACACGGGCGGTGTTGCGCACCAGGTTCCAATGATGCTCGATCCCTTCCACATCTTCAAACTGCACGATACAGGCCCGCGCGATGGCTTGCACCGTCTCACCCGTAGAATCTGAAACCAGATAGAGCTGAACATTCCGAGAATCGTCGACCATTTTTATACAATTATCCTGTCTGTAACCTGTGTATTGTTTATGGGATAAATCTTAGGGGCGATGCAATCCCGGAAAAATCCTCATTGACCTTGATTCACTAAGAACGGTTATACAAAGGGGAAAACTTGTGACGCGCCGGTTACGCTTGTGGACCAATACACGAAACTGGTCCTATTATCCCCAAACTTAGACGATGTTGGCAAATTCGAAAAAGATCAGGGAATCCGCTATTCTGGAAATCTTTATCCCGGTGTTAGACACAGGACACAGAAATTTGGTCCAATTTGTGGATGAACGCGTATAAAATTTAATCCCCATTGTTCCACCCCCCAACCACAACCACTCTCTTTTCTTATATTTAATTATATTTATAAGAGAGAAACGGGATCCTGACTGAAAGAGCGTTCATGACCTTCAAACATTCTCCTAAACCATTTCTGTGCGCCCTTGCGGGGGAGACACAATCTGTCCCGCCGATTTGGCTAATGCGCCAGGCCGGTCGTTATCTGCCTGAATATCGCGAAGTCCGGTCTCAGGCGAATGGTTTCCTGGATTTGTGTTACAGTCCAGATAAAGCCTGTGAAGTCACAATGCAGCCGATCCGGCGCTATGGCTTTGATGCGGCAATTCTGTTTTCGGATATTCTGGTAATCCCCCACGCACTGCAACAAAATGTCTGGTTCGTTGAAGGCGAAGGACCAAAGCTGGAACCGTTGAAAAGCGATGCAGATTTGTCGATCCTGAAACCGGATGCGGTTTTGGGTCATTTGCAGCCAGTCTTTGAAACAGTTTCCAAGATCTGCGCAAATCTGCCGATGGAAACCGCTCTGATCGGATTTGCTGGTGCGCCTTGGACGGTGGCGACCTATATGATCGAAGGGGGATCGTCCCGCGACTTTTCCAAAACCAAAATCTGGGCCTATCAAGATCCTGAAAGTTTTCAGCGTCTGATCGATATCCTGGTCGATGCAACAGCCAACTACCTTGTGGCACAGATTGATGCGGGCGCCGAAGCTGTCCAGCTTTTTGACAGTTGGGCGGGGGCTTTGGATGAAGCCGGCTTTTACACATGGTCCCTGGCACCGGCGAAAGCACTTGTTGCCAAGGTGAAGGAACGCCATCCCACTGTCCCGATCATTGGTTTCCCGCGCGGTGTCGGGCCCTTATATGCAGATTATGCCAAGGAAACCGGCGTTGATGCGGTTTCGATGGATCAGGGATTGCCGGTCGCCTGGGCGGCGAAAGAACTGCAACCCCATGTGACGGTCCAGGGAAATCTGGACCCGATGGCGTTGCTGGCCGGGGGGGATGCGCTGGACACTGCCGTTGATTATATTCTGGAAAATCTTTCAGGCGGCCCGTTTATTTTCAATCTGGGTCACGGAATTATCAAGGAAACACCGCCCGATCATGTTACCAGACTGGTTGAGCGTATTCGACGTACCGGGTCCTAAAGCGACTTTAATCCAGTTTGGAAAGAATGCGGTGATCTTGCCATGACAGACACTCTGCCAACTGGGCATCCATCACTGCAGACTCCAGCGATTGGCGTGTTGCTGGTGAATTTGGGAACACCGGACGGGTATGATGTTAAATCCATGCGTCGGTACCTGGCGGAATTTCTGTCGGATCCCCGTGTCATCGAAGCCCCGAAATGGATCTGGTGGCCGATCCTGCATGGCATCATCCTGAACACGCGCCCCCGCAAATCAGGGGAGGCCTATCGGAAAATCTGGATGGAAGAGCAAGGCGAAAGCCCGCTTCGATATTATACCCGGGCTTTAACCAATGCATTGGCGCCGCGGTTTTCCAATCAGCATGTGATTGTGGATTGGGCAATGCGCTATGGAACGCCGTCCATTCCTGAGAAACTGGAAGAGCTACGCAGCCAGGGGTGTGAGAAAATTCTGATCTTCGCACTCTATCCGCAATATTCTGCGGCAACGACAGCATCAGTCTATGACAAGGCATTTGACCAGTTGAAAGCTATGCGCTGGCAGCCTGCTATTCGCACTGTTCCATCTTTTCATGACGAACCCCGCTATATCCAGGCCCTGGCGGACAGTGTTCGTGAAGCGCTGAAAGACAAACCAGACCCGGAAATGCTGTTATGCAGCTTTCATGGCCTGCCAAAAGAAAATCTGGACAAGGGTGATCCGTATCATTGCTTTTGCTTGAAAACCGGTCGGTTGTTGAGGGAAGCGCTGAATTGGCCGGAAGACCGGTTTGGCGTTGTTTTTCAATCCCGGTTCGGACCGAAAGAATGGCTGCAACCCTATGCAGATCAAACCGTAGCAGCGCTTGGGGATCGGGGCGTTAAAAGTCTGGCCATTTTGTCGCCCGGCTTTGTTGCTGATTGCGTTGAGACCCTGGAAGAATTAGCAATTGGCCTGAAAGAAACATTTGAAGAGCATGGCGGTGAGACTTTCGATTATATCCCCTGTCTGAATGACAGCGATGGATTGATCGATACATTAGAAACCGTGACACGCCGCGAATTATCCGGTTGGATCTGACATTTAGAACGGGAGTGCGCGTAGATGGGTGATTTATATTCCTGGTTGAAAGCATTGCATGTGATTTCCATCATCGCCTGGATGGCCGGTTTGTTGTACCTGCCGCGCTTGTATGTCTATCACTGTCAGGCACCCGTCGGTTCCGCCCAGTCGGAAATGCTAAAGACCATGGAACGCCGTTTGCTGCGCGCCATTATGAACCCCGCAATGATCGCCGCCTGGGTCTTTGGCCTGTGGCTGGCAGTGGAAATCCAGGCCTTCAGCCAGCCCTGGTTTCATGCGAAATTTCTGTTGGTGCTGCTGATGACCGGCAGCCACATGGCGATGGCAAAATGGCGTAAGGCGTTTGAGGCGGATAAAAACACCAATAGTGAGAAATTCTACCGTGTCGCCAATGAAGTTCCGACCATTCTGATGATCGTTATTGTCTTTTTGGTGATTGTGAAGCCGTTTTAAGCTGATTTTAGAGTGTTTTCACAAAACATCCATTTGACACTGGAAGCAATGCACCTTATGTGATGGGTGTCGGGCGCGAGGTCCGACATGTCGAATTCGCTGCCGGACGATCCGGTTTTCCAAAAACGCGTGCTTTTGTAACCCTAAGCCACCGTTCAGGTAGAGCCGTTCCCGATTATAAATGTCAATCGGGATTCATCGCTACAGCGTATCCAATCTGACTGATTTCCTGACAATCCCTGCGTAAGAGCGCTATCCCCCCATGCATCTAAAAGAACTGAAAAAGAAAACCCCACCGGAACTTCTCGCCTTCGCGGAAGAACTGGAAATTGAAAACGCCTCTAATCTGCGCAAGCAAGAACTGATGTTCGCCTGCTTGAAGCAACTGGCGATGAATGACGTCGCCATTTATGGGGAAGGCGTTTTGGAAGTGCTGCAGGATGGCTTCGGCTTCCTGCGCTCCCCGGAGGCCAACTATCTGGCCGGTCCGGATGATATTTATGTTTCCCCCAGCCAGGTGCGGCGCTTTGGTTTGCGCACCGGCGATACGGTTGAAGGCCAGATCCGCGCGCCAAAAGATGGCGAACGGTATTTCGCCCTGTTGAAGGTCAATCAGGTTAATTTCGATGACCCGGATCAGGTGCGCCATCGCATTAATTTCGACAATCTGACGCCGCTCTATCCCAATGAAAAGCTGCATCTGGAAATCGAAGGCCAGGACGACAAGAAGAAAAAAGAACTGTCGACCCGCGTCATCGATCTGGTCGCCCCGCTTGGGAAAGGCCAGCGGGCGCTGATCGTTGCCCCGCCGCGCACCGGTAAGACGATGCTGATGCAGAATGTCGCCCATGCGATTTCCCAAAACCATCCAGACATTTATCTTCTGGTCCTGCTGATCGATGAGCGTCCGGAAGAAGTGACCGACATGCAGCGCTCTGTGAAGGGCGAAGTTGTATCCTCCACCTTTGATGAGCCCGCCCAACGCCACGTTCAGGTCGCCGAAATGGTGATCGAAAAGGCCAAGCGTCTGGTTGAGCATAAGCGCGATGTGGTGATCTTGCTGGATTCCATCACCCGCCTGGCGCGCGCTTATAATACCGTTGTGCCGTCATCGGGTAAGGTTCTGACCGGGGGTGTGGATGCCAATGCGCTGCAACGCCCGAAGCGGTTCTTTGGGGCCGCGCGGAACATCGAAGAAGGCGGATCGCTGACCATCATCTCCACCGCGCTGATCGATACCGGCAGCCGCATGGACGAAGTCATCTTCGAAGAATTCAAAGGCACCGGTAACTCTGAAATCATTCTGGACCGCAAGCTCAGTGACAAGCGCACCTTCCCGGCCATCGACATCACCAAGTCAGGCACCCGGAAAGAAGAACTGCTGGTCGACAAGGGCACATTGTCCAAGATGTGGGTCCTGCGCCGCATCCTGATGCCGATGGGCGTCACCGATGCGATGGAATTCCTGCTGGAGAAACTGAAGCATTCGAAGAACAACGACGATTTCTTCGACAGCATGAATCAGTAATCGGCGGGGTTGCTTACAGGCAACCCTTCGAGACGCTACGCGCCGGATGAGGAAGTTTTTCGTCATCCCGGACTTGATCCGGGATCCAGAGCGGCGGGCGCGATTAGTGCCTTTGGCCCTGGATTCCCGCCTTCGCATTCCACAAAACGTCCCATTCTCGTCCTGAGGAGGCGCTGCAAGTCCAGTGCTTGCAGAGGGCTCACCCTTCGAGACGCTTCGCTCCTC
>NZSA01000025.1 GCA_002696645.1 Rhodospirillales bacterium | reverse complement strand
AGCATCTGATAAATTGCGACACAGATGGGCAGGCTTTTCCCTGGACCGATATTTACCAGTTCCCTTTGGATCTTTTAGCAAAAAATGATACCGCACCATGTAGTATCCTTCAGGAACATGAGGACGATGAACCTTCGGGCGGCGGCGGCGGTCTATTTGGCGGGTTACCCACCATTCCTCTGAACCATAAAAGCCATCCGGCAAGTCAACGAGTTTTGGATTCCCCCAATAAGGAAGGTAGATACCATATTCCTCTTTCAAAACCTTGGACCGGGCATGCTTCAGATTCCCAGGCAAGACGCGCCCTGACCAGGGGCAATAATCAATCCTGGCCGTATAACTCCTAAAAAACTCATTGTTCGTGCCGTGGGAATAAAACTCCTTCCAAATAGCCTGATTCACAATATAGATGCCATAATTCCGCGTCCCAGGGTCATACATAAGGCACACTTCGGGGTCCGACGCCGCCGCCTGCAGCGCCTCATGCTGATCCTGAAGTTGTTTTCCCCGTTTCAATCTCATTTTCTGAAACTTTACCATCTTTGATCGTATCTGCCCTGTCGGTCCATTCCCCAGTGACACCATCAATCGCCCCAAGATGACGGCCACTTTTAGAATAAACTTCTATTTCACTATGACCATAATCCCATTCATAGTAGCGGGAGTCTTTGCCTTTGAGACCATCACGCTGGCCCCGATCGACCGCACATTGATCGATGCGTCCCTGTTGTCACAGGACGAACGGACTTGGCTGAACGCCTATCACGCTCGAGTCTTCGCAGAAATCGGACCGCAATTGGACGGGGCAGAGAAAGCCTGGCTGGAATCAGCAACCGCGCCAATTTAGGGCACCTTAAAGCCCCGCCTCTTTCCACCAGGTGTCGGTCAGGAATTTGCCGGGCAGGTCTTCATCATTGGGACTGTGCCCAGCGATGGCGATTTGGCGCTGCCATTCTTGTTTCAGGCTGTCGGGCAGTTTTTCCCCGCACCAGGGGCAAAAATCAATCTTCACCATTCGGACGGGGTGTTCATCCTTTAGTCGATCCACCGCCAGACGCCGAATGCCATATTCCCGAGTCCAGGGGATGTAGCAGATCATCACCCTGATATCTTCCATAGCATCTGATAAATTGCGACACAGATGGGCAGGCTTTTCCCTGGACCGATATTTACCAGTTCCCTTTGGATCGTCGAGAAAGTCATGATACCAGACTTTATAATAGCCTTCCGGCACATGAGGTCGGCGTATCTTCGGGCGGCGGCGGCGGTCAATACCGCGGGTCGCCCACCATTCCTCTGACCTGTAAAAACCATCCGGCAACACTGTCGTATCAGGTGTCTCCCAATGGGCGCAGTTGATACCAAATTCGTCTCTTAGTGTTCGGGCCCTGGCATAGCGCAAATCACCGGGCAAAAGCCGACCAGACCAGGGGCAGTAGTCAATTTGCGCACCCCGCCTATGAAAAAAAATGTTCCCTGGCCCATAGTAGTAGAACTCTCTCCATATGGCTTGGTTCACAACGCAGACGCCATAAGTTCGAATTCCAGGATCATAGACAAGGCACACTTCGGGGTCCAACACCGCCGCCTGCAAAGCCTCATGCTGATCCTGAAGTCGTTTGCCCCGTTTCCGGCTCAAGTTCTGATCCTTTCTTCAAATCCGGTTTAGAAGTCCACTCCCCTGTAACCCCATCAATTGCCCCAAGATGGCGACCAGATTTATTGTAAACCTCTATTTCGCTATGACTGTAGTCCCAATCGTAATATCGATAATTCTTACCCTTAAGCCCATTAGTATATTTTCCATCTTTCATTGGATTTTTCTTGATCTGAGTCCATAAAAAACTCTGAGACGGGGCAATTTTGAGGTTCTCGCGAATTTTCCGCTCTTCCATAAGACGTCCTCCCTCGCCTTTTAAATAGTTATCATAAGCGCGTCTCTGTCCCTCAGTCAGCGAGATATTCGGTTCTTGGGTCATTCCCTCCCTATCGACATCAAAGCCTCTAAAGCCTTTGGCAAAAGGTGTTCTTCCTCCATGAATAATATGACCGCCGGCACCGCCGGGTTTCACATAGGTTCCAGGCAGAGGTTTACTGGGAAGTAATGTAATCTGCGGTACTTCATCGGACTGATCAGGAAAAGGGGATGGGTTGTTAGGCCCTAAGACATCGGATTGATCAGGACGACCGGAGTCACTTGGGTTTTGATCGTCATGAGCCCGTGAACTATCTGGGTAGGTTTCAGGCGCATCCAGGCCCGCAGGCGGGATAGCGGGGAAGGGCGGCATGATCGGGGGAAGAGTTTGGTTTGGATCCAATTGACAGGATGGATTTCTTACCCAACCGAATGGAGCAGACCATAGAAACGCAGGCTGGCCATTCGCGTCTTTTGGAATTTTATTTGTGTGCGCATACTGAACAAATGGGGCCTCCTTTCGCTCATCTGAGATACCCTCATTATTCTCTACAGCCAGTTTCTCCACCTGCGCTCGAATGGGGGTGGTTTGGTCAAAGGTCGCAGCCTGAGCGGGAGAAACACCCAGCGCCTTTGTTACCAGCCCCAGCAATGGGGAGGGGTGGGCTGGTTTGTCATTGAGAGCCTTTGGTGTGAAAAGCTTGTTCCTGTCGCCGGCAGTCGGAGTCGGCGTGCCTGATCCTCCCCGTATAAACGCGTCTGACAGATCGGGCGTTGACCCGGGCAATGGGGTCTTAGTGCCAAGCCGGTCTTGAAAAAGGGCGCGCAAATCCGCGGCACGGACCGCAGGCTTATCATCCTTCCCAAAACTGCCGGGCTTGTACTCGCCTGGATAAGCAAGCTTAAAGCCATCGGTAACCGCTTTGCGTAAACGGTCCCCAGTCTCCCCTTCCGCATGATAATCCGGATGGACCATCAGACCCTTTAGCACTTCATCAGGATCATCTTTTAGATCATTTTGCTTAGAACTTGGTTGATCCCCCATGCCGTGGGGTTTGGGGATGCTCAGGTTGTTAAAATCGTCCGCCGAGGTCTTGCCCTGGGATTGGCGAAATGCCTGCATACCCTGCACCAAGCCGCCCCGGCGGGGTTGCGTCGACCGAGAAAAGAAATCACTAAACGACATCTGATCTTCCTTTGTTCTTTTTAATGGTCGCTTTCGATAAGGTTCCTTATCCCTTAACGACCAAATGTGGGTTTGAATCGATGCTTCCCCGAAACATCGCACTAAAACAGCCCCATAAGGATGCAATCCCTTTAGGCTGAAATCAAAACGTGCAACAAAATATAATTTTTGTCAATTAAAAAGAACAAATAGGAACAAAAAATCGAAAATGGCTGGGAGCGCTTTCTTAGGGCGGGACTAGTCCCCCTGCGCATTCCAAAAGATTTCTTGATCAGTTGTCCCGCGAGCCTACCCGATAAAGGCTCAAGCATCTGGCGACTATAGTCCAGCATCCAACAATGCAGACGCATCAGCCCGCCGAGAGACAAACTTGCGGGGCGCGCCGGGGTGCTATTCCGCAGCGGCGTAGGCGGCCCAGCGGAGGTAGTAGTCGGCTTCTTCGGTATAGATCGAGCCTGTATGGGCCAGGAAGCTGGAATACAGTACGAAGCGGTCCGCCTCGAAGCTGCGATCCAGCGGCAAGCGCCGTTCCGCAACGAAGCGTTCCGCCTCCTGGATGCTGGTCGTTTTCAGGCGGGCCAGCGTCACATGGGGCAGGAACTTGCGGCTTTCAGGCTTGAACCCGCAGCGCACGGCGGCGGATTCGACCTTCCTTTGCAGATGCATCAGCCCCTCATCCTTGCGGGCCTGGGCGATTAGGGCACTGGGTCGACGCTTGTTGCCGAACCAGTTGAGCTGGTCCAGCGTGACGTCGAACGCCGGTGCATCAATGCGCATCAGGTCATGGGCGAGATCTTCGGCAGCGCCGTAATCAATCTCCCCAATAAACCGCAAAGTGAGGTGGAAGTTATCCGGATCGGTCCAACGAGCCCCAGGGAGCCCGTTCTGTAACCCGGTCAGCGCATCCCGAATATGGTCTGGGATGGGCAGGGCGACGAAAAGCCTAATCATGGCGCGCCTCCACTATATCTGGGGCCAAAATCGACCCCTACCCCCTTAATACCCGATTGGCGTAGCTTTGTGAATGGTTTCTATGTCGGAAAGTACATCTTCCGACAATTTCATGTCCCCGGTGGCGATTGCGGCCTTTAACTGATCCATCGTGCGGGCGCCGATAATGTTGGCGGTGGTGAATTCACGGGTGTTTACAAACGTATTGGCCATCTGGGCCGGATCCAGGCCATGTTTGCGCGCAACGGCCACATATTTCGCCGTTTCTTCGACGGCGCGAGGCGAAAGGTAACGCCCGAAATACTTACCAAACAGGGTCAGGCGCGCCCCTTCCGGCCAGGCACCGTCCAGATACTTACCCGACAAAGTGCCCATTGCCAGGGGCGAATAGGCCAGCATCCCGACCCCGGTGCGGCAGGAAACTTCTGCCAGTCCGAATTCATAATCCCGTTTCAACAGATTATAGGCATTCTGCACGGAAACGATTCGCGGCAGGTTCATCGTCTCCGCCATGCGCAGAAATTCCATCACGCCCCAGGGGGTCTCATTGGAAACGGCGATATGACGAACCTTCCCCGCAGTAACCAATTCTTCCAGGGCGCGCAGGGTTTCTTCCAGCGCGACACCATCTTTTTCCGGCACATGCGTGTAATTCATCGTGCCGAATGTCGTGGTTTCCCGTTCCGGCCAATGCAGTTGATAGACATCGATATAGTCGGTCTTCAGCCGCTTCAGACTGGCGTCACAGGCTTCCAGGATCGATTGACGGTCCAGGCGGGTTTCCCCGTCATGCAAGTGCGGGCGCATCCAGGGCAGTCGATTGGCGCGACCGGCGATCTTGCTGGCCAGGATGACTTCAGACCGGCGGCCCGTCTTTTCAAACCAGGTGCCGATGATTTCTTCGGTCCGACCATAGGNCTCTGCGCTGGGCGGAACTGAATAAAGCTCCGCCGTATCCCAGAAGTTAACCCCCTGATCCAGGGCATAATCCATCTGTTCATGGCCTTCAGCCTCGGTATTCTGTTGCCCCCAGGTCATTGTGCCCAAGCAGACAACGCTGACATCCAAATCAGTATGGCCAAGCTTATTGTAACGCATGGTAGATCAGGTCCCCTTTAATGGATTTCAGGGCACACGCCCCGTTATAGAAACAGTGTTAACACGCCCGTATAGGCATAAAGGCGATCCCGGCAGAATTCACCATTAGCGAAAAAGCCCGTGATAGGAAAGGTCCCTAAGGCCTCCGCAATCAATTGTGTTTCCTGACTGGGATCACTGAACTGGTTGGGACCACGTGCCGCGCAGGACACATAAACTCCACCCCGAATGGGTTGCTTGCCAGTCCGGGATTTCAATTCCGACAGCATGCGACGCATATCGGAAACGGCGGTGGTTGGATCGCGCCGACAGAACATCACCCGATCGCCCGGATTAAGATGCGCCGCAATTGCCACGGCCCCTTGATGCGGATCTATGGCCACCAGATTGCGCACGGTATAATCACCCAAATCGGACCCTTCCACGGGCAAGGCGGCGAAAATGTATCCCGCGCACCGATTAAGATCCCGCGCCAGAATTTCACCAATATCCTCCTTGAAGACCTCCAGCGCGGGACGGCCATTCAATTCCAGAATCACATGGTCCTGAGCATTGGTGATAGTGTGAGCGGGGCCAATCGGGCTGCATCCCTGGCTTAATGCTGTTTGCAGCGGGATATGCGCCAGCGACAGCAACGCCCCGCTGAGACCCTGCCCGTCCGGGCCATCTGCGATTTGGGAGCCTGGACCCTGAGCGGCGCTCAATCCCCCGATCAGGAAGCCATCCGTCTCCTGGACGATATCATCCATCAGGCCACCCAATAACCCATTCCCAGGATCGCCATGGGCCAGAACGACCGGCGGCACATCAGAAGACAGCCAATCACTGTATTGCGCGCTGATCCGGTCACTTTCACCCCGCAGGCCAGAAAAGACCCGAAAGCCATCATTCTGGAACGGACACAGCATGACCGACAGGCTGGGGGTGCCGAAATTTTCTGCAAAATCTCCAGTCGCCGCATCCGTCCCAATCGTCCCGTAGCCAACAGTTCCCACCCAATGGGGAACACCCGTGGCCTGACCCAGCGCAGCCTCTATTTCTGCGGAATGCGTCGCATAGTGGGGCGTCATGTATATCAGGCCCAACTGGTGATCGGAATTCGCCCCCCGCAATGCCGGTAACAGGGAGTCCAATGCCTCCTTCCAGGTTTGTCCGGTCCCTTGTGCTGATAAGAAGTCTGCACCCGCCGTCACGATGCGCCCTTTTGGCTTAAATCGGACAGGGCCTTTTCAACAATGGGCAGAATGCGGGTCACGATCACGTCCACCCCCGCCCCTGTCGGATGCATGCCATCCCCCTGATTCAAGCTGGCATCGGCGGCAACCCCATCCAGAAAGAAGGGATAAAACAAAGTATCATATTCTGCCGCCAGGTCTGGGAAGACCGCATTGAATTCGTCGCTGTATTCCCGCCCCAGATTTGGCGGTGCCATCATTCCGGTCAGGAGAACCTTAACTCCGGCTGCCTGAGCTTTTTCGATAATAGCCGCCAGATTTTTCCGGGTCTCAGAAGGCGGCAATCCGCGTAATCCATCATTAGCGCCCAATTCCAGGATCATCAGGTCCGGCTTATCAGCAAACAGCCAATCAACACGGCTCAACCCGCCTTTCGAGGTATCGCCCGATACGCCCCCATTGACGACCCGCGCGTCATGGCCCGCCTCGGTCAGCGCTGCCTGCAGCTTGTTGGGGAAACTTTCCGCCTTGGACAGGCCATATCCTGCCGTCAGGCTGTCGCCCAGCGCCAGAATGGTTGTTTCCGCTGAGGCGTGCCCAATTCCCAATGTCCCAAAAACTAAGGACATTGCGACCAGCAATCCATTGATTGTGCAGCGCAACGGGCCATATAGCCTTGAAACGCTGATATAGATCGCATCGAAAGAAAGTGAGTTCATGACATCTCGCGCTGAAACTGAAGAAAACCAAAACGGAGTATCGCCGATGATTGATCTGCGCGATGTCCACCTAACACTTGGGTCTTTAGCGGGCGAGGTCAACATCTTGCGCGGCATTGATTTGTCGGTTGGGCGTGGAGAGACGGTCAGTGTTGTGGGACCATCGGGGTCCGGCAAGACATCCATGCTGATGATCGTGGCCGGGTTGGAACAGGCAACTTCGGGCAGCGTCCGAATTGGCGACCAGGATTTCCGTGGCTTGAGCGAAGATGGTCTGGCAGAATTTCGCCGCGACAATCTGGGAATTGTGTTTCAAAGCTTCCATTTGGTACCCACCATGACAGCGGTTGAAAATGTCGCAATCCCCCTGGAACTGGCCGGGCGACGCGACGCCTATGAGCGTGCCGCTGAGGTTTTGGAACAGGTCGGCCTGTCACACCGGCTGAGTCATTATCCTGGCCAGCTATCGGGCGGGGAACAACAGCGTGTCGCCCTGGCGCGTGCTTTTATCGGCAGCCCTAAATTGATCCTGGCCGACGAGCCGACAGGCAATCTGGACGCCGACACAGGACAACAAATCATCGATCTGATGTTCAATCTGGCACGCGATCATAAAACGACCCTGATGCTGATCACCCATGACGCGGATCTGGCGCAGGCCTGTGACCGAACCGTTGAGATGCGCGACGGGCGTCTGGTCAAAGACGCCGCATTGAAGGCGGCGGAATAAGATGGTTTCTGCACGCATCGCACGACGCGAATTGCGCGGCGGCCTGAAAGGGTTCCGTGTCTTTGTCGCCTGCCTGGCGCTTGGTGTTGCCGCCATTGCAGGCGTTGGGTCCCTGGCTTCCGCTATCGAGGCTGGGCTGAAAGCTGATGGCCGCGTTCTATTGGGCGGGGATATCGATCTGCGCCTGACCCATGTCGCCGCCGCCCCGAACAAACTGGAATGGCTGCGTGCCAATTCAGAACAGGTTTCCCAGGTCGTGGAAATGCGCGCCATGGCCATTCGCGCCGATGGGACGGACCGGCATCTGATCGAACTGAAAACCGTGGATGAGGCCTATCCCCTATACGGTAAACTGGTGCTGGAAGACGGCGTTTCGCTAAATGAACTGGACAAGCGCGATGGGGCATGGGGCCTGATTGCCGCGCCGCAACTGGTTGAGCGCATGGGGCTGTCCAAGGGCGATAGACTGAAAATCGGGGAAGCAACATTTGATTTGCGTGGAACCTTTCTGTCAGAACCGGATAAAGGAACACAGGCGTTTGACCTGGGCCCCCGCGTCTTCATTCCGCGCGCTGCCCTGGCAGAGACTCAATTGGAACAGCCAGGAAGTCTGATCCGATACCATTATCGCATCGCCCTGGCACCGGGCACCGATGTCGCCGCCTGGACGGAGCAACTGAACACTACCTTCCCAGGGGCTGGCTGGCGCGTTCGGGCCCTGGATGATGCCGCGCCCAATATTCAACGTTTCGTTGACCGCGTTGGGCTGTTCCTGACGCTGGTGGGGCTGACCGCATTGCTGGTCGGCGGCGTCGGTGTCGGCAATGCGGTACGGGCCTTCCTGAACCAGCGGACCGCGACAATCGCGACGCTGAAATGTCTGGGGGCTTCCAGCAGCACGATCTTTTCCATTTACATGCTGCAGGTCGGCGCATTGGCGATTGTTGGCATCATCGCTGGCTTGATTATTGGCGGTGCGGGCCCTGCATTGATCATCCCCTTGCTGGCCGACCGATTGCCGGTCGAGGCGCGAATGGGTCTTTACCCCTTCCCCCTGATCCTGGCGGCGGCATTCGGATTGCTGACAACATTGGTATTCGCATTGTGGCCGCTGGCAAAGGCAAGCAACTTGCCCGCCGCGACGCTGTTTCGCGACCTGCTGAATCCGGTAATGGGACGACCCGGCCCCAGAATGGCCATAGCCCTGTCACTTTGCGCCATTGCTCTGGTTGGTTTGGCGGTATTGACCGCAGATCAACCCCTTGTCGCCCTGGCTTTCTGTGGTGGGGCGGTTGGCACCCTGTTGGCCTTTCGCGCCGCAGCCAGTGGGGCAATGACCTTGGCCAGGCGTTTGCCACGCGCGCGCAATATCCGCATCGCTTTGGCGGTCGCAAATCTGCATCGACCCGGCGCGCCGACAGCCAGTGTTGTCGTTTCGTTGGGCCTGGGCCTGACCGTCCTGATCGCCGTTGCAATGATCGAAGGGAATCTGTCCAAACAGGTTTCCGAAACCTTCCGGGGGGAAGCGCCAGGATTCTATTTCATCGATATTCAGCCGGATCAGATTGATGATTTCCGCACAGATCTGGACAATTTCAATGGATTGGATCGATATGACACGGTCCCCATGCTGCGCGGGCGTATAACCGCCTTAGCCGGGGTTCCTGTGGAACAGATTGAACCCCCGTCAGAGGTCGCGTGGATTTTGAGGGGGGATCGCGGCATCACATGGTCGCGCACGCCCCCAATCCAAGGAAGCGAAATCGTCGAAGGTGACTGGTGGCCGGAAGACTATTCCGATGCCAGCCGGACCCTGGTCAGCTTTGATGCAGAAGCCGCCGAACTGCTGAATCTCAAGATCGGTGATAAAATTACGGTTAATGTCCTGGGCCGGGAGATTGAGGCAGAAATCTCAAACCTTCGGGATATCGACTGGACCACTCTGGGGATCAATTTCGTCATGATCTTTTCCCCCGGTGTAATTGAAAGCGCCCCGCAGATGTATATCGCCACCGCCTATTTGCCTGCGGATCGCGAAGTCGCCCTGGAACAGGAACTGACCGACCAATTCCCCAATGTGTCAGCCATCCGGGTCAAGGAAGTCCTGGAAGGCGTCGATAAAATTCTGAAAGACCTGGGGACGGCTGTGACCGCCATCGCTGGCATCGCCATACTGGCCGGTATTCTGGTTCTGGCAGGTGCCGTGGCCGCAGGGCACAATCGGCGGATTTATGAATCCGTCGTGCTGAAGGTATTGGGGGCAACCCGCCGGGATATCCTGATCGCCTATTTGCTGGAATTTGGCCTGTTAGGGCTTATGACAGCGGTGATTGCCGGTGTGGTTGGGGGCATCGCAGCCTATGTTGTGATTGAATTTGTGATGCAGGCAGAATGGATCTTTGTGCCCGAAGCCGCTGCCCTGACAGTGGTGGTCGCCCTGATCGCAACCGTGTCTATGGGCTTTGTCGGAACATGGTCCGCCCTGGGCAAGAAAGCGGCCCCCCTGATGCGAAATGAATAAGCCAAAAAGATGAAATTTTTGGCACATCTTACTGTTGAAACAGTGTATAAGAATGTCCATATGAGTTAAGAAAATCGCGCTTCGGTGACCGGCATGGGCATCACCCTCCCCATACCGGCCACGACCGGGCGCGGCTGGAGAGTTTCACGGGGGTGACTACTAAAGGGGCAATGAGCCATGGCTCTCAATCCGAATCGTTATGCATCACAGACTGGTAGCGTCAGTCAGGCGGAAATCGACGCTGGCCTGCGGTCCTATATGCTGCGCGTCTATAATTACATGGCGCTGGGCGTCGCCTTCACAGGCGTGCTGGTCTTCGCATTGGCGCAAAATCCTGAAATCATGGTCACCATCGCCGTTGGGCCCATGAAATGGGTTCTGTTTGCGGCCTTGATTGGTATGGGCTTCTTCTCCCACCGCATTATCTCAATGAAATCCACTGCGGCTGCACACGCCTTCTACTGGGTCTATTGCGCGCTCTGGGGCGTGATGATTTCCCCCATGGTGGCCTATTTCCTGCAATCAACCGAAGGGTCGATGGATGTCGCGCGGGCGTTCTTCATCACCTCTGGCATGTTTGCGGGTGTCAGCCTGTTTGGCTACACCACCAAAAAGAACCTCAGCGGGTTCGCAACATTCTTCATGATGGCGATGATCGGCCTGGTGATTGCCATGGTCGTGAATATGTTCCTGGCCTCCACGGGCTTTGCCCTGCTGATTTCGTTTGCTGTCGTGGTTATTTTTGCCGGGGTTACCGCCTATGAAACCCAGATGATCAAGAACATGTACCACGAAAATCTGGGTGATGATCAGGTGACCAAGTTCGCCCTGTTCGGTGCCTTGGCGCTGTATGGCAGCTTCGTTACGCTGTTCATTCACATCCTGAACATCCTCAGCATCATGCGGAACTGATCCCGCATCATCTGAATAATGTTACGCCGCCCGGCAGGNCTCTGCCGGGCGGNTTTGCTTTTGGACAGCCCCATAAAGCTGATCCGTGATATCCAGGCGAAAAGCTCTTGCAGCGATTTCGCAAGACGAAGCCCGTCTTCACGTCTATGAAGAGCGCCTAATCTATTCTGGAGTGATCGATATGACATCGGAACGCAACGCCGCCCTGGTTCTATTCGCAGGCTTCCTGATTCTGGCCGTTGGCTTTGGCGCGAGAATTTCGTTTGGCGTTTTCCTGCCCAGCATGCCGGCAGAAACCGGTTTTACCATCGCCTCATTGTCGCTGGTCCTGGCGGTTCAGAATCTGATGTGGGGTGCGGCACAGCCGTTTGCCGGTCGTTTGTCAGATCGATTTGGGGCAGCACCCGTCGTGTTCTTTGGTGCAGTTCTATACGCTGGCGGCCTAGCAATGACTGCAATGGCGGAAAACTTTTGGGTCTTTGGGATGTCTGCCGGTCTGATCCTGGGCGTTGCACAGGCCGCCGTTGGCTTTCCTGTTCTGTTGGGTGCCATCGGGCGCACGGCGTCGGACAAACGCCGTGGTCTGTATCTGGGCATCGCAACGGCGGGGGGCAGCTTTGGACAATTGGTCTTCTCCCCCGTCAGTCAGTTATTTCTGCAAAGTTTCGGATTGATTGATGCATTTCTGGCGATGGCGGCTGTCTGCCTGGCTGCGTCGGCACTTGCCTTAGTCATTCGCCGCGAAACCAGGCCTACTGCCACGCAGCGGGCCTTTATCGCCGCACAGCCCGGTGAAAATCTGAAAGCCGTTCTTGGACGCGCCATGACTGATCGCAGCTTCCAGCTCTTGATCGCGGGATTCTTTGTCTGTGGCTTCCATTTGGCCTTCATCGCTGTTCATTTACCGAATTTCGCCCTGGTCTGTGGCCTATCCGCCGCCGCTGGGACGGCTGGGCTGGCGCTGATCGGTGCGTTCAATATCATCGGCACAATTACGGCGGGCCAGATCAGCGGCACATTTCGCCCAAAATACCCGCTGTCGATCATATATGCTTTGCGCGGTGTGGCCGCGATGGGCCTGTTGATCGTTCCCGTAACTGAAACCGTGCTGCTGGTATTCAGTGCCGTCATTGGTTTGTTGTGGCTGTCCACTGTGCCGCTGACCAGCATGACAGTTGCCAAGCTGCACGGTCCGAACAATGTCGGCATGCTGTTTGGCATCGTCTTCTTCAGCCATCAGGTTGGCAGCTTCACTGGTTTGGTCATGGCGGGGGAATTCTATGAGATGTTCGGCAATTATGACGCCATGTGGATCGCCAGCGCGATCCTGGGCTTTGCCGCCGCCATCGTCCATCTCCCCATCGAAGACAACCGCAAACTGACCCCGGCAGGGGCTTAGGACTCCTCACCTCCTCGTGAGGTGGGGTTGGAATGTGCCGGTTTGGCCCTACATGAGTTTTGTATCGCTATGGTGCGATGCACACTTTAATGGGAATTCTCATGTCACGTTTAGACTCGGCTATCCGGCGGTTGCAGGCGCAGCGGCGGTTATTGGATCAGGCAGCGTCAGACATCCAGTCCTTGGAGGGGGTTGTTCTGGAACTGGGTCTTGGCAATGGCCGGACCTACGATCATTTGCGGCATATTCTGCCAAACCACGACATCTATGTGTTTGAACGGGAAGTTCAGGCCCATCCGGATTGCGTTCCAGAGGATGACCACTTGTTTCTAGGAGATGTGATCGACGGGCTGCACCGCGCGCAGAAAACACTAAGGGCCAGAGCTGTGCTGGTGCATGCAGATTTGGGAACCGGCGACAGTCAGGCTAGCCGTGATTTCGCAAAGAATCATCTTAGCCCCGCCATCATTCCGTTACTGGCCGAAGGTGCACAGATACTCAGCGATCAGCCGCTCTCCCTCCCTGGCGCGACCAAGGTTCCTTTGCCCGAAGGAATGGATGCGGATCGATATCACGTCTACCGGGTGGATGGGCCATTAGAGGCGCACAAGCGCTTTCATAAGGCAGCCTGAAATCCGCCTGCCCCTCCTAAAAGGGCAGGCCCACATAATTCTCCGCAACGACGGTCTGGGCCGCGCGCGAAGACATAAGATAGGCGATTTCCGCCTCCTGCATGCGGTTTTCAAAGGCGCGATCATAGCCAGCCTCATTCGGGAACTTGTGTAACAGGCTGGTCATCCACCAGGAGAATCGCTCTGCCTTCCATACCCGGGCCAGGGCTTGATCAGAATATCGATCCAACAGATCAGACATGCTTTGTTTATAAAACTGGACCAGGGCGCGGTACAGGTAATAAATATCTGATACCGCTAGGTTCAGCCCTTTCGCGCCGGTGGGCGGCACGATATGGGCAGCATCCCCAGCCAGAAACAGCGATCCATGGCGCATCGGTTCGGCGACAAAGCTGCGCATGGGGGTGATGCTTTTATCCAATAGGGGACCTTCATTGATGTGGTGCCCATCTGTATCGCCTATGCGATGGCGCAATTCATCCCAGATACGGGCATCCGGCCATTTCGACAGATCCTCATTCGGGCTGCATTGCACATAATGGCGGGAAATCGATTCCGAACGCATGCTGCACAAGGCAAAGCCCCGGTCATGGTGAGCATAGATCAATTCATCCGCCGCCGGCGCCGCCTTGGCCAATATCCCCAACCAGGCAAAAGGATAGGTCCGTTCAAATGTGCGGATTGCATTCTGTGGCAGGGATTGTCGGCACACCCCGTGAAAGCCATCACAGCCAGCAATAAAGTCGCAGTCCAACCGATGTTCTTGTCCCTGGTGGGAATACGTCACAAACGGCTTTGAACCATCGAAAGCATTCGGCGTTACATCCGCCGCTTCGAAGACGATCTCCCCCCCAGCCGCCAGGCGGGCTGCGATCAAATCCTTCGTGACCTCTGTCTGACCATAGACCGTGACAACCTTGCCATTGGTCAATTCATCCAGCGCGATGCGGTGGCGTCGCCCATTGCCTGCAATTTCAAATCCGTCATGAACCAACCCTTCCCGGTCCAGCCTGTCCGCAACTCCAGCCTCCCGCAGCAAATCAACCGTGCCCTGTTCCAGAACACCGGCGCGAATGCGGCCTTCGACATAGGCGCGATCTCTTCGCTCCAGTATTACCGACTCGATACCCTGTCGGTGAAGCAACTGTGACAACAGCAGGCCCGCCGGACCACTGCCGACAATGCAAACCTGCGTGCGACGTGATTTGCCCATGAAAAGGGTCTCCTGAAATAGCGCGTTTCCTTCCGACAGATTAGGCCTGCCCCGGTCAGGAACCCAGAAAATGAAACAGTTTACGCCCATAGATTCTTTTGGCATACTATATATCGAACAAATGTTCGATATTCGAACAAATTGGAGGATGAGATGATCAATGCAGAGATGAACCGGAAACTGACCGAAATTGGCGCAGGGACAGAGGCCGGGGCCGTGCTGCGTCGTTATTGGCAGCCAGTCGCACTGGTCGATGAATTCGACGGGCCACGCCCGGTCCGCCCGGTCACTCTGTTGGGGGAAAAGCTGGTCGCCTTTCGCAACGAAGACGGAACCTATGGGCTGATCGATCGCCACTGCCCCCATCGCGGGGCAGATTTATGCTATGGGCGGTTAGAAGATGGCGGCATTCGCTGTCCCTTCCATGGCTGGAAATTTGATACGGATGGCCAATGTCTGGAAACCCCTGCGGAGCCAGAGGAAAGCCAACTGGCCAGCCGCATCAAGACCACGGCCTATCCGGTCGCGGTGCGCAACGGCATCCTGTTTGGCTATCTGGGCACGGGCGAGCCTCCAGCCTTTCCCAAACTGGATTGCTTCACCGCACCCGACAGCCACACCTTTGCCTTTAAAGGCCTGATCGAAAGCAATTGGCTGCAGGCGCTGGAAGTGGGGATCGACCCGGCCCATGCGTCCTTCCTGCATCGGTATCTGGAAGACGATGACCCGGCAGATGCCTATGGGAAACAATTTCGCGATTATGTCGGGGATACCGATATCCCGATGACTCGCATTCTGCGTGATTTCCCGCGCCCAAAGATTGATGTGGAAACGACCGATTACGGCCTGCGGATCATGGCGCTGCGGGATCTGGATGGACAGGCGATGCATGTCCGCGTCACCAATCAGGTCTTCCCCCAGGCGATTACCATCCCGATGTCCAACGAAATGACCATCACCCAATGGCATGTGCCGATTGATGATGAAAACTGCTATTGGTATGCGATCTTCACCAGTTTCGGGAATACCGTGGACAAGGTCAAAATGCGCCAACAACGTGAAGCCCTGTATATCATGCCGGATTATATCCCGAAGGTCGGCAAGCAGAATGGTTATGGCTATGACCCGGTAGAACAGAAAATGCGCACCTATACCGGCATGGGCGATGATATTAATGTCCATGATCAATGGGCGGTCGAATCGCCCGGCCCGATTCAGGACCGGACCAAGGAACATCTGGGCCAGACCGATGTTGCCATCGCCGCCTATCGCCGTCTGTTGCTGCGGGCGATCAAAACCGTCGCAAAAGGTGAAGGAACGCTGCCAATCCTGGATACACCGGGCGGCCCTGGCGCTATCAAGGGGCCAATCGCCATCGATACATTGGCCCCGCATGACACCTGGCGCAGCGCATGGCTTGCCAGCGAGCAAAAACGGCGCGAGGCTGCTCCCTGGTATTTGGGCACTGACAGTATTGCTGCGGAATAGGGTCAAACATGAAGCTTTCATTTGAAACCGTCGGTCCATCGGACCGGCGCACCCGGATTCAGGATATCCTTGATCGCGTTTCCTCCGCCGGGGTCGAAAGTGTCCGGCTGTCCTTCGCCGATCAGCATGGATTGTTGCGGGGCAAGACCATCCCTGTTTCAGGGCTTAAAGACGCCTTGGAAAACGGTTGTGCCATGACATCCACCCTGCTGCTGAAGGACACATCCCACCGCACCGTCTTTCCGGTATGGACCAAAGAAGGCGGCTATGACTTGCCCGGCCTGAAGGGGGCCGGCGACATCTTGATGATGCCCGACCCCGACACGTTTCAAATTCTGCCCTGGGCGGAAAAGACCGGTTGGCTGTTATGTGACCTGGCGCTGAAGGACGGAACGGCCATGCCATTCTGTACCCGCTCTCGCCTGCGCAATGCCTTAAGTCTGCTGGCAGAGGCCGGCTATGAGCATCGCACTGGGTTGGAATTGGAATTCACGGTCCTGAAATTGGAAAACAAGAAGCTTGCCTACCAGGATGCGGGCCATCCACCGGCCCCTGTTGAAACATCGCTGGTCACGCGCGGCTATCAATACCTGACCGAAAGTCAGGCAGATGAACTGGAACCGGTTTTCGAGACCATCCGAACCGTCTGTGAAGGCCTGTCCCTGCCCTTGCGCAGTCTGGAAGTGGAATTCGGCCCCAGCCAGGTTGAGGCGACGTTCCACCCCCAGGAGACGATGAAAACCGCCGACTGTACCGTGCTGTTCCGAAGCGCCATCAAACAAGCGCTGCGCCGCATCGGCTATCACGCGACCTTCATGTGCCGCCCGGCCTTGCCAGAAGTATTCTCCAATGGCTGGCATGTGCATCAGTCCCTGATCCATCGCGACACGGGCAAACCCGCCTTTGTCGATGCGCAAGAGCCCCTGTCCCCATTGTGCAAGAATTTCCTGGCCGGATTGCTGGACCACGCGGCCGCAAGCTGCCTGCTGACCACCCCGACAATCAATGGTTACAAGCGCTATCGACCCTTCGTCCTGGCGCCAGATCGCATATTATGGGGCATGGATAATAAGGGGGCGATGCTGCGCGTCGTCGGTGCCCCAGGAGAGTCTGCAACCCGGATTGAGAATCGCGCACCGGAACCCGCCGCCAACCCCTATCTGTGCATGGCGTCTCAAGTCCTGTGCGGTATGGACGGCATGAAGCGCAAGGCCGAACCGCCACCCCCGACCGAAGCCCCCTATGCCGAAGGTGTCTTGTTGCCCCGCACGATATTGGAAGCCATTGATGCTTTCAGCGGCAGCGCCTTCTATCGTAAAGCCTGGGGCGATGCCTTTGTCGATTATCTGGTCACCTTGAAAAAAGCGGAACTGGCCCGATTCTTTGCAGAAGTCACCGATTGGGAACAGCGCGAATATTTCGAGATTTTCTAGAATGAACGATGTCACGGAGGTCAAAGACAGCGAAATCGTCCAGACGCTGGCCAAAGGCCTGACGTTGATTGCTGCTTTCGGTCCAGACACCCAGACTATGACAATTGCGGATGCCGCCCGGTTGACGGGGTTCAGTCGCGCCGGGGCAAGGCGAATTCTGCGCACTCTTGAGGCAATGGGCTATGCATCCCAGGAAAATGGGCGGTTCAATTTAACACCCAAGATCTTAACCCTGGGATTTTCCTTCCTGCGATCCAGCGAGATTGGCGACCGGGTAAACCCGATCCTGCGTAAGGCGTCGAATGCCATGCGGGAAACCTGTTCTCTGGGTCTGCCCAGCGGCACGGATATGGTCTATGTTGCCCATGCTATTTGTGAGGATCGCCTGTTCTCCACACGGTTTACCATTGGGGCAAGATTACCCATGGCGGCCACGGCCATCGGGCGCGCCTATTTGGCCCATGTCAGTGAAACAGAGCGTGATCGTTTGATGGCCCAGATCGCCCCAAGATCAGAAACCCCCAACACCGTGATCGATCGCGGCGCATTAAAGGTGATCCTGGATCGCACTAGAAAGCAGGGGTATGCTGCCACCGATGAAGAATTTGAAATGGGGGCGCTTTCGGTCGCTGTCCCGGTCCTGGGTGTTTCAGGCACTGCGGTAGGGGCGCTGAATGTTGTCGTCAATAAGGGCCGTGTCGCGGTCAAGGACATGATCGAAGAATTCACCCCTGCCCTGAAAGAAGCCGCCCATGATGTGGGTCTGGCCCTAGGTTAGCGTCGCCTTCCCTTTGCCATTCCAACGCAGGCGTGACTCCAGAGCGGAACGCCCGACTCACGACCTGCCGCCCTGGACCCCGGATCATGTCCGGGGTGACTAAATAGAGAGGCCGTCATTCCCGCGCAGGCGGGAATCCAGAGCCACACGCACCAAATTCACCCGCCGCCCCTGAACCCCGCAACAAGTGCGGGGTGACGAAATGAGTAAAGACAACACTGTTCTATGTTTTTATTTCAGTTTTTCGATATATTGAACTTTCGGAATGCTTAGACTTGGGAGAACCCTGCGTGAAAGACAACCTGGTGCCACCGCCACAGCTTGGCGCAATCGTCCGCAAGGCGCGTAAACAGCACCGCCTGACCCTGGAACAGGTGTCGGAACGCAGTGGCGTGTCAAAATCCATGTTAAGCCAGGTAGAGCGCGGCACCGTCAACCCGACCTTTGCCGTGGTCTGGAACCTGATGCAATCGCTGGGGCTGGATATGGCCGATTTGACCGAAACGATTCAGGCGGAAACGCCGGTCATCGAACACAGCCACGCCTATTCGACACCCACCCGCAAGAGCCGCGATGGATTGGTAACATTACAGATGTTAAGTCCCTATCGCACCGTGCTGCCAATAGAATGGTATGAAATGCGGATGGAGCCCGGCGGTGTGCTGGCTTCTGACCCCCATGCCATGGGCACGTATGAGCATTTAACCTGTCTGGATGGGTCTGTTGCCGTCGAAGTTGCCGACACGCGGGTTGAAGCCAGGGCGGGAGACACGTTACGCTATCAGGCAGATCGGGCGCATCAGATCATCAACACAGCCACCGGTCCATCGCGTGCGATCCTGCTGGTTGCCCTGCCCCAACAATATGATGCGCAGGCTAGGCAAATCATCCGTTGACAGTGAATTCCAGTATATCATACAAATTCCTGGATATCGAAAATAAAGGTAATGCCATGACACGCTCCCTTATCCAACATGCACAAGATGCCCTGTCACAAATTGATGCCGACGGGCTGATGAAGCGGGAGCGCACGATCACCAGCGCCCAATCCAGCGAGATTGATACCCTGGATAACGGGACCGCCCAGCATGTTATCAATTTATGCGCAAATAATTATCTGGGGTTGGCCGATGATCCCCGCTTGATCCACGCCGCCAAGGAAGCGCTGGACAGCCATGGATTTGGCATGGCGTCGGTTCGGTTTATCTGTGGTACCCAGGACCTGCACCGCCAGTTGGAAAGTCGTCTGGCAGATTTCCTGAAGACCGAAGATGCGATCCTCTTTTCCTCCTGTTTTGATGCCAATGCTGGGGTTTTCGAGGCATTGTTGGGTCCGGAAGACGCGATTATCTCAGATGCTTTGAACCATGCTTCGATCATCGATGGGGTGCGGCTGTGCAAGGCACAGCGCTATCGCTATGCCAATAATGATATGGAGGAACTGGAAGCCCGCCTGAAAGAAAGTCAGGATGCCCGCCTACGCCTGATCGTCACCGATGGTGTCTTCTCTATGGATGGCATTATCGCGGATTTACCGGCCATTTGTGCCTTGGCCGAACGCTATGACGCCACCGTCATGGTCGATGACAGCCACGCTGTTGGCTTCATGGGACCCCGTGGAGCCGGAACGCCCGACCACCACGGCGTCGAAGGGCGTGTGCAATTGCTCAGCGGCACATTTGGGAAGGCTCTGGGCGGCGCGTCAGGCGGCTATATCGCCGGCCCTGCCCCCATTGTCGCCCTGTTGCGCCAAAGGGCACGGCCGTATCTGTTCTCAAACGCGTTGGCCCCATCGATCTGTGCAGCCACTCTGGCCGCGCTGGATTTGCTGCAGAGTGGTGGGGAACTGCGCGAAACCTTGCGGCAGAATGCCAAACATTTCCGCCAGGGCATAATGCAGGCCGGTTTTGATCTGGTGCCCGGTGATCACCCGATCATCCCTGTCATGACCGGGGATGCGGTTCTGGCAACCAAGCTGGCCGCGGGATTGATGGCGGAAGGCCTGTATGTGACGGCTTTTTCCTATCCCGTCGTGCCAAAGGGCAAGGCACGAATCCGCACCCAGATGTCTGCTGCCCATACCCGCCAACAATTGGATCATGCCATTAGTGCCTTCACCAAAGTCGGTCGCGACATCGGACTGATCGCCTGACCCTCGTTTCTAAGGACCCCAGCAATGCGCGCACTGTACAAATCTGAACGAGCCGTCGGCCTGTCTATGGGAACAGCGGATAAACCTGTTCCCGGCCCGCATGACGTGTTGATCAAGGTTCAGCGGGTCGCAATTTGCGGCACTGATTTGCACATCTATAACTGGGATGCCTGGGCACAGAAGACCATTCCCGTGCCCATGGTGGTCGGCCATGAATATTGCGGAATCGTTGAGGCCGTGGGCGAAGAAGTGACCCTGGTGAAACCAGGCCAGCGCGTTTCAGGGGAAGGGCATCTGGTCTGTGGGAAATGTCGCAATTGCCGCGCGGGGCGGGAGCATTTGTGCAATCACACCGTCGGTGTTGGCGTCAATCGCCAGGGGGCCTTTGCCGACTATCTGACAATCCCTGAACACAATGTCTGTGCCATTCCAGACGGCATTTCAGACGATATCGTCGCGATCATGGACCCGTTGGGCAATGCCGTACACACGGCCCTGTCCTATGACCTTGTGGGCGAAGACGTGCTGATCACAGGCGCGGGACCCATCGGCCTGATGGCAGCCNCCGTCGCCCGGCATGTGGGGGCACGCCATATCGTTGTCACCGATTTGTCCGATGATCGTCTGCGCCTGGCAGAAAAAATGGGCGCGACCCGTGGCGTGCGGGCCGATAAGGAAAAGCTGTCCGATGTGATGCGGGACCTGGACATGACCGAAGGCTTTGATGTCGGGCTGGAAATGTCCGGGGCCGGGCGTGCCCTGAATGACATGGTTGGTGCCATGAACCACGGGGGCAAGATGGCGCTTCTAGGACTTTTTGCGACGCCGGTAGAGCTAGATTTAACCGCCGCGATCTTTAAAGGTTTACAGTTCAAGGGCGTCTATGGGCGCGAAATGTTTGAGACCTGGTACAAAATGATCGCCATGCTGCAAAGCGGCCTGGATGTCAGCCCGGTGATTACGCACCGATTGCCCTTTGAGAAATTCGAAGACGGTTTCACCGCCTTAAATTCAGGCCAAGCCTGCAAGGTCGTTCTGGATCTGGCCGCCTGAAATATCGCCTAGTTCTACAATCATCGGCCTTTGAAAAGGATCGTGTATGGCCCGCCCCGGACGCTCATCAGGACGCTCAACCCGCCTCCAAAACCGCGACACTGCCGATACGGCAAGCGCCCTGCATCAAATGCCCTGGGGACAGCTGACCTATATTGATAAACCCACCGAACCATTGGATGAAGAGGGGGTGAACAAGATCCACGACACCGCGATGCGCGTGCTGGAAGAAGTCGGTATTCTGTTCCTGAACGAAGAAGCCCGGGACATCTTGAAAGAGGCCGGATGTGACGTGGATCCGGTCACATTCAATGTGAAATTTGATCGCAATTTTGTCATGGAAATGGTTGCCCGTGCCCCGGAAAGCTTTTCCATAACCCCCAGAAACCCGGCACGAAAGATTGAGATTGGAAATGGCCGCGCCGCCTTTGGCATGGTCGCAAGCCCGCCCAATACGATGGATCTGGAAAAGGGCCGCCGGGTCGGCAATCGCGCGGATTATCAGAATATGCTGCGCCTGTCGCAGTCCTTCAATTGTATCAATTTCAATGGCGGCTATCCGGTGGAGCCCATCGACATCCATGCATCGATCCGACATCTGGATGCGATCTATGACCTGTTGACCCTGACAGATAAGGTTTTCCACGCCTATTCCCTGGGCCCGGACCGGGTTGAGGATGCGATGGAAATGGCCCGGATCGGGGCCGGATTGACCCATGCGGAATTCGACGAAGAACCCCGCATGTTCACCAATATCAATTCCTCCTCCCCCCTGAAACATGACTGGCCGATGCTGGATGGTGCCATGCGTCTGGCGCGTCGTCGCCAACCGGTGATCATTGCGCCTTTCACGCTGGCCGGTGCCATGGCACCGGTCACGATTGTCGGCTCCATTGTGCAGCAGACGGCGGAATGTCTGGCCGCTGTCGCCCTGTTGGAATACATCACCCCTGGCACACCGGTCGTATTCGGGGCGTTTACTTCCAATGTGGATATGAAGTCCGGCTCCCCCGCATTCGGCACACCGGAATATATGCGCGCCATGCAGATTTCCGGTCAGATGGCGCGATTCTATAAGCTGCCCTGGCGCGGGTCTAACGCCAATGCCTCCAACGCGCCGGATGGCCAAGCGATCTGGGAAAGTCAGAACTCGCTGTTTAGTGTTCTAAGCGGCCATTGTGGGGTGATATTCCATGCAGCGGGCTGGGTTGAAGGGGGGTTGAGTGCCTCCTTCGAAAAGGTCGTGATGGACTGTGAAATGATCCAACAATGGATGTATTACAACCGTCCGATTGATATGTCCGATGATGAATTGGGGCTGGATGCGATGAAAGAAGTCGGCCCGAACGGCCATTTCTTTGGCTGTCAGCACACGCAAAGCCGCTATCGCAATGCCTTCTATAACCCATTCCTGTCCGACTGGCGGAATTATGAGGCCTGGGCCGAAGCTGGGTCGCAGATGGCGCATGAGCGTGCCCATACGCTGTATAAGGAAATCCTGGCGGAATACACACCGCCCCCTATCGATCCGGCGATCAAGGAAGAATTGGAAGCCTTTGTCGCCCGTCGCAAGGAAGAAGGCGGCGCACCAACCGATTTCTAGCATTCTGCAGGCAGGAAGTCAGTATCACCCCCAAAGCTCAGGCTTTGGCGGATGCATCAGGGAGCCTTCGAATTCGAAGCCCGGTTCACGATCCACCGCCAACAGCAAGGGGCCATCCAGATCAACGAATTTGGCCCCCTGGGCGACCAGAAAGGCGGGGGCCATGCCCAGGGACGTCGCCAGCATACAGCCGATCATGATTTCCATACCCGCCGCTTCTGCCTCTGCCCGCAACAGCAGGGCCTCTGTCAGACCGCCGGTCTTATCCAGCTTGATGTTGATCACATCATATTTGCCGATCAGCGACGGCAACCCCTTACGGGCATGGGCGCTTTCATCCGCACATAGGGGCACCGGATGGGCCAGATCGGCCAGGATCGCGTCCTGTGCGGCGGGCAAGGGTTGCTCGATCATCTCAACCCCCAGCGCGCCCAGTTTCTCCGAAAACGGCTCCACCATTTCCGGCGACCAGCCTTCATTGGCATCAACGATCAAGCGGGTATCGGGGGCGGCGGATCGCACGGCAGCAACCCGGTCCAGATCGCCGTCGCCCGTCAATTTCAGTTTGAACAAAGGGCGCGCGGCGTTCTTTTCCGCCGCCTTTGCCATATTCTCCGGCGTATCCAGACTGAGCGTATAGGCGGTCACCAGGGCCTGTGGTGCCTGCTTGAAACCCGCTGCCTTCCAGGCTGGCACCCCACTGCGCTTTGCGTCCAAATCCCACAGGGCGCAATCAATGGCATTGCGGGCCGCCCCGGCGGGCATGGCGGCATTCAAAGCATCACGACCCATGCCCTGACCCAAGGCACCTTCCATGTCCTGGATTTGCGCCATGACAGACGCGATGCTTTCCCCATAGCGGGCATAGGGAACGCATTCACCGCGCCCCGTTACACCATTTTCAGTCAATTCCACGACAACAACTTCCACCGTTGTCTTCGACCCGCGAGAGATCGTGAAGGTTCCGGCGATGGGAAAGCTTTCGTGCTTCGCTGTCAGCTTTATCATCGGGTTACAGCGCGTCTACCAACCGGCCCGCGCCCTGGCGGAAGGCATCGACCGTCGGCAGACCGACCTCCCGTTCCACACTTTCCAGATAGTCGTCCTGACGATCCTTGGGCAGGCCTGATGTGTTGACCGAAACGCCGATCACGCGACAGGCCGGATTGACCATGCGCCCCATCTGTTCGTTGACCGCGATGCAATCCTTAAGAGACGGCAAGGCGAAATCAGGCAGGCCGCGCATATGGGTCCGCGTCGGTTCATGACATATCACCAAGGCATCGGGCTGTGCCCCATGCAACAGGCCAAGGCTAACCCCGGCGAAGGATGCATGAAACAAGGACCCTTGCCCTTCCACGACATCCCAGTGATCGGGTTCGTTGGCGGGGCACAGCTTTTCCGTCGCACCGGAAATGAAATCGGCGATCACCGCATCAACAGAAACACCGCCCCCTGCGATAAAAATTCCAGTTTGTCCGGTCGCGCGGAAACTGGCCTTCATGCCGCGTTCCCGCATCGTCTTTTCAACCGCCAGAGACGTGAACATTTTCCCAACCGAACAATCGGTCCCGACCGTCAGCAGACGCAGGCCGGGGCGCTTTGTGCCGCTGGCGACCTCAAAAGTTTCCGTTGGGTGGCGCACATCATACAGCTTGCGCCCATGTTCCTGCGCCAGGCTGGAAAGCGTTTCAATATCCGTCAGCTTGTTGTGCAGGCCGGATGCAACGTCAAAGCCCATGACCAGCGCTTTTTCCAGCGTCGCCCGCCAGGACGGAGGAATAACGCCCCCGCGATTGGCAACACCAACGATCACGGTCTTGCACCCAGCCGCCTGGGCCTGTTCCAAGGTCATATCGGGCAGGCCAAGGTCGGCCTTGCAACCATCCAGGCGCAGCTGGCCCTTGCACCAGTCCGGGCGCCATTTCGCAACACCATTGGCAACCTTTGCCGCCAGATCATCAGCAGCATCACCCAAAAACATCAGATAAGGATTCTCAATTTTCATGCGCGTGGAGCCTTTTCAATTTTGTGTATTTCACTGTTTCGTCGTTGCACCGCACTATAAAGAGGCCAATGCGGTGCGTCACGCCTTGTTGCAATCAGGAATCGCGCTAGGCTGAATTCCAGCGATAACAGAAAGCTTTTCGGCACCTGCCATGGTCCAGCCTTATCCGAAACAGTTCCCCCCCGGTTTGCGTGATGCTGCTATTGCCGCGTCACGGTTTGGATATGGCGCGCGCGCCGGGGAATTGCAGGGCATTTCCGCTGACCCACAAGGCTGGCTGTTGGCCCAATTGGAAGAAAGCGCCGTACCGACGGATTATTTCCAGGGACTGCCCGAAACCTCTGAAATCACGTCCCAATTGGTGATCGCCCAGGCATCAGGCGATCCTGCCTTACAAGCCCTGAGGCGCAGTCGCAGCACCGAATCCCAGGCGGAGGCAAAAGTGCATGCGGCTTATGCCATGGCAACCGGCGCGCCATTTCGCGAACGGCTGGTGCGGTTCTGGTGCAATCATTTCAGTCTATCGGCCCTGAATCCCCGAATTTTTCCGCTGACCTATGCCTTCGAACGCGATGTTATCCGTCCAAATCTAAGGGGCAGTTTCGTCAATCTGCTGACCGAAGCCGTGCGCCATCCGGCCATGCTGCTGAATTTTGAGAATGCCCGTTCCATCGGGGCCTATTCCTATGCGGGGCTGAAGGGGGCAGCGGCGCTGGATGATCGCCTGGCGCAAGCCATTCTGAAACTCTACACGTTTGGGCCACAGCGTGAACCCACGCCAAAGGATATCTTTTCCCTGGCGAAAATGCTGACCGGCTGGTCGGTCACCGGCCCGGAAGAACCCAATCCAGGCAGTTTTATCTTCCGACCGAAATGGCATGAACCGAATGCGAAATATTTCCTGGAACACAGCTTTCCCCCCGCGGGCGTTCTGGAAGCGGAGGCCGCCCTGGACAAGCTGGGCCGCACGGAACAGGCGGCGACCTATATCGCGACCCAAATGGCGCAGTATTTCATAACCGACACACCACCGTCTGAGTTGATTAACAGCATGCTGCGCGGTTTCACCGACGGCGCGAACAGCCTGGCAGGAATGGCCAAGGGCATGGTCACATCTGAAGCGGCCTGGTCGCCCATACAAAACAAGATAAAGACGCCGGAAGACCTGGTCCTGTCCACCGCGCGTGCGCTGGGGATGGGGGGAGAGGCTGGCAGCATGACCCTGCGGGCCCAGCGGGTTCTGGGTCAGTCCCCCAAACATGCCCCATCGCCCGAAGGGTGGCCCCAGCAGGCGGGGGCCTGGATTGCACCACAGCAGATGATGGATCGGTTGGCCTGGACAGGTGCCATAGCCAGACGCGGTGCCGCCCTGATGCCCGACGCACCGGTTACAGAAACCGCACTGGACATTCTGGGTCCCCTTCTGTCGCCGGTCACCTATCGGCGGATTGCGGTCGCAGCAGACCGGGGTGAAGGATTGGCCGTGCTGTTCGCATCCCCGGAATTCCAAAGGCGGTGAAGAGACGATGACACACGCCCCCCATCATTTCACCCGCCGACGCTTGCTGGCCCTGACCGGCGCGACCGTCGCAACCGCCGCGCTGGCGCCCCAGATCAGCTTTGCCGATGGACCAAAAGACAGGCCCCTGATCCTCATTCTGTTGCGGGGTGGGTTGGACAGTCAGG
Organism: Rhodospirillales bacterium; assembly: GCA_002696645.1. Lineage (GTDB taxonomy): Bacteria > Pseudomonadota > Alphaproteobacteria > UBA8366 > Aestuariispiraceae > Pacificispira. The sequence continues at coordinate 236 of NZSA01000025.1, read as the reverse complement.
CCCTGTTCCCGTTATACACCGACCCCAATTACCGATCCCTGCGCGGGCCGCTGGCGCTGGCACCGCCTGGCAGTTATGGCGGATTGCTGGACCTGGATGGCAGGTTTGGGCTGCATCCGGTTGCAGAACCGCTATTAGCCTATTGGCAGGCCGGACAGATGGCGGTCCCAATCATCGGCCCAGACGGCGTCATACAGCCAGGTTTCATTTAGCAGGTCTTCGGGCGATTTCAGCCG
>NZSA01000024.1 GCA_002696645.1 Rhodospirillales bacterium | reverse complement strand
ACTGCTCCATGAGGTCCTCCGCAAATGGAAAACCTCCTTAGAATCCTGTTCGCCGCCTATGGCAAATCTGCCATATGCGATTCCCCTGCCTCAAGGGGGAGGGAGTAAATGACCCGTCCCCCCCCTCTAGGAGGGAGCCGATAGCCTCGAGAGAAGAGGAGAATTCACGATCCTATTGCGCCTCTTGCTGCGCCTGCCAATTGCGGGCGAAATCGGTTAGGCGGATGGGTTTACGCTGTCGTCCCCACGTGCCGGGCCTGGGCTCGAACCGACCCGCAATGGCGGTGCCACAGCCTGTGCAATGACCGCCCTGGCCCAATCCCCAATCACTCAATTGATGCCAATCGCGCCCGATCACTTTGGTCCCGCAGCCAGGGCAATAGGTCGAGCCTGTCGGTTCGTGATGGATATTGCCGGTATAGACATGATGCAGCCCATTCTTGCGCCCGATCTTCCAGGCGCGGATCAAGGTTTCAGGCGGCGTGCGGGGTTTATCCATCATCTTATAATCCGGATGAAAGGCCGTGAAATGCAGCGGCACGTCGGGACCCAGCGCCTCAAACACCCATTGCGTCAGGGCCTCTATCTCCGCCTCGCTGTCATTCTCGCCCGGGATCAACAGCGTGGTCAATTCGACCCAGCATTTGCGCTCTTTCACCAGATAGACCGCTGTCTCCTGAACCGCCGCCAGACTGGCGGTGCAGAGCTTGTGATAGAAATCCTCCGTAAAGCCCTTCAGGTCCAGATTGACCGCATCCATGCGCTGGAAGAATTCCTGGCGCGCGGCATCCTTGATATAGCCTGCCGTGACCGCGACATTGGCAATCCCCACCTCATGACAGGCCGCCGCCACATCCACCGCATATTCCAGAAAGATCACCGGGTCATTATAGGTATAGGCAACCGAGCGACAGCCCGTCTGCTGGGCCGCGGCCGCAATCGCACCGGGTGCGGCCTGATCCATCAACCGGTCCATCTGGCGGCTTTTGGAAATATCCCAGTTCTGGCAGAATTTGCAGGTCAGATTGCATCCCGCCGTGCCAAAACTCAGCACCGGCGTGCCGGGCAGAAAATGGTTCAGCGGTTTCTTTTCAATCGGATCGATGCAATAGCCCGATGCTCGGCCATAGGTCGTCAACACCAGTTCGTCGCCCCGCCTGGCCCGCACGAAACACAGTCCCCGTTGCCCATCGTGCAATTTGCATTCGCGCGGACACACATCACACTGAATCCGCCCATCCTCCAACGGCTGCCAATAGCGCGCGGGGACGGCGTTCAGAATGTCGGGATCAACCGGTTTCGCTGTGTCATTCATTGCGCTAGACTAGCACATCTTCATGACCAAAGGGATAGGGTCCATCATGGCGCTGATCCGACCGCCTGCGATTGCGGGGACATTTTATCCGGCTGATCCGGCGGGGTTGCGGGCGGCTGTGGAGAAATTTGTTCGGGCAACGCCTTCTGAAGGGCCAGCGCCCAAGGCGATTATTGCGCCCCATGCGGGCTATGTCTATTCCGGGGCCTGTGCGGGCGCGGCCTATGCGCGGTTGTTGCCGGATCAGGCGCAGATTACTCGAATTGTGTTGCTGGGGCCGTGCCACCGTGTGGCGGTGCGGGGGCTGGCGACCAGTTCGGCGGATTACTGGAAGACGCCCCTGGGCGCGATGCCGCTGGATCGGGGGGTGCTGGCGGGATTGTCCGACCTGCCCCAGGTTGCCACCCATGACGGCACCCACCAGCAGGAACACAGTCTGGAAGTCCATCTACCCTTTCTGCAGGTCTGTTTCCCACAGGCCAGCCTTGTGCCCTTCGTCGTCGGTCAGGCCAATGCGGAAGAGGTTGCCGGTGTCCTGGAGCGTCTGTGGGGCGGGCCGGAAACGCGAATTGTGATCTCCACCGATCTGAGCCACTTCCTGGACTATGACGCCTGCAACACGCTGGATACCAGAACCGCACAGGCTGTAGAGGCATTGGACTATGCGGCCATCGGACGGGATCAGGCCTGTGGGCGCATCCCGATGTCAGGCCTGTTGCATCTGGCCAAGCAACGGGGCATGCGGATTGAACGGGTTGGCCTATGCAATTCGGCGGACACGGTGGGCGACCCGGCCCGCGTTGTGGGCTATGGCAGTTGGGCCTTATACGAATGACCGCCGACGAAATCGCCAAAAAGCACCGCGCCTTGCTGATGAAAATTGTCCACCATGCCCTGGAGAAAGGGGCTGTTCCATCCATCAATCTGCCGTCCTTTCCGGAAGAATTGACAGCGCCGGGGGCGACCTTTGTCACTTTGGAAAAGCAGGGGCGGCTGCGGGGCTGCATTGGATCGTTACAAGCGCATCAGCCCCTGGTTCAGGACCTGGCCCAGAATGCCTATCGTGCCGGGTTTAAGGACCCCCGATTCCCACCAATCACGGCAGAGGAATTGCCAGACATCACCTCCTCCATTTCCATCCTAAGCCCGCCGTCACAAATGCTGTTCCAGGATGAACAGGACCTGTTGGCACAGCTTGTCCCCGACGTGGATGGACTGATCCTGCAGGATGGCAATCGACGCGCCACCTTCCTGCCCCAGGTCTGGGAACAACTGCCTGATCCAAAACAGTTTCTGGGTCATCTGAAGCACAAGGCAGGCTTGGCCGAAGATCATTGGTCGCCAACCCTGACCGCCCACCGCTATCATGTGGTGAAGGTTGCATGACATTATGGCAGTGTGATTGACCAAACCGGCACTAGCCCTATGATCTGTCGTGAAAATTGACCTTTTGGGGAGAGCCCGCGTAATGGCAAAATTTGGTATTGGACAGCCGATCCGACGGACCGAAGACCTGCAACTATTGTCCGGTCACGGGCAATATACCGCCGATGTGGATTGGGACAATCAGGCCTATGCGGTCGCCGTGCGCTCCCCCTATGCCCATGCCAATATTCTTGCCATCGATATCGACGATGCGAAGGGCGCGCCAGGCGTTCTGGATATTTTCACGGGTGACGACATGCTGGACGATGGCATTGGCGCGATGCCAGCCAACATTGTCGTGACCCAGACCGATGGATCGAAAATGATCCACCCGCCCCGATATGCCCTGGCGACGGGTAAGGTGCGTCATGTCGGCGATCCGGTCGCCTTCGTTATTGCGGAAACGCTGGACCAGGCCCGCGATGCGGCAGAGCTGGTCATGGTGGATTACGACGACCTGCCATCGGTGACCGACACGGACAAGGCCGATGCCCCCGATGCGCCCCTGGTTTATGACGAGGCCCCGAACAATCGATCCTTCACCTGGGATTTTGGCGATGAAGCCGCTGTTCAGGCCGGGCTTAAAGATGCCGCCCATACGGTCACGCTGAAACTGATCAACAACCGCATCATTGTCAATTCCATGGAGCCCCGCGCTGCGCTGGGCAAGTATGAGGGCGATGCAGAAACAGGTCGCTACAGCCTGCACACCCCGACCCAGGGCGTGCATTCGGTCCAGCGGCAACTGGCTGATGACATCTTTCATGTCGATAAATCCCGCATGCGAATCCTGACCGGCAATGTCGGCGGTGGGTTCGGGATGAAGATCTTCCTGTATCCCGAACAACTGTGTGTGCTGTATGGCGCAAAACGCATTGGGCGGCCGGTAAAATGGGTCGCAGAACGGTCCTATGACGGTTTTACCACCGACAAGATGGGCCGCGATCATGTCAGCGAAATCACGCTGGGTCTTGATGAGGACCTGAAGATCACCGGTCTAGATATCACCCTGAAGGCCGCAATGGGTGCCTATATTTCCGGCTTCCAGGCCTTCATCCCCACGATGGCGAGCGCCAAGATGTATTCGGGTGTCTATGCCATCCCCGCCATCCACCTGCGGGTCCATGGCCTGTTTACCAATACAACGCCGGTGGATGCCTATCGCGGGGCCGGACGGCCGGAGGCTGCTTACCTGCTGGAGCGCCTGATGGATAAGGCCGCGCTGGATCTGGGCGTTGACCCGGTGGAGCTGCGCAAACGCAACTATATTCCCACCAGCGCCATGCCCTATACGACGCCTGTGGGGCCGGTCTATGATTCCGGTGACTTTGCGCGCCTGACTGATATCGCCCTGCAGCGGGCGGATCGTTCAGGTTTCGAGGCGCGCCGCCAGGAATCCGCATCGCGCGGCAAACTGCGCGGCATGGGCATGTCCTATTACATCGAATGTTGTGGTGCCGGTCCTGGGGAACAGGCCGATATCCGCGTCGCAGAAGATGGGGCTGTCACCCTGTATATCGGCACCCAGGACAATGGCCAGGGGCATCAGACCGCCTATAAGCAAATCATCTCCAACCGGCTGGATATCGACCTGGATCGTATCACCGTCATTCAGGGTGACACGGATGTGGTGGAACGCGGCGGCGGCACAGGCGGATCCCGATCCATCCCCGAAGGCGGCGTTGCCGTGCGCGATGCCACTGAAGGTGTCGTTGAAAAGGGCAAACAGATCGCCAGCGTGCTGATGGAAACAGCCGCCGCCGATATAGAGTATGTCGATGGAAAATTCGCCGTGGTCGGCACCGACCGCACGGTCAGTTTCGAAGACGTCGCACGGGCCGCCCATGATCCGACGATCGTGCCAGATGGCGTTGATCCCGGCCTGGATGTGAAGGCCCGCCACAAGGCAGAAGCCCAGACCTATCCCAATGGCTGTCATGTCTGTGAACTGGAAATCGATCCGGAAACAGGGACGTTGGATATCCTGAATTATGTCGTCGTCGATGATTTCGGCACCGTGGTTAATCCAATGATGCTGGCTGGTCAGGTCCATGGCGGTATTGGTCAGGGCTTGGGCCAATCACTGATGGAAGAAACCATCTATGATCCGGAAACCGGGCAATTGCTCAGCGGTTCCTATATGGATTATTGCATGCCCCGGGCGGATAACATCCCCAATATTGATTTCACCTATGTCGATGACATTCCCTGTGCCACCAATCCGTTGGGCATCAAGGGCGCGGGGGAAGCCGGTGCCATCGGTGCACCGCCTGCATCGATCAATGCCATTGTGGATGCAATGAAACATCTGGGCATTCACCATATCGACATGCCGGCAACCCAATCCCGAATCTGGCAGACTCTACAGGCTGCCAGCAAAGCTGATGCGGCGGAATAGAGGCTTATGACGTCCGACCTGAAATACGACCCCAAAGAGCTTATACAAGGCATCAAAAAAGCGGCCTTTGTCGCGGGTGCTAAGATATTGGCGGTCTATGCCACCGATTTTGAAGCGGATGTGAAGGCCGACCATTCCCCCGTGACGGAGGCGGATACGGCCGCCGAGGCGATCATTCTGCCACTGCTGAAAACCCTGACGCCAGACATTCCAATCGTGGCGGAAGAAGCTGCCGCAGCTGGCAACATTCCCGATGTCGGTGACGGACCGTTCTGGCTGGTTGACCCGCTGGACGGCACCAAGGAATTCCTGAAGCGCAATGGCGAATTCACCGTCAACATCGCACTGATTGTGAATCACCAGCCACTCTTAGGCGTCGTGTTGTTGCCTGCCAAGAATTGCTTGTATAGCGGCATCGTCGGCACGGGTGCGTGGCGACAGGACGGTGACGGGCCGGTTGTCAATATAACCGTGCGGACACCGCCAGAGGATGGATTGACCGTGATCGGAAGCCGCAGTCATGGCGATGCGGATGAAATGGCTGCCTTCCTGAAAGGCCATGCGGTTGCCGAAGTGATTTCAGCAGGCAGTTCCCTAAAATTCTGTCTGGTGGCGGACGGTTCTGCTGATGTCTATCCCCGTCTGGGTCGCACCATGGAATGGGATGTCGCCGCCGGTCATGCGGTCCTGGCCGCCGCAGGGGGACGTGTCACCTTTACTGATGGCACTCCATTCACCTATGCCAAGAACAAGATCTTCGAAAACCCCCATTTTGTTGCCTGGGGCGGGGTTTAGGAATGCGGGTCTATCTGGCTGGTCCCGATGTCTTTCACCCGGATGCCGTAACTCTGGGTCAACGCAAAAAGGAACTATGCGCCCAGTTTGGCCTGGTCGGTGTCTTTCCTTTGGATAATGATCTGGATTTACAACGCCTTAATCCACATGCACAAGGAATGGCAATTTTCCATGCCAATACCAAGCTGATGGATGAATGCGACGCGGTCATCGCCAATATGACGCCGTTTCGCGGGCCATCCTGTGACCCTGGTACCGCCTATGAAATCGGCTATATGCGGGGACTGGGCAAGGCTGTTCTGGCCTATTCAAACATATCCACCCCATTTACCGATCGCAGCACCAGTCTGGATTCCCTGACAATTGAAAAGTTCGATATGGTGGATAATCTGATGCTGGACGGGGCGGTGGTTGCCAGTGGTTTCGATATCATAACCCACGACGCCCAGGACCCATTCACCGACCTGACCGCCTTTACCGAATGCGTCAAACGCCTGGCACAGCCAAAACCGTAGAGTGTTCTAGTCCCGGAAGGATGGGTCTTTGCGATCCAACATGCGCAGATAGGCTGCCCATTCCGGGGTATCGCTGCGTGTGGCTTTATCGGCCTCTGGCTCCCAATCGCGCCCGTTTGGTTCCCATTGTTTGGCCGTGTGCTCACACACTTCGGGGCTGGGCATCTTAATCGGGCGCCCCGTTGCCAACACATCCAATTGAACGCGACAGGCCTGTTCAAAATAATACAGCCGCGAGAATGCATGACTGACGGTTTCGCCCAGTGTCAAAATTCCGTGATTATACAGCACCATGGCCCATTTATCGCCAAGATCGGCAACCAGACGTTCCCGTTCGGACAGGTCCAACGCGATGCCTTCATAGTCGTGATAGGCCAGCCGGTTATAAAATTGAAAGCCGCCCTGGGTCATCGGCATAAAGCCTTCACCCAGGCAGGACACCGCCGTGCTGGCATCGCTGTGGGTGTGCAAGACACATACTGCATCATGGCGCACGGCATGGACCGCGCTGTGGATGGTATAACCCGCCGCATTGATGCCATAGCTGGAGCCGTCTACCACATTGCCGTCCAGATCAATCTTCACCAGATTTGACGCACAGACTTCGTTATAGGCCAGACCATAGGGATTGATCAGAAAATGCCTCGGCTCGCCGGGAACACGGGCGGTGATGTGATTGTAAATCTGATCAATCCAACCATGCGCATCAACCAAGCGATAGCAGGCCGCCAGGTCTACCCGCATCGCCCATTCCGCATCCGAGCAATCAAGGCTGCGGCTAGCCGGAGGCTTCGTAGTGATGGCGGTCATGACCTGATCCTTCCCAAGTAGAATTATTCAGCAGCGCGGGTCAGCGCGTATAATCCATCATCATCGCCCAGTTCCAGGGGCGTATGATCCTGATTGTTGTGATACCAGGCACGACCATTCCCACCGGTAGGCGCATTGCTGACGGCATTATAATTGAAATACATGATCGATCGCGGCCAGGGGCTGACATTGTTCGAAGACCCATGCACCAGATTGCAATGAATAAACGCAACCGTCCCTGCAGGCCCCATCAAGGGGACGATCCCATTGCGGTTTGCGAAGTCTGAAACAACAGGCGGGTCAATCTGCATCACCGTGTAACCGGTCGCGTCTTCGCGCGTTACCGTGTTGACGATGCCATGATGCTGGGAACCCGGCAGCACCAGCAAAGGTCCATTCACCGCCGTGGAATCATCCAGAAATATTGCTGTCATGACGCAATGGGGTTCTGGCATGCCATCTTCGCGATGCCAGGTCCCGAAATCCTGGTGCCAGTTCCACGCCCCGCCGGAAAAACCTTCCTTCGGATTCAGGCGGCTTTGGTGAATATAGGCGTCTTCCCTGAGCAATTGTCGCACGGGATTCAATAACCGCGGCAGCGTGCTAAGTCGCTTATAAGGTTCGCAAACCTCATGCCCGCCATAGGCCAGACGGATGCCGTTGCTTTCTTTTTCCCGAACAATCTCAGGACCGGGTCGGGCGCAAAGCACCGATGCCGTCACCTTCAAAAGCTGTGCCTCTTCCTGATCCAGCAGCCCTGGAAAAAGAAGATAGCCGGAGCGATCATATTCTTCGATTTGTGAGTCTGATAAGTGCATAAAAAAACCTTAACGTCTGTTTTGCCGGTCGCCAAGTCAGGATTTACGCTTTTCTGTGATGGCGGACTGCGGCATTGTCAGGTGTGTCAATTCTATGAAGGCGAGTTCGCTTTGTGACCCTATCCATACGTTCGGTCTTGCTCTTTGGATTCTGCGGTCTGCTGGCACTGTCCATTTCAGCCGTCGCGATAACAGGACTGATCGGGGCATTAAGCAATACCCTGACCCTGATGGCCCGGGAAGCCACCCAAATGGTGGAAGAAGCCGATCGCCGTCTGACGGCGGAACTGGCCCCTATTGAAAGCCAGGCCCGATTTATTTCTAACAGATTTGAAGACGGTCGATTGAGCTTCGATGCCCCCGAACGCCTGTCGATCACCCTAGATGCCTCTATGGCCGCCATTCCCGATTTGGCCGGTCTGCTGCTGATTGACACGAACGGCACAGGCTATCGTTTGCTGGGGGCGCGCCGGAATGATGACGACGCCCCCTTGAAGATCGGGAATTACATGCAAATTCCAGGTATCGCTGATGCACTTGCACAAGCAAAAGACACCACGGAATCAGTATGGCGGCGACCGGTCTGGGTCTCTGAAATACAGCAGACGGCGATTAACCTGCACACCCCCCTGTACCGGGAGGGGGAATTTATCGGCGTGCTGATGCAGGGAAAGGCTGTCGCGGACCTGTCCATACAGTTACGCCGTCTTCAGGATTTTGCCGGAAAAGTCCCTTTCCTGCTGTATGGATCTGACAGTGTTCTGGCCCATCCAGGTCTGGCGGAATTAAAGTCAAATGCATCCAAAGTGGAACCCCTGCCCCCGCTTAACACCTTCCAAGACGGCATCCTGGCCTCCTTCCCAACTTTACAGGATGTGATTTTTGAAAATTTTTCCGAGGACAAATCCATCAAAATGGGCCGAAGCACCTTCGCCGGGCAGAATTATTTCTTTGCCTATCGGACCCTTCAGGTTTCCGCAGCGGACAAGCCCATTACGGTCGGGCTGTATGTTGATGAAACACGCTACAATACGGTGCGGGATCGATTGCGGGCAATTTTGGTCGTCGGTGGCGGCGTCATGTTGCTTTCCATTATCGCGGCACTTTGGATGGCCCGGGCCACGGTCCGCCCGATACAAGCGCTGGCAAAAGCCTCCCTGCATGTCGCGACAGGCGATCTTGACGCCGTTGATCCCCTGCCCCGCAGCCGCATGCGCGAATTGGACGAGGCCGGTCTGGCCTTCACCCATATGGTGGAGGGATTGAAGGAACGCGCACGAATAATGGACCTGTTCGGTCGGGTTGTTCCAACCGCTGTCGCGGAACGAATGCTGCGATCGCCAAAGGAACTGGCACCCCAGAAGGTCGAGGCAACAGTTCTGTTCTGTGACCTGGTTGGGTTCACCACCTTGTGTGAAGGGCTGGAGACCGATCATCTGGTGCAGGTATTGAATGCCTATTTCACCGATATGGTCGACATCATCCAGGGCCAGGGTGGCATTGTTACACAATTTCAAGGGGACGCGATATTAGCCGTCTTCAATGTGCCATTGGGGGACCGCGACCATCCGGCCAAGGCATTGGCGGCCGCGCGCGCCATGCATCTGCATTTGGAAAACAGCACCTTTCTTACCCAAACGCTGGCCATTCGTGTCGGTATCGCCACAGGACCTGTGATCGCAGCGAATGTAGGCGCAGCATCCAGAATGAATTATACCGTACATGGAGATACAGTAAACTTGGCCGCCCGATTGGAAAATTTGAACAAAACCTATGGCACCAGGATCATCCTGTCGGCAGAAACAGTTGAACGATCCGGTGCACAGGATGTGAAGTCCCTGGGATTGGTCGAAATTCGGGGGCGAACCCAGCCGATGGAAGTTTTCGCGTGGGAAGGATCATCGGGTTAATGAAAGAACTGCTGAGGTCCAATGACATGGCGCAACTTTCCTTCATCGAGGTTCTGTTGCGCGATTCCGGTATCGAATGTGTAGTATTCGATGGCCATACCAGCATCCTGGAAGGGTCTTTGGGTGTCTTGCCCCGTCGCGTGATGGTGCTGGATGAAGATTGGGACGCGGCCCGGCGCGTGCTGCGCGATGCGGGTCAGGATGTTCCATGACCGATACGCTGAATGAGACCGTCGCCGACCGCTTTCTGGATGGCCGCCTGATCCTGCAGCAACCCAGACAGGGATATCGCGCGGCGATGGATCCTGTGCTGTTGGCCGCTGCGGTGCCCGATTGTGACGAAGGAAAAGTACTGGATTTGGGGTGTGGCGTCGGTACCGCCCTGTTTTGTTATGGCAAACGAATGACAGGTCCGACCTTGTTTGGGTTGGAACTGGACTCCATCGCCGCCGATATGGCCCGACGGAATGCGTGTGAGAATAATTTAGCGGACAGAACCACCATCGTCACAGGCGATCTGTTGTCCATGCCCAAGGCGCTGGAACCCAACAGCTTCGATCAGGTATTCGCCAACCCGCCCTATCTGGAACCCCAAACCGGCGAGACATCGCCCATTGCAGATCGGGCACGGTCCAATGTTGAAGGGGCCGCCCGCCTGAAGGATTGGATCACCGTCATGTTACGGATGACCCGACCACGGGGCGGATTGACTCTGATCCATCGGGCGGATCGATTGGATGATATCCTGGCCTTGCTGTACCAAAAGGCAGGAGAGATCGCAGTCCTGCCCCTATGGCCGCGCGCGGGTGAACCAGCAAAGCGCGTTATCGTTCGGGCGCGCAAGGGGGTGCGCGGTGGTACCACCCTGTTGCCGGGGCTGGCATTGCACGGCCCTGCGGATGATCCCGATGGACGCTATACACCACAAGCCCTGGCAATTTTGCGCGATGGTAAGAGGCTATAGCGCATCATGCGCAGCATGAGCGCGAATAAGTAAACCGCATCATGCGAAGCATGAGCGCCAATAAGTAAACCGCATCATGCGCAGCATGAGCGCGGAAACTATTCTTTAATCCAGCACCCGGCCTGCCACGGCATCCAGCTTTGCCAGCATGGCGGGGTCTCGCGCGTCTGGCGAAGTGATCAAGGCAAAGTCCAGCGCGCGGTCGCTGCCGCAATCCGGTTCTTTGGACCAGGTATTCAGATTTTCCGCAACATAGCGAACCAGGGCACGCCCGTGATCGGCATTGGCCAACAGGGTCTTGATGACCATGGCGACATCGACATGATCATGATCCGGATGCCAGCAATCGTAATCCGTAACCATGGCAATCGTCGCATAGCGCATTTCCGCTTCCCGCGCCAATTTCGCTTCTGGCATATTGGTCATGCCAATGACGGAACAGCCCCAACTGCGATACAGCATTGATTCCGCCTGGGTCGAAAATTGCGGACCTTCCATCACCAGATAGGTACCACCACGGCTGTGGGAAATTTGTAAGGTCTGCAATCCAGCCTGGGCAATATCACCCAGCCAGGAAGAAACCGGCTGAGCGACAGAGACATGCGCAACGCATCCCGGACCAAAAAAGCTCTTTTCCCGCGCAAAGGTGCGGTCAATGAATTGATCAACGATCACAAAATGACCGGGCGGCAATTCTTCCTTCAGCGACCCACAGGCAGAAACGGACAAAATATCGGTACAGCCCAATCGCTTCATGACATCGATATTGGCGCGGTAGTTTATTGAGGATGGCGATTGGACATGCCCCCGACCATGACGGGGCAGAAAGCGGATCTTGGTGCCAGCCAGCGTACCACACAAGACGGCATCCGATGGCGCCCCCCAGGGGCTTTCAACCATGACCCATTCGGCATCCTCAAGACCTTCAATTGCATAAAGGCCACTGCCGCCAAATACCCCCAGCACCCTATCAGTCATAGCCGTCTTCTCCCTTATGTCATACCTGCCGCCATCTTGGCAGAGCCAAGCGCATTGCGAAACATATCCTCCGTCAGGCGGCCCGTATTGGTATTATAGCGTGAGCAATGATAGCTGTTCACCAATGCCAGAGAGCGCCCCTGCCGATCGGATAACCGGTGAATAGCGTCATGAGAGAATTTCGCTGCAGAAACCTTATGTCCCATAGACCGCAAGGCCGCGTCATGGGCAATTTTACCCAGGCTGAAAATGACTTTCAGGTTTGGCATGGCCGCCAATTCATGATCCAGAAAGGGACGACAGGCCGTCATCTCCTGTCCGATCGGCTTATTCTGGGGGGGCACGCAGCGAACCGCATTTGCGATACGGCACTCAATCAGGGTCAGCCCGTCATCGGGCCGTCGGTCATAGACGCCCTGTGCCAACCCTAAATCCAGTAAAACTTTATACAAAAGATCCCCGGCCCAGTCGCCGGTGAAAGGGCGCCCCGTGCGATTGGCCCCCTGCATGCCCGGTGCCAGCCCCAGTATCAGGATCGGCGCATCCAGGGATCCGAAACTGGGCACAGGCGAATTCCACCACTGTGGCTGCGCCGCTCTTACTTCTGTGCGGAACGCAACCAAACGCGGACAAAGCGGGCAATCGCGGCCGGGGTTGTCAAAGGCGGTCCCGGTTACATCCGTACCGCCAGGGGTCATCGATTGCCGTTTCGGTCAGTGCGTTCAACAATCGCCTCAACGCCGGCATAGTCGTCTTCTTCGTCGTCATCCTCATCATCGACGACCGCATCATCATCATAGTCATCGTCATCGTAATCACCGTCAAAATCAGCGCTGGGTCCGCGCACCGGGCGAGCAGGCGCCGCGCCAGGGGCAGCAGCCGACCGCTGGGGCTCATGGAAATTACGGGCGATATCGCGCGCAATATCATTTAGCTCGACAAAGTTATCGGCCTGACGGCGCAACTCATCAGCGATCATTGGCGGGTTGGATTTGATTGTGCTGACCACGGTCACACGAAGGCCGCGGCGTTGCACGGCATCAACCAGACTGCGGAAATCACCATCACCAGAAAATAGAATCACATGGTCCAGATGCTGCGCCATATCGAGCATGTCGATCGCCAGCTCCATATCCATGTTGCCCTTGATCCGCTGGCGTCCCTGCGCATCAGTATAGGACTTCGCTGGTTTGGTAACCATCGTGTAGCCGTTATAGTCCAGCCAATCCACCAAGGGACGGATCGGGGAATAATCCTGGTCTTCAAACAAGGCTGTATAGTAAAAGGCCCGCATCAACCGGCCTTCGGTCTTAAACTTTAACAACAGTTTCTTGTAATCAATATCAAATCCCAATGCTTTTGCAGCAGAGTAAAGATTGGCGCCATCAATAAAGATTGCGAATTTTTCTTCTTTGTATATGCCAAGTTGCACGGCCTTGAGCCTCCAAAAAAATATGGGTTATCAATGTATGGGGCGTTGAGAGAGGCGCGGCTTATAAATGAGCCCAAAACTCTCTGTCGTTCCAAAATGTTCTTAGTACGTAGCCGCGCGCAGGACCGGTTTCAAGCGCTATCTAATGGAATTCCATCGATATTAACGATAATTTTTCAAGCGTGAACCTGAAATGCTTTACGCCTTACCCCTGCTTGGGGGCTTGAACTTTCGGGATGAGACGGGTATGTACAGCCCGAATGCGGTGCAGGCTTTGGTTTGCGCCGCTGTTATTCTTGCATTCGGACACGGCGTTCGACCACCACGGATCGGTGTTCGATCACCACAGACGACCGAAATGTCCCCTCTTACCGACGAGGATATAAGAGCCCATGGCCCGCGTTACCGTTGAAGATTGCGTCGAAAAAGTTCCGAACCGGTTCGAACTGGTTATGGTTGCCTCACAGCGCAGCCGCGACATCGCAAATGGCGCGGCAATTGAAGTCGAGCGTGACAACGACAAAAACCCTGTCGTTTCCCTGCGCGAAATCGCCGATGACAAAGTCAATGTCAGCGAATTGCAGGATGAATTGGTCCGGGGCATGCAGCGCTTCATTGATTCGGACGAGCCAGAAGAAGACGACGATGTTCAAATCTTTGAACAGTCCATGATCGGCGCTGCGGAAATGCCCGCCATGCCGGATCCGGGCCCGATTCCGATGGCCCCGGATGATGACGATGATGAGCCGCTGAACACGCCAAAGTTTGAAGACATCGACGCCGACGATTGATAGACGGCACATCGCCTGCCTGTGCATTTGTGGGGGCGATGTCATTACGAATACCTAACAAGGCCCGGTGCAAATGCATCGGGCCTTGTTTATTGCAATAAAGCCACGAAATCTCTTTCAACATTGGGTGGTTTACGAAACTGTAGTCACTATACTTATCTTGTAAGTTCTGTAGGACGTCCCCCGCGCCATGATGCGTCAATACGAGTTGGTCGAACGTGTAAAAGCCTATGAGCCCGGTGCGGATGAAGACGCACTGAACCGCGCCTATGTCTTCACCGTGAAGGCCCATGGCAATCAAAAGCGCGCCAGCGGCGATCCCTATTTTTCACATCCGGTCGAAGTCGCAGGCCTGTTAAGCGACAAGCGGCTGGATTGCGCCTCCATCATCACAGGATTGTTGCACGATACCGTTGAAGATACCGATGTCACCGTCAAAGACATCAGCGCCACTTTTGGCGAAGAAGTGGCCGCCCTGGTCGATGGCGTGACCAAACTGTCGCAATTGGAACTGCAATCCGACCGAACCAAACAGGCGGAAAACTTCCGCAAACTGGTATTGGCCATGTCTCAGGACATCCGTGTCCTGATCGTCAAACTGGCAGACCGCCTGCACAACATGCGCACGCTGCATTTTATCAAGGCCCCGGAAAAGCGCCGCCGGATCGCCCGGGAAACCATGGATATCTATGTTCCCCTGACAGAACGCATCGGCATTCGTGATTGGCAGGAAGAGCTTGAAGATATTGCGTTTCAGGAGCTTAACCCCGATGCTAGGGCCTCTATCGTCGCGCGCCTGGAATTTCTGCAAGAAGCTGGTGGCGATGTCATCAAACGGGTCCAGGCCGCGCTGGAAAAAGACCTGGAAAAGGCCGGAATTACGGCAGACGTCAGCGGACGTCAAAAGCGGCCCTATTCCATTTGGCGCAAAATGCAGCGCCAGAATATCGGCTTTGAGCAATTGTCAGACATCATGGCGTTTCGGGTCGTCGTCGATTCCGTCGAAGATTGCTATAAGGCGCTGGGCACACTGCACGGCAAATATTCAATGGTGCCAGGCCGGTTCAAGGACTATATCTCCCTGCCCAAGCCCAACGGCTATCGCTCCATCCATACCGGCGTTATCGGGCCGGAAAACCGCCGCAATGAAATCCAGATCCGCACCCAGGATATGCACGACATTGCTGAATTGGGGGTAGCGGCTCATTGGCGTTATAAGGAAACCGGATCTCAACGCTTGTCCGATGAGGAATTGGGACTGACCGAGGGCAAGCAGTATCGCTGGCTGCGCGAATTGCTGGAAATTCTGGACAATGCCTCCAGCCCGGAAGACTTCCTGGAACACACAAAGATGGAGATGTTTGCCGATCAGGTATTCATCTTCACCCCCAAAGGGGACCTGCACGCCATGCCGCGCGGATCGACACCGGTCGATTTCGCCTATGCTGTGCATACCGATGTCGGCAATCGCTGCACCGCAGCCCGCGTCAATGGGCGACTGGTGCCGCTGCGGACGCAATTGCGCAATGGCGATCAGGTTGAAATCGTCACCTCTAAGGCTCAGACCCCCTCACCGGCCTGGGAAACCTTTGTCGTTACCGGCAAGGCCAGGGCCTGCATTCGCCGTTTTGTGCGCTCTGTTCAGCGGGAACAATATGTACGCCTGGGCAAGGAAATTCTGGAACGCACCTTTAAGGCTGCTGCCTATGACGCCACCGAAAAGGCGTTGAAAGGAATTGCCGCCCGATTTGAATTGGAGACAGCGGAAGATATCCTGGCTGCGGTCGGAGAAGGCCGCCTGACGGCACGCGAAGTCCNGTTCGCAGCCTATCCAGGTGCGAAAGAGAAAGATAAGGAAAAGGGCGGCCCCCCCAAGCGTCGCGTTTCGGTTGGACAGATTGATCCAACAGCGGGTGGGGCCATTCCCATTCGCGGCCTGATTCCTCATATGGCCATTCATTTTGCGAAATGCTGCCATCCCTTGCCCGGCGATCGCATAATTGGCATCGTTACGACTGGAAAAGGCGTGACGATCCACAATATTGATTGTGCGACCCTGGAAAACTTTTCCGACATGCCGGAACGGTGGTTGGATGTGTCCTGGGATGCCGATGCTGTTGACGGCACCGCATTTACAGGACGGATTCGGGCCGTATTGATAAATGAACCCGGTGCCCTGGCAGAATTTACAGGCGTGATTGGACGAGACGGCGGCAATATTTCTAATCTTAAATTTACCAGCCGAAGTGAGGACTTCTTTGAAATGCTGATTGATATCGAAGTGACCGACGCAAAACAGTTGAACAATGTTCTGGCTGCCCTGCGCGCGTCCAAATATGTCAATTCAGTAGAGCGGGCATAACATTTCCATGCTTTTCCGCCGCAGCATTCCAACGACCCGTGCCGACCGCATCTTAAGGTTTCTTTGGCCGACAATGAGCCTGCGCCGGATTGGCAGCTATTATAAACGTCGGGTTGCGCGCCTGCCAGGCACACCACACAGCATCGCCGCTGGTTTTGCGTCCGGTGCCGCCGTCAGCTTCACGCCCTTTATGGGGTTCCATTTTGTTTTGGGGGCACTGCTGGCCTATTTCATTCGCGGCAATATGGTCGCTTCCGCACTGGGTACACTGGTTGGCAATCCCTGGACATTTCCATTCATCTGGATTGCCACCTATGAGTTGGGCAGCAACGTCCTGTATAATGCAGGCAAGGGCGTTCCTCAGGAAACACTGTCATTCAGTTATCTGATAGATAATATCGGGGACGTTTTAATTCCCATGATTCTGGGCGGGGCAATTCTGTCTGTCATTATTTTTCCGCTGGTCTATTTTCCCTTGCGCCTGATGATACAGCGCTTTCGTGACAGCCGTTTTGCAAAGCGGCAGCGGCGCGCAAAATTGCAACGACAGCAGGCAGCGGAGAAACAAGCATGATCATCGGCACGGGCACGGATTTATGCCAGATTTCTCGCATCGCCGCCTCCCTGGAGCGGTTTGGAGATCGTTTTACCAATCGCTGCTTCACGACGCTGGAACAATCCCGCGCTGATCGGCGTCCCAACAAGCGCGCAGATCGTTATGCGCAGATGTTTGCGGCCAAGGAAGCCTGCTCCAAGGCCTTGGGAACCGGTTTCCGAAAAGGGGTTTTCTGGCGCGATATGGAAGTTGTGTCCCTGCCCAGCGGCAAACCGACTTTGGTGCTGCATGGTGGCGCAAAGCAACGGGCCGAAAGCCTTATGCCACCGGGCACGGTGCCACTGGTTGATGTTTCCCTGACGGATGAGGCCGGGCTGGCCCATGCCATGGTTATCCTGTCAGCCCTGCCCGCAGAACAACTGGCCCTGGCGAAAAGCCTGCGTGAGGCATAACCCCGCAGAAGCGCCATACCGGCCCCCTGGGCTTGACACCAACCACGCCGGAGGGCCATATCCCGCCATTCTTCCGCAGCACAGACAAGGCGCGCACCAATGAAAACAGATGTCACAGAAAAAGGCAGCTTTAAGGACCGCATTGCGCCTTATTGGGAAACGGTAAAGACCCTGTTCTGGGCGGCCGTTATTGCCATCGGGTGCCGGGTATTTGCGTATGAACCTTTCAACATCCCATCCGGCTCGATGCTGCCGACCTTGAAGATTGGTGACTATCTGTTCGTATCGAAATTCTCTTATGGGTATGGGATGTATTCCTTCCCCTTCAGCCCGGTTTCTTTTTCGGGTCGCATTCTGGAAGACGCCCCTGAACGCGGTGATGTTGCAGTCTTTCGCAAGCCCACCGAAACCGATATCGACTATATCAAGCGTATTATCGGGCTGCCGGGCGATACCATTCAAGTGATCAATGGTGTGCTGCATATCAATGGCGAGGCCGTGAAGCGCCGCCAGATCGAAGACTATGTGCCGGAAAATGAAGAGCGCATGAGAACCCGCGTCACCCATTATCTGGAAACGCTGCCCAATGGCGTTGAACATGATATCATTGAGGATATGGGGGACCGGGGTCGACTGGATAATACGCCGGAATATGTCGTGCCCCCTGGCCATTATTTCGCCATGGGCGATAACCGCGACCATTCGCAAGACAGCCGTGTCCTAAGTCAGGTCGGTTTCATTCCCATTGAAAATTTCATCGGGAAGGCGACAATCATATTCTTCTCCTGGGGTGAGTCGGGCCCCCGTTTCGACCGGTTTTTCGATGTCATCAAGTGACGCCGATTTCAAAGCCCTGGAACAGCGCCTGGGCCATGTTTTCAGCAACAAGCGACTGCTGGATCGCGCCCTGACCCATCGCAGCGCAGGAGCGCTGGCAGAAGGCAGCTACGAACGCCTGGAATTTCTGGGGGACCGGGTCCTGGGCCTGATCGTCGCCGATATGCTGTTGCAACGGTTTCCAAAAGATCCGGAAGGACATCTGTCCCGACGGTTCAATGCACTGGTGCGCCGGGAAACTCTGGCGGATGTGGCGCGGGACTTAAATCTGGGCGGCGAAATTCGGTTCGGGCAATATGAAGAAGCCGATGGGGCGGACAACCCCGCCATCCTGTCGGATGTGTGCGAAGCCCTGATTGCCGCAATGTATCGCGATGCGGGGCTGGAAACGGCCCGCGCCTTTATCCTGCGCAATTGGGAGAAACGGTTGGAAGCCGATCCAACCCCGCCGCGCGATGGAAAATCTGCGCTGCAGGAATGGACCATGGCGCGTGGACTTGGTTTGCCGCATTATGAAGAGGTCTCGCGCAGCGGACCGGATCATGCCCCGATCTTTACCATGCGGGTGACGATCCCCAAACATGGATCGGCCCAGGCTGAAGGTCGGATCAAACGGCATGCGGAACAATCTGCTGCCGAACAGTTACTGGAAAGTCTGAAGAATGACGGATGACGTCACCCAATTGCCGGAAGATCACGACAGCCCTGTCGATATGACAGAGACCCGCGCTGGCTTTGTCGCCATCATCGGGGCCCCTAATGCTGGGAAATCAACCCTGGTCAATGAACTGGTCGGGGCCAAGGTATCCATCGTCACCCATAAGGTGCAAACAACCCGCACCCGCATTCTGGGCATCGCACTGCGCGGCGCGACACAGGTCGCCTTTGTCGATACGCCGGGTATCTTCAAGCCCAAGGGTCGCCTGGATCGCGCCATGGTGTCCGCCGCCTGGCAAGGGTCTCAGGATTCTGATGCGACGGTCCTGCTGATCGACAGTGTGATTGGCATGAATGACGAAGTGGAAGCGATCTTGAAAGGCCTGGAACAGGCTGGACGTAAGGCCATTCTGGCGCTGAACAAAATTGATCTGGTAAAGCGTGACAGCCTGCTGATGCTGGCGGATCGCCTGAACAAGACCGGGCAATTTACAGAGATTTTCATGATTTCCGCGACAAAATCCGATGGCACGGAAGACCTGATCAACCATGTTGCAGGCATGATGCCCAAGGGACCATGGCTGTTCCCCGAAGATCAATTATCCGATATGCCTCAGATGCTGTTGGCGGCCGAAGTTACGCGCGAAAAGCTGTTTATCAACGTGCATCAGGAATTGCCCTATGCGCTGACTGTTGAAACGGAAAGTTACGACATCAAGAAAGATGGCTCGATCCGTATTCAACAGGTAATCTATGTGCAGCGAGAGAGCCAAAGATCCATCATTCTGGGCAAGAATGGCAGCAAGGTGCGTACCATTGGCACCGCTGCACGCGAAGAACTGTCCGAGATGTTTGAGACCCCTGTGCATCTATTTATCTATGTGAAGGTCCGCGACCGTTGGCAGGAAGACCCTGAACGGTATCGCGTCTGGAATCTGGATTTTCAGGCCTGATGACTGCGCCCGCCGTCATACTGATCGACCCGCAATTGGGGGAAAATATTGGCATGTGCGCCAGGGCCATGCTGAATTGCGGCCTGACGGATTTGCGCCTTGTGCGCCCCCGGGATGGGTGGCCCAATCAAAAGGCTCAGGATGCCTCTGCCGGGGCACAGGACGTTGTTGATCACGCACAGGTGTTTCAGACGACCGAAGAGGCTGTTGCGGACCTGACACGGATCTATGCCACGACCGGGCGTACCCGCGAATTGCTGGAATATGTCCTGACCCCCCGTGCTGCGGCTGAAGATATGCGCACAGCGACCGCCAGCGGCTTGCATCGCACCGGCGTCCTGTTCGGGGGGGAACGATCCGGCCTGACCAATGATGATGTCGCCAAGGCAGATGCGATTATTCGTGTGCCGCTGAACCCTGATTTTCGATCCTTGAACCTGGCTCAGGCGGTTCTGTTAATCGGTTATGAATGGTTTACAGCCGGGGACCAGACCCCCAGTGAAACCCGTGATATCCGGGATGCCCGCCCCGCCACCCAGAACGAGGTGGAAATATTTATTGAGCGGCTGGGCAGAGGTCTGGATGAAGGCAGCTTTTTTCGTTCCGTTGAAATGCGCCCTACCGTCATGCGCAACATCCGCCTGATGTTCCAACGCACCCAATTGACCGATCAGGATGTCCGCACCCTGCATGGCATAACAGAATCCCTGCGCCGCGCAGGCCCGGAACGGAAATAGCGAACGCACGCGCTTCCGTCTTTTCACAGACCGAATATCGGCGCTAGGATGCCGCCTAAGGAGGAACTGTATGGCAAAGAATGGGTATGAAGGTGGGCGGTTGAACCTGCCATTCGTTGGGCATTGTACCTTTGGCAAGCAACCTGTCTGTCTGGATTGGGATGCGATTGATGCCGATATTGCCGTGCTGGGTGCGCCCTTCGATATGGGAACCCAGTATCGCGCCGGGGCACGTTTCGGACCGCGCGGCATCCGCGAGGCATCCACCCTGTTTTCATTTGGTCATGGCGGCGCATACGATTTTGAAGATGACGTCACCTATCTGCCTGTTGATAAGGTGCGCATGGTCGATATTGGCGATGCCGATATCATTCACACCGACACGATCCAAAGCCACGACAACATAGAATATGGCGTGCGCAAAATTTTGAAGGCAGGCGCTCTGCCCGTGGTTCTGGGGGGCGATCATTCTGTCCATATTCCCTGTATTCGGGCCTTCGATGACCAGGAGCCTGTTCATATTGTCCACATTGACGCCCATCTGGATTTCGTCGACGAACGCCATGGCGTGCGCTATGGTCATGGCAATCCCTTGCGCCGCGCGTCTGAAATGAACCATGTGACCGGCTTTACCCAGCTTGGCATTCGCAATGTCTCCTCTTCCAATCGGGGTGATTACGACGCCGCGCGGCGGGCAGGGTCCACCATTCTATCGGTCCGTCACTGCCGTGACCTGGGGCGCGATGGGGTTCTGGCAAAGATTCCACAGGGAAAACGATACTATCTGACCATCGATATCGATGGATTCGATCCCTCCATCGCGCCTGGCACGGGAACGCCCAGTCATGGCGGGTTCTTGTATTATGAGGTTTTGGAAATCTTACAGGGATTAACGCAAATGGGCGACGTTGTGGGGATTGATCTGGTGGAAGTCGCACCGGATTATGACCATAGCGGATCGACCGCCTTTCTGGCCGCCCAGCTGCTGATGAATGTACTGGGCTTCATTTTCCACGCCAAAGGGAAGTCCGCTTAGAGCAAATCCCGAGCAAACGGAATCGTTTGCGACGACGTATTTGCTGAAAAAAGGTATGGTTAGAGTATTATGTGTGAGCTCATGCGAACGCATGATGCTCTAATTTACCTTTACTCTTTCTTCTTCCCCATCGCATCCAATCCCAGCAGGCGCAGCACCCGCTGGTGATCCCCCCCACCTTCGACCAGTTCGACCAGCAATTCGCCAAAGCTCATATTTCCCCAGGCGACGGCGCGTTTCACGAGATAGGGAACGGGGCTGTGCGGTTCCGCCTTTATCAGATAGTCCGCCGCCTCCCCAAGGCGTTTATAGGCCTCTGCGCGGCTTTGAATCGGTCCTGCCGACACTTGCCGGGCGGCAGCCTGTGGGGCCTGGGTCATGATATTTCCCTCCTGCGCCAGGACATCCGTGTCCTGGATTTCAACAGCGTCGTCTGGCATTTCTGGCATATCTTCAGGATCGCCCGGCAGAGTGCCGCCCTTGGCTTCCATCCAATTGCGCGCGCGGGTCTCAATATCCTGCAATACGGTGCGAATGCGTGTCAGAGATGGCGCATCCTTGGGGCAATGTTCCTCCAGGAACAGGTCCAGCCGCTCCAACTCCCCCAGACAGGCCTCGGTCACGGGAACCAGATCGATGTAATAGTCTACCAGCGTTGAATCGACAGCCGCATCGAACTGAGCCCGCGTCGCATAGCGTTTCTGTTCCCGTGCCGCTGCTTTTGCATCGCGCTGATGCAGGTTTTCCAGCCGCAGCACATCTTCCCAATCCTTCAGGCGCATGGGGTGAACATCCCCGGATGTCGGCGCGGTCACCGGCACAAGGCGCAGCAGGATTGCAAATTGATCCGACGCCCAGCGCAGCGGTCCAAGGCGATAGTCCAAATCCCCATCTTCATCGATTTTAGGATGAATATCGCGCCAATACTCCTCACACAGGCTGGATGTCAGATCCAGGCCCCGCCTGAATCCGCGCAGTCCCTCAATATGGGTCCAGGCTTCCGTTAGCCACAATGCGAGATGCAGATCCTTGCTTTTTGTCGCCAGCGCGTCTTCGCACAGTCTTGCGACCGCGGGCCAGTCTGCGCGTTTAACATCTGTTTCCCAAACACCCTGCGGCAGGTTTGGATCCTCATCCCGCCGGGCGTCCCGCACAGCATCAAAAGTCCCCTCATACCGCAGGCTGGGCCCACACGGGTCATCCCCCGCCAGCGGCGCCAGCAGATCTTCTGCAGGGCCATCTTCAACGACAGCAGGCGGCGGGGTCACCGGCTTGTCTGTCCCGGCACCCTCATCATCCAAAGCGTCCTGTTCTTCCAAGGCAGGCGTTCCAGTCATCGCATCAGGGCTCCAACTGCGGGGCTTCAAAAGGAAATGGCGTAATCAACAGCGGCACGGGCTGTCCTTCTTTCAGACCGGAAATCTCAACCCGCAAAAACACCGTTGCCGTTTCAATCGCCCCCCCGGCCGTCGGGCGGGTGGGAATATCGATCCTGAGGGTATGCGGGCGCGGGTCGATAAAGTCTGCAAAATCATTTGAACCTGAGCGGTGACGCCGCACCAAATCTATCAAGGACCAGATATTAGCATAGGTTATCGTAACCGTCCGCCCCTGAACTTGAATTTGGGGGCGCCCAACCGCGGCCGCCGGAATGCGCGTTGAATTTTCTGCCCAGCGCAAGGTCAGAGAAATCGGCTCCCCCAAGGACCATCGTAGTGTCTTCTTCTCACCGCGCAAAGTGGTTGCGTCCGGGCCTACCGCGAACTGCCAATCAATAATCTGATCGCCGCCGACTTCACGGTCCCGGTTGACCCGGAACGCGACATCCAGATTAAAGGACGGGGAGTCTTCCCGATTGGCCGAAGACAGCCAGGGGTCGAAGAAAGCACGGATGCGATCCATCCGAGTAATGAACTCCAGCGCTTGATCTCGTCCAAACCCCAGGTCATCGGCCTGTTCCAACGCCAAACGGGCATTCTGGACATCCCTGTCATAGGCCGAAAAGAATGTACGCAAATCCCTGGGGCTGGCTTCCCGCATATCCGATTCAAACGGGGTCAATGTGAACGGATATCGCCCGGCCAATCCATCATCGAAACTATCAGCAATGGCGGTATAGGCGCTTTGCGCCTGCACCCCGGCCAGGGTCAGACACCGGGCACGGATGCCCCGACTTAGCATATTGATGCGTTCGACAAAGAAATCAGCCTGACGCGCATTGATCGTCGCGCCGTCCAATGTCTCACTGCAATTGGCGAAGGTGACATCCATCATTGGGCCCGTGATGAAACGTTCAAGATCCGAGACGGTATTATCTGCCTGCTGCAGGTCATACTTGGTCAATTCATCAATGATGCCTGTCCAGCGGGACANNAGCCCNTGTTCCTGATCCGACAGATTGGCATTCAATGCATTCAGGAAATCGGCAACTGGTTTCACATAGCCAGTCGCAATGATGGAAATCCGACCCCGCTGTTGCGCCAGGATATCGCGTAAGCCAAAGACGTCGCGCGCCCGGAAGGCCTGTAACGCCATATTGGGATCCCCACGCCACCAATCAAAGTCTCCCCCCTGCGGCACGTATAGCGAACTGGAATTAAACAAAGAATCCGCCGCCTGTATCAATGCAATAGCGCTGCTGGTGCTGAGATCCAGCAAGTCCAGATAACTGTCTTCCAGCCCCAGGTCGTCATAGACGCCCAATATCTGCCGCAAGGCCGACCCTGCTGAATTGAAGGTAACGACCGCCCGCCGCAAAGATTCCTCGGATTGCAGTGAGGTGCTGGACCGACCACGCGGCACCACCATTGCCGCCGCGATCCGATCATTTACATGGCGTTCCAGACTATGCCCACCGGCCGTGCGCAACAGCGGGTGCAACGCCCGTGGGACACGATCCATTTCTGATGCTATGAATTTATCATAGTCATCAATGAAGGCTATCCCCTCCTCCAGCGCGCCCGCATCCCATTCAATGGCGCTGCCAAGTGACGGCGGAGCGGGCATCGCCTGGAACCGCCCGTCCCGCATAAACGGTTGCTGATACAGGCTTTCCAGAACGCTGTAGAAGTCCAGGATTGTCGGAGACAACCGCAGCACGGTTCTGTCACCATCCCGTGCCAGAATAGGCCCAATAGAAACGGATCTCAGATCTGGCAATTCCTGCTGTAATGTCTTCAATCCGCTTTTGTTCGCCGCATCAAACGCCGCTGCCAGATCGGCCCCCAGAACCTGAGATCCCCCAATGCGTTCCTGCAAATCAGCATAGGCAATGGTTGGGTCAAATGCCGGGTCATCCATCCAAGTATATTTCGGATCATCTAACCAGGCGCGGATTGTCTTAATCTGATTAAAAACACGATCCAATTCGCCCAGACCCGCGGTTCTGCTGTTTGCGGCATCGTCCAATGTCTGGGCAAGGTCCCGCAACTTGATCATCAGGGCATTTTTCGAATACAGCGAAACCACAGCCTTATCCATCAATTCCCGATACTTTGCCTGCATATCACGTTGATAGGCATCCAGCGGAATTGTCCGATAATTTGCGCCACTCAGCGCTTCAGAATAAAAGTCTGAATTCTCCAGGAAGCTTTCCGGCAGACGCACCTGGAATAGGTACGATACCAACCGGCGCACATCTTCCAGATCATTGGTTTCACTGAGTTGGTTGTAACGATTGATCGCCGATTCAAAATCGCGAACGGATCCAACATACCGCCGCAATAGCTCAAATTCTTCACTGCGCGGTGTTTCATTGTTTAACAGCGCGGAAGCCCCTGACGGCAGATTAGATCGCATTTGCAGAGTGCCCGTAGACGCGCCTTCCGGCGGCAAACGACCATTGCCGATAGACTGGCCCCGCTCGTCCAGAGCAGCCCCCATTGACTGTAGTATGAATAAATTAAATGCGGTTGTGGTGACGTTGGTCACGCGGCTATCAACATCCGCGAGGAAAGACGACGGCATCAGAATAGAGAAGAAAGACCCGGTTTTAAGGGCTGCCATTCCCTCCAACAAACGCAAGGCACGTTCACGGTTAAAGCTGCCCACAGGATTATCAGACGGATTGGCTCGGTTTGCGGCTTGAACGCTGTCTATATCCTGTCCAACCTGTTCAATAAACGGTGTGACGGTTGCAACATCCTGATGCATATCCGTGTGCAGCAACCACAGTGAAAATGCCCCTAAGACAACAACGGCGATTGAGGCCGCTTGCGCTGTCGTCGCTATTTTATTGCTGTGAATCAGAGTCCGTTTAACCGGGCGCGCCATGTTCTTTTCAGGAAAAATCTTGGTCTCGAACAAGTCCTGCAAAAATACCGGATAAGCCGCCCGCGCCCGGGGGCCGCCATAGACCCCGGACAAAACAGGTACCGGGCGATCAACGACCAAATCTTCCATGCCGCTATCCCCGGTGAACCAGATCCCGCGGGGAGAAAAACTTTCGTGATACGTGCTGGGCTTGAACAATTGCCGCAAGTACAGCCGCATCGGCTCCCGCAGCCCTTCAAAGGAAGCCGGCAATTGGTAGATATCTTCGGCGGCCGCAGGGTCGCCCGTCATGGCAAAGATTTCCATCTGCGCCGCCTGTAACCCCTGCCCGACCGTTTCGACCGCCTCGTCGACCCAGCTTTCACGAAATTCTGTATCGAAACTGTACGGGCTGGCCCACCCCAGCATATCAGCCAGGCTGTGATCCGGCAGTTCTGATACCAAGGCCTGAAACCCCGGCAGACGATCCATCTTCGTGACAATCACATAGACCGGGAAGGCAAGACCAAGACGGGCCTGTGCCTGCCACAATTTCTTGTAAATCGCATCGGCGCGCTGGGTGATATCCTCCGGCGGTCGCACCGCGCCCTGGTCATCCAGGAAATCTTCTATCGGAATGGTCAGGATGATACCATCTGCCGGACGGCGGGGTCGATACCGATCCAGAAACCCCAGAAAATTGCGCCATGCCTTAGAATTGGATCCACGCCCATCGCGTTGCCGCACCAGGGTTCCTGCCATATCCAGCACGACACCGCGGTCAAAAAACCACCATTTACAGGCCGGGCGCAGATCTTCGAAATCTTCTGCGGGCTGACCTACAGGCAGGTCCATGCCGGTATGGGCGATCAGGGTGGATTTTCCCGATCCTTCCGGCCCCAGCATCAGATACCAGGGGATCGCATAACGCCAATCACGGCCAGAAACGTGATTGCGCAGAATTTTTAGCGCATGTTTGAAGCTTTTTCGCATTGGCAGAAGCGGCAGGTCTTCCGGCTCTGCGGCGAAAGGCTGATAATCCGGATCTTCATCCAGATGCCGGGGCGAATCCTCCTCTGCGCCAGCCGCCTTTTTGGAATTGCGCGTCTTGCGAACCACAAACAGCAGGGCGCCGATCAGGATAAAGGATATTACGATCAGGAACCCGACGATCCCCGGCAAATAAGGCGTCAGTCGATAGAGTAAGTCGCGGATGAAATCCAGCCAGCTCATCTGCCCCGCCCCTAACCACCGGCGCGATCAAGCGCCTCAAGCAAAGGCGCTAGCGCATCGTTGAAAATGAAATGGGCGGTGATGCTGTACAGCGCGACAACACCAACAAACAGCCAGACCCATCGACCCGGTGAGGGCAACAAGCGCGCCAGGGTGCTCATCTGTGTGTGCTGATAGGCTTCTGGTGCCAGACGATGGCTGGGATCTGGTAGGTTTGGGCGTTTTTGATAGATGTAATAGTAAAGCTGCTTGCGATATTCCGAGATCCGGGCTTCATCCCGCCCTCCGGCATAGCGCCCCCGAAACCCAAATGTCAGCGCCAGCAGATATACAATGGCGATTTCAGCTTGCACCCGATCCCCGGTTTTCAGCAGCTTTTCCATGCGCTTAAAGAAAGCATCCCCGGCATTGTAGGTTTCAAACAACCGGGTCTCCAGCAAGTCATTGCGCCAGAAATCGCGCCCGGGCCAATCCAGCGTTAAAAAAATCTCATCCGCCAGCGCCGCCATGACATATTGCGCTTCGCGATAATACAAAACGCCGTATTCCCCGCCGCGACGACCTGCCTCCAAGGCTTGCATCTCCAACAGAGTCTGCAAGCGTCTCAGCGCCTCTTCCGCTTTTAATCCGACGCCATGGTGATCCCTTTTTGATCCAGACAGTGCGTCGTCATCGTCTACCGGATGATCCTCCAGATCATAGTCTGGCGGCGCTGCCTCCCCCGGCAATGGAGGAGGTGCATTGAACCCTGGCAGAGGCGGTGGCTTCGGCCTGTTTGGATCATAGGCCATGGCCTCATCAAAACTGGGCAGCGCAGCGGTTCTTGCATGACCACTTAACAAGGCTTCTTCCCGCAGGGTTAGAACCTCATCATAAAACTCTCGAAACTGATCCAGAATATAGGCACCGGCCCCCCCGGCGGACGGACCACCACCCACACTGCTACCGCCAACGCCCGCATTGCGATGCGCCTTTGTCATGGGAGAAACAGGCTGAACAGCCATCGCCTGGCCTTACCTATCGTCGCCGGATGGATTTCGGACATACAGGACGATTTCCTGCGGCGGTTCCCGCCGACCCCGGTCACCAGACAGGATGGACAGTTTTTCGCCCGGAACGATGTCGTCGAAATTCACCTCGATTTTAAATAGCACCACACCCCGTGTCGGAACCACATCCAGCGCCTGTTCCCGATCGATACGATGGCGTGGCGCACCAAGGACGCGGCGTTCCCGCATTGGCTTGATCACAGAGTCCGATCCGACCAGCGCGACATCCATCCAGGCGATCACATCGGCTTCGGTCATTTCAGCCCGGGCCCGCACGCCAATCGTCAGGTCATCATCACACCATGCCGGATCAATCTTCAGGCTAAACACGCCATCGGCTTCTTCAAACGGAATGGCGGTATAGGCTTCAGACACACGGTCCAGCATCTGAATGACAAAATCACAGGCGGCCGAAAACGCCGCCTTTGGGTCATTATGATCATAGGATGGCAGCATCGGCGGCACCAGGGCCCCGCCCACGGCGGTCATATGCCCGACGATCTGGCACAAGCTCAGATACAACGGAAACGGATGACAGCGATCCGTCTTTAAGATCGCTTCGAACATCGGCAGACCAGCGACCAAACCATGGATCGCGGTCTGGGATTGCTGCAACATTGGCTTGTCGGTCTGGCCCAGCGGGGTACGCGCCCGTTCTGCAANGAACATCGCCTTTTCGCGCAGGCGCGTTGCCACTGCCTGGCACATTTCCCCAATGGCGGAAACCCGCGTTATGCTCAGTTGCGCCGGGACAAAATTCGTCATTGTGAAGGCTTCTTCGCGCAGCATCAGACGCGCGATGGGAAAGCCAACATATTTCTGGGCCAGACTGTCTGTCAGATGCAACGACAAGCGGGGCTTCAGGCGCGGGATTGTCATTTCCCCCTCGCCGGTATGCTCATCAGAAATCGGCAGCCCTGGCACTTCCTGATAGCGGGGCAAATCCCCCCGTGTTGCACGCCCGCCCAGGCGGCGCACCGGCACGGCCAGGTAGATCGGCACAGGCTTGCCCATCAATTGCCCCTGTTGCTCAGACAGATCCAGTTCCAGGGGCACGTCATCGCCTTGAACATGACTGACGATCAGACCATCTGGTAGCACAGCTTCCAATTCCAGCACCCGGAAGATGCCGCTGACCAACTGCACCGGATCAACCTTCAGATGGCGAATACCCCAATGGAATGGGCTGCTGGTCGCGGTGTGATAGGCAATCAGTTCCTCACCACGCACTCCCAACTGCTGGAAATGCTGCGGTGCCAACAGCATGCCCTCATGCCACTGAATGGCATCCGGCAATTCTCGGGCGGATCGCGGCATTTCGATGTCCTTTCTGGCTCCCCTAGCCTGACGTCCAAGTCAGACAGTTAAGCAGTCCTAGATTCCTGTATCAAGGTCAAGGAATCCACCCCCGCTCCAGTGCAGGAGTCGGGGTTAATTGTCCGTATTAAAAGGACTGAGCGTAAAATCGTCACGGGCCAGGTCAATCCGGATGCCGACACCACTTTCCAGCCGTGCCCGATGTGCGCCCGGTGACAGATAATCCGCAAATACAAAAGCAGCCGTCGCATCATCCCCGGCGTCATTTGACAGCATGTCATCGGGCACCGTCCAGGGCGGCAAAACTGAGCTTGGCACAATCTCCCAACTCATCACGCTGATGCCCTTTGGGTAATCCAGCAAGAACTGACGCTTGCGATTGAACCAGTCCGATGCGGGCACCGCCTGCAAAACGTCTATAACCGTGGGGTCATAGACAAAAACCATATCCACTGCGGTCGCAGAAGACGTATTAGCATCCGCAGATGCCCGCACTTGAACGGTTTCCAACTGAAATACAGGTGCGCCACTGCCGCCGACCAGTCCACAGGCCGTCAAGGTCAACATTACCATTACAGAAAGCACTGCGCCAAAGCTCAACAACCGCGACTGGGCCGCCCCCACCATTGCCCCCATCACAATCAACCCGTCCCACGATTGGCGTGAACAAAGGTGACAATGCCAGCCGAACCACGCAGAGACTTAACCGCCTCCAGCGCTTCGGCCCGTGTTTGAAAAGCCCCGGCCCGCACATAGAAAAGCGGTGCGCCAGTCGCCCCTTGCTCTGCCACGATCCCGGCCTTTGCAGCCGATTGCAATTCACGAACCAAGGCAGCGGCATTTGATTTATCGCGAAATGCCCCGAATTGCAGGGAGTAGTTCCCCCCTGGGCCACCAAGGACCGATGTCTCCGCCGATGCCACATCAGACCGGGCGGGCTGGGATGGCTTTGCACCAGGATAGATAATCGTATCCGTCGCGATGGTCGCCATAGGTCCCGGCTGGCTGACAGAGGGCTGTAATGGTGTTTGCGGCGCAGTAAAAACTGGCTGAGGACTTTGCAGGGCCGTATCACGTGCGGATTCTGCAGCCGCGATTTCCGGCGAAGGCGCAAGCTGCTGATCCCGATTTGCCGTTGCTGATGTCACCAACCCTTCCGAAACGCGGGTCGTTTGTTGTGGGATCGTCGCGCGTGTTTCCTGCACCGATTGGGCCGCGGTATCGCCAATAGCGGCACCATCTTGCGGTACCGATGGCACTGGTTGGCTGGATTGTTGCGGCTGGCTGGGCAAAATCGCCAATTCCCCACCGGCATTTGGTTCCCCGAATATCAGCACCGCAGACAGGAACCCCGCAACAAATATAATAAACAAAGTGGCAATGCTGCCAGCAACAAGGGCGCTTACTGTACCGGGAGAAATCACCAGCCGCGGTGGCGCGGTATGGGTGATCTTGTGCGCATCTTCATACGCATCATCCCGATAGCTGCGGGGCTGGGGATCCATGTGCTCAAACAGTTTTGAAATGCTCAGACGCTCATGGGACGGCTTGCGCCAAACAGAAGCCTCTGCCCGACGATGATCGGGACCATTGGCAGGGTCAATCGTCCAGGTCTGTTGAAGAACGGTACCTGACGCAGGCGCATCGGCGGCCGGACGCAACCCAGCATGACGCATCACGGGGCTTGTACGTCCCCGTCCGTCTACGTCCACAGGCAACCCAATGCGGGGCCCCGTGCGTCCGATTTGTCTGCCACCATATCTGCCGGTCATGGACGACCTTTCACGCTGAAACCCAAACAACTACAACATTTTGTACAAGATCGTGCAGGGCATACAAAATACCCCCCGCACACCATCCATTGTAACATCCAGTGGATTCAAGGATCAAGAAAGGAAATGCAAGAAAAAACAAGTATTTATAGATCAATATATAGTGTTTGGTTTAAGACTGAGTACAGTATATCCGATCCATAAAAAGAGCCCAAAGAGAACAAAATAGAGTCGTCCTGACGATAAATCATTTCGGCAGGATTCATCTAACAATACTTAAGAAAGAGGCTGTCCTTGATGCCTTCGCAAATGGCGCAACACCCGCTAGTATGCCTGCATAGAAAAATCCCCTGCCAGCCCCCATCAAGGATCTCCCATGCCGAACACTCAGGACGCGCTGTTCCGACCGCTTGAATTACCCTGTGGGGAAATTCTCAAGAACCGCATCGCAAAGGCTGCGATGTCTGACTCCCTTGGCGACGGTCAGGGCAATCCAACCAAGGAACAGATCCATTTGTATAACCGTTGGGCAAAAGGGGGACTGGGCCTGGCCATAATTGGGGAGGTACAGCCCACCCCGGATTATGCAGAGAAACCAGGAAACCTTGTTCTTGACCCAAACTCACATCTGGACAATTTCGCAACGCTCGCTGCCCAAGGATCTGCCAACGGCGCAAAATTGTGGATACAGCTTGGCCATGCGGGCGCCATGGCACACCCACCGATCAGCGCGCCCAAAGGCCCCAGCGCGCTTAATATTCCCGGCCTGTCCTGTGAGGCCCTGACACTTGAGGAGATTGCGCGGCTGCCAGAGACGTTCGCACGCACCGCGCAACTGGCGCAAAAAGTTGGGTTTGGCGGGGTTGAGATCCATGCGGCCCACGGATTTCTGCTCAGCCAGTTTCTATCCCCGCTTTTCAACAAGCGTACCGATCGCTATGGCGGCAAGATTGAAAACAGGGTCCGTTTGATCCTGGAAATCCTTGAGGCGGTCCGCAGCAAGGTTGGCCCTCGCTTTCCAATCGGCATTAAGCTGAATGCGACAGATCAGCTTGAAGGGGGCCTGGATACCGATGACGCGCTTAGCGTCATCACCGCACTTGACCAGACCAGCATTGACCTGATTGAAATCAGCGGCGGGACCTATTTTCCAGGCGCGCGATCGGCATCCGATGCACCCGCACGTGGCCCCTATTTCCTGGATTTTGCCACCAGTGCCAGGCCCTTAACGCACAAGCCCCTGATGGTGACCGGCGGGTTTAAAAC
>NZSA01000023.1 GCA_002696645.1 Rhodospirillales bacterium | reverse complement strand
GGCTTGTCCAGGTGGCAACGGATGCGCTGAATGCCGCCGAGCCGCTGTCGACCAATGATGTGGACTTTCCGAACACGACAACGGTTCTGGCCAACAACTTCATGCTGGAAGTAGAGGCCAACCTGAATATCAAACTGGGTGACCGGTTTATTTTTGCTGGCACCAATTTCAGCGATGCGCCTGTGCGCGACCTTCGTACCCTGTCGCTTTACAACGCCACCGACCTGGGCTCTGCCCCGGCAGCGGCGAATGCAATTGAAACCGCGGATACGCTGCCGGAGCATGTGGTTGATGCGGGCGGCGCCGCCACGACAGAATCCTATCACACCGGCTTCACAGCGGCAGGCACGGTCGATTCAAAAGCCTATGAGGCGATGAAGGTCACAATCGCCGACTCGCAACCAATCGTCTATAATATCACGGCCAATGAACCCGCCTTCCAGAATTTGATTGAGGGGCTCCTGCGCTTGAAGTCCGCCGCGCAAACTGGTCTGACAGAGCCTGAACGCGAAGAATTCCTGGGGGAAGCCCGCAACACCCTGGATAACGCGCGCGTTGAACTGCGGCAATTACAGGCGCGCAACGGCACAGTTATCAATGAACTGTCGCGCACCAAGGAAATACACACCAGCTTCATCAACATCTCACAATCTGCACTGACCGACCTGACTGTCGCCAATGATGCAGAAGTCGCGACGCGAATTGCCGCATTGCGTACACAGTTGGAAGCGTCTTATTCAACAATCGCCGATACAAACCGTCTATCACTCGTAAATTACTTATAATTTTGTCCCAGGTTACGTTAACGCTCGCTTTACGAATGTATTCTATACTGACAAAGTATAAGGTGGAGAACATCGGAGCAATTCAGCATCTTTAGAGTGATCCCTTTGCCGATAGATTATCAACAAGAGAACGGGTAGGCATGTCCAATCCATATGCAAGTCAACAACGTGCAGCACTTGAAAAAGCGCCTCCTCAAGCAGCGGAAGGATATGCGCTGGTTGAATTAGCACGCCGCATGGATGAGGCTGCACGAAACCCAGACGACGGCGCGGCGATCCGCGATGTCGTTCGATTGAACTGGCGTGTCTGGACAATCTTTCAGGCAGAACTGGTTGATCCAGAATGCCAGACGCCCCGTGAAATCCGGGAAAACCTGATCAACCTGTCAAATTTTATCGACAAGAAATCTGCTGAGTTAATCGGGACTCCAGATGCCTCCAAGCTGCCCGTGCTGATCAACATCAACCGGCAGATTGGCGCAGGCCTTCTGGGCAGCCCTTCGGATGACCCGCAAGAGGCAGAACGGCTGCGAAAAGAATATGCTGAGCTGCATGGATTGACGCCCCCGGCCGACGCGGCAGAGGCCCCGGCAAACATTCCGGCAGACAGTCAGGTCAGCGCCGACAAAACCGATCGAGAGGCGTGAGAGAAGACGCGGAAAAACCAGCGTCTTCGCTACCGCCCGACCCTTTATCGGCGCGCATCCCAATCGATATCGTCCTGCTTATGAATGAACCGGAAGCCGCCTTTCAGGCTGCGGCCTTTTCACGGATCGATACCAGCCTCAGCCTGGCACATGCCAGCACCCTTGAAATGTTAGACCAAGCCCTACCGAAGCTGTCGCCGCGCGCCAGACTGATCGGTTTTTCGACATCCATTATCGCCCCCGCCTATGCTCTGGCCGCCTTTTCCAACGGCGGCTACAATTTTCATCCAGGCCCCCCCAGTTATCCGGGCAATCGCCCGTCTGCTTTTGCCTGCTATGCGGGTGAACAGGAATACGGCGTCACATTCCATCGCATGGTGCCGCGTGTCGATGAAGGGGAAATATTGGATTGTGAGATCTTCTCAATTGCCAACTGCAATACATCTCATGCAATCGCAATCCTGGCCTATCAGCGGTTGGCCCGCTTGTTCCTGATGAACGCAACCGCGCTTGCACAACTGGACCGGGACATTCCTGGGAACGGCGTCCAGTGGTCGGGACAGAAAACGACACAGGCCCAATACAATGCCATGCGTGTTGTCCCGGGAAATGTGGAT
Organism: Rhodospirillales bacterium; assembly: GCA_002696645.1. Lineage (GTDB taxonomy): Bacteria > Pseudomonadota > Alphaproteobacteria > UBA8366 > Aestuariispiraceae > Pacificispira. The sequence goes on along the minus strand of NZSA01000023.1, from coordinate 110,112 downwards.
CCGGTGGAACTGGACCGCCGAATTCGTGCATTCAACTGGATCTACACACCCATCAGCACGTTCGGACGACCGCGATAGGTTCATCAGGAATCGGAACCGCTAGCCGCCCCTTGCGGCGGCCGGCGCTAACAACTGCAATTCAAACAAACCATAGTTTGATAGCGCCGTGCCACCATCTTACCCGAGGCGGTTCGCGTATTCTTCAAGTTGGGCTGCGACCGTCCCCCATCCCTCGAAGAACCCCATTTCTTCATGCGTATGGCGGGCTTCCGGCGAGCGATGCCGAACTGTCGCTGTGTAGGTTGTTCCGCCCTTGTCGTCGTCTTCGAATTCAATAATGGCGGTCATGAATGGATCAGCCGCAGGTTTCCATCCTTCGCTGTACGTATCTGTGAACACCAGACGCCGACCATCCACGATCTCAAGAAATACTCCTTCGTTGGGTATTTGATTACCATCGATATTCATGACGGTATTGAACCTGCCCCCCACCCGCAGCTCAATCTCACAGCTATCAATAGAATGTGGTTTGGGCATGAAGAAATGTTTGATGTGTTCCGGTGTCGTCCAGCATTCCCATAGCAAAGAACGAGGGGCATTGAGCCTGCGGGTAAATGTAAGGTCGGTATTTGGGTCGAGATTCATGTGTTTGGTTCTTTCATCAAGGTGTTGATGTAATTATCAAAACCATCAAGACGCGCTTCCCATACAGCGCTTTGCTCGCTCAACCAGTTTTTTGCTGGTGTAAAAGCGGTCGGGGACAATTCGCATGTCCTGGTGCGTCCTTGCTTTCTGGTCGTTACTAAACCCGCCGCTTCAAGTTTTCTCAGATGTTCCATAAAGGACGGCAACGCCATGTCATGCGGTTTGGCAAGTTCGCTGACACTTGCCTCCCCCTGGGCAAGACGCTGCAGGATCATACGTCTTGTTGGGTCACCAAGAGCTGAGAAGCAGAGGTCTAGATTTGATTCATAGTTAGCCATATCCCTAAGTAACATTACGAAACTAGGATTGTCAACAAAACTTAGGGATATCCCTCACTATGCAATAACTGGATATTAATTGAAATGCGGTCCGTTACAACGCAAACGCCGACAACGCCGTTCACCGAAGCCTTAAATCGGCTTTATGCCTGTAAAAAATCTGTCTAGCTGACGCGGTATCAGGCGTCCTGGTCTTCATCGTAAAATTCAGATTCCTCTTCAAGGCCTGGCCAAAGACCAAGACTTTTGAAGCGTTCTGTTTCGTGCTCGATCAAGGAATGTGACGCCCGCAACGCGTTGTACAGACGCCCTGCACCGATCTCCGTTTGAATTTTTGTAATAATATCTGCACTGCTGGGCGCAGCGGAGCTGTATTGATTGAGCAACTCCTGCGCCATTTGTTGATAGCGTGGACGCTCATCTTCAAACATATAAGCACATTGCAGAGCATAATAGACCCGACGCGCCGGACTTTGCGCGTCGGCCTCACTCATCACTTCCTTGCGGCGCAAGATGTCGGCGTGATTGTGCAGGATGATCGTTGTCGCCTCCCCCGCATTTTCAAGGACGGCCCCATTTATAATGATACGTTCTTTCGATGGTAGTTTAATGCGCAGGGGCATGACCGGTTCCTCTAATAACATCTGCAGCGGGACTAGACCTCACTATAAGCCGTGTCGCCCACAACGCCAACCCGTGCGGCGAATCGACACCTCTTGCAATTTTGCACAAAATCAGCCATATTATGCACTATGGATTAGAGTTTTTAGGAACTTTTGCCGGTTTTTGAATGCTCTAAGGACCATAAGAACGATAGCAGAAGCTGTCGAGGAGGTTTAAAATGGAAATCAACGTTACACCCCCTGTGCCGCTGTCGCAGAATAGCCAGACTCAGCAGGCACCAAACGCAACCACACAAGCCGGGGCCACCACCACGGTTCAGAACGTGCCTGATAATGTCGTCACCGCGACGACTGATTCTGCGCAACCCAATACCCGTGAGGATGATGCCCTGCGTCGTCAGGAACGCTCCGTTCGGGAACAGGGTGTCTCTGCTCTGCCAGAACTGCAGATTCAGGGCCTGAAGACTCGTGTGGGTATTGATGCGGAAACCGATGTGGTTTTCCTGGAAGTTTTGTTGCCCAACACGGAAGAAGTGTTGCGCCGCATTCCATCGGAAAACCTGATTGAATTTCTGCAGTCTCAGGTAGACCGTATCAGCACTCGCGGGGACTCGGCGTCTCGCGCCTTTGATACCTCAATCTGACGCACCGAATTATTCGGCGTAGGACGTTTCAGTAACAGACAGCGCTTGTTTCGGGGCGCTGAGGGGTGCCTTGTATCCAGGGCATTTTTGCTTTTTGGGGATGGGCGATGATGCCGACTGCCCCACGGCAGAAGATTCCCGCTTGCACTAAATCTGCTCGGATGAAACTGCCCACATGGACGCTTCGATACTCCCCCTCATTCTGTTCCGACGTTAAAAATCATATATAATTCATATATTTAAGCATGCCAATTGAAACTGGCCCGGAGATTGCTGTTAACCAGGCAGGAATGACCCCGGAGACACATTATGTCCGTAAACACTGTGAACGACAAAACCCAAGACCTGTTTGGCGCGACGGACACCAGCCGCTCGCAACAAGATCGCGCGAACACCGCAGACAAGGAGACTGCGCCTTCTGCCGAAGCGCGATTTGCCCAGATTCTGAAGGGTCGCCTTGAAACCAATGTCAATTTCACCCGTGCGGACCAACAGCTTAAAATGCCGGAAAAGGCCAGCGCCGACAAGAACCCGACACCGATATACAATCGCCGCGACGACCGTGCGCGCGACCAATCCATTGACGATGCGCCCCGGGATGATCGGGACCAGGATGATCGCACAACGCCAGTTGCCCACGCCCCAGTGGAGCCGTCCCAGCGGCGTGATTTACAGAATGGACCCGCGGATCGCAGTTCCGTCGCGCAGACTGGCACAGGCGCTAACGAGAACACCGCCCCGGCTTCTTCTGAAAAAGGCACCACACAGGCGGGCGACGCGAAAGCCAATTCAGCCGCCACGCAATCCAACGGTTCAGCAAAAGAAGCGCAACAGGCTGCAGCAGCCCAGGTTGCGAAGGGAGAAAGCGTCTCCCCCGAGATTCTGGAGCAGGCTAAGAAGGCCGTCCAGAATTCGGGACCAAAAATGACGGCAACGGTTACGGATGACGCGGCACAGATTTCGTCGCAACCACAAAACACCCTATCGGCAAAGGCCGCAGTGGCCGCCGACACCGCAGCCAAAAAGGGCGATGCCGCCGCCTTGTCTCAGGCCGAGGCGGAAGGCGATGCCACAGCAGAGGCAGACTCTGCGGTCAATAATATCTTTAACCGGGTTAAAGGCGACTCCAAGAAGGCAAATGCACAAGGCGCAAATGCCGCGCAAAATGGCGCGGATCCTTCGAAGGTTGGAGCGGCCGCACAACAGGCCGCCGCCGTTGCTAATCCGACCGTTAATACACAACAGGTCGCGACCAGTATGGGCACACAAGCTTCCAGCCTGACCGGATCAACGCAAAGCGGCACCACTGTCGACGCCGCCACTGGTACGACAGCCAGCCTGGGCGCGAATAACAGCATTCAACAGCGCGGTACGCCCGCCCCCACAGCCAACGCCTCACGCCCGCCGCCCGTTCCTGCACATGTCGTGGCAGATCAAGTGGCTGTAAATATCAGTCGTGGTTTGGCCCAGGGCAATGATCGCATCACCATACAGTTGCGTCCGGCTGAATTAGGGCGCGTCGAGGTCAAAATGGAAATGACCCATGAAGGCAAGATGACTGCGATTGTTTCAGCAGAACGTCCGGAAACTCTGGATATGCTGCGCCAGGATGCGCGCACCCTTCTGCAATCATTAAACAATGCCGGTCTTCAGGCAGACCAGAACAGTCTGAGCTTCACGCTTCAGAATCAAAATTCGGGCAATGGATCACAGCAGAACCATGCCCAGGGGAATAATGTGTCAGGCCAAACCGCAGATGGATTGGATGACTTGATCAATACAGGTTTCATTTTTGAACAAACCGGTGGTTTCGATGGAGATGGGCGACTGGATGTTAAAATCTAAGCGCCCAATTCCGGATAGAACCATGCCCGATGTGGCGGACATATCCGTTGCGACATCGGCATAAGGAGAGCAAACCATGGCCAATGATATCAATTCGTTGTTATCGACGCAGACCAATGTGCCAACGCAATCCCAGAAGCAAACGGAGGCGTTGAACAGTCTTGCAAATAACTTCGACAATTTCCTGACCATTCTGACGACCCAGTTGCAGAATCAGGACCCCTTGTCCCCTATGGACACGACCGAATTTACCAATCAGCTGGTCATGTTTGCGGATGTCGAACAATCCGTGCGGCAAAGCGGTCAATTGGAAGACCTGATCACCCTGAACCGCCAGAACGAGGCTACGGCCGCCGTCGGCTACATTGGGCAGGAAATCAAGGCTGACTATAACGAAGTCAACTTCCAGGGTGATCCCGTTACCCTGTCCTATGCCCTTCCTGAAGAAGCGAAGCGCGCGACAATGGAAATTTATAATGGCGCGGGGGAACTGGTGCGACTGGTTCAGAACATGCCAACCACATATGGGGATCATGACGTCTCATGGGACGGTACAGATCAGAACGGCAACCCCGTCCCGCCCGGGGCATACAGCTTCCAGGTTGGTGCCGTGACGGAAGACGATGAACCAATTGATCCAACTTACAAAACCGGCGGAACCGTAACAGGTGTCGAATTTGACGGCGGGACAACAACGCTGTTGATGGGCCCTGTCAAAATTCCGCTGAGTAAAGTGCTTCGTGTTGAGGATCCAACGGCCTAGCAATGGCCCCGCGCAGTATCAGGATATGATCCCAGATTGCGCCTTTGAGGAAAAGAGGAGTTAGGCAATGAGTATTTTCGGTGGTCTGCGCTCAGGCGTGTCGGGCTTGTTCGCTCAAAGCCAATCCATGGCGATGATTTCAGATAATATCGCCAATGTGAATACCGTTGGCTATAAGGTGAACCGCGCCCGGTTTTCGACTCTGGTAACGACGCAAGGGTCTGAATCAGCCTTCGCTTCTGGGGGTGTTCAGTCCAGTGTGGGTAGGGAAATCAATGCTCAAGGTCTGCTGGCCGCCTCAACGGCATCGACGGATATCGCGATTTCCGGAAACGGCTTTTTTGCTGTGACCGATGGGCTGACCTTCAACACGACAACCGGTGTTTATGAGCCCACCGGTGACATTTTCTATACACGGGCCGGGGAATTTCGCGCTGACAAAGACGGAAACCTTGTCAATACCGCCGGGTTCTATCTGATGGGCTTTCCGCGCAATGCAACGGATACCGGTTTTGATGTGACAAACGTGCTCAGCGCCATGAATGGCGTCAATGTGGCGGGTCAATCCGCAGCACCAGTCTCGACTTCCTCTGTATCGCTCAGCGCGAACTTGCAGGACGCGACGGCGACCGGCGGAACCTATGATACCTCCGTCCAGATTTTCGACCGCAAGGGGGCGGAACGGACCCTGACCCTGACATTCACGAAGTCAGGCGCAGCTGCAAATACCTGGACCATCACCGGTGCGACCAGCGCCGGCACATCCCTGGTTGATATCGACGCCAACGATGATGGCACAATCACAATCGATGATGGGACACCCGCTGCAAGCGGTGGTACTGCCGGCGATGGCATTCTCTCCGATGGGGATGAAGAAACTGACAGCGTCGCCGATACAGCCTTGATTGCGAACGGCGCCGTGCTGGGCACGATTACCTTCAATCCGAACGGTACCTTGGCCTCGGTCGGATCGAACCTTGCCGGGGGGGATATCACTGCGGCAGGGAATTCGGCGCTGGGTGTCCTGGATCTGGTAATAGATTATGACGGCAATGGTGCCACCTCTGAGGACCGTGAAACAATCGCAATCGACTTCGGGACAATTGGCGGCACGAATGGTGTGACACAGTTTGACGGTACCAGCGTGCTGAATGATGTGGATCAGAATGGGAAGCAATTTGGCTCCCTCTCTTCTGTCTCAGTCAACGAGTTGGGTGTCGTAACAGCCCTGTTCGATAATGGCGAATCCCGCCAGTTGTTCCAGGTTCCGCTGGTCACCTTTAACAATGCCGATGGCCTGAAACCGGTATCGGGGAACGTCTACAGCCAGACCGACAATTCGGGTCAGGCCGTGGTCAAAGTTGCCAATACGGGCGGGGCTGGGTTGATTGCCCCCTCCTCCCTGGAACAATCCACCGTCGATCTGGCTGACGAGTTCACAAAACTGATCGTAACCCAGCGCGCCTTTGCGGCGAATACAAGGGTTATCACCACTGCAGATGAGATGTTGGACGAACTTATCAGAGCCAAACGCTAACTCTGTAAACTCATTGAATTCAATTACTTGGGCGCGTCCTCTGGGCGCGCCCATTATTTTTTGGGATTTTACTTGCGAATTTCATAAAATTTTATATAAATTTGTTTCTAATTGCTGGTCTTCACAAAACCATAATCGACCGGCAGCGGACGCAACGTCCCATAAATTCTTTAACTGGAGCAACGGCCCGGATGACAGGACAGCAAAGCAAGATAGAGCACAGAGAGCCCAAGCAGGATAACGCCCTGCCCCCGGCAGATACCGAACGATGGGTGATCTCACGAAAAGCACAGGTTGTCAGAGCGATTGATACGGGCGTCCTGACCGAAGACGAAGCCTGCAAACGCTATGACCTGACCAGGGAAGAGTTGAATGGATGGCGTATCCTGATTTCCCAGCATGGTGTTCGGGGTCTACGCGTCACACGCTTGCGCCAGTATCGATAAGTTAAAAGCGAATCGTAAACACTTGAAAAGACTCACACACTGCAGAAACGCGTCGTGACGAGTTCTTGCAATGCGTTACTGAATGCTGCGAATTACATTGTATTTTCTTCAATATGTTGTGTTTTTATCATTGCGCTGGTGCGAATATCGGCTATCTTTGCCGAGAGATAGGCAAAATTTGCCGCGCGAATTCCTAATTTTACTTTGGGCAAGAATGCTTGAAGATATGCTTACAAACTATCGAATCGATGAGTCGTTGTAAGTAATTCGCCAGGAAGCAGAATCGAGTCGTACTGGTGTGAATTTTGCGGGAGTTGCATTTTTTACGAAAGTTACGAGGCAGAATGCCTTTTTTGACGAGCCAGACTGGTTGTCCTCCGCGAGGGACGCCATGCGTGTTAAGAAGGATCTGGCAGATCATGGCGCAGAAGCGCTCAGGCGCCCGGTAAGTGCGTAATCTGTTGCAGTGACGTTGAGTACCAAGTGTGATCTGACACAAGGGGATCCGACAAGAGAATTGGCCAATAGGGCGTGTTCTCGCTGGCGGTCGGAAATACGAGGAGCGGTTTTGTGGGCAATCTAATTGATCTGATTCGGAGTTTCGGGATGGCGCGCCTGACGGCGGGCGTTGCTGGCACGGCCGTCATGCTGGGCCTGTTAATTTTCCTGCTGATCTCTGGCACGAAACCGGAAATGGCCCTGCTCTATTCAAACCTGGATCCCCAGGCCACCAACCAGATCGCGGATCAACTTGCCAGCCGCCAGATCGATTTCAGCATGTCGACGGATCAATCCCAAATTTCCGTGCCGCGTGATCAGGTTGGCCCCTTGCGGTTGGAATTTGCCCAGCAAGGCCTCAGCGGCACAGTCCCCGGTTATGATATCTTTGACCGGGATCAAAGTCTCGGCCAATCCAGCTTTACTCAGGAAATCAACAAGCTGCGCGCAATGGAAGGGGAGTTATCCCGCACCATTGCCTCCATCGATAATGTCCGTGGCGCCCGCGTGCATATCGTGCTGCCGCGGCGGGAACTGTTTACCCGTGAACCGATGGAAGCAACAGCATCCGTTGTCATTAAAATGCAGGGCGCCAATCGGCTTGATCGGTCCCAGACATCCGCCATTCAGCAATTGATCTCCACCGCTGTGCCGAACCTGGATCCAAACCGTATCACGATCGTCGATGATCGCGGTACCCTGCTGCATGGCGGCGGTGACAAGGGTGATGGCACGCTGAATCCTGATAATGTTGCGGATATGCGGTCCGGCTTTGAGGGTCGCCTTTCCGGCAAGGTCACTGAGATGTTAGAACGGGTCGTCGGCGTGGGCAAAGCCCGCGTGGAAGTATCCGCGGAAATGGATTTCTCGCAGGAAACGTCCAGCATTCAGTCCTATGACCCCGAACAGCAGGTTCTAGTGTCATCGCGAGAGATTGAAGATACGTCATCGTCTCAGGAAGCCAATCAGGATACCGTGACTGTTGGGAACAATCTGCCGGATGCAGGTGCCCTGGATGGTGGCGCGGTGGGCAATACCGAAACGAGCGCCCGCACCGATTCAATCCAGAATTTCCAGACCGGCAACACCAAGACAGAGCGCATTGTGCCCCCGGGACGCGTGGATCGCCTCTCTGTCGCCGTTGTTGTGGATGGTATCCGCCAGCCGGATGGCACCTATGAGCCGCGCAGCGAGGACGAGATGAATGTCCTGCGGGAACTGGTCGAGTCCGCCGCAGGCGTGAACTTGTCGCGCGGGGATCAGGTGACGATCCACAATCTGCGCTTCGAAGATGTTCCGGTCTATACGCTGGATGAAGAAGAAATGTTCGGTCTGCCCAAGAGCCGGATCTGGTCACTGGTTCAAACCGGTGTCATCGGGCTTGTGGTTCTGCTGATCGCGTTGATCATTGTCCGACCGCTGATTACCAAGCTGTTTGATATGCAGCACCAGACCGCCGCCGGTCGCGCGGGTGACTCCCCCACCATGCTGACCGATCAAAGCGGCAATGCGATTGCAACAGCCGGTGGTCAGGGCATGATGCCGCAAGAAGGTACGGAAGAATTCGAACATATGATTGATATCGCCAATATTGAAGGGCGCGTGAAGGCGTCTTCGCTTAAGAAAATTGGCGAAATTATCGAAAAGCATCCCGAAGAAGCTGTATCGATCCTGCGCACATGGATGTATCAAGGATCTGATTAAGCCGCGTGCCGGTACCGTCTTGCCTTCTGGAATGCTTGATTGGACACGGCATGTAGGTTTCTCATGTTGGTTTATGCGGACTCGCTTTATAAAGGGGATGACTGATATACGGGAAGTCGCATCGGCTGGACGCAGCGATGATGATTCCTGGGGCGCAACAGAGAACTTGGTACGACCAGCACCATGAGAATACGCGACGATTATAGGGGCCTGACCGGGCCAGACAAAGCCGCGATGATGATCCTCGCCATTGGTGAAGAAAACGCGGTGAAGCTCTTTACCTATATGGATGACGAGGAGATCAAGGAAATCTCTTCTTCAATGGCCAATCTGGGCACAATCAGCTCAAATCTGGTGGAGCGGCTTTTCTCGGAATTCGCCGAACAGATTTCGTCTACAGGATCACTGGTCGGGTCTTATGAATCTACAGAGCGCTTGCTCAGCAAGGCCCTGGATCCTGACAAAGTATCCCAGATCATGGAAGAAATCCGGGGTCCTGCCGGGCGCACCATGTGGGACAAGCTGGCAAATGTGAACGAAGTCGTGCTGGCCAACTATCTGAAGAACGAATACCCCCAGACCGTTGCGGTTGTTTTGTCCAAGATCAAGTCCGACCATGCCAGTCGTGTACTGGGTGCCCTGCCGGAAAGTTTCGCGATGGAAGTCATCATGCGGATGCTGCGCATGGAAGCCGTACAGAAGGAAGTGCTGGACGATGTGGAGCGCACATTGCGGAACGAATTCATGACCAACCTGGCGCGCACGGCCCGGCGTGACAGCCATGAAATGATGGCGGAAATCTTCAATGCCCTGGATCGGAATACTGAAAACCGCTTCATGACCTTGCTGGAAGAACGCAATCGCGACAGTGCCGAGAAGATCAAGTCCCTGATGTTCACCTTCGAGGATCTGCAAAAACTGGATCCGGGCGGTGTTCAAACGCTGTTGCGCAATGTCGATAAGGACAAACTGGGCACAGCCTTGAAGGGCTCGTCAGAGCAGATCAAGGAACTGTTCTTCTCGAACATGTCCGAGCGCGCGGCGAAAATTCTGCGTGAAGATATGAATGCCCTTGGACCTGTCCGATTGAAGGATGTGGATGAAGCGCAGATGGAAATGGTCAATCTGGCCAAAGACCTTGCCGCGAAAGGAGAGATCATTATCTCCGAAGGTGGCGCTGAAGATGAGTTGATTTACTAATGTCGGTGCAGGGTGAGGCCCAATTGTGATGGCGAAAGTGGCGAAAACAGAGGAAATGAAACCGTTCATGTTTGAGCGGTCTTTCGATGAATTCGACCAGGAAAAGAAAAAGCCGGCCGCCAATGCCGAGCCCGCGCCGGAGGATATCCCGGAGCCGGAACCAGAAATCAGCTTCAGCGAAGAGGAAATGAACGCCCAGAAGCAACAATCCTATATGGATGGTCATGCGGACGGGTTTCGCGAGGGCCATGCCGAAGCGATGGATACGCTGGAGCGGCAATTGAATGACCTGTTGGAGCGACTGGCCCCGATGGTGTCCAAACTTGGCGAAGAACAGCGCAAGGCAAATGAGCGTGCGCAGGCCAATATGGCACGCATGGTGCAGGAATTGATGAACAAGTTGATGCCGATCTATGTCAAAAACCACGGCGCGGAAGAAGCGATGGCGGTGGTTACGGAATGTTTGGCCGAATTACAGGATCCCGGACGGCTGTCAATTCACCTGTCTGAGGAAACGGCGGACCTGTTGGGAGATCGCCTGAACAAAGCTGCGGAGCGGGCCGGATTTCAGGGTGTGATCCGCTTGCGTCCAGAAGAAGATATGGGGGCTTCTGATGTGCGGGTTGATTGGGGTGCTGGCGGGGCAGAACGACGCTATGAAACGATCAAGGCTGATGTCGATGCCGCAATTGAGCGCGCCGTGACACGCACATTGGAATCAATAGAAGCCGACAGTGAGCCGGAAACGCCGCCTGCGATGGACGATGACAAAACTACAGACGACCAGGGCGCACTGGAAACCGATGCACCGGATGCAGGCGATGTACAAGATAAGGAGTAAATTTTATGGCCGATGATACTGACGACGACACCCCAACGACCGACGCGGCAAGTGGCGACGCGCCAGAAAAGAAATCCGGGTCCATGGCGGATTTTGACCTTCAGGAATTGGGAGAAGGCGCGGGCGAGGAAGATTATCTGGACGCACGTGCGGCCGAACTGATGGCCCCAACCGGTGCGCGCGACCTGGAAGCGGTTTATGAAATTCCAGTACAGGTCGCCGCCGTTCTGGGCAAGGCATCCATGCAGGTCAGCCAATTGTTGAAGCTGGGACGCGGGGCGGTCGTTGAACTGGATCGCAAGGTCGGCGAAGCAATTGATATCTACGTCAACAATCGCCTTGTGGCGCGGGGCGAAGTGGTGCTGGTGGATGACAAACTTGGTGTCACCATGACGGAAATCATCAAATCCGATAAATCACCGAACTGATTGGATACACGGCGGGAATGGCAACCGATACCCAACCGGGCTCTGGCGGAGACCGCCCCCTCACCCAACCTTCCACGCGGGGGTCGGTGGATATTGCGACAATTTTCGGGATTATTGGCGCGGCGATCCTTATTGGGGCGGCGATTGTGCTGGGCGGCAGTCCAGGATCCTTTGTCGACTGGCCCTCAATCCTGATTGTCATTGGGGGAACCTTTGGGGTCGTTACCGCCTGTTTTTCGATACTGGATATGATGGCCCTGTTCCCGACATTGGGCCGGACCGTCTTTCGCAGTGGCCTGAATGCGGGAGAGGCTGCGATGCAGCTGCTGCAATTGGCCCAGATCGCGCGGTATCGCGGAGTTCTAGCCATTCAGAACTACATGCCTGCCGTTGAAGACCGCGAAATGCTGCGCGCTGGCCTTGCCATGGTCATCGATGGCACGCCGGGGGAGGATGTAGAGCGGATCATGCGCCGCGAAGTTCAGGCAATTGCGCAACGCCAGACACGTTCTGTATCGATCCTGAAAAAGGCTGCAGAGATCGCGCCCGCTATGGGATTGATCGGAACCCTTGTTGGTCTGGTACAAATGCTGGCCAATCTGGATGATCCAAATTCCATAGGACCCTCCATGGCTGTGGCGCTGTTGACCACCTTTTACGGGGCGCTGTTGGCTAATGTGGTGTTCACGCCGCTTGCGTCCAAGATGGAACGAAATGCGACGGAGGATATGTTACTCAATCAGCTTTATGTCATGGCGGCGTCGTCTATCGGTCGTCAGGAAAACCCGCGCCGCCTGGAAATGCTGTTCAACACCGTACTGCCCCCGTCCGAACGGGTGGATTACTTCGGATAAGAGGCCATGAAACTACTCATCATCGGAACCCTTGAAGGGCACATGACAGGCGCCAGCCAAATTGCCATCCAACGCGGCGCGAAAGTGGCGGCGGTCGATGCGATTGACCAGGGGCTGGAGCATTTACGCAATGGCAAAGGGGCTGATGTCGTCCTGATCGACGTGCGCCTGAATATAGAGCGCCTGTGTAAGGCCCTGCTGGCGGAGCGGATCAATACGCCCGTCGTTGCCTGCGGCATGGACGGTACTGACGCGCAGACCGCCGCTGCCGCCATCCGCGCCGGGGCCAAGGAATACATTCCCCTGCCGCCGGATCCGGAACTGATTGCTGCGGTTCTGGAAGCCGTTGCCGAAGAAAGCACCAGCATCATTCACAGCGATCCCGCAACCAAGCGGGTGATCAAGCTGGCCGACCAGATTGCACCCTCCGACGCCTCTGTCCTGATCACCGGACAATCCGGGACCGGTAAAGAGGTTATGGCCCGCTATATCCATGCCAAATCCAGACGGGCCACAGGAACCTTCGTCGCCGTCAACTGTGCCGCCATTCCCGAAAACCTGCTGGAAAGCGAGTTGTTTGGGCACGAAAAAGGCGCTTTTTCCGGTGCCATCGCGCGCCGCGTTGGCAAGTTTGAAGAAGCCAATGGCGGCACGTTGCTGCTGGATGAAGTCAGCGAAATGGATCCGCGTCTTCAGGCCAAGCTGTTGCGCGCCTTGCAGGAGCGTGAAATCGATCGAGTCGGCGGCAGCAAGCCGGTCAAGGTTGATGTCCGAATCCTGGCAACTTCGAACCGCAATTTGCAGGAGTCTGTGAAGGCTGGGGAATTCCGGGAAGATTTGTATTACCGCCTGAACGTGGTCAATCTGGATCTGCCGTCGCTGGCGGAACGCCCGATGGATATCCCCCTGTTGGCCAGCTATTTCGTCAAGAAATATACGGAGGCGAACGGCGCGCCCGCGCGCACCCTGTCGGCAGAGGCAAGCGCCATGCTGCAAGCCTATCACTGGCCAGGCAATGTGCGGGAATTAGAAAACACCATGCATCGCGCCGTGTTGTTGGCGTCGGGGGAAGAGATCGACACGGATGCGATCCTGCTGACAGAAAAGCCCAAGGCCCCTGCTACCGATCCTGCGCCCGCTATGTCGCCTGCCCCGTCCTCTCCTGCCCCAGCCCCTGCGGCCCCGATGTCACCGCTGCCTTCTGGGGCAGAGGATCAAAGCCATGCCAGCAAGGACCAAGCAGGCAAGGAACAAGCGGGAGGCGCAATGGTTGGGCGCACCGTCGCGGATGTGGAGCGGGACCTGATCATCGATACGCTGGGCCATTATCTTGGCAACCGCACCCATGCGGCCAATATCCTGGGCATTTCAATCCGGACATTGCGCAATAAGCTGAAACAATATTCCGAAGAAGGATACGCCGTCCCCGCGCCCGGCGAATCGTGACAGACGTGGTGAATGCGTGGCGGTTTCCGCCACCGGGTGTGACGTCATAAGGAGTGGCTAATAGCCATGTCGCAGACGGAAGGGACAGAAAAGACGCCCGGAACAACGGGATTTAACAGCGTCACCGGGCGCCGCATTCGTGCGGGTATGACCAGCCCGGAACTGTTCCTGCCCATCGGCATCATGGCCATTCTGGTGCTGTTGCTGATCCCCTTGCCAACGTGGTTGTTGGATCTGTCCCTGACGATTTCAATTACTCTGGCCGTGGTCATCCTGATGACCGTTGTCTTTATTCAAAGCCCGCTGGAACTGACCAGTTTTCCAACAATCCTGTTGATTTCCACGATGTTGAGACTGGGGCTGAACGTCGCGTCCACGCGTTTGATCCTGTCGGAAGGACATACCGGCACCAATGCCGCCGGTCAGGTGATCGAAGCATTTGGCGGCTTTGTCGCTGGCGGTAACTATGTCATCGGGGTAATCGTCTTCTCCATCCTGGTTTTGATCAACTTCATCGTTATCACCAAGGGTGCCGGGCGTATCGCGGAAGTCGCCGCCCGCTTCACCCTGGACGCCATGCCCGGCAAACAAATGGCGATTGATGCCGATTTATCTGCTGGCCTGGTGAATGAAGATCAGGCGCGCCAACGGCGTAAAGACCTGGAAAGCGAAAGTTCCTTCTTTGGGGCGATGGATGGTGCGTCCAAATTTGTGCGCGGCGATGCCATTGCCGGGATCCTGATCACATTTATCAATATTATCGGCGGGATCATTATTGGTGTGGTCCAGCGCGACATGTCCATGGCTGATGCTGCGGAAAATTATACGCTGCTGACCATCGGTGATGGTCTGGTCAGCCAGATCCCCGCCCTGATCGTATCCGTGGCCGCCGGTATGCTGGTCACCAAGGCGGGCGTCACCGGCGCAACCGACAAGGCCTTATTTGGTCAGTTATCCGGCTATCCCAGCGCGCTGGGGATCGCGGCGGCGCTGCTGACATTGATGGCGATGATCCCTGGTATCCCCGCCTGGCCCTTCCTGACGATGGCCGCACTGGCAGGGACCGCCGCCTTCATGGTTTCCCAAGCCAATGCGAAGAAGAAACTGGACGAAGAATCCCGCATCCTGGATGAAGAAGCCGCATCGGAAGCCGTGCCCAAGGACGAGCCGATCTCTTCAGCCCTGCAAATCGATTTGATACGGCTTGAATTGGGTTATGGCCTGCTGCCCCTGATCAATGCGTCGCAGGAACATAAACTGACGGACCAGATCAAGGCGCTGCGCCGTCAACTGGCGTCAGACCTTGGATTCGTCATGCCCGCTGTTCGCATACAGGATAACCTGCAACTGCCGGCCAACACTTATATCATCCGGGTTAAAGAGATTGAGGCTGGACGCGGTGACCTGCGCCCCGCGATGCAGCTATGTATGGATCCGCGCGGGGAGAAGATTTCCCTGCCCGGTGAAGCAACCGTGGAACCAACCTTTGGCCTGCCCGCCGTTTGGATTCAGGACAATCAGCGGGAAGAAGCGATGTTCCGCGGCTATACTGTCGTCGACAGCGCGACCGTCATCACCACGCATCTGACGGAGATCATCAAGGACCATATGTCCGAACTGTTGTCCTATGCAGAGACACAGAAGCTGTTGGACGAACTGCCGCAGGGCCAGCAGAAACTGGTATCCGACCTGATCCCCACCGCCATCAGCATGGGGGCTGTACAGCGCGTGCTGCAAAACCTGTTGACGGAACGGGTCTCCATCCGCGACCTGCCAACAATTCTGGAAGGCGTTGCAGAGGCCGTTGGCTATACCCGCAACCTGACGCAGATCACGGAACATGTGCGATCACGGCTGGCGCGCCAGATATCAGACAACAACACCAACAGCTCCGGCTTTGTCGCTCTGGTCACCCTGTCGCCCGCCTGGGAACAGAGCTTTCAGGAGAGCATCGTCGGACAGGGCGAAGAGCGCCAGTTGGCAATGGCACCATCAAAACTGCAGGACTTTATCAATCAAGTCCGAACCGTTTTTGAGCGCCAGGCCATGCAGGGCGAAACCCCTGCCCTGTTGGTCAGCCCGCCCATTCGGCCCTTTGTCCGATCCGTTATTGAACGGTTCCGTCCGGTTACGGTTGTGATCAGCCAAAACGAAATCCACCCCAAGGCCAAGATCAAGACGGTGGACCAAATTTAAGTGAAACGGTATGTGTAGTCTATGAGACTTAAGACCTTTCACGCAGAGACACTTGCTGGCGCATTGGAACTTGTGCGCCAGACATTGGGGTCCCATGCCATTATTGTGGCAACCCACGAGGATGACGCCAGTCGGGGCGCAAGGGTTACCGCGGCGATTGATCCCGACGAACAGAATTTTGACTTTTTCAGTGATGGTGCCTCAGAAGAAACCCTGGAATATCTGACCAAAGCCCTGGAACAGCACGGGGTGCCTAACCCCCTGATTGATCGGCTGATCGACGCCGCGACCGATGGTACAGACAGCAGCCCGACCGACGTTCTGGCAAACGCCCTGGCGCGGGTTTTCACCTTCGCCGCCCTGCCGCAACGCCCAGGGGATGCGCCCATCATGCTGATCGGGCCGCCTGGGGTTGGCAAAACGGTCAGTTGCGCCAAAATCGCCGCCCGCGCCGCGCTGGCAGAGGGGTTCGACATCAACCTTGTGGCGGCGGATCCCGTGCGCGTCACCGCAATCGACCAATTGCGTGCCTATGCGGAACGGCTGGATGCGACCTTTTATGAAGCACCGAACGCAGAGGCGCTGGGATCGATCCTGACACATATAAAGCGCAAGGAAATGGTCGTGATCGACACACCGGGAACCAACCCATACAATATGAAGGATCTGGCCCATCTGGTGGAATTGGCAGAGGCTGGCAAGCCCCTGACCGTGCTGGTTCTGACCGCCGGTCGCGATGCGCAGGAAGCCGCCGACCTGGCAGAAGCATTTCGCCCGGTTGGCCCCACCACTTTGTTAACAACCGGTCTGGATATGGCAAAGAAATTAGGGTCAGTTCTATCGGCCGCATATGCCGCCGGGATAAGCCTGACCGATGTATCCATGGCGCCGGAAATCGGGGCCGGGCTAACCCCTTTGGATCCAACCATGCTGGCGCGCCTTTTGTTACCGAACGAGGCTAAGGAGAAAGTGGATGTCCGCGACAAAGGAGTGCGCGCATCATGACGGCTGAAGGGCCCACCAACAATCTGATCGCTATCGCATCCGGCAAAGGTGGGGTAGGAAAGACCTGGTTTGCCATCACCCTGGCCCATGCCCTGGCCCGCGCTGGCCGTAAGGTTCTGTTATTCGATGGCGATCTTGGCCTCGCTAATATTGATATCCAACTGGGCCTGATGCCGAAACATGACCTTGGCCAGGCCATCGCCGGCAAGGCCCGGATGAGCCAATGCGTGGAACGATTCCCGGAAGGCAATTTTGATGTTCTGGCCGGGCGCAGCGGCAGCGGCAGCCTGGCGACCCTGCCCCCGCCCCGCATTGAACGGGTCGGGCGTGAACTGACTGCGCTGGCCGGCAGTTATCAACATGTCCTGATTGATCTGGGGGCAGGCGTGGATAAGACCGTACAGATGTTGGCCGCACAGGCGTCCCGGGTGATGCTGTTGGTGAATGATGAACCAACCTCCCTGACGGATGGCTATGCCTTTATAAAGCTGGGCTGGGCCAGCCATCCAGGCATGGATATCCAGGTTGTCGTAAATGCCGCAGAAAGCGTCAATCGGGGGCGCAAGACGTATGACACGCTTGCGAAATCCTGTCAGGGCTTCCTGAAGCGCACGCCAGGTCTGGCCGGGATTGTCCGTCGGGACCCCCGCGTGCGAGAGGCCATTCGCGCTCAGCAACCGCTGATCACGCGGTCCCCGACATCAGAGGCGGCAACAGATGTAGAGGCAATCGCCCGCAATCTATACTGATTCCGTTTTCTGTTCCTTTATGAAGGGCCAAATGGCCTGAATATTGCGTATTGCATTCTATTAAATCTGGGCATTTGGGTCAGAACGGACACAACCCGGATCCTGTGATACACTTGGACATCAGAAGGGCGGCCGGAGAACCGGCTGGACGAAAGATGCAGACACCGACAACGCCTCCTGCGGGATCCGTCCCTGTCAGCACGGCTGGCGCCGCCCCTGCGACGCCACTTCCGTCAGGTACGGCCACGATACCAAGCATCCCCCCGGCCTTGCTGCAAAGCTTGCAGAATGGCGGCAGCATTGCAGCACAAGTCACGGCCAGACCTGAACCGGGTCAGTTGACCCTGACAACACAATCGGGACAAACCCTGACGGTGCAAAGCAGCCTTGCCCTGCCAACGGGGACCAGTCTTGCCATGGCCTTGCAATCCCTGGGCACGCCGGCAACCTTAACCCTGCAGCCACAGTCCGGAAGCGCCACCGCCACGGCAGGCGGGCAACAACAGACTGCCACGTCCCAGGCGGGCACTGCCCCCGCACAGACCGTTCCACAACCCGCCGTCGTAACCAGCCTGACACAAGGGTCCGTACTGACAGGAACTATTGTGCCATCCGCGATAAGTGGGCAATCAACGGTGCAGGCAACCGCGGCGTCCGGACAAACACCCGGCCCAGCCCCCGCACCACAAGGAGCACCCGCGCCAGTCACACCCGCCTTACCCAACGGGACCGTTGTTCAATTGCGGGTTCTGGGCATTGCCCCCCAGGGACAGGCACTGACGGGTACCGCAACAACGACAAGCTTCACCGGCACTGTTACCGGACAATCCAGCGGCGGCACCACCCTGGTTCAAAGCCCCGCTGGTACAGTTTCCATATCGCTGCCCAATTCTCCCCCCGCTGGAACACAGTTGATGCTGGATATGGTGGGCGCACCCAGACTGCCTGCCCCCGGACTTGCCAGCATCGACCAGGGCGGAATGCGGTTTCAGGCCCTACAGGATGCCATCACTTTGTTGCGCAGCACCGATCCCACCGCCGCCCAACGCCTGACGCAATCCCTGATACCACAGCCCAACGGACAATTAGGCCTGGCGGTTGCCTTTCTGGCGGGCACTTTGCGACAGGGCGGGGCGGATAAATGGCTGGGCAGTGATATCGCCCGCAGCCTGAAAGCCGCTGACAGCGGTAAGTCCGGCACGCTGTCCCGGTTGGATCGTGATATGGCGCAAAGCCAGGGCCGCGCCAGCGATTCCGCAGGACAGGATTGGCGCGTCAGCACATTACCCTTCATGAGCAATGGTCAGGTTGAACAGATCCGCCTGTATATCCGCGACAGACCCGACAAAGACAGTGATGAGGGCAATACGGGAGACGGCAAGCAACCTAAACGATTTGTGATTGAAGCCGATTTCAGCCGCCTGGGACCCATTCAATTGGATGGTCTGGCGCGGGAAGGTCAGGTAGACCTGATGGTGCGCACCCAACGCCCCCTGCCCCCGGAAGGGCGAGAGGATATTCGTGATCTATTCGCGGATACTATAACCGCATTAGGACTGACAGGGCGGGTGGATTTCATGGTGACGCCCAAATTTGATTTGGTTCCAGATCGTGATAGTCATGGAACAGGCGCAGGAGGGCTGACCGTATGACAGAAACCGGAAAAGATGTTTCCCAGACCGCCGCAGATGCCCTGGCCCAGGATGCCGCAATTGTAAAGGCGCGGCTGGAACGCCAGGCGCGTATAGAAACGACCCGCAATCCCCTGCCCCGGGTCGACTATCTATGTAAAGTTGTCGGCAAGAGCAGCGACGATGCCGCTACGGTGTGCTTACGGTATGTACCGGATAAGCTCCTGATTCAGGAAGATGCGTTTGGCATTTATCTAGCGGCCTTGCCAGAGACGGAAACGCTGGAATCCCTGGCGGCAATGGTCTTGGACGATCTGAACAACGAATTGGTGCCGCGATTCCTGCAAATCTGCGTCACGGCCTCGCGGGATGGGCTGGATGCCGGCCATGCGGTTTTAATAGAAGACCGGCGCCCGCGCTGGGACAATCCGGCCTTGTTGTCCCGCCTTCCAGGATTTTAGATCAGGTCCGTCAAATGACGACTGGTTTGTAGAACCAATCGGTCAAAGTCGTTAAATGTACTGATCCGAACGCCCAGTTTCTTGGCAATCATAACCGAAACATCCACCAACGGTGCAACACGAGCTTCATTCCCGACAAAGATCGCAACAAATACTTTCTCGAACGGTTTCAGCGCCTCTCCCACACGGTGCCCAAAGGCATGCGCTTCTTCCGTAGTACCAACAATTTCGGCTGTGCTGTGATCAATATGAACAACAGAAACAGGCGCTGCTCTTAATATTTCAACAACGGACGATAGAATCTCATTCTGCTCGTCAAAACCTAATCGTCCCGACGTCTGTATTTCAAGCGTGGGCCAAGTTGATGACATAGTGTGGGGCATTGACTATCCTTAACAAATCCAGCCCCCAAACGCGCGCACCATATCTGGGTAGACAAGAAAGTCCAGATTGAAAGTGATGGTTTAAAAAAAACACAACAAAGTATCGTTCTATAAAAATTTACCGAACAATTATGCGTAAAATATAAAATATGACGTTCTAATGTATCCTTCAGGGGTAAGGTGAGCCGTTCCTATTGCGAGCGTCGAAACGCATTCAATCCCAATTCATCCATGACCAGACCTTCCTTGCGCTTACCCTCTGCGTCTGCAGCATCCTTACGGTTCTGTTTCGCGATCTCATACTTCTTCTGATTGGCGAACGCCTCCGCCAGTGCATCGCGGGCTGCTTCGACTTTTGGCTTGATGGCATCCAGCTGCACATTCAGCTTTTGCCGTTTCCGTTTCACATGATCAATAAAAACGCCATATTGCCGCGCAAGATCAGGATCTTTCGCTGCCAAACCGGTTTCATGTTCCACCTGGACTGCGAGTTCGTTCAACTTCTCCCGGACAGCGTCTTCCTCTGCCAGAACCTTTTGCAGGGCCAGCCGCGCGGTATCGATCTCCGCATCGGCCAAGCGTATCAGGGTGTCCAGTGTATCCCGCGCCATCAGCCTGCAGCCTCATAGGGTTCATTCAGTACCTCGGCCAGGTCGATATAGCCTTGCTCCAAGGACGTCAGTTCGTTCTTTCCCTGACCGATGAATCCTTCCAGCGGCTGATTATACGCAATGGCCTCATCAACCAACTGATCCGACCCTTTGCGATAGGCGCCCAGCCGGATCAATTCTGCCATATCGTCATAGGATGCCAGCAATTGCCGTGCCCTGTTGACCAGCTTTGTCTGCTCTTGCGTGTTACAGTCGGGCATCGTTCGCGAGACCGAGCGCAGAACATTGACTGCGGGAAAGCGATTGCGATGGGCGATGGTGCGGTCCAGAACGATATGACCATCCAGAATGCCGCGCACGGCGTCTGAAATCGGTTCGTTGTGGTCATCCCCCTCAACCAAAACCGTAAAAAGGCCGGTAATCGTTCCGATATCTGGTCCGGGACCAGCCCGTTCCAAGAGGCGTGGCAATTCGGAAAAGACTGTTGGGGTATAGCCCTTGGTTGCAGGTGGCTCCCCAGCCGACAGCCCAATTTCACGCTGCGCCATCGCAAAGCGGGTGACACTGTCCATCAGACACAGGACGTCCTTTCCCTGATCGCGGAAATATTCCGCCACCGTCAATGTCACATGCGCCGCCTCACGCCGCATAAGGGCCGACTCATCAGAGGTCGCGACCACAACAACGCTACGGGCCAGCCCCTCTTCACCCAATTCATCCTGAATGAATTCCTGAACCTCACGTCCCCGTTCCCCAATCAGGCCGATGACAATGACTTCAGCCTCGGAAAAGCGCGCCATCATCGCCATCAATACAGATTTCCCGACGCCGGACCCGGCAAAAATGCCCATCCGTTGACCGCGACAACAGGTGGTGAAGGTATTTAAACATCGCACGCCCAGATCGATTTTGCCCCCAAGTCGCCGCCTGGTATGAGCCGCAGGGGGAGCGCTTCGGATAGGATAGGGCGTTTCCCCCATTTCCAATGGATCTTTGCCATCAACGGGTTCTGCGAAGGCATTGATAACACGCCCCAACCAATCCTCCGTGGGGTGCAATACCGGTTCAGAATTCAGCACCTCCGCCCGCGCGCCCAACGCAACCCCTTCCAAGGCCCCATAGGGCATCGCCAGCGCACGGTGGTCCCTGAATCCAATGACTTCGCAGATGATCTGTTTGTTGCGCCGGGCGGACAGGACACATCGATCCCCGATTGAAAGATGCCCTTCGACGCCTTCAATCTCTACCAACATCCCTTGAACAGCCGCGACCCGCCCAAAAATCCGACGATCGGGGATCCGGGACAGATCCGTAATCAGATGGTCCAACAAAGTCGACACGCTATTCCTTTCATGACTGCCTAGTGGAAATCTATGGCAGATTCCGGTGTTTCAACAGCCCCTTTGCACAACTGTCACAGCAATGGCTATTTTTATTGGTGTGGCATCGTGATACCTTACAGCCCTATATCAAACGCAGGCGAAACACTGGATATCGACATGCGCATACTACTTGTGGAGGATGATCGGCCAACAGCACAAAGCATTGAACTGATGCTGAAATCTGAAGGCTATATCGTTGATCATTCAGAACTGGGTGAAGATGGTCTGGAAATCGGGAAACTGTATGACTATGACATGATTATCCTGGACATCATGTTACCCGATATTGATGGATACGAAGTTCTGCGTCGTCTTCGCGATTCCCGTATCGACACACCGGTCCTTATCCTGTCCGGGCTCGGAAAAATGGAAAACAAAATCAAGGGCTTGGGCTATGGCGCCGATGATTATCTGACGAAACCGTTTGATAAGCGCGAACTGATGGCGCGCATTCAGGCCATCGTGCGCCGGTCCCATGGTCATTCCCAGCCTGTCATCACGATGGGCGATTTAAAGATCAACCTGGAATCCCGCACGATAGAGATTGAAGGACGCCCCATTCATCTGACCGGAAAAGAATTCGCGATCATGGAGCTTCTGGCGCTGCGCAAAGGGGCAACTTTGACTAAGGAAATGTTCCTGAACCACCTGTATGGGGGCATGGACGAACCGGAAGCAAAGATCATCGACGTCTTTGTGTGCAAACTGCGCAAAAAGATATCAAATGCCGCAAATGGTCAGAACTTTATCGAAACCGTATGGGGCCGCGGATATGTTCTTCGAGACCCGAATGAGATAACCAAAAAAGCAAAATAACGCTGCACGGCGGCGGTATTCAGGCTTCCAGCAGAGCGCCTTTCTTTCGATGCTCCAGAGGCTTGCGGCCAGCGACTTTGGCGACCCCCTCGCCCGCTGAAATCAACCGCAAATCAATCCGGGCAAAAAACAGTCCCGCTGTTCTGGACACCAATTGTGTGCGCGCGGTCAGGGGGTCTGATGCGGTGATATCAATCACCTCTGCAATCAACTGACCTTCTTGGACATATTCTCCAATTTCCGCCTTATAGGCGATTAAACCACCGGTTTCGGCATAAATCACGTCCACTTCATCCAGACGATACGGCTCGGGCCCTTCCAGGTTCGATGTATCCCCCTGAATGACCCTTTCAGCGATCATGAACCGCATCAAACCCGCCGCATCCTTTTGGCCATAGACATCATTCACATCATCTTTACCCCGTAGTTCGAGCGTACAGCCGTAACAAGCCATGGGCAGTGTGTCGGCCTTGTCGACCAAACCGGCCATGCGCCGCCATACGCCCGCATTACAATCATCAAAGCTGAACCCGCCGGCTTCTTCCTCCAGCAACACAATCGGGATATCCCCGGCCGCAGCCATGCGTTTGGCAATATCCGTGTGGGAAATATGACAATACAGATGCGCCTGGCTTTCCTGGTCGCAATGCACATCGATTACATAATCCGCATCGATACTCAGCCCTAATAGCTGCGCGCGCCAATGATCAATTTCCGTCCGGGTCGACAGGTCCGCCACGGCCTGTAACAGGGCCGCACGCAATGTGGCGATATCTTGACCTGTATCGCCGGTAAACCCTTGGGGAATATGCGCGGCGGCAGCGGCGGACAAATCAGGCCAATTGCGGTTGAAATTACCCGCCCCATCAAAGGAATAGCGCCCTGGCATTGCGCCACCCAGCCGTTGATCCAACCCAATTGGATTGGCATAGGGCAACAAAATGATCTCCCCCACTATGCGGCCGGCTTTGTCAGCGTGATCCAACATTGGAATCAAATGATTCAGCGCCATCAGGCCCGGCCATTCATCCGCATGCAGCGCAGCCTGCAAATACACTTTTGGCCTGGCCCCGATCGTGCCGAAGCGGTGAATTGTCAGGAATCTCTCGGTTCCAGGCGCAGGGGATTTCAAGGCGATTTTTTCAACGGTATGGCTCATGACCGACGCTTTCTTGGATAGGGATTAGGGTGACCCTAAAGTGCGGCGCAATGCCGGGCAAGCACCTATCCGCGAAACGTCGGAAAGTCCGGATACCAGTCCCCATGATCACCGGAATGGTTATCCATACCCGGTTTGGTCAGACAGCCTTTCGGGCTGATATAGCTATCGATCCGCCCTTCTGGCTGTTCCCGCCAATTCAGGTTCAGCGCCGCGCGCTTCGGAAAAAAGTATTGCGTATGATACGGCATATGGTCGTGAATATACCACGCCAAGGCCCGCCAGTCGGCGCCATCGTGATACCGTTTTGCAAACCACGGAACCACGATACAGGCCGTGGCCCCCAGACGCCCCTGTGCGTCCCGCTTATCCCAGATATGATGCGCATAGTTTGCTTCGTTCCGGGCACAGTTCAAATTATTCTCATTGCCAAATTTGTTCACTGTGGGGGATCGATAGCTTGATCGGATGGCGATCCGCCCGAAGGTTTCCTGCAACGGTTCCAGCAGCGTTTCGCACAGCATTTTTCCAGCCGCAATCGCGACATCGGGCTCTTCCGGTGCATTGGATAACCCATGCATCGCAGCGATTTCACTGAACAGGAAATCACGCATAAAAAAGTTTTCGCTTAGTTGAACGCGCCCCAAGGCCTCAAGCGAGGCGACACTAGCGGGTTGCTTCATCTCATTCTTCCTATCCTACAACAATACCGTGAAATAGTAGTTTAAGTATCCCAAGAATGGTGAAACCGTAACGATCTATAAAGATAAAAAACAGTGTCCTGGATGAAAGATAGGGGGATGGAATGAAGAATCTTCAATTCTTCGTGCCCAGATCAGGCAAGATAAATGTCGATAAGATTGATCACGATCATGACACAATTGTCGCTGCATTGGATGATGTTCGCAAGAACATCGATAATCCAGAATATAGAACAGTCAAAAAGGCACGGGAAGTAGGAAATCTGTTATTGGCCCATTTCAAAGATGAAGAGCGCCTGATGTCAGACTATAATTATCCATATCTGCATCAGCATATGGTCCATCATGATCAATCACTGGGAACCGTATATCGCATACTTGGAGAATGTGAATTGCGCGATCAGATCGGCATTGAGGAATTGCGAGACCTTTTCCGGATTCTGATCGACGATATTTTCTCCGCCGATATGGCGTTCAGCAACTATGTCCTGGACAGAAAGCGCAGCTGAGAGGCGGTTTTCAGGGTGCTGAAGTCCGTACTCTACCACGACACCATTCGCGATGTCGCAATCCGGGCTTTTTTAGGTAAAACCACGATTGACGCTTTTCCGGTCCAATGCGAATAGGCTAACCATCCAGTGTATTCTTTTACCAAAGATGGGTTCTAAGCGATGGCGGTTCTGTTGGGCATTGATACTGGGGGAACCTATACCGATGCCGTGTTATTTGATGACGAAACACGCCAGGTCCTGTCATCGGCAAAATCCCTGACCACCAAGCATGATCTGTCGCTGTGCGTCAGCGATGCCACCGCCCAGGCCTTAGCAGGCCTTCCGGATTTTGACCCATCCACTATCGGCCTTGTTTCCCTGTCGACCACGCTGGCGACCAATGCAATTGTTGAACAACATGGCTTCCCTGTCGGCCTGATATTGATTGGACAGGACGATAAGGCCCTGGATCGTGCCGGACTGCGCCAGGCAATGGGATCTGATCCAGTGCTGTTCCTCGCAGGCGGACATAACCCGGATGGCCGAGAGCGCGAGCCGTTGAACCTGGATGCAGCGCGCCCGCAGATTAAGGCCTTGGCGCAAAAGGTCTCCGCCGTGGCGATCTGCGGCTATTTCGGCACCCGAAACCCCAGTCATGAAGCCACCATTCGCGATCTGGTCCGTACGGAAACCGCCCTACCCGTTACCTGCGCCCATGAACTGGCCAATGCGCTGGATGCGCCCCGCCGCGCCTTAACCGCCCTGTTGAATGCCCGTCTGGTGCCGTTGATCCATCAATTGATCCTGGCGGTTGGTGGCATGCTGGAAACCCATGGCATCACCGCACCTTTGATGGTGGTGAAGGGCGATGGCTCCCTAATCTCCGCTGATACCGCCCTGACCCGGCCTGTTGAGACAATCCTCAGCGGTCCTGCGGCCAGTGTTGTTGGCGCGAACTTCCTGAGCCAACGAGAAGATTGCGTGATTTCAGATATCGGCGGCACCACCACCGATATCGCAGTTTTAAAGAACGGAAAACCCGTATTGGCCGCGGATGGGGCCTATGTCGGTGGCTATCGCACGATGGTAGAGGCGATTGCCGTTCACACAGTCGGGCTGGGTGGTGACAGCGAAATCGGCCTGGATGAGGAAAAATGCCTGAAGGTCGGTCCCCGTCGCCGCGTGCCAATCAGCCTGCTGGCCCGTGACCACGCAACCGTTATACCGACCCTGCAAACCCAGATGGACCGTATGTGGCCGAAGCCCAATGATGGGATATTCGCCCTGAAACTGCGGGACATGAAAAGTGGTACGCTGAGCAAGGGCGAGCAGCGGATTTGGGACATGCTGCAGGAGGGTCCGAAATCCATGGAACAATTGCTGGCGGGTCGCGCACCGGAACAACCGTTGCTGCGGCTGGTGGATCGGGGTCTGGTCATCCTGTCAGGCTTCACCCCGTCCGATGCATCCCATGTTCTGGGCCTGCAAAGCAATTGGAATACGGAGGCTGCAGAATTATGCGCTAAACTGACCGCGCGGACCGAACGCAGGCCAGGCATGCCCCTTGCCGAAGATGCACGCGCACTGGCCCTGGCCGTGATCGATCAACTGACAGTGCAATCCTGTGCGGCTGTGGTTGAAGCCGTGATGACGGACATGCCACTGCGCAGTGCGACCCCGTTCTTCAAAGCCGCCTTCAGCAGCAATACCACCAAGGAAAAGTCAGAAAATCTGGTGGAATTTGATATCACGTTGAAATCCCCCTTGATTGGCATCGGGGCACCGGCGGAAACCTATTATCCCGAAATCGCCCATCGCTTGCGGACAGAATTTGACGTGCCGCGCTATGCCGATGTCTGCAATGCGGTCGGTGCTGTTGCCGGGGGCGTCAGTCAACGGGTGCAAATCCTAATCACCTCCCCCGCGGAAGGGCTGTTCCGGGTTCATGGACCAGCTGGGATTGAAGATTTCAACAATCTGGAAAATGCTGCCAGCACTGCACTGACACTGGCCCAAACAGAAGCCCGCAGCCGCGCCGATGAAGCCGGAGCCCTGGAGGTGAAGGTCGAAACCAGTCGGGATGACCGAATTGCAACCGTCGCTGGATCCTTTGCGGTCTTTATCGAAAGCACAATTTCCGCCACCGCCTTTGGTCGCCCCCGGATTTCCACCTCTGCATAAGTGTTTAATCTCTGATCACTTCCGTTTCGTCTGAAACAGCGGGATGGACTCTCCGGCGCTGAGCTTTGGGCGGTTTTGTTCCACTTCAGCCAAGGGATCGCACAATGTCAGAGTCGCGTGGCAACGCTCAGACAGGCGTTGATAATCCTTGGTGCCTTCTTCTTTCCAGGCGATTTCCTTTTCAGACAGGGCGCGCAGAATCTTCGCAGGCGTGCCCGCCGCCAGCATACCGTCTGGCACCTCAAACCCGGCCTTAACGAAAGCCATGGCGGCAACCATGGCGCTGTCGCCAATAATTGCGCCATCCATCACCACGGAATTCATGCCCACCAGCGCATTCCGCTTCACGCGGCAGCCATGCAGGATTGCGCCATGGCCAATATGACCATCCACCTCGATCACGCAATCCATACCGGGAAAGGCATGCATAATACAGTTATCCTGCAGATTAGACCCTTCCTCCATCACAACACGACCGAAATCTCCCCGCATGACCGCACCAGGTCCGACATAGCATCGCGGCCCGACAATCGCGTCCCCGATCAGAACAGCGGTTGGATGCACATAGGCGGTAGGATCAATGACCGGGCGGACGCCCTCCAAAGAATAAGTCCTAGGCTTTTCCATCTTTTCTCACTCCCGACAAATGTTGCTGTTATCTTGAAGGAGAGTTCCCGATGCCACGAGAGAAGACAAGTCCAAGACGCTTTGCAGCACCACTGAATCCATTGTCACGATTTTTTCGGTGGACAAGTCTGGGGAAAAGCTGGGGATAAACCACAATATATAGATTATCCTCTTGCCATCCACACCATATATACTATCCTTGGGAGAGAATAAACCTCCAGCATTATATAAAGGCCGACCATGACCCTTCTCAATGCAAGCCCCGTTTACAAACCCTTCAATTATCCATGGGCTTACGAGGCATGGTTGACGCAACAGCGTATTCACTGGCTGCCGGAAGAAGTGCCCCTGGCTGATGATGTGAAGGATTGGCATCGCACCTTGAGCGAGGGGGAGCGCAATCTTCTGACCCAGATTTTCCGCTTCTTCACGCAGGCGGATGTTGAAGTTAACAATTGCTACATGAAGCATTATTCCCAGGTATTCCAGCCCACCGAAATCCAGATGATGCTGTCGGCATTTTCTAACATCGAAACCGTGCATGTTGCCGCCTACAGCCATTTGCTGGACACGATCGGCATGCCGGAGGTCGAATACACTGCCTTCCTTAAATACAAGGAAATGAAGGATAAATACGACTATATGCAGGTCTGGGGCGTCAGCACCAAGGAAGACATTGCAAAGACACTGGCGGTGTTCGGGGCCTTCACAGAGGGGCTGCAACTGTTCGCCAGTTTCGCAATGCTGATGAATTTCCCGCGCCATAACAAGATGAAAGGCATGGGCCAGATTGTCAGTTGGTCCGTGCGCGATGAGTCGCTGCATACCGCGTCGATCATCAAACTGTTTAAAACATTCGTGTCGGAAAATCCGGAAGTCTGGAACGAACAACTTCAGAAAGACCTGTACACGGCCTGCGACACCATTGTCAGCCACGAAGATTCCTTCATCGATCTGGCCTTTGAAATGGGCGCGGTTGAGGGATTGAGCGGGTCGGACGTGAAGGAATATATCCGCTATATCGCCGACCGTCGCTTAACCCAACTGGGCCTGCAGCCAATGTATAATTCAGCAAAAAACCCGCTGCGCTGGATGGATGAAATGCTCAATGGCGTTGAACACGCAAACTTCTTCGAAAACCGGGCGACCGAATATTCAAAAGCCTCCACCCAAGGCACCTGGGAAGACGCGTTCGCATAAGAAAATTTAGCTAGTGAATTGATTTATAATAAAGAAGTGCTGCCGCGACCAGCATAACAATTCCGACAATCCCACAAAATGTGGACCATTTTCCTGAGGTTAAAACCTGCTCTGTCAGGTTATCTCTCAACGCGCGCCGGATGGCGTCAGGTTCCGATTGAGCGTCTTTGATTTTCCGTGACCGATCTAATTTGCCCAATAGGTCTGTGACAAAGGGAACGGCCAACAGAATTGACCCGATTATGCTCAGAGCCGAAGAGAATATCGCTAGATCATCCGAAGAATAATCCACTGTGACGTATTATCCCGCAATAAGACGTTGCGCTGCGGATACACCCAGGCGGTCCTTCAAACGAGCGTCAACATCGCTGGAGTCTAGACAATCACTGAGGTCAACGCGCACGATAGGCAGCGGATCATTCTTTCGAGCCGCAACGGCGTCATCATCAATTTTATCGATGACTTTCAAAGATTTTTCAAACGACAGCACGACTGTTACTCCTTCTCATTCACACACTATATAATAATTCCGCGAAAAATTCCAAACCAATGGTTGGTTAAAAAACAAGCACCCATCCTGACCGGTTAAGATATCGCCGTAACCGATCCAGTGCTATGACCCGTGATGCAGCGCTAAGTCCCCAAAAAACCTGATAGCTCACCAGCGCTTGTGCCTCATTGCCAGCAGCGCGAGAGGGATCTAGCTCAACCGGGCCAAATGACAGCAGAACCATCTTTACCGTGTCTTGGTCACTGGCATCTTCCAAACAGGTAAAATACGCTTCGACATCGCCAACGGAAGCCCTATACAACTCCGCCCGATGCAGCTTTCCGGTCAAATCTGCAAACCGAACGGATGAGCTCTTCCATTCGTAGCGCCGATTGAGGGAAATCTCTGCCAATTTTTTCAACGCATCAAAAAGTGCAGCGGCATCGACACCGTCGATATGAGGCGGATCAATCGGAGATAAGGCGTTTGCAACCTCCTCCACAAGGTTTACCGTCCCTGTTAGATCTGTAAAATGCAGGTACTTCAGCACGCGACAGTTCCCCAAATGCCCCATTTCACGACGAAAAGAATGACGTCACCCTCACAATTATTCAACCATAAGATATCAATATGACCGAGAAACAGATTCTTAATCCTGCGGACGGCATTGCCTGGATGGAGGGGGATTTTATTCCCCTCAGCGAGGCAAAAATCGGTGTAGGGGATTGGGGGCTGGTCCGGTCGGATGCCACCTATGATGTGGTTTCCGTCTGGGATGGGGCGTTCTTTCGGTTGGAAGATCACCTGGACCGCTTTGCCGCCTCCATGAAAGCTTTGCGTATGTCCGTGCCACAATCACGCGATGACATGCGCCAGATCCTGATTGATTGTGTTCGGCGATCCGGACTGCGGACGTCCTATGTTGCGATGGTCTGCCTGCGCGGAACGCCCGTGCGCCCGACCCGTCTGCCCAGCGCATGCGAAAACAAATTTATTGCCTATGCCAGGCCGTGGGTCTGGGTTTTCCCGGAACCTGTTATTCAGCGCGGCGCCCATCTAATCATCCCTAAATCCATTCGCATTCCGCCGGAATCCGTTGACCCGACGGTGAAGAATTATCACTGGGGCGACATGACCTATGGCCTGTTTGAGGCTGAAGATGCGGGTGCGGACAATGCCCTGCTGGCCGATGCGGATGGCTATATCTGCGAAGGGCCTGGCTTCAATGTCTTTGCGATAATCAATGACACCGTCGTTACGCCCAATCGCGGCGCGTTGGAGGGAATAACCCGCAGGACGGTCTTGGAATTGTGCCAGACCCTGAATCTTCCCAGTGAAATCAGGCCCATCTCCATCGAAGAATTCAAGCAAGCCGACGAAGCTTTTGCCTGCACAACGGCCGGGGGAATTATGCCTATCCGTCGGCTGGACGACCGGATTTATGGCAATGACGCGCCTGGCCCCGTGACGTTAAAGATCAAAAACCTGTTCTGGGACTGGCATGCCCGCCCGGACCTGCGCCTGGAGGTGACTTATGACGATTGAAGTATCCCCGGTTCAACAGTCCGATTGGACAGACTGGAATGCCCTATGGGCAGGCTATTGTGCCTTCTATAAAGCGCCCGTTTCGGATTCTCAGACCGCATTGACGTGGCGGCGTATCCTGGATCCCGATCATACGATTAACAGTTTTATCGCCCGCCAGGCCGATGGCACGGCGCTTGGCATTGTGACGTATCTGAGGCATCCCAGCACCTGGATTGATGTCGGGGATTGCTATCTGGAAGACTTGTTTGTTCTGGACACTGCACGGGGGAAAGGTGTCGGGCGTGCCTTGATCATGGCTGTAAAAGAGGCTGCGAAATCAGCCGGATGCGAGCGTCTGTACTGGAACACCAATGTGGGCAACACAACCGCCCGCGCGCTGTATGATAAACTGACGGGCGGCGAAGACGGCCATGTACGCTATCGCATGGTGCTGTAACAGCGGGTCAGTAATCCCATTTAAATTGAACGCCAACGCTGCTGTCGGTTTGGCCGCTTTCGGTATTCACGGAGATATTGGGGGTCACTTCGACCTCAACCTCCACACTGCTGGAGCCAGGGGCTGACCCCTGCTTGGCGCCGACATAGACACCATCGGCGATATACTTCCCGGCCTTCACCTGCGCACCGCTCTCTCCGGCCCCCACTTCCAGCACATCAACCCCGGCGAACCGACGCAGGCTGCCCAGAATATCCAGACCGGACCCGCCTCCCGAAAGCTCAGATACGGACGCGGCCAGTTGTACGGCCTCCGCAGCATTCAGACGTCCCTTGGTTTTGCCAAACAGGACACGGCTTAGAATCTCATCTTCTGGTAGGGATGGCTGGGATTCCAGGATGACATCTGGCTTGCTGGCTGGGCCGGCCAGGCGTGCGATTACGGTCAGGTCTTCAGCCTGATAGACACCGCGGATTCCTAAAACAGGATCAATGCGATCCCCGGCCAGAAAACGAATGGTGGAATCCTCAAGAGTGAAACTCTTGCCAATTACGTCAAACTTACCGCGCTTTGCGCTCAGCAAGCCGGAGATTCTTGGAGCTGCCGTTGTGCCCTCAACTTTCAGATTTCCCTGCCATTCAGAATCCAGACCACGGCCGCGCACAAAAACCTGACCTGGCAGATTGATTTGAATATCCAGGCCAATCGCCGGTCCCGCAGTGCCATCTTTGTCGGTTGATGTGACGCGCCCATCTTCCTGCACATCCAGGGTGGGTATACTGGGCGGCAAGGCGGCGGCTAGATTAATCTCTCCCTTGCGAACCGTTACCGTGCCTGAAATCAAGGAGTCTGAATCTGCCAGTTTTATTGCCAGATCAATATCTGACCATACTTTCATCGAATCATTCTGGATGACCTGAAAATTCTGTGCCTTAACCGTTGCGGACAGTTGCGCAGCATCCGCTGCCAGTTCCCCCTGCCCCGCCACAGCAAATTTTGAGCCGGCAGGATCTTCCCCCGTCAAAGACTCTACAACAATCCGGCGATCCTCGAAGCGAACCTTGCCTGTTACATGCCGTACGATGGTGCCGAATTCGATATTTTCATAGGCGATATCCGCAAGACTGGCCGTTCCCGTTATGCGGGGGCTATCCATGGTTCCCGCGATCTGGGCATTCACGCCAACATCCCCTGTTACGACATGCTCCGGCAGGGGCAGCAACGCCCAGACCTTGCCCATATCCGCCAGAAGGTCTGCCTCAACAGATATCGGCGCGTCCGTCTGCATACGGAAACCCGGTTGTGCCAAAGAAACGGTCAGTGGAATCTCCCCCGACATATCCGCCTTTTCCAGTCCGGCGCCTTGCCCGGTCAGTTTGGCGGAAAGACGACCGGCCTTCAGATCCAAAGTGATCTGTGTGGCCATTCCCTGTGCCTGTTCCAGATCAGCAAGCTTGATATCAGACAGATCAATCGACCCGCTGCCCGATACCTGCCCTGAAACTTCTTCCGCCTTAAGGGTCGCGTCCAGGGTTCCCGATACATCAGACATGCCTTGCAAGGCCAGGAACGGGCTGATCGGCAATTTGGATATCTGCACCGTCGCCGTGGCGGCATCGGCGGCGCTGCGCGTATATGCGATATCCGCTTGACCGTCCGCCAGGGCCAGGGAGGCGCCAACCTCCTTCAATCCAGCCGGATCCAATAAAATCCGACCGGGTTTCACCAGACTGACGGGAATACCCCCATATCCCCCGGACAGGCTGGCCAGTGTAATCTGCGTCGTTTCACCCTGTGTGGAGAACGCGGCTTGGGCTTTCACAGAAATCGGTTTTGCCTGATTGGGGTCAGATGTGTCTTTACCCACTAGGGACAGGGTCACCTCTCCGGCCTCAACCCCACCTGAGAATGTCGCATCCACCTGATCCAGGGTGACTGTTGCAGCCATAATCCGCTGTCCTGTTACCGTGGCACGAAGGCCGGACAACTCCACCAGGTCGTCGATGCTACCGTCCAGAGTAAGGGAGCGGGCGGTAATACCAGCAGCGATGCTGTCATCGTCCCCCCCAAATCGATCCAAAGATGCCTTGACCCGTGCCGCTTGAGCCGTCGGATTATCTTTCCCGGCAGAAAGAGTCAGCGTGGCAGACAATGCGCCCTCCAGCCCGGAAAGGCTCGCAAAACCAGCCGCCTGTCGAATGGATTTGGCTGTGACAGTCAGCCCACCGGTTGCGGGCATCGCATAATCAGGCAGAGTGATATCGCCGGTCACCGTGGCGTCCAGCCCATTAATTGCGACATCATTCAGAATGAATTGTGACTCCTCCGCCTCCAATTGCAGGCTTGCCGTAACAGGCTCTCCATTTACCACTGCCCTGGTGTCAACATCGACAACAGGCACCGTCTCCCGCCAGGTGAGGTCCGCTGATATTTGTGACTTCACGATGCTGTAGGCCAAATACCGCAGATCAATAGGCTCGGTTCTCAGGGTTGCCTGTGGCGCAGCGACGGAACCGTTCACAGCCAGCGTAAAAGGCAAAGTGTCCGATTGAAAAATAAGATCTGGAACGGGCGGGATCGCCTGTGTGGATACCTCTCCTTTCAGTGTTCCCTGAACCGTTTCCATATCCGAAGACAGGGCGATATTGCCCGAAACAAGACCCGGTCGCGCCCGCAGGGAGTCCAGAGCGATGGTCATCGCACCATCGGATGCGCGGCGGACAGATGCAGCCAGTGTTGCCGTTGGACCGATGCGACTCGTTGTTTCTGGATCCAGGACGAATAGATCCTGCAGTGCTATGTTAATCTGTGTCGAAACTCCACCATCAGAGGCCACAGCTAAGCCGGCCAGATCAACCTCCGCCGCGCCTTTCAAGTCAATCCCGGCAAGGCCTGATAACTTCGCAAGGTCCCCCAGGCGGATGCGCAAATGCTCCCCGTCTACCGCCCCATCAGATGCCAGGGTCAGTGTACCCGATGCTTCCACATCGAGGGGATCAATGGTCAGTTCAAATGGCCCTATAGTCTGAAAATCCTGGGCGATGCTGCCGGATGACCGCAGCGTGAGTTCCGACCCTGCCAGTGCCTGAATATCCGGATTGGGCCACGAAACCCCCGTGCCTTTAATATCCGTTTCATAATCCAGGGAACCATCGTCGTCCCCACGCACCGCCAGATTTGCGACAAGCTCCCCAAAAGTCATGTCATAGCCGGAAAGCCCGCCAACAGTCACCTGCCCTGTCAGG
Organism: Rhodospirillales bacterium; assembly: GCA_002696645.1. Lineage (GTDB taxonomy): Bacteria > Pseudomonadota > Alphaproteobacteria > UBA8366 > Aestuariispiraceae > Pacificispira. The sequence goes on along the minus strand of NZSA01000023.1, from coordinate 74,988 downwards.
GACGGCTCAGACAGTGTCCCGGACACCTGCGCCGACACCGTTGCGGATTGATAGGACAGATCAGGATCCAGAATTGATGCCGCTTGCGACGACAGGGACACCCCAAGGGAGGCATCAATTGCATCAGTCTGCAGGGAAAGCGAACCGCTTCCTTGTGCATCCAACAGGTCTTTCTGGCTGACCTGAAAATGCGTCACTGCCAGTGTCTGATCTGGATCCCATTGCAGGGCGATACTTAAATCCTTGGGGCCGTTCAGTGTTGCAGGCAGGCCCAGCGCATCACCCGACATCAAATCAACAACGCCCTGAAGGCTGACCCGTTTGCTGTCAGAGGCCAGATCGCCCGTAATTTTCGCATCCAACGTCGCCATATCCCGGGTCATGATCGAGACAGACCCGGACATATCGCCAACTGTGCCGGAAACATCCAGACCGATGTCCATTTGGCGCCGCATGGCGGGCTCCAGTCCCGTCAGGCTCCATACCAGTCCATCCGGTGGCAATTTCCCGGTTAGGGAAATCGTGAAAGGCGCCTCTGATCCGGTTCCAATCTGTGCGGTTCCGGTCAGATTATCTGCAGGCACGCCATCTTTCTGGGCTGCGACCCTCAAATCCGCATGCAGCGTCCCATCCTGCTGACTTTCCAGGGCGCTTTGCACGCTGGCCTGATAGGTTGTCTTGTCATCCAGGGATACGCTAACGACCGGAAAATCTATTTTTCTGATGTCCAGTTGAATGGGCAGCCTGGGTACCGCAAAGGGGCCAGTCTCTTCTTCGACAGGCGGCGCCGATGTTGTGGGCGATAGCGTAACAGTGACATCAGATGCCCCCAGTTCATCAATCCGAACAATCCCGCCGACAAGTTTAGTCGGGCGCCAGTGCAGGCGAAATGCCTTAGCAGATACAGCAAGCCCCGAATCCGGCATAGAAAGATCAAAGGACTGAACCGTCAGTTCATCCCATAAAGAACCCGAAACACCCGAGATCTGCACCGATCCGCCCAATGCTGCTTCAAGCGGCGCCTGCCCCCAGTTGATCAGCGTCTTAAGACCAGACTCTGTTGCCGTAAGCCAGGCACCCGCCGCGCCCAGACACAACAAAGTGCCCGCAAACACGCCCAATACTGACTTGAGGAGACGTCGTTTCGGTCGAAGGCCTTCGGACTCTGGCTCACGCGTATTGGTCTGCATTCAGAAGGCTTGTCCTAAACTCACATAAAGCTGATAGGAATCGTCCACATTTGCACGTTTGCGGAACGGTGTGGCGATATCAAGGCGAACTGGGCCAATTGCTGTGAAATATCTAAGGCCCAGCCCCCCGCTCCACCGGATATCATTGGCTGACAGGTCGGGCATGATGGATTCATAAACATTCCCGGCCTCGATAAACGGAACCAGACCAATGGTCTCGGTCAGGCGGGTACGCAATTCAATGCCAAATTCAACAACCGATCGGCCACCAATCGGATCCAGTTCCGCATCCACCGGACCCAGCATCTGATACCCAAAGCCCCGCACGGAGCCACCACCACCGGCATACAAACGCTTGCCTGCGGGAATGCTTTCCCGCTCCGCACCAAAAATGGATCCCAATCGCACGCGACCGGCAAGAATGAAGTCCCCGCTGTTATCGATTTTCAGATATTGCGATGCCGTAATCGTGGAACTGACAAAATTCGTACTGTTTCCCAAATCCGTATAGGGGGACAATCCCAAATCCATCCTGTTACCCTGGCTGGGGTTCAAGGGATCATCCGTGCTGTCACGCCGCAGATTGCCGCGCATGCCCAGCAGGGTAAAATGCTTGTTCTGGTTGCTGACGGATACTCCCTCATCCGTCTGTTGAATGATATCCAGTGTCGGCCCGACCGTTGCCGTCCAGGTTGGGGATAAACGACGCTCCAAGCCAACAAAGCTGGAAGATCGCAATTCATCATAAGCATCGCTGGTGATGTCTTTTAACTCAGCTTCCGCGACCAATGCCTGATCAACGCGCTTATACATAGGCTTGCGAAAGGTGCTATCTAGGCCTCGTTCTACAGGAGAGGCGGATGCTGTTACCCGAAAACGCTCCCCATTCGAAAACAAATTGCGATGTTCCCAAAAAGCGCTGATCCCAGGGCCGATACTGGTTGAATAGCTGGTTCCAAACCCGATAGAGCGATGGTCACGCTCCGCTGCTGTCAATTGAATATCAACGGGAACCGGGTCGCCATTATCACCGCTATCGGAAACCGGTAGAGGATTTAGAGTGATCGTGTTGAACAGCCCTGTTCGAGAAAGATTGCGCTGTGTTTCTTCCAGTTCCCGAATGTCATACAGGGCGCCTGGCTGCCATGTGATGCTTCGGCGAACGAATTCCTCTTCGACATCGACCAGCCCCTCAATTTTCATCTCGCCAAAAGTGGCCTTCGGGCCGGGCTGCATCCCGAATTGTACCGCCATGGTGTAGGAGTCACGATTGATCGTTGTGCGCCGCTTATCTGCCGCTGCTGTTGGATATCCTGTCGTCCGGTAATGGCGCACCAGCCGGTCTTCTGCCCCGATAATAGCCTCTGCAGTCGCATTTTGCCCCAATTCCAGCCCCATTACAGTCAATAGCGCATCATCGGCTTCCTGTGCCTTCCCAGCACCGGCGTCCTGAATTGTTATTGTTTCCAGCAGATAGACGTTTCCAGGTTCTATGGTGAACACAACATCCGGTTTTGCGTCACTTTCCTGGGCCTCGATCACCTCAAACCGGACAACACCGTCATAGAAACCATAGGATCGAAGGACTTTTTCAAAAACGCCGATATCCCGCTCCGCCCGACGACGCAAAGCAGCCAGACTGCGCGGCTTCTCTTCCTGCAATTGAACCAGCAGACTGCTGGCGCGCATCGCGTCTTCAATATTGTCCTGATCTTTGGTAAGGCCCTTGAAGGACAATTCATAGGCTTTGTCGGTCAGCGAGAAGGATTGGGCATAAGAATCCTGCACGCTGGTGGAGACGCCAACCAGCGCAATGAAAATGCCAAACGCCACGCTTGTCGCGCGACCAATCGATAAGAACCGCGTCACATAAGCCTCAAAACACTGACCCGAAAGCGATGTCGGCCTATCCCTATCGCTAACGAGGGGGGATAACCAGCCCCTTCACCTTAAAGAGACATATGCCCTTAGGCGGCTTCAGCCAGCTGATGTGCGCGATAGCTGACGAAACGATAGGCACCAGCGGTCAATACAGAGTTTAACCGTCCATGGGGCGTCAGGCCCACAGCCTTTAATATCATCGCATTGCTGCGACGAATGATATCTGGATCATAATGCGGATAAATCCGCCCCAGATAGGCATTACTGCACGCGGTGCGGTCATAGGGAACGGATTCAGGAACGTTCGAAGCATAATAGGCATAGGCCAGTTCATCATCCGCCAATTCCCGAATGCGACTGACCGCCGCTTTGGCGCGACCCAAACGTCCAATCTGTTCCTTCTGCAAATACGATTTCAGCGTATCGTAGAACAATTTGTAATGCCGGAATTCATCCGCCGCGATCAAGTGGGCTATTTCCGCCAGAACCGGTTCCTTACTGGCCTTGCTCATCGCGGTATAGAATGAAGACGTGCCGGTTTCGACCATGCACCGGGCAATCAACTCCCCGGATCGACTGCCACGGACAGAGGCCTCGACATCCACCGGGACGGAATAGCCTGACGTAAATCGCTCAAAGGCATGCTGAAAATCAAAATCCGGATCGGCCAGCTTGGCCCATTCCGCCAGCGCCTGACCATGTTGGACTTCTTCCTGGCCCCACTCTTTTGCCTTGGCCTGAAAATCCGCATCCCCGGCAAAAACATTGCACAGGTAATCTGTATAGGTGGCCCCATTATACTCAACCAAAGCCGCAGCCTTGACGAGCCGGACCAGCACAGGATCCACCAGGCTTTTATCAAACCGGGACCAGTTAATTGACTCTATCGACCAAGCTGTCACGGAACCCCAACACCTTTATTACAATATCTAGCCAATGGATCATATGAGTTCTTTTCGTGAGAATACAACTGATTACCCCAAAAATGAAAGAGCCCGATATGCGGTTTGCACATCGGGCTCTCCAAAATTCAGGCGTTTAAACTGACTGGCGCCTTAGCGAATTTGAACGGTGGTGAACTTACCACCATCGACCAGCAATTCTTTATAGGAACCAGCTGCTTCACCCGGACCGATCAGTTCAACACCGGTGGCACCGACATAGTCGACATCCCCACCCTTGGCGATGATTTCAAGTGCCTTGCCCAATTCACCCGGCAGAATTGGCTCCCCCGGACCATTGGCAACATCCAGCACCTTGGCCTGGATCGCGGCGCGGTCAGTTGACCCTGCGGCTTCCATTGCCAACATCAGCAGGGCTGCAGCGTCATAGCTTTCAGGTGCGAATGCACCGCTGCCATCAACGCCTTGGGCTTTTGCCAGTTCAAGGAACTTCGTCGCGCCTTCGCCATCATTCCCCGGCAAGGTGCCGATGGTGCCGTTCAGGGATGCCCCGAACGCATCCAGCAGGCTGTCGCCGATCATGCCGTCGCACAATACGAATTTATCAAAGGCACCGGTATCCAATGCACTTTGGATAATGCCACGACCACCCTGGTCGACATAGCCAAACACGGCCAGTTCCTTAGAGCCCGTTGCTGCCAATGTGGCAACTTCGGCAGAATAATCACCCTTACCGTCTTCATGCGGGACAGAGATGGAAACTTTGCCACCGGCTGCTTCAAATGCCGCCTGGAACGAATCCGCCAGACCCTTGCCATAGTCATTGTTGGTGTAGGTAACGGCGATTTCGGTAATGCCCTGATCTTTCATCATATCAGCCAGAACCTGACCTTGACGGGCATCAGACGGGGCCGTGCGGAAGAAATAACCATTGTCTTCAATGGTCGACAAGGCAGGCGATGTTGCGGATGGGGAAATCATCACAACGCCCTTTGGCACGGCGACGTTGTTTGCAATCGCCCCTGTCACGCCAGAGCAATCGGCACCAACGATGGCAGCGACGTTGTCTGACGTCACCAGACGTTCGGCAGCCGCGGTCGCCGCAGCAGAGTCGATGCAGGTGGAGTCGGCGCGAACAGAGGTCACTGTTTCGCCACCCAACAGCTTGCCGCTGTCGTTGACTTCGGTCATCGCCATTTCTGCGGCTGCAGCCATGGTTGGCGTGATCGATTCAATCGGACCGGTGAAGCCCAAAATTACCCCAAGTTTCACTTCGGCCTGGGCCGAGCCGGCAAGACCGGTCGCGCTCAGTGCCAGGACGCTGGTCGCAAGCAAAAGTTTTTTCATGTCTACCACTCCCATAATGCACTACCCCCCAATGAGGCAGCGTTCCATTATCTCGTTCCAGGGGCCAGAACACCCCCCGCTGACCAGACCCGTTACCGCGTTGTTCGGATCGGCTCTGGCAATATTCCCTTAGGACTGAACCGCATCGCAAGCAACAGCACAAGCCCCATCAGCAGCGGGCGCATTTGTGCCGCCGCATCCAACAGATGCAACCGTACCGGATTGTCCGGGGCCATGAAAAAGGTCAGCCCGTCCATCAGCAATATGCCCGCCGGTTCCGCCTGCACCCAGGCAAACCAGATCAGGAAGCCCCCGATCACAGAACCATGATTGTTGCCAGATCCACCAACAATCACCATCACCCAGACCAAAAAGGTAAAGCGCAACGGGTTATAAGTGCCCGGCGTGAATTGCCCGTCCAGGGTGGTCAGCATCGCACCAGCAATCCCAACCACGGCGGACCCCAGAATGAAGGTCTGTAAATGTCGTTTGGTGACATTCTTGCCCATGGCTTCGGCTGCAACCTCATTATCCCGGATCGCGCGCATCATCCGGCCCCAGGGTGAATTCAGCGCCCGCTGCGCCAGCGCGAACAGGATCAACAGCACAACGGTAAACAACAGCATGTAAATCAGCTTCACGAATATCCCGGCATCCTGCTGCGCAAAATCCCTTAGCATTTGGATACGTTCATCACCGGTTACCGTGCTTAGCGCGCCTGAATGCAGCCATTCAATCCAGCCGATGAATTCCGGGGATTCCTGTAATGCGATCTCCTTTGGCATGGGGCGGGCCAAGCCACTGACATTCTTAACGCCGCGTGCCAGCCAATCTTCATTCTTGATCACCGCAATCACGATTTCCGCAATGCCCAGTGTTGCAATGGCCAGATAGTCGGACCGCAATCCCAACGCAACCTTGCCAATACCCCAGGCGACCAGGGCCGCCAACAGCCCCCCGACCGGCCAGGACAGAAGGATCGGAAGACCCAGCCCCCCCAGAAACCCCTGTGCCGCCGGATTAACCCCTTCAATCGCCTCTGTCGCCGGATCAAAGAAAAACCGGACAGCGAAGTATCCGCCCAGAATGACAAGTGTCATAACAATACGCCGCGCCAGTCCCGGCTTCATAACCGCCATAACGATAAATATTGCCGCAATCAACGCCGCCAAAGCAGCGATGGTATAGACCAGCCCGGCTCCCCCGACATCCCAGGCTTCCGGTACGGGCGCTTCAGAGATCAAAACCCCAGCAAGGCCGCCCAGCGCGACGAAGCCAACGGTTCCCGCACTGAACAGGCCCGCATATCCCCATTGGATGTTCACCCCCAATGCCATGACAGCGGAAATCAGGCACAGATTGATCATAACCAGCGCCACCGACCAGGATTGAAAAATCCCGATCAACAGCAGTAAAACGATAATACCCAAATACGCCAGACGGGTTCTTGTCAGGATCGCGCTCATATCACCTTCCCCCGAAATATCCCTGTCGGTCGCACCAGGAGAACAAAGACCAGAATCAGGAAGGATATCGCAAATTTATATTCGGTCGACAGGATCTGCATAAGGCCCTCAGGTCCCCATCCTTCCGGCCCGATATACATCAGCGCCCGCTTATAGGCATATGTCAGCATGACCTCGGAAAATGCGACCACATAGGCACCGATGATCGCCCCGATGGGCTGCCCGATACCGCCCACAATGGCTGCGGCGAACATGGGCAGGATCAACTGAAAATACACAAAAGGCTTAAAGCTTTTATCCAGACCATACAGCGTCCCGGCAACGGTCGCCAGAACAGCCGCAATGATCCATGTCACAGCGACAACCCGGTCCGGGCTGATGCCGGACAACAGGGCCAGGTCCTCATTATCGGAATAGGCCCGCATGGCTTTTCCTGTGCGGGTTTTTTGCAGGAACCAGAACAGGGCGGCCACCATCAGAACCGCAACAACGACCGTTAAGGCCTGGGTCAATTTGATCGTGATCCCCTCTTCCAGCCCGGTCAGACGCTTGAAATCGCCCGCTGAAATCAGAAACCGTGCGCCATCAAAGAACCGCTGGTCCTCTGCCCCGATGACAAAGCGCGTCAATCCGTTCAGGACATACATCACACCGACAGATGCCACGACCAGAATAACCGGCGCAGCGCGTCGCTTTCGATAGAAACGATAGACAGTTCGGTCAATCAGCAAACTGGCCCCAACCGCCAGAGCAATGCCAAAGGGCAGCGCCAACAAGGCCGTTGGCAGCGGATCAATGCCAATCCCGTGCGCCTGCAGCCAATAGGTGATCAACACGACTCCCATTGTCCCAAACGCCATCAGGTCGCCATGGGCGAAATTGGCAAATCGCAATACACCAAAGACCAGCGTGATCCCCAAAGCCCCCAGCGCCAGCTGCGACCCATAGGTCAGGGCCGGGACGAATACATAATTCGACATCAGGGCGAGCATGTTCAGGATTTCCATCGCCCCTATCCCCCCAGAAAGGATTTGCGGACTTCAGGATCCGCCATCAACGCCTCACCCGTATCGGTGAAACGGTTCTCCCCCGATACCAGAACATAGCCGATATCCGCTATTTCCAGCGCCTGGCGCGCATTCTGTTCCACAATCAAGACGGCAATACCGGTTTTCTTGATCGCGATGACACGATCAAACAATTCGTCCATCACGATCGGCGAAACCCCCGCCGTGGGTTCATCCAGCATCAGCACACTGGGCTGGGTCATAAGGGCGCGCCCGACCGCGACCTGTTGGCGTTGGCCACCCGACAATTCTCCCGCAAATTGTCGCCGCTTTTCCTTCAGGATGGGAAACAGATCAAACACTTCCGCCATCGTGTCGGAAAAATCATCCCGGCGCAGATAGGCCCCCATTTCCAGGTTTTCTTCCACCGTCATGCCCGCAAAGACATTATTGGTCTGGGGCACAAAGGCCATATCACAGGCCACCCGGTCTTGCGGTGACATGGATGTGATATCCTGACCATCCAGGGTCACACTGCCAGCCCGCAGATTCAACATACCAAAAAGAGCCTTCATGGCCGTGGATTTTCCAGCCCCGTTGGGCCCAACGACAACGGCAATCTGACCCTTTTCCACGCCGATGGTACAGCCGTTCAGGATATCCGCCCCGCCATAACCACCGCGCATATCCTTACCGATAAGATAGCTCATGCCTGGGCCCTTTCCGCCGCGCGGTCCCGTCCAGCGCCCAGATAGGCCTCAATCACTGTCTCATTCGATTTGATTTCTTCAACGGTGCCAGATGCCAATAACCGGCCTTCTGCCATCACGATCACCGGGTCACACAATCGACCGATAAAATCCATGTCGTGTTCAATCATACAGAAAGTATAGCCGCGCTCCTTGTTCAAGCGCACAATCGCATCCCCGATCTCGTTCAATAAGGTGCGATTGACCCCGGCCCCAACCTCATCCAGCAGGACGACTTTTGCATCGACCATCATGGTGCGGCCCAGTTCCAGCAGCTTCTTTTGACCACCAGACAGATTTCCCGCCAATTCATCCGCGATATGGGTCAGGTTCAGGAACTCGATCACCTCATCGGCGCGGGCGGACACTTCCTTTTCCTGGCGGCGCACTTCGCCCGGAAGAAACCAGGCTTTCCATAAGGTCTCACCGGCCTGATCCGGGGGCACCGCCATCAGGTTTTCCCGAACGGTCAGATGGGTGAATTCATGGGCAATCTGGAAGGTCCGCAACAAGCCCTTCCCGAAAAGGTCGTGCGGCGCCAGCCCGGTGACGTCCTCCCCATCCAGAAAGATTTTGCCCGATGAGGGGGGAAACCGTCCCGCGATCAGATTGAAAAAAGTTGTCTTCCCCGCGCCATTTGGCCCGACCAACCCGGTAATGCTGCCCTTCTCAATCGACAGGCTGACATCATCGACGGCGGTAATCCCGCCAAATCGCTTAACGACGTGCTCCGTCCTAATCATATAGCCAACCTGTATCGGGCGGATTTGCTGCCGCCTCTATTGCCCCTAATCAATAGACGACAATGTGACCGTTTCGGGACGAGTCTTCAATCCGAAGTTTTCAGAATAAACGCGGAATTAATGTCGGGTAATGCGCTCAATCTCCTCTGAGGCGGATTGATAAAAGCTGATCGCTTCCCGAATCAGATTATGCGCGATGGGTTCATTTACATCCACGGGCGTGCCATCGTCAGACCGTTGCACACGAATGCGCTGGTTTGGACCCAATGATACGACCAATCCATCCTCCATATATCCAACAGTCAGATAATTTGCCATAAAGGCCCGTTGATGGGATCGACCACTAACCAGGATGTCCTGCCCGAAGAAGCTGGAATCATAGGGAATATTCAAAAGGCCCAACACTGTTGGTGCGACATCAATCTGCGATGCGATCCAATCAATCCGGCCGGGCGCGACAAAGCCTGGGGCATAAATCCACACAGGAATACGATAATTCTCCGGGGGCAGATCCGTTCTCCCCCGTCCATGGCTGGTATGATCCGCCAGTAAAACAAACACGGTATCCTTGAACCAGGGACGAGTCCGGGCTTTTGCCAGAAAATCTCCAATCGCCCAATCGGTATATTTTACCGCACCATCCCGACCCGTCTTGGATGGAATATCGATGCGACCCTCTGGATACGTATAGGGACGATGATTGCTGGTGGTCATGATATGCCCAAAGAACGGAGTGCCCGTCTTAGCCCGGTCATCGAAACGGGTCAGAGCGAAATCAAACAAATCTTCATCTGATACGCCCCAGATGGTTTCATGGTGGATATGATCACTGTCGATATCGGTCCGGTCCAGAACCTCATAACCGGCCCCGGTGAAAAAATCCTTCATATTGTCAAAAAAGCTATATCCACCATAAAGATACATCGTATTGTAACCATTTGACTTTAAGACTGATCCTAGGGATATCATCCCTTTGTTGCGCTCCCGGATCGGGACGGCGCGCCCAGGGGTCGGGGGGATTGAAAGGGTTATCGCCTCCAATCCGCGCACCGTCCGCAACCCGGTCGCATAGACATTTTGAAAGGTCAGGCTGTCGCGTGTCAGGGCCGTCAGATTCGGGGTAAGACCTTCCCGCCCCCCAAAGGATTCGACGTAATCGGACCCCAGACTTTCAATCGATACCAGAACCACATTTTTCCGAATCGCTGTACCGACCGGAACAACCTTATGGGCAAATCCGTTTGGTCCCGCTTCAGACGTATCCCCCAGATTCGCCTCGTCCAATTCCGCCTTCAGGACGCCACCGATATCGCCTTGCGAAAGCGTGGCATAGAATTGATCGTAATTCAGATCGTTGTTCCGAAACGCCCGAAACAGGGAATAGGGCCCATTGGATGCCAATTCCCGTTCCAAGGGACTGCCCAACACGTGATGGGGCGCCTCATTCACAAGAAAAAAGCAGGCAATAGGTAAACAGGCATACCCAATGATGATCAGCCCCCGACGCTTACAGGGCGGTGCTTCCCGTCTTGCCAGACGCCAGACAGGCGGCACAAGGATCAGGATCATAATCACGGAAATCACGGCCAATCCGCTGAAAATCCATCCCAAAGGATAAGACTGTTCAATATTGCCAACGACTTCACGCGTATAGACCAGATAATCAACGGCAATGAAATTGAAACGGGCGGAAAACTCGTTCCAGAACAAAACTTCAGCGACCAGCCCGAACAAAACCGCCCCCAGGCCTGCTGCCAGCAGGATGGACGTGGACCAGGCATGCCCCCTGCGACCACGATCCGATGCTGGCCAGACCAGAGAGTTCAGCATAAAGGGAATCAGCATCCAACTGACCGCCGCCAGATCATACAGCAATCCGATCAGCATAATTTCGATACTTACCGGTAGCGTCAGTAACTGGGAATTGCCCTCAAAAACCATCAGTCCAATGCGCAACGCCCCGGATAGTCCCAGATAGACAATCAGGATTACAGGGATGATCGCATAACGGGACTGGCGCAAGGCTTTGAAGAAAATCATTCTATACCCATCCTTGGATTTAACAGTATCGATGGTGTTCTATGCATTGATATCGCTTGGCGACGGTGCCCTTTTGCGTCCTGTCACCATGGCGCGCACCAGATTTTCTTTGTGGGAAAGGCTGGAGATCAAAACACCGCAGACATGCAGAGCCACCAGACCAACCATCATATTGGCGAAGGTCGCATGCACCGCTTCCACCCATTCGACGCCCCAGAACCGGTCCAGCGTGAACATCCAGCCCGTCACGCTGACAACCGCCAAAGACAAGATCAATGCCAGGATCATCGCGCCCCCCAAGGGATTGTGCCCCAGGTAACGCGGCGCATCCCCGGTCAAAATCTGTTTGGCATAGGCGACAACATTTCCAGGGCTTGTGACAAAGCTGATAAAGCGGGCGTGACGCGGCCCAAACAGGCCCCACACCAAACGAAAGACGATCAATCCAGCCGCCATATAGCCAGCCCAGATATGCAGATCATCCCATTCTTCGGCGCTGATAAAGGCGACAGTAAAGCTGAGTACCAGGCTCCAATGAAAAATCCGTACAAACGGGTCCCAGACTTTAACCTCTGTGTCCGCTGCAGCGCCGTACTGATCCCCTTGCATGCCTTAATCCTCCCGCTTGCTGTGGACAGGCATCAAAGTCGCCGGATCGAAATACGCTTCCATGCGCTCTCCTTTTTCGGTGATCCCGTATACTTCATAGCACCCGTCCTCATCCTTTATCTGACGGACCTCCCAACCCTGACCGATCAGCTTTTCCTTCAGCGCATCCTGGGACTGCCAGCTGGCCCTGTCCGCCGAACAGGAATGCTGGTCATCATCTGCCAGAACAGGCGATGACATTGCAGCCGCGACGATAAGCAGTGACCCGAACAAAACTTTCTTCATCAGATTATCCTTTTCTCTGTCTGTTGATGGTTCCACCCTAGGCCCCACTCCTGAAGGGAACCTGACAACGAACGAAAACTTCGTTCAGGCAATTGTAAGCTTCCTGTGATTGGATGATCTTTTGCGTCGGAAAGAGGGCCGGACCCAATGCGTATCTTACTGGTTGAAGACGATGACATCCTGGGGGCCGCCGTTCGGGATCAAATTGCCGCAGACGGTCATGCCGTGGATTGGTTTCAGCGACTGGACGATTCGGATGATGCGGTAAGCACGACGCAATACGATCTGATCCTGCTGGACCTTCACTTACCAGATGGTCTGGGCCTGACCTTCTTAACCAGATTGCGACAGCGCGGCAGTGCCGTGCCGGTTATCATTCTAACCGCCCGCGATCAGCTATCTGACCGATTGTCCGGCCTGAATGCAGGCGCGGATGATTACCTGGTAAAGCCCTTTGACCTGTCAGAATTATCAGCGCGCATTTCTGCGGTTTCCAGGCGCTATTCCGGCAACCCGAATCCGTTAATGGAATTTGGAGATCTGGCCGTCGATACCGCCACAAAGCAAATACTGAAACAAGGCCGGCCGATTGACCTGACAGCACAAGAATGGGCGGTTCTGAGTTGTCTTTTGCACAGCCCGAATGCCACCTTATCCAAGGCACGCCTGGAAGATGCGCTGTATGCTTTTGGTGCGGAAGTTGAAAGCAATGCGGTCGAAGTCTATGTCAGCCGCCTGCGCAAGAAACTTGGCCATGACATCATTCAAACGATCCGTGGCCTTGGCTATCGGATAAAGGGGTAAGCGCCATGCGATTGGGCCTGCCGACCAGACTGGTTTTCGTCCTGACCGGCGCCATGTTCGCGATTTGGATACTGGCCGCCGGATCCGCTTTCTATGTAATCTCTCATGAATTGGACGAGGTTTTTGACAGCGCCTTACAGGAAACCGCTCAGCAACTGCTGCCTCTGGCGCTGGAAGGCTTGGAAGAACGCGATGACGATGATGCACAGCAGGTCAAGACCGACACAATCGCCCCTCATGAAGAATATCTGATCTATCAATTGCGAACATCTTCCGGGGCGATCCTGCTCAGATCCCATGACGCACCGGAAACGCCCTTCCCGACCGACTTATCGCCCGGATTTGATAATGTGGGGGGCTACCGCTTTTATACGGAAGCGGCATTTCAAAATACATACTTCCTTCAGGTGGCGGAAAAGACCGGACACCGGCGAAAGGCTGCGGTTGAAGCAACCCTGGGGCTGCTGCCGCCACTGTTGATCGTCATGCCGTTAAGCGCGATCCTGATCTGGTGGATTGTTCAGCAAATGTTAAAGCCCATTGGTCGGCTACAGCGTTTAATTGGCAGCCGGGATGGTGCCAATCTCAGCCCATTGGGCCTGACTGACCTGCCCCCGGATCTGGCCCCGATCGCCAGCTCTGTCGACCGGTTGCTGGATCGCGTTCGACGGACCTTGGAAGCTGAGAAAAACTTCACCGCAAACAGCGCCCATGAACTGCGCACCCCGATTGCAGGGGCCCTGGCCCAGACCCAGCGTTTGATTTCCGAACTGTCTGATGGCCCGAACAAAATCCGGGCACACCAGATCGAAACGGCATTGAACCGTCTGGGCAGTATTTCAGAAAAACTGTTACAGCTTGCCCGCGCTGAGGCCCCTGCCCCCAATACACGGGAAGTTAGTGATATTGCCGTCATCCTAAAGGCGGTACTGGATGATTTGGCGGGCACGCAATCGGGTTACCACCGCCTGTCTTTGAAGATATCAGCCAAAGACACGCCTTTCTGGCCTGTGGATGCGGATACTTTAGGCATCGTTCTGCGCAACCTTATCGAAAATGCCCTTCGACATGGTGACCCAAACGAACCCGTCACCGTCGTGCTGGATGAAACAGGGGCCGTCCGCATCGTCAATCAGGGCCCAATCGTGCCGCCGGACCGTTTCAACGATCTTGCGCGACCCTTTGCGCGCGGCGACAGCGGCGCTTCCGGGACCGGTCTGGGCCTTGCCATCGTCCGGGCCCTGGTGGATCGAAGTGCCCTTCGCCTGGCTTTCTTTTCCCCGGCCGGTGGCCAGAAATCTGGCGTCGAAGCCGTGCTGACCCTTGATCCGCTGAAAAGCAAAGAGGCGGCCCCCCTATTGGGTGGGCCGCCTCTAAAGTCCTAGACTGCACAACCTGTGACGGGTCGGCGCCTTAACGTGGTGCCAGCACCATCACCATCTGGCGTCCTTCCAGATTGGGGTGCATTTCCACCTTGGTCTTTTCTTCCATTTCCGCCTTAACGCGGTTCAGAACATCCAGACCCAGATTCTGGTGCGCCATTTCACGCCCGCGGAAACGCAGTGTGACTTTGACCTTATCACCCTCATCGATGAACTTATTCAGGGAGCGCATTTTGACTTCATAGTCATGCTGCTCAATATTGGGGCGGAACTTGATTTCCTTGACCTCAATAACCTTCTGCTTTTTACGGGCCTCATTCTTTCGCTTCTGAGACTCGTATTTAAATTTTCCGTAATCCAGAAATTTGCAGACGGGCGGTTCAGCATTTGGGGAAATTTCCACCAAGTCCAAACCTGCCTCAGCAGCCAAGCGGATGCCTTCTTCCGGTGTGATAACACCGATCTGTTCGCCTTCTGCGCCGATTGCGCGTATTTCCCGCGCTGTGATTTCCTCATTCACGCGGGGGCCCTCCTTAGTTCCGGGGGGGGCGTAGTGGGGTCTGCGTATTGGAGCCTCCTCGACCTGTCTATCGGTCGCTGTTGTTACAAAAATCTCAGCCTAAGGCTGAACAAGCCACGAATGCTTAACCGATACTGCCCTTCAAGCTGCACCAGTCGGCATCCGCGCTTCTTCCTCTAGGATATGGATTGCCTCGTCAAGCGCAAGGATTTCCTGATCCTTTCCGCCAAGACGCCGCAAGGCAACCGTTCCTTCTTCCTGTTCCCGCTTGCCAACCACCAGCACGGCTGGGATTTTCTGCATCGATAATTCACGGATCTTCAGGTTGATTTTCTCATTGCGCGTATCGGCCTGCGCCCGCAATCCTGCGGCTTTCAGCTTTGCCAGCACCGACTGGGCATAGTCATCGGCATCATTGGTAATGGTTGCGACCGAGACCTGCACCGGGGCCAGCCAGATCGGAAACTTGCCAGAATATTGTTCAATCAATATCCCGATGAACCGCTCAAACGACCCCAGAATCGCCCGATGCAGCATGACGGGGCGATAGCGATTGCCGTCTTCTGCCATATAGGTGGCATCCAGACGCTCAGGCAGAACAAAGTCAACCTGCAGCGTGCCACATTGCCAGTCGCGCCCGATGGCGTCGCGCAGCACGAATTCCAGCTTCGGGCCATAGAACGCGCCCTCCCCTGGATTGAGCGTATAGGTCGCCCCTGCCGCCTCCGTTGCGGATTTCAGGGCGGCCTCTGCCTTATCCCAGGTTTCATCGGATCCGGCGCGAACCTCAGGGCGATCCGAGAATTTGATCGTGAACTCTTCAAACCCGAAATCGCGATAAATCGATGACAGCAAATCAATGAATTCGCGTGTTTCCGATTCGATCTGATCTTCGGTACAGAAGATATGCGCATCGTCCTGCGTAAAGGCGCGCACCCGCATGATGCCGTGCAAGGCACCCGACGGCTCATACCGGTGGCAAGACCCAAATTCCGCCATGCGCAGCGGTAACTCGCGATAGGATTTGATGCCCTGTTTGAAAATCTGAACATGGCCCGGGCAATTCATGGGCTTCAGCGCCAGCATCCGGCGGTTCTGGCCCGTATCGCTGTCATGGTCGACCTCGTCCACCTCTGCGATGAACATATGCTCGCGGAATTTCTCCCAGTGACCGGATTTTTCCCACAGGACACGGTCCACCAATTGCGGCGTCTTTACTTCGACATAGTCGGCCGCTTCCAACCGGGCGCGCATATAGCGTTCACAAGCGCGATATACTGCCCAGCCCTTCGGATGCCAGAATATAGAGCCGCGTGCTTCTTCCTGCAGATGGAACAGGTCCAGTTCCCGGCCCAGTTTGCGGTGATCGCGCTTTTCCGCTTCCTCAATCCGCGTCAGATGGGCTTTTAGTTCCTTCTCATCGCGCCAGGCCGTGCCATAGATGCGCTGAAGCTGGGGATTGTTCGCATCGCCACGCCAATAGGCACCCGCAAGCCGCAACAGCTTGAAGGCCTTGCCCAGGCGGCCCGTGGAGGGCAGATGCGGGCCACGGCACAAATCGATCCAGTCGCCCTGGCGGTACATGCTGATTTCCTCATGTTCCGGCAGTTCATAAACCCATTCGGCCTTAAAGCTCTCACCCTTTTCCTTAAAGAATTGGGCAACCTGCTCGCGCGTCCAGACTTCGCGCACGATGGGAATATCGCGATCCACGATATCCTGCATGCGCGCTTCAATGGCCGCAAAGTCTTCGGTTGAGAACGGCTCTTCACGATGGAAATCGTAATAAAAACCATCTTCCGTGGACGGGCCAAAGGTGATCTGCGTGCCGGGGAAAAGCTCCTGCACCGCCATTGCCAGCACATGGGCGGCATCGTGGCGGATCAGTTCCAGGGCCTCTGGGTCCTGACGCCGGATCAGTTCCAGCTTCGCATCTTTTTCAATGGGGCGGTTCAGGTCCCATTCCACCCCATCTACGCGGGCCAGCATGGCGGCCTTGGCTAGGCCAGGTCCAATATCTGTTGCCACATCCAGCGCCGTAATTGCGCCAGGATAAGACTTCACACTGCCATCGGGGAGGGTTACAGCAACCATATCAATTCTCCTTCCAGGTCCCGTCCACTAAACGGGGCACCGCTTCCGGATCGTGGGTATATCGGCGCCCGAAGGAGCCGGTCCCACAACCTGTCACGCATTGGTTTCAACTGTCGCCTCGCCCCAACAACGGGCGGCGGGTCGACAATCGCTCAAACTCTTCAAGGGTCGGGGGTTTACCGCAAGTTCTATGGGGTGGCAAGGGTGCCTGACAGGCGATCCATTACACTGGCGACCGACAGGTCCCCCAGATCATCCACCTGCAACAGGCGCACAGACGGTCCTTTCTGGGCACAAAGTGCCGGATCGGAGGCCTTGGAGTACAGCACCAGACAGGGACATCCTGCCACAGCGGCCAGATGCATGGGGCCTGTATCATTGCCCACCGCAATCTCCGCCCGGCGACACAGGCTGGCCAGTTGAAAAAGCTCCGTCTGGCCGGTCAGGTCAATCGCCTGTGGACAGGCCTGGGCAACGACATGCGTCCAATCCGAATCAGCCCCGGTTCCAATAATCACCGGCGTCAGCCCTGCCTGCGCCCAGCTTTGGGCCAGGCTGGCGAAACGGTCTGCCGGCCAACGTTTATCCGGGCGATGCGCCGACCCGCCCGGCACGATCAGGCCGAACCTGTCCGGCATGTTCAGCCCCTGGATGTCACCCTGCATCCAATCGACTCTGGGGGCTGGAACCGTAGCGATTCCCGCCATAGCCAGTTGATCACGTTGTCGTTCCAGGGTGTGCATATGATTGCGATCGGGATTGGCATGGGGATGGGACGCGCCCTTCACAATACCGGAAATCAAAGGCCGGTGGGGCCATAACATACGCCAGTAATTGCCGGAACGGTCCGAGGTTTGCAGATCAAAGATCATATCAAACCGCCCCGCCAGCAACTGACGGCGCAAGGCCCAATAGCCTGGAATCGACCGGGGCCGCTGATCGGTCCAAACCTGATCAAACCAGCCGGACCGTGTTGCCAATTCAACGAAGGGGCGCGTCGTCAACAGGGTGATCTGTGCCTGCGGCAGGGCCGCACGAATGGCCTGGAAAGGGCCCATCGCCTGAACGAAGTCCCCCAACGCGCCCAGCTTGATGACCAAAACCCGATTCAGGTTCTGCGGCAGGGACACCATGTGATCAGGCCGCACTGGCCGCCGGGGCCTTCAGCAGTTCACAATAAACATCCAGCGTTGCCGCGCACATTCCCAGCTTCGTGAATTTCTGGCGTGCATTTTCGATGCCCGCAGCGCCGATTTCCTGACGCCGGGACGCCCCGATCTCCAGCGCGTAATCCAGCTTATTGGCCAGATCGAAGGCATCGCCAGGACGGAACAGAAATCCATTTTGTCCATCTTCAATCTGCTCAACCGCTGCACCATGACGCGGGGCGACAACCACACGCCCCATCGCCTGGCCTTCTACGGCGACCCGCCCGAATCCTTCCGGGTCTGTGGAGGCCGACACAACGATATCCGCCAGTTTCAAGGCTGCGGGCATATCATCACACCCTCCCACGGCATGAACAACACCATCCACGCCCAAGCGTTTTGCCAGATGCTCAACCTCCCGCACGAATCCGTCGCGCCCCTGGGCATCGCCAACCAGCAGGCAGCGCACCGTGCGGACTGACATTTGCGACAAGGCGCGCAACAACAAGGTCTGCCCTTTCCAGCGCGTCATCCGCCCTGGCAACATGATGACCGGAACACCATCGGGCAGCCGCCACCGTTCAGACAACCGGATCAGACGCTCAGCGGAGACGTTTTCGCCAGAGTACAGATCGATATCGATGCCGCGATGGATCACCCGGATTTTGGTGCCGTCTATCCGGTAATGTTCCTGAATATGGCGGCGAATGAATTCGCTGATCGCAATCACCCGATCCGCCTTGGTCATCACGGAATTATAATAGCGCTTTAAGGGATTGCTGAAATTATAGGTCCCGTGAAAGGTGGTAACGAAATGGGCCTTGGTTTCCTGCGCCGCCCAATAGGCGCTCCACGCCGGAGCGCGGCTGCGCGCATGAATAATGTCGATCTTTTCTTCCCGGATGATACGGGCCAGATGTTCGGCATTGCGGCGCATCGTAAAATAGCTTTTGGACGCCAGCGGCAATTCAATATGTTCAATACCAGCCCGCGTCAGTTCCCGTGTCATAGGACCGCCCGATGAGGCGACAAGCGCCCGGAAACCAGCCGCTTTCAGGGCAATGGCGACATCAATCGTGCCGCGCTCGACGCCGCCGGTCACCAGGGCTGGCAAGACTTGCAGCACGGTTCCCTGATATGGACCATCGGGTGTTTCCTGCGCTGCATTATCTGTGTTAGTCACAATAACATTCCAATCCAAGGCCCAAACCAGACCCAATATAGGCACGCCCCGTGACACATGCCCTAGACTATCTAGAACAGCCAGATTTTGGAAGCACCGGACCCAGAAAAATCGCATACCGGCATATCGCGCACAAAACAAGGCCAGACCTTCAGTCTCAGTCCTCAGACACCCCGGCAGGTATTCTGTTCTGTGGCGGATTTCACTCCAATATGGATGGGGGCAAGGCGGAATTTCTGCATGAAAAATGCGCACAAGCAGGCATGGCATTCACCCGATTCGACTATGGCGGCCATGGGTTAAGCGGCGGAGCCTTCGCAGATGGCACGATTGGCGACTGGTATTGCGATGCCCAACTGATTTTTGATCAGATCTGCACCGGACCGCAAATTGTCGTCGGCTCTTCGATGGGGGCCTGGATGGCGTTAATGCTGGCGCGTGATCGCGCACCGCGCGTCGCCGGTCTGGTGCTGGTCGCTCCTGCCCCTGATTTCCCACGCAAACTGATGCTGCCGCAATTGCCCAAACAGGCAATGGTGGATTTGCAACGGGATGGCGTCTGGGACCGCCCGTCGGAATTTGAAGACGATCCCTATCCGATCACGGCAAAACTGATTGAAGAAAGCAAAGCCCACGAATTGCTGGACGGCCCGCCGGTTTGGGTCGATGGGCCCATCACCATCCTGCATGGTACCAAAGATGAAGTGGTCCCCCTGTCCCATGCCCAGGCGGTTGCCAATTGGGTACAGGGTGACCCTGTGACATTGACCACCATCGAAGGCGGCGATCACCGGCTATCGACCGCGCCTGATCTAGATCGTCTTTGGCAGGCTATAGAAACGACTATTGGGTCGTCGTGACAGGACGGTCCACCGTCGTAGGCTCAGGAGACTTTCCAGATACTGCGCGTGTGAAATTCGTAATGCTGCGGACCGTATCAAACCAGAATGGCGTGCCTAATCCTGCCAAAATACCGGTCAAAAAGCAGCCCAGAAAATAATACAAAAACTGATCACAAATCGTACTTTTGAATGAGGCCGCAATCTCTTGAAGGGTTTTCCCATTCCAGCCCATTGGTATCATCTCCGCCAGTTGAGCTTTCTGTCGTTCCAGTGTCTCCTTGGTGACAAGACTATTTTCGAGACAGGCATCGAATTCAGCCGCAGGTTTGGCACGACAATCGGCGATTATTGCCTTTTGCGCTTCCAGGACTAGGGATTCAGATTGGGCAATAATGGCTGATCGCGCCTGTGGATCGCCAATATACACGGTGACCAGGGTGAAGGTGTTGATGTTTAGGGCAAGCGCCACCAGCACCCCGGCGAACATAGAGACCTGCGTCGCATAGCGCCGGGTTGTTTCCCGAAATATCGCCCGAACCCCTTCATATTTATTGAAAAAGCTGTCGAAAACCAGTTCCGCCTGATCGCCAATTTCTGCCACAAGTAATTTTCCAAAGGCGCTTCTCTTGATCAGATTGACCAATTCATTTGCTGGAACGGAAACGATGTCCTCGCCGCGAATGTTTTTGATCTGAATTTCGTTCGTCCCATCGCCCCGCGGGACAGCGGGTGACTGGCCCGAGCTGTTCTTAAGCAGGTTCTGTTGAAGTTCCGTCAAGCTGGCAAGCAGCGCAGATGACGTTATTCCAGGGGCAGATTTCTTCAGCTTTTCGCATTCACGCTGAAAGACATTCAACAACTCGTTTTCCGCGAAATGTCGAACCGCCTGCGCCATGACACGCTTCTTTCGCGGTTTTATGACGAAAATAATCAGGTTATTCACAAAAATCGCGATGGCCAGCATCGACAAGGCAAAGGCCAGAGCCGCATCAATATAGGGCATCGGTTCTCTCCGCGACGATTTACAATCGCATAACATTACATGATATACGTGCAAAATAATATAATTTTTACCAGAGACTGTTTTAGGACGACAGCATCGCTGTCAATGCGTCGCGATAGTTTGGCCAGCGCAGGGTGACGCCCAGTTCTTCCTTGATGCGTTTATTGCTGACCCGTTTGTTGTCGCGATAGAAGCTTTTCGCCATGGGAGACAGATCCGCTTCCTCAAACGGGATTTCCGGCGGCGGCGTGACGCCCAGCAAGTCACAGGCATAGGTGATCACGTCTTGCGGTGGGGCCGCCTCATCATCACAGCAATTATAGGCCGCCCCTGGATTGGGCCGCGCCGCAGAGGCCAGCAGGATATTGGTGATATCGTCTATATGGATACGGCTGAAGACCTGCCCGGGTTTCACGACCCGCCGCGCACGGCCTTGGCGCACCGTATCCAGGGCACTGCGTCCCGGTCCATAAATGCCAGCTAACCGGAAACTGTGCACCGGACCGGCCGGTGCCAGCGCGAACCAGGCGGCTTCGGCATCAACGCGACGTTGCCCGCGCATCCCGGACGGGGCCATGGGGGCCGTTTCATCCACCCAGTCCCCATCACAATCCCCGTAAACGCCGGTCGTCGACAGATACCCGATCCAATCAAAGGGCGCTGCCTTCAGAATATCCTGGGCATGCAGGTCCACGACCGGATCTCCCTGATCATCGGGCGGGACGGAAGACAGCAGATGACTGGCCTGATCCAGTGCTGCCCGACCGGCATCATCCAGCGGATGATCCCGATCAAACACATGCGCATCGATCCCCTGTGCGATCAGGGCCGCCTGCTTTTCAGCACTGCGGCAGGTTGCGCTGATCCGCGTGCCGGTTTCCCTGAGCACTGCTGCGAATGCATTGGCGCTGTAGCCCAATCCAAAGACAAACAAATGAGGAATAGAAACAGGGTCAGACATAACAGGCGCTCCACAGGATCGAAATGACGCGGTTTAGATTTTTTCTTCAACCGGCCTTTGGAAGGTCTTGCCTTCCCCGACGGCTGGCCCGACCTTAGGCAAATGAAGACATCGCATCAATACAGTCTGCGTTCCCTGCTGCTGCGCGCAACACCGCTGGCATTGTGCCTAGTATGGGCTACGCCAAGCCTGGCCCAGGGGATTGTCACAGAAAAGCAGCAGGACTATCGGGCCTGTATGCAACTGACCCGCATCGATCCCAGCGCGGCCTTTGAGCGGGCGCTGAGCATGCTGGATCTGGGCGGCGGCATTCCCGCGCGTCACTGCGCCGCCGCTGCGCTAATGATGCTTGGTAGCTATGCAGAGGCGGCCCAGCGTTTCGAAGAAATCGCCCGGATGATGCCAGATGATGCCTCTGCCGATACGGTGGCCAGCATTCTTGCCCATGCCGGCATTGCGTGGATGGAGGCGGAGGATCTGGACCGTGCCTATGCAGCGCAAAGCGCCGCCCTGGAACTGAACCCGGAGTCAGCCCCCATTCTGATAGATCGCGCCATGGTTTTGGCGGAGCGAAAGAATTATTGGGACGCCATTGACGACCTGAATCATGCGATTGAAATCAACCCGGATGATCCCGTCGCCTATGTTTATCGGGCCAGCGCCTATCGCTTTGTGGAAGCCAATGATCTGGCAATGGACGACGCCAACCGCGCACTAACCCGCGACCCGGACAACGCAGAAGCCTTGCTGGAACGGGGCATTCTGTATCGATTGGCCGGAAATCTGGATGCGGCGCGGCAGGATTGGGTTCATCTGATTGAAAAGCATGACGGTCGCCCGGCGGCTGAAGATGCAAGGCGTAATCTGGAGCTTCTGGATGTCAAAGAACCGCCGGCCCCTGCCCAATAGGCTCCCATCAGATCGTTAAAGCTGGTTTACAATAGGCGTCTTAATTTACCACGCGGGGCTTTGCGGGTCCGGCAACACTGACACCGGTTGATTTCGTCAGATGGGCCCCCAGCGCCCATTGCGCCTTTTCCGCTGTCTGACTGAGCATATGAACCACCGCATGGAGTTCCTTTTCCCCCAAATTCAACCGCACCCCATCCGGGCCGTTTCCTGTCAGGGTCAGTTGAACACCGCCGGTTTTCAAGGCAGCAACGTTTAGTTTCTTAACCAGCATGGGGCCATCCGCTGGAAACGGAACCAGGCCCTCTTCCTCATAGGGTTGATTGAAATTGGCCGTGCTCATCGCGGATTCACGGCGGAATTCGTTGACCGCCTGTCGCTGTTCCGTTGGCTGCGCTTCCGTCCCGGTCAGATGATCGAATATCTTGCCGATGGAGGCGAGGAATTGCAGCGTCATCCGCCGCGTCATCCACATGCGCGCATCCTTATCCTGCAGGCGCGCCCGCATCAGGATGCGGTCTTCCTCTACTTGATAGCTGCACGATATCTGTACGTTTTTTGCCATGAGGAGAACTTAGCGCAGTCGGGATTTCCTGTCACCTGTGACGAAAGCAGGTCTATTTCCCCAATTCTGTAAACACCTCTTCTTCATCATCGGTCTCCAGCGCATAAACAGATTGCGATGATTTCGGAACCGGCGCGAAGGGGGTGCGCGTTTCCGCCGCCGCAACGCGATGTTTGGTAATGCGATACAGCGAAAACAGGGCCAGGCTGGCAAATATGATCGCCACCATGACAAACAGGCTGCCCGCCCCGAAACCATCCATCAGCGGTCCCAGCGCAACAGGACCCAAGGCGGCGCCAACGCCATAGATCAATAACAGCCCACTGGACACTTCCACCATTTCCTCATTGGGCGCGAAATCGTTGGAATGGGCGATGCACAGGGCATAGATTGGCGTCATTACCCCGCCATGGACAAGCGCCAAAGCAAACCCCATCCAGGGAACCGGCGGATACCAGAATGCTAGGGCCAACCCGGTTCCAATGGTCGCGGTCGCGCAAAGCCCAATCACGATACGCCGGTCGATGCGGTCTGACAGCCACCCCAAGGGCCATTGCAAAATGGTCCCCCCCACCATGAACGCCCCCATGAAAAGGGCAATTTCCGACACCGGCAATCCACGGGTTTGCGCAAAGACGGGACCGAATGTCCAGAATGCCCCATCCGCGACCCCAACCAGCACACATCCCACAAAGCCGGTGGGAGACAGGTTATACAGGCGCGCAAAGCGCAGTTTGGCTGTTGGAATCTGATCAGGTTCCCGAACAGGGGCCAAAGAAACCGGCACCAGTGAAATCGCCACCAGGATCGCAACCAGGGAGAACAGCACATAGGACCGGGTATCGGACAGCGCCACCATCTGCTGACCACCGATTGTCGCCAGATTTCCGATAATAATGTACAGCGACAAGACGGTGCCGCGAATACGGTTAGTGGCCTGTTCGTTCAGCCAGCTCTCAATCACCATGTAGACGACAGCCAGACAAATGCCACTAATGCCGCGCAGGATCGTCCAGGTCCACGGATCAACGACCATAGGAAAAATCAGTGTCAAGGCGGCCACAAGGGCGGCAAATCCGGCAAATGCGCGGGTATGCCCGACCGCCTGAACGACTTTTGGGCCGACGATACAGCCAATTACAAAGCCAACGAAATACGCCGATCCCATCAACCCGATGGCAGAACTGCCGAACCCTTCCATCTGGGCACGGATCGGCACCAGGGTGACCATAAGGCCATAGCCCAGAAACACGATTGCGGATCCCAGCAGGATTGTCCCAATGGATCGATATTGCGAATTCATAGCGCCCCGCACCAAAGGTAAGAGCATCATGCGCTCGCATGAGCACAGACATCGCTCCAGGAGGCGCAGACTAGACCGAGCGAAGCGGAAAGACGATCACAAAGACGGCATAAATCACAACAACGGAGTCAAGAGCGATTACCCCGCCAGATCCAGCCGCAACCCTTGACCCGAACGTTCAAAACCCATCATTGCCACCTTGCGCGGCAGCCCCCATCGATAGCCCCCCAGCATGCCGGAACTGCGCACCACACGATGACAAGGGATCAGCCAGCTTATCGGGTTGGCACCCACTGCCGTGCCAATGGCGCGCGATGCGCCTTTCGGCAATCCTATAAACTCTGCCAGACTGCCATAGGTCGTGTAATCGCCAGGCTGGATGCGCATCAAAGCTTCCCAGACCTTCACCTGAAATTCCGTACCCTTCAGCAGTAACCGGATGCCTTCATCGTGAGGGCGTTGTCCCGGCTCCGCAAAAATACGATCCATATAGGTCTTGGTGAAAACAGGGTCTTCAACCAGCCGGGCCTGTGGCCACCGGGACGCCATATCGTCGAAACAACCCTGATGCCCGCGGGAATCAAGGAAGGCTAGGCCACATAATCCCCGTTCCGTCGCCAAAACCAAAGTGGGACCAAAGATACCCTCGTGCCAGGCCCAGCGAATGGTCAGCCCTTCAGCCGCGCGTTTATACTCACCGGGCGTCATCGCCTCGAAAGTCACAAACAGATCGTGCAATCGGCCAGGACCAGACAGGCCCGCATCAAAGCTGGCATTCAACAGATCGGCCTGACCATCCAGCGCCTGTTTGGCCTGTTCCAAACTGACCACACTGAGAAATTTCTTGGGGCTGAGACCGACCCAACGCTGAAACACGCGCTGAAAATGAAACTCGCTCATCTCACATTCCTGTGCCAGGTCGGCAAGACTTGGACGATGCTGACCCCACGTATCGGCGATATGGGCCAGGGCCTTTCCGATGCGGATGTAGTCCCGCTGTTGTTCCAGATCATCGCTCATCTTCATTCCTCACCGGATTCTTCATTTGTTGGGGTGTTGATGCCTGTGTTCTAACGTTTTGAGTTTCATCGCCCCACCCGCTTCTTGCGATTATGTGAAGAAAATCCGCTCCACTGTCCACCAGCTCGCAACCGCCCCGATCGCCAGAGAGGCGGGAATGGTTACCACCTGACGATACCAAGGATACCGCATGACGCCATAGACCGCGACAAAACAGGCCGCAACGATACTCAACTGGCCTGCCTCGACACCCAGATTAAAGGCGATCAGACCGGTGATAAAATCACCCTCCCCCAGGCCAATTTCCTTCAATACCCCCGCAAAGCCCAATCCATGCAACAGCCCGAAACAGAATACGATGACGGGACGCCAAGGATGCAGGCGGCTGGTCATCAGATTTTCGATGCAGACGAAGACAATACTGGCGGCGATCAGGGGTTCGACAATCTTGGGCGACAGAGTCAATATGCCCAGCATGCCCAATGCCAGTGTGACCGAATGGGCGACCGTAAAAGCCGTAATCTGCCACAACAGCGGTCGCACTGTAGGGCTGAGCAGGAACAGGCCTACGACAAAAAGGATATGGTCCAGTCCCTTAGGCAGGATATGGGTATACCCAACCGCGAAAAAATCCCAGGCGGCCTGCCAGAATGTGCGCACCGGCGGGCCTTCTACCGGAATGACCGCGCTTTCCTGACCATTCTGCAGCCAGGCCGCATAGATATCTTTGGAGTCGGATGGCGCGCGAATAACACTGGACCCGAAGTCAGCGCTCCACTGCCAGGTCATGCCTGTGGCCCCGGCTGGAATTTTACCAGACAGGACGATGATGCTTTCGCGAGGAAGGTCCAGATCCCCAACAGGGGGAATATTCAGGAACACTGTTTCGGGCCGTGTCACAACACCGTCAAACCGTAACACCGCGTTGCCAAGGAAGCGTTCCTTGAAGGGTTGAAAGGCCGCTTCCAAAGCTTCAGGCGCCAGGGTTCTTAAATGATCGTACTGATCTGCCTGGGGCGCATCATTTGTATTGCTGTGGGCGCTACTGACACCGGCGATCAATACTTCCAGATTGGTGATGACAACGACGCGATATGTACCATCCTGATCCAGCGTCACCGTCGCCAGGCTGGGCTTTATCTCATGGGCATGCACGGACAGAGGGCAGAGCAGACATAACAGAACGAACAGCACCGCATTGCCTTTCCCCCAGGCACCTATCAAGGTGCCTGTTAAGCGAAACAATGTGCGTTGTGAGGACATAATAGTGCCTATCCGTTGGAACCCCAGAATTCTGCTGTCGATCCTAAGCGCAGTGTTGCTTCTGGCAAGCCCCGCCCATAGCCATGAATTCTGGATCGAAGCCGACGCCTATCGCGTCGACCCAGATCAGGCGATCATCGGGCACACCAAAACCGGCATGAATTTCAAGGGCATTCGGGATTACTACCTGCCCCATCTGTTCGACAGGTTTGAAATGATTGATGCGGATGGCATGCGCCCTGTACAGGGCCTGCCGGGTGACATTCCACCGCTGAACATGACGCCCCGTCGGGCCGGTCTGCATCGCGTGATCTATCAATCCAAAACCAAGACGGTTCATTTCGAAGAATGGCAGAAATTTGCCGACTATCTGATCGATATGGGTCTGAATCCTCCCTTGTCCCGTCATCAGGAAATGGGATTCGCGCCGAATGATGTGACCGAATCCTATATTCGGTGCGCAAAGGCCCTGATCGCTGTGGGGGACGGGGTGGGCCAGGATGCACCCAGCGGCATGCCCTTCGAACTGGTCGCCCTGACAAACCCCTATACGACCCCCGAAGAACAAGGCATCAGGGTGCGATTGCTGTGGAACGGGGACCCTGCGCCCAACACGCAGATCACAATGTTCTATGGTCAGAATGAGACACTGCAAATCGTTAAGGTTCACACGGATTCAACGGGACAGGTCCAACTGCCCTATCTGGGGACGGGTCGCTATCTGGCGAATGCCGTACATTTCATGGAAGCGCCAGCGACTTATGAAACACCCTGGCTGAGCCATTGGGCATCCTTGACCTATGCCCATCCTTGACCAGACCAGCCTCAACAAACATACGTCTTAAGAAATTTGCGGCCCCCCGATTACCACCTTGGCCTTGCCGGATTTCGGCAGGGGCGTGGTTGCCTTCAAATCATTCATCACCCGGAAATATGCCTGACTGTAGGTTCCCTCTGGATAGCCACTGGCAAGCGATGCGATCGTATCCTGGGGGGTGATGGGTACAACAATCATGCGATAGGGATCAATCCGCGCGGCCTCCTGCGCTGACAAGAAGCGGAAGGAATAGGTCGTCTCCCGAAAGACTGTATTCAGGGACGCCGTGACAGATGGGTCCGATATAAACCGGAACCGGTAAATCTGGTTGCCGTCGCCCTGAATGGCGATGATGCGATAATCCTGTCCCTGCAGGCGCAGGGCCCCCGTGGCGGCTGGATTTCCGTTAATGTCGATGCGGGCCAAGTCCCCGATATTGGCCCCCTTGCCCCATTCCTGGGTCAGGTAGCTGTAGACATCCCCAGTCTTGCGTTTGGCCCCATCGAATACAATTGCGGCCTTCACATTCGGTTTTTCTGCGATAACGGCGTCGGATGTGTTGGTAATGTTAAACCCATCGGGCACCCGGAACCGAACTCTGAGCGTCGGGTGCAGGAATTCAGTCCCACGCACCAATCCCTGTTCCGGGTCGTCGCCATACAATATGCCATTGACCTGATCCAAATAAGCATCGCGGTTGGCGACCTGTCCGGGTTGGGCATATTGGCCGGCCAGTGCTTCCGCTTTCTGCACGCGCTCAATCGTTCGGGGATGGGTCGCATTGATATTTGATTCATCGACCGTGCTGGCTGGAAGGCCCTTCTGTTCCGCCTGAACAATTGAATGGTCGCGCAAGGTATCCAGGAACCCGACCATTGCCTCAGGATCATAGCCGCTTGCTGACATATAGCGGATGCCCAAGGAATCCGCTTCCAGCTCTTGTTCTCGCGAGAAGCTCTTCAGGACTGAATTTGCGACCTGCCCACCGACATCGCCGATGGCGCTTTGGCCCGTCAGCAAGACAGCGCCCAGCAACAGACCCTGTGCAAGTTGCGATTGCGCGATGCGTTGGGCGGTATGGCGCGCATTCACATGGCCGATTTCATGCGCCATGACGCCTGCCAGTTCCGCCTCGCTGGACGCCAGGGCCACCAGACCTCTTGAGACATAGCAATACCCGCCGGGAAGAGCGAAGGCATTGATAATCCATGAATTTACGATGGTAAACCGATAGGTGAATTCCTGATATTCAGCATGCTGAGCCAGGCGTTCCCCGAGATTCTGGACATAGGCATTCAAGGGCGGGTCGATATATTCACCGCCAAAGGATTTCACCAGCTCTGGATGCTGTTGCGCGCCAATCTTCTCATCATCTTCCAGCGAACTGAACCCGGTCAATGTGCTCTGCCCGGTCGCGCGATTGGTCGAACACCCCGCCAATCCAGCCGCTGCCGCGCCTGACAATCCCAGCCGTAAAACCCCGCGGCGCGTGGCCGCCAACCCGGACTCCGCCTTGGCTGAAGAATGATGTGCGCATCCAAAGCCACACATCCCCCCTGCGGCGGCACCATGCGATCTGAATCGATGCCCATCAATCCGACTTGTTTGATTGAATGTTTTCACCAGCGCGCTCCCTAATCAGCCATCCATCACCCAGGTCACCCTAGAGCATCATATAGGGATTGAGATGAAAATCCCCCAATGAAGAAAATGGGCCGGGTAAGATTTTGCAATTTCAAAAATAATTCGCAATTTGCAACGCATTTCGAGAACAACAAAAGCGACCGCTTCTCATTACCAGTCAGAACACATTTTCGTGATCAGAAAACATCTTTTTTATAGTTATTTATCAATTGTTTAGGCCGTTCTTCAAAAACCCTGATCACGGTAGCGAGAGTGGCACGCATCTTGGAATAACTTTGGTAACTTAACGTGGGTCAGTCACCTGATCGCAAATCAAGCCCCGTTAGGTTCTTTGCTTGGTTTCGACCAATCAAATGGAATTACCAGGTCCCCTGCCGACCCTCCCCACCCTCAGGCAGGGGACTTGGTTTTTCATCGCCAGTCACCGCAAATCCCGAACACGCAGACCCCGAACACGCAAACCCTGGGGCAGTCGCATTAGCGTTTTGCGGCAAAGAATGTCCGCAATAAAGTGGCCGCACGGGATTCCTGCACGCCCCCGACAATCTCACACTGATGATGACAGGTTTCCCGCTGAAATATGCGCGCACCATGTTCGATGCCACCGCCCTTGGGATCATAGGCCCCAAAGATAATGCGCCGCAGCCGCGCATGGGCAGCCGCCGTCGCACACATCGCACAAGGTTCCAGCGTCACATACAAATCACAATCCGGCAGCCGGGCGTCCCCCCGGACCTGACAGGCCGCCCGTATCGCCAGAATTTCCGCATGACCTGACGGGTCCTTATCCATCTCAACCCGATTGCCCGCGCGGGCCAGAATGCGGCCGGACTGCGCCTCGACCACAACGGCCCCGACTGGCACCTCGCCCCGGGCGGCGGCGGCCTCTGCCTCTTCAAAGGCAAGGGACATTGGATCGTCTTGGACTTCCGGGGTCATTTTGTGCATCCTATCTGAAGGCCAGCAAACGGCGCGGCTTGCCGCAACCCGCTGTGGGGGGTATGGCTGGGCCACAATCCTGATTAGTCTGTAACACGGGCAGCAAGCGCAACGCTATGAGCGATCCACACAATCCCCTTGAAAATGAAATGCCCGATCTCGCCGCAGATCAGGTGGGTGGCGAAACCCAGCGTCTGGCCAAACGAATTGCCCGGGCCGGCCTGTGTTCCAGGCGAGACGCAGAGCGCTGGATCGAAGACGGGCGCGTCTCCGTCAATGGCACGCAAATAGACAGCCCTGCGCTGAATGTCGGGCCTGACGACATCGTAGTCGTCGATGGAAAACCCCTGCCCGAGGCTCAGGCTGCGCGCCTGTGGCGCTATAACAAGCCGCCCGGCCTGGTCGTCACCGCCAAGGATGAGAAAGGCCGCGCCAATATCTTTGAACGGCTGCCCCCGGAAATGCCGCGCGTTGTCAGCATCGGACGGTTGGATTTGAATTCAGAAGGCCTGCTGCTGCTGACCAATGATGGCGACCTCGCACGTCGGCTGGAATTGCCCGCGACAGGGTGGATCCGTCGCTATCGTGTGCGGGTCCATGGCTATGTCAGTCAGGAAAAGCTGGACACTGTGGCCAATGGCGTCACGGTTGAAGGCATCCGCTATGGCGAAATCCGGGCGGAACTGGAAAGCCAGAAAGGTGCGAATGCCTGGGTTTCCGTATCCCTGACCGAAGGCAAGAACCGCGAAATCCGCAAGGTCATGGAATATCTGGATTACCCGGTCAATCGTCTGATCCGCGTCGCCTATGGTCCCTTCCAGTTAAGCACCCTGGCGCGCGGCGGCGTGGAAGAAGTCTCTGCCAAGATGCTGCGCGATACCGTCGGTGGCGAAAGCCGCAAGGGCCAGGCCAAATGGGCAAAGGCCAAAGCCAAACCAAAGCCGCATAAGAAACCGCTGCACAAATCCCGAAATCGTCGCGCGGAGATTCCAGCGGATACTGATGCGAAAGCCGTGGCTGATACGCCAAAGCCATCAAACAAGGCCGTCAGACCGGCCAAACCGACAGGCACCCGCATTACCCGATACGCCAAACCAGAAGGGAATGCGAAACAAGGCCCAAATCGCGGCGCCAGCCCAAAACCGTCTGGCATCAAACCAGCAGCCACAAAATCAATAGATCAAAGACATTCTGCAGATACTGTCGGTGAGGGAAAGAAACCTGGTGCCCGCATAGGCCCGAAACGAGGGAAGCCGAATGCGGATCGTCGCCGGTAGCCGCCGTGGATTGAACCTGAATGCACCAGAAGGCACAACAACCCGTCCCACATCGGAACGGGCGCGGGAATCCTTGTTCAACATCCTTGCCACACCCAAACACGCCAAAAAGTGGCACGATCGTCCCGTGGCTGATTTCTTTGCGGGGACCGGGGCTTTGGGCCTGGAAGCGTTAAGCCGCGGGGCGCGCCACTGCAGTTTTCTGGAAAACGATCCGGCAGCGTCAAAAGTTCTAAGCGCCAACATCAATAAGGCCCGCTTCCGCGACGTCACCACCATCCTGAATAAGGACGCCACCAAGCCCCCCACGGCCAAGGTGCCTTGTGGCCTGATCTTCTTCGACCCGCCCTATCGAGATCTGGTGGCAGAAAACAGTCTGGTCGCCGCCCAACGGCACGGTTGGCTGGCCAAGGACGGATTGGCCGTGTTGCAACTGCATCCCAAGGCCCCATTTGAGTGTCCGCCCGGGTTTGATGTCATTGATGACCGTCGCTATGGCGCGACGCGGTTTCTCTTTCTGGAACCTGCACAGGGATGACCATGCCGAGTTTCGACGCCGAGTTTCGCACAAAATTGCAGGAACTTTTCACCTGGCGGCGGGATGTGCGGCATTTCAAAACCGACCCGCTGCCTCCCGATGCGCTGGATAGATTACTGGCGATTGCCGACCAGGCGCCCTCTGTCGGACTCAGCCAGCCCTGGCGGTTCGTGTTGGTTGAAAAAGACGCGCCCCGTGCGGCGATCCGGTCTTCATTTGAGGTCCATAACAAGGCGGCGCTGGACGGGCTGGATGGGGACCGCGCGGAACTTTATGCGACATTAAAGCTGGCCGGGCTGGATCAGGCGCCAGTCCATCTGGCAGTTTTCTGCGATCCCGATCCAGATCAGGGCGGCGGCCTGGGCCGACAGACCATGCCAGAAACACTGGATTTTTCCGCCGTCGGTGCGATCCAAACTCTATGGCTGGCAGCACGGGCGGAAGGGATCGGATTGGGGTGGCTGTCGATCCTGAATCCCGATGACGTTTCAGACGCCCTGGATGTCCCAAAAGACTGGCGCTTTATCGCCTATCTGTGCATCGGTTATCCGCAGCAGGAAACCGACACGCCGGAATTGGAACGTGCGGGCTGGGAGCACCGCTCGCCCCTGTCACAGCGCATTTTTCGTCGCTGACCGCGCATGTCGGACCTTGTCGCCTATTCCGGTCTGTTCCTGTCCGCCCTGATCGCCGCAACAATCCTTCCCCTGCAATCCGAAGCCGTGCTGACCGCCTTGCTGGTGGCAGGCAATCAATCGGCATTCCTGCTGTTGGCCGTCGCCAGTGTCGGAAATGTGCTGGGGGCCGTGATCAATTGGGCGATCGGGCGCAGCCTGGACAAATTGCGCGGGCGATTCTGGACCAAACAGGACCCAAAAGCCCTGATCCGCGCCACGGAATGGTACCATCGCTGGGGCAAGTGGTCGCTGCTGCTCAGCTGGGCCCCCTTTATCGGCGACCCGTTGACCGTCGTCGCAGGCGTCCTGCGCGAACCCATTCTGCCCTTTCTGATCATCGTAACGATCGCAAAGACGGGACGCTATATTGCGCTGTATCTGTTGCTTCTGGGCCTGATCTGACACTCTGTACAGTTATGTCTAGACTCTGAAAAGGAAGCTGCTAAGGTTTTTTGAAACAATCTTTGGCACAAAGGGAGTCGTCAGATGAAATCGCAGTATCGGGTCGTGGTCATTGGCGGGGGCGTCGTTGGGGCGTCGGTTCTGTATCATCTGGCGAAATTCGGCTGGACCGATGTGGCGCTGGTCGAACGCTCAATCCTGACGGCAGGATCCTCCTGGCACGCAGCGGGGGGCATTCACGCGCTGAACGCCGATCCGAACATGGCGGCCTTGCAGGCCTATACCATCGACCTGCTGGCAGAGATTGAAAAGGAAAGCGGTCAGGATATCGGGCTGCATATGACAGGCGGTATCACCGTCGCCTCCGCCCCCGCGCGCTGGGAATGGCTGCAATCGGCCTATCGCATTTTCCAGACCATTGGCATCGAAGATTGCCACCTGATGACCCCTGAAGAGATCAAGGCCCGTTGCCCCATCATGGATGTGACAGGGGTCATCGGGGGCCTATGGGCGGACCGGGAAGGTTACATCGACACGACCGGCACAGTGCATGCCTATGCCAAGGCGGCAAAGATGCGCGGGGCGGAAGTGATCGAAAACAATAAGGTCGAGGAATTGATCCAGCGCCCCGATGGCAGTTGGGATGTTGTGACCCAGAAGGGCACAATCCATGCCGAGCATGTTGTGAATGCCGGTGGCCTGTGGGCCAAACAGGTGGGCCGGATGGTTGGCCTGGACCTGCCCCTGTCCCCGTTGGAACATCACTATCTGGTCACCGATTCCGTCCCGGAAATTGAAGCCCTGGATTTCGAAGTTCCCATGACCGTTGACCTGGAAGGCTTCACCTATCTGCGCCAGGATCAGAAGGGGGTGCTGTTGGGAATCTACGAAGTTGAACACAAACATTGGAACATGGACGGCGCACCCTGGGACTATGGGTTCGAGCTGATCCAGGAAGACTTCGACCGGATTGAAAACGAACTGACGCTGGGATTCAAACGTTATCCATGCCTTCAAGAAGTCGGTGTAAAACGTTGGGTTAATGGTGCTTTTACATTTTCTCCAGACGGAAACCCACTCGTAGGCCCCGTCCCCGGCAAGCGGAATTACTGGCTGGCCTGTGGTGTCATGGCAGGCTTCCTGCAGGGCGGCGGTGTTGGCAAATCACTGGCCGAATGGATGATCCATGGAGAGCCTGAGGCCGATGCCTGGCCGATGGATATTGCACGCTATGGGGCCTTTGCGTCGAACCGCGAATACATCAAACAGACAACCGGACAGTTCTATTCCCGGCGCTTCGTCATGACCTATCCAAATGAGCAACTGCCCGCCGGTCGTCCGCTGAAGAAGGCCCCTGCCTATGACGCCATGACTGCCGCCGGGGCGAAATGGGGATGCAGCTGGGGGTTGGAAGTCCCCTTGATGTTTGGCCCACCAGGATTTGAAGAAACACCGACCCTGAAACGCTCAAACGCCTTCGATGTGGTTGCCGAAGAATGCAAGGCTGTGCGGGAAACAGTGGGGCTGTTGGATATATCCGGCTTCTCCCGTTTTGAGGTGTCCGGCCCTGAGGCTGAGACCTGGTTGAACACCATCATGGCAAGCCGCCTGCCCAAACCGGGCCGCGCCAAGCTGGCCCCGATGCTGTCCCCGGAAGGCCGCCTGAAAGGCGACCTGACCGTCTTTAATTGGGGAGATGGGACCTGGTGGATCATGGGGTCCTATTATCTGCGGGCCTGGCATATGCGGTGGTTCCAGGACCATCGGTCCGGCGACGTTACCGTGCGGGATATTTCCGATGCCATGGTTGGCTTCTCTCTGGCTGGTCCGAACTCCCGCAAAGTACTGGAAGGTCTGACCCATCAGGATATCAGCCATGCTGCCCTGCCCTTTATGGGCTGTATGGAACTGGATATCGGTCTGATCCGGGCCAAGGTTGCACGCCTGTCCGTTTGCGGCGAATTAGGGTACGAGATCAATGTCCCCGCCGTTGAACATATTGCGCTCCGCGAGATGCTGCTGAAGGCTGGTGCTGATCATGGCATGCGGGAATATGGCTTCTATGCGATGAATTCATTGCGCCTGGAAAAGAGTTTTGGCATCTGGTCGCGCGAATTCACCCAGGGCTATACGCCAGGCCAGACCGGCATGGATCGTTGGATCGACTGGCAGAAGCCGGACTTCATCGGACGCAAGGCCGCACTGGCGGAGCGGGATGCAGGCGGGGCGGCGACCTGTCTGGTAACGCTTGCCATCGACAGCCCGGATGCAGAGGTCAGCGGATATGAACCAGTCTGGCAGGATGGTGTTCGGGTTGGCTTTATTACATCGGGCGGCTATGGGCATACCATCGGGACCAGCCTTGCAATGGCCCTGGTTGAGCGCCCCTTCACACAGCCGGGCACAGAATTAACCGTCCATGTCGTCGGGGTAGAGCGTAAGGCAAAGGTGATTGCGCCGTCCCCTTATGATCCAGACGGCGCGCGGATGCGGCTGTGAGCCCGGAAGGACAAGCGCCCGCCGCCCATACAAAGGCAACGCGGCAGGATTGGATCGACCTGGCCCTGAAGACGCTGATTTCCGATGGCGTTGAACAGGTCAAAATCCTGCCGTTGAGCCAATCCCTGAAGGTGTCCCGCTCCAGCTTCTATTGGTATTTTCAAAGCCGGGAAGATCTTCTGGCGGCACTGCTGGAGATTTGGGCGGGCACCAACACCCCCGCCATTGTATCGCGCGCACAACGGCCCTGCCCCAACATAACAGACGCTGTTCTGGCAGTTTTTGAGTGCTTTTTGGATTCCACTTTGTTTGATCCAAAACTGGATTTTGCGGTCCGGGAATGGTCCAGGCGAGATCCTGAAATCCGCCGCATTGTCGATCAATCCGACGATACCCGCATGCAGGCCCTGACGAAGATGTTTGCGCGCCATGGCTTTGCGCCCAATGAATCCTTCATTCGCGCCCGCATCCTGTACTATATGCAGATCGGCTATTACGCGCTGGATATTGCCGAAACGCTGGACGAACGATTAGCCCACAGCCGCGACTACCTTATCGGCTTTACCGGCGAAATTCCCAGTCAGGAAACCCTGGACAGATTTATTTCCTTTGCAAAATCTAATACCCACCCCACCTCGTAAAGACTTTCGAGGAGGAGATAATTGATGATCACGTTATTTTATGCCTGCCTGCTTGCCCTGCTTATGGCCGCTCTGGGCTTGCGCATTCCAGGACAGCGCGGTCGCACGCGGGTCAGCCTGGGCGATGGCGGAGATCCTGAATTAACCGCGCGTATCCGCACCTTCGGCAATTTTGTCGAATGGGTGCCGATGATCCTGATTTTGATGCTGATGATCGAAACCCTTTCCGGATCAATCTATTTTCTGCATCTTGCGGGCATCGTTTTGGTCCTGGCGCGAATACTCCATTCCCAATCGCTGCGCGTTACGGGCACGACCAAGCTACAAATGCGGATGCGGGTTGTCTCAACAGTCATGACCGTCGCCACCCTGATCCTCAGCGCCGTGTATGGCCTGATCCTGACAATACCAGCGTTGCTGATTTAAGGGTGCCAGCGCCGCAACAGCAGGGAACTGGTGACAACGCTGACAGAACTCATGGCCATGGCGGCACCTGCAATCTCGGGACTCAGATAGCCCAAAGCCGCCAAGGGCAGGCCCACGACATTGTAGAAAAACGCCCAGAACAGATTGTGATGGATTTTTCTGACAGTACGGCGACAGATATCCAGGGCCGCCGGAACCAGATTTAAATCTGCCCGCATCAAGGTTACAGGGGCCGCATCCAGGGCGATATCCGTCCCCGTCCCCATTGCCAGCCCAAGATCGGCCTGAACCAGGGCTGGCGCATCATTGATACCATCGCCCACCATGGCAACCTGTTGTCCCGACACCTGCAAGGCCTTCACAGCCTTCACCTTGCGATCAGGCTTCACCCCGGCGGTAACATCGGAAATGCCAACCATGGCCGCGATGCGCTGGGCTACCGCCTGGCTGTCGCCTGACAACAGGCCAACGCGGATGCCCTGGGCCGTCAATTTTGCGATGGCATCCTTCGCCTCCGGCCGCGGGGCATCGATCAGGCCAAACCACGCGATCAACTTGCCATCCTTCGCCAGGAAGGCAACGGTCTCCCCCTCTTCCTCCATTGCGGCGGCACTGATTTCTATCGCTTGTGTGATTGCAATATCGGAGCGTGCCATTGCCGCCCGGTTACCCAGAACCAGGGCATGACCGTCCAGTCTTCCAGAAACCCCCTCACCCGGATGATTGCGGAACTTTTCTGGGGACTTCAGGCGGGACGCCTGCCCGTCATAGGCTGCCCGGAAGGCGTCTGCCAGGGGATGGTCACTGCCACGTTGCAAGGCAACGGCAAGCGCCAGAACTGCGCTCTCTTCGCCTTCATCCCCGTCTTCCGCCAATTGTGTTTGGATCAGACGCGGCTGCCCCACGGTCACGGTACCGGTCTTATCAAACAGGACGGTATCGATATGGGCGGCACGCTCCATCGCCTCGACATCTTTGATCAGGATACCGGCTTTTGCCGCAGCCCCAGTCCCGGCCACAATTGCCGTTGGCGTTGCAAGCCCCAGGGCACACGGGCACGCGATGACCAGAACCGAAACCGCCGCAATCAGGGCGGTTTCAAACCTGCCGCCAGCGACCATCCAACCGATAAAGGTGACAGCAGCAATCCCCAGAACGATCGGCACAAAGATCGCGCTGACACGATCGACCAGCCGTTGCATTGGGGCCTTGCCGCTTTGCGCGCGCTCTACCAGCCGCACAATTTTCGACAGGGTCGTGTCCTTGCCAACCGCCGTCGCCTCTATCCTCAGCAGGCCATCGCCATTGATCGCGCCGCCGACAACAGGGTCGCCTTGCGATTTCGCAACGGCAACACTTTCCCCGGTGATCAGCGATTCATCGATGCTGGTTGTACCGTCCAGAATGCGGCCATCCACGGGAATGCGCTCCCCTGGGCGCACCCGCAGGACATCACCAACCGCAATATCGCTCAGCGCCACGATTTCTTCATCGCCAGACTGTGTGATGCGACAGACTTCATCAGGGGTCAGCGCCATCAGGCCCCGGATCGCCTCGCTGGTGCTCTGCTTTGCGCGGGATTCCAGGCGCTTGCCAAACAGAACGAGCGTCACGATCACGGCGGCAGCCTCAAAATAAAGGTGACCCTGTGCCGCGATCCCCTGGCTGAAAACCAGCCACAGGCTGAAAAAGAACGCAGCCCCCGTCCCCATGGCGACCAGCAGATCCATCGTGCCCGTGCGGGTCAGAATCGCATGCCACGCCCCCTTATAGAATGTCCAACCTGCCCCGAACACTACCGGCGCGGCCAGGACGGGTTCCAGCCAATAGGGCAGCATCCAATGCTGGCCTGCGGCCATACCGATCATTTGAATCAGAAAAGGGAGGGTCAGAACGACCGCAACGACCAGCCACAGCCAGGCCTGACGCTCTGTTGCGCGCTGCGAGGCTTCCCTGACGTCTGGATCGACATCGTTCAGGTACCAGGCGGTATAGCCCGCCCGTTCCACCGCCTTAATCAGCGCCGTCGGAGTGGCGCTTCCTTCAACCGAGGCCTTTTCCAGCGCCAGATTAACCTGTGCAGTCGAAACACCGTCCACAGATTTCAGCGCCTTTTCTACCCGTCCGGCACAGCCAGCACAGGTCATCCCATCAATATCCAGACTGATCGCAGTCATCATTCATCTCCTTTGGCCTGCACCAAATGTGGGGGTTCCAGTAACAGGAAGGTCAAGGGGTCATTTATGATCTTGAATGCTTGACCTTCCAGTCAGGGGAACCTTTATAGGAGTGATTGGAACAGGAGCCACACAGATGAATATCTCAGACGCCGCCCAACAAACCGGCCTGCCCGCCAAGACGCTGCGCTATTATGAAGAGATTGCTCTGCTGGTGCCGGATCGGGCTGATAATGGCTATCGTGATTTTAGCAATGATCACATCGCGACCTTACAATTCCTGAAGCGGGCGAGGGATTTGGGCTTTTCAATTGAGGAATGCCGAACCCTGCTGAGCCTGTATTCCGATGCCAATCGCACCAGTGCAGAGGTAAAGGCTATCGCCAGCAAACATCTCGATGAAATCGATGAAAAAATTAATGTTCTGAAAGACATGCGCGAAACTCTTGCGCATTTGATTCACTGTTGTGATGGCGATCATCGCCCGTCCTGTCCTATTCTCAATTCTCTCGCTGGAGATTCTCTATGAAATCAGCCCTGCCCTTGATTGTCTTAATAATGACTGCCGCCAACTTCGCCCGCGCTGAGACAATCCTTCTGCCCGACGATCCAACCTTTGTGAAGCTGGGGAAGGTGATCTATGATTCGGAATGTGCAGCCTGTCACGGTCCAAACTTGGAAGGACAACCGAATTGGAATGTGCGCAAAGCTGATGGAAAATTGCCCGCCCCGCCCCAAGATGAGACAGGGCATACCTGGCATCATTCCGAAACACAGATTTTTGAGATGACCAAATACGGGATTCAAAAATTCGCCGGGCCCGATTACAAAACAGATATGCCTGCCTTTGAGAAAAAACTTACAGACGCTGAAATCATTGCCGTGCTGTCCTATATAAAAAGCAGATGGCCGTCTGACGTTCGCGCCCGTAATACAAAAATGTCTGGCGGCTAACCTCCCTCGCCTTTAAGGAACTTATATGAAAGCCGCTGAACTGTTTGTAAAATGCCTGGAAGAAGAAGGCGTCGAACGTATTTATGGTGTGCCTGGCGAAGAAAACGCCGATCTGATGATCGCCCTGATGGATTCGAAGATCGATTTTATTCTGTGCCGACATGAACAGGCGGCGGCCTTTATGGCCGACAGTTATGGGCGCCTGACGGGCAAGGCCGGGGTCTGCCTGTCCACGCTGGGTCCGGGTGCGACCAATCTGGTGACCGGTCTGGCGGATGCCAATATGGATCGCGCCCCCGTCGTCGCGATCATTGGTCAGGGATCCACCAAGCGTCTGCACAAGGAAAGCCATCAGAATATGGATTCCGTGGCGATGATGCGTCCCATTTCCAAATGGGCGCAATCCATCACGTCTGCTGGCAATATTACGGAAGTGGTGCGCAAGGCCTTCAAAGTGGCGGAAACCGAAAAGCCGGGCGTCTGCGTCATCGAATTACCGGAAGATATTGCAAAGCAGGAGGTTGACGATTCCCCCATGCCCGCCCGCAAGGTCCGTCGCCCCGGCGCAGACTATAAGGCAATTGCAGAGGCCGCGCGCCTGATCGGCGAAGCGAAGAACCCGATCATTCTGGCGGGCAATGGCGCGATCCGAAAGCGGGCCGCGAAGCAACTTTTCCGGCTTGCAACGAAAACCGGGATTGGCGTTGTGAACACCTTCATGGGCAAGGGCGCGGTCCCCATGGATGATCCCCATTGCCTGTTCACCATGGGCCTGGGATCGGGGGATTATAACAATCTGGCCTTCGATGATGCGGATCTGGTGATTTCCTGTGGCTATGACCTGGTTGAATATGCGCCCTCCGCCTGGAATCGCAGCAACAAGGATACCAAGAAAATAATTCATATCGACTTCAGCCCTGCCGAGGTCGACCGCGACTATCAGGCAACGGTGGAGGTTGTGGGCGATCTGGCCGATGCCCTGTGGCAGTTGAACGAGGCTGTGAACGATATGTATGCGGACCGCATGCCCTTGTTCAACATCGCCGACCGTCAGGCCTTGCGCAACATCATGTCCGAAGAATTCGCCGCCCAGAAGGACGACACGGCCGTTCCGGTCAAACCACAGAAGATCCTGTGGGATGTGCGCGACTTCATGGGGCCGGAGGATATCCTGCTGTCTGATGTCGGTGCTCATAAAATGTGGATTGCGCGCCATTATCAATGCATGGAACCCAATACCTGCTTGATTTCCAACGGGTTCTGCACGATGGGCTTTGCCATGCCAGGCTCCATCGGGGCGAAAATGGCCTTTCCGGATAAAAAGGTCCTTTCGATTTCTGGTGATGCTGGCTTTATGATGAATGTGCAGGAACTGGAGACCGCCGTTCGCCTGAAGCTGAATGTTGTCGCCATGATCTGGTGCGACGGGGAATATGGCCTGATCAAATGGAAGCAACAGACGGGCTTCCAGGGACGGCATTCTCCATTGGCCTTTAACAATCCAGATTTCGTACAACTGGCCTACAGCTTTGGCATGTGGGGTAAGGAGATCACGGCGACCGATCAGATCATCCCGACGCTGAAGGAAGCCTTTGCCCAGGAAGGCCCGGCATTGATTGCCATTCCCGTCGACTATTCCGAAAATATGAAATTGTCCGAACGCTTGGGCAATGTCAGCGTCGCACTGTAACGAAGGAAGGACGTATTTTACGTATGTTTGGAGTCCGAATGGACCGCACCGTACCGTTTTTGCTGGCGATCAGCATGGCTTTTCTGTGCCTGCCCCGTACAGACGTCAGGGCACAGGAGACGACACCGTTTTTTACCGAAAGCTGCGAAGCCCTGTTCCAACAGGAAGAACCGGCCTTTCGGCGCCCCATGACCGAAATGCCAATGGTGGTTACCTTTATGCTGGGGTTCTATACCGCTAAGGGTGAGGACAACGGTCTAAAATTGCTGGAAATCGCCAATCGTTCCGACATTATCCCAGGATTGATTGAGCATTGTCGCAATACTCCAACAGACAGCTATTTGACCGCCCTGGGCAAGACGGTTCCAACCCCGTTGGAAACGCCACTGGAAAACCCGACACCAATGCTGTTTGACGCTGCCTGTTCAGTGGTATTCGGCCCGCCTCCTAAGACCTTCCTGCGCTCGCCCCTGGAATNCTCCCTAANTNAGCATTTTGCAATGGGCTACTACACCGCCGCAGATGAAGAGTTAGACCCCACAGTCATGGCAAAACGCAGGGATCTGATGGTCGTTCTGTATGATCAGTGCATGGAAGATCTGGACCAACCGCTGATCAAAGCCATTGCAGAAACCGTCCCGGAATCCTGAAACGGCCGATAAAAACTCCTGAACTGGCCTGACTCTTGCTTGTCTGACCTTGATGAAATTCGAATGGTTCGGGGCAGTCAATGACATCAATTTCAACAGGTCAGTACATCCACAGAAACGATACGGGCTTGTTTGCGCCCGCTATGGACTCGTCCACGTCGCCCTCAGACAAGACGGGCACTGCCACACCATTTGGTGCCAGCAATCAGGGCTTATCTGCGGAAAATGTGGCCACACCCGTCTCCGCAAACCCCAGTGGCTTGCTGTCATCGGACACACAATCCACCTTGCTGGCCGCTCAGGAAAGCAGCACCAGCCAACCGAAACAGCAACCCACAGACCCCAATGCGTATCAACCCACCGATACGGAAAAAGCATTTCTGGAATATATGGAAAAGACACCCGCGGAGCGCATTCGCGATGCCATCCTAAAGGAAATGGGAATAACGGAAGAGGACCTGGCCCAGATGACACCTGAACGGCGCCAGGGAATAGAAGAAGAAATTGCCCAGCGCATGCAAGATAAGGCGATCAAGACTGCAGAGGATCGCGAAAACCGCAACGCTTAGGCTTTATGCCTTAACTACCTTTGGGTCATCATCCATGGAAATCGCGCGCTCTGTTGGTGCACGCGCCATTGTTGCCAGCCCCGTCCCCTTGCGGAAATCATCCAGCAACGCATCAAAATCATCCGCAGCAATACGCCCCCCAATGCGGCTACCCGAAAAGTAACGCCAATAGCTGACGCAATGCTTCGTTGACCCGATAACCGTTCCCAGGACGTCAAAAATCTCGCTGGCATTTGTTAATGTCTGCTTCAGGGCCTGCGGATTTTGTTTGCCAACGAATTCTTCAATGTAGTTTTTTTCGTAACTGGCCAGATGCTTGTGGCACAGCTTCCAATCTTCGGTAAAGGATGCGCGGATCGCGCGGATGGTTTTTTGCGTCTCCCCCTTCTGTTCGATAGAGGAATAGCCGTAAATGCGAGCGGATTCTATCTCTTTGAGCATCTTAACCAGATCAGCATGGGAATCCTGTGCCTGATACTTGTAATACAACAACCCCTTCCAGGAGAAGAT
Organism: Rhodospirillales bacterium; assembly: GCA_002696645.1. Classification (GTDB taxonomy): domain Bacteria; phylum Pseudomonadota; class Alphaproteobacteria; order UBA8366; family Aestuariispiraceae; genus Pacificispira. Next base: position 31,362 of record NZSA01000023.1, on the reverse strand, counting down.
GATCTCACTGGCTTTTTCCTGCGGGATATCCAGCGTCTTCAAAATCGGTTTCAGCAATTGGGTTTGCTTGGGGTCCCAGATTTTATCAGCAAGAGAGCGCGCCGCATCATTCTTTCCCTTCTCGCCAAAGGCCATCTGAGCCAAGGGCACGAAGTCAGAAATAATACGCTCTTTAATCCGGCTCCATTCCATCTCATCGATCTGAAAATAGGACTTATCGACCGTAACCCCCAATTCCGACATTTTCTCGCGCAACAGAAACGGATCCAGTGACGGGATGCGATCCAGCTCTTTCAGGATCGCCATGTCCCGATCGTTATTCTCATTATCCTCTGGCTGAAACCCAAAATACTCCTGCAGGGCCTTCATGAGGTTTGGCTGTCCAATGAACGCAAACAAGCCTCCTTGGGCAAGATCATTGCGGTCAAAGGGCTTAAACAATTTGGTCGCATTATCCTGGGTGATGCTGAAAGCGATTTTGTCTGGAGGCTGAACAATTGATTTTAAGATCAATGTGTTATTCAGTGATTTATTTCTAAAGAAAGTCTCGTGCTCACCTTCTGTTTTCAACAACCTTTGAGTCAAAAGATTCAAATTCAAAACACGGGACGTCGATGTGATATTCGACAAATTTCCCATATTGCGAAACTCTTTACTCGTCTTTTTCATAGGACGCCTACTTTTCACTCTAAAGTTTTTGACTGCGACACCATCTAGCTCTTTAAGGCACTTACAGAAAACTGTATTCGAAACCTTAGATTCACTCAATCCTTATGATGTGCATTAACCATACTTTCGATGTCTAGCGCCATCCATCCGCAACAATACGACAATTATCGGCCCATAAGTTTTATTTATTCCCGCCGTGTGAACATTCAACGGTACAGACCTGTATCTAATATTACTAGCAATTCCATTCAAATTAATGTCACCGCCTCCCGGAAAGAAACAAATCCCCACGCCTATGCGCAGGGACTTGTTCCATACTCAAATCAACGCTGTCAGTCCGACCCAATGGCGCTGCTGGGGCCTGATTACGCCTTTTCGCCAGTCTTGCCCTTTTTCTTGGACTTTGGCTTCTTCGCCTTACCCGCATCGGGAAACGCGAAACGCAGCTTGTCTTCGGCCTTGTCGACATCGACCAGAACGGTCCCGCCATTGGCCAGCTTGCCGAATAACAGTTCTTCTGCCAGCGGCCGCTTGATGCTTTCCTGAATGACGCGGGCCAGCGGACGGGCCCCGTATTTGTCGCTGTAGCCTTTCTCGCCCAACCACAAACGCGCCTCGTCGGTCAAATCGATGGTGACGTCGCGGTCGGCCAATTGCGCTTCCAACTGGATGACAAACTTGTCCACCACGCGCCCAATGACGTCTTTAGGCAGGGAAGCAAACGGGATGATCGCATCCAGACGATTGCGGAATTCCGGTGTGAACATCCGCTCAATGGCGGCGGTATCCTCGCCTTCCCGCACGCTGCGCCCAAAGCCAATCGCAGGCTTGGCCATATCAGCAGCCCCGGCATTGGTGGTCATGATCAGCACGACATTGCGGAAATCAACGGTCTTACCATTATTGTCGGTCAATTTGCCGTAATCCATGACCTGCAACAGCACGTTGAACAGATCCGGGTGTGCCTTTTCGATTTCATCCAGCAACAGGACGCAATGGGGTGTCTGGTCAATGGCATCAGTCAACAGGCCACCCTGATCGAACCCGACATACCCCGGAGGTGCACCAATCAACCGGGAGATTGAGTGACGTTCCATATATTCCGACATGTCGAAGCGTTTGAGCTCCACACCCAGCGTACGGGCCAATTGTTTGGCAACCTCGGTCTTCCCGACACCGGTCGGACCAGAGAAGAGATAGCTGCCAATCGGCTTATCCTGTTCGCGCAACCCTGCACGGGACAGCTTGATTGCAGACGACAAGGCCTCAATCGCGGCATCCTGACCATAAACCATGGTGCGCAGATCACTGTCCAGCGTCGACAGGGCATCGCGGTCGTCGCGGCTGACCTGTTTCGGGGGGATACGGGCGATCTTGGCCACGACGGCTTCAACATCCCTTGTGCCGATCTGCTTCTTGCGGCGGCTTTCCGACAACAGCATCTGGGCCGCGCCAACTTCATCAATCACATCAATCGCCTTATCCGGCAGTTTGCGGTCATTGATATAGCGTGACGACAGTTCCACTGCTGTCTTGATCGCATCCAGCGTATATTTCACGCCGTGATGTTCCTCATAATAGGGTTTCAGCCCCATCAGGATCTTAATCGCATCTTCAACTGTCGGTTCGGCCACATCAATTTTCTGGAAGCGACGCGCCAGTGCCCGGTCCTTCTCAAAATGACCGCGATATTCCTTATAGGTGGTCGACCCGATGCACCGCAGCGACCCATTCTGCAAGGCGGGCTTCAACAGGTTGGAGGCATCCATCGCCCCGCCTGTGGTTGCGCCGGCCCCGATCACCGTGTGAATCTCGTCAATGAACAGGATGGCACCGGGGGTCGCCTCGATTTCTTTCATAACCGCTTTCAGGCGTTCTTCGAAATCACCGCGATAGCGGGTTCCCGCCAACAGCGCACCCATATCCAGCGAAAAGATCGTACAGGTCGCCAGGACGTCCGGCACATCCAGATCGACAATGCGCTTGGCCAGTCCTTCTGCAATCGCGGTCTTGCCCACACCAGGATCCCCGACCAACAGCGGGTTATTCTTCGTGCGGCGGCATAGCACCTGGATAACCCGCTCAACCTCCTGAACACGCCCAATCAAAGGATCGATCTTGCCCAGACCCGCTTTCTTATTCAGGTCAACGCAATAGGTGTCCAGCGCTTCATGGCCGCTTTTATTGACTTCTTCAGCCTTGGCATCCTCGTCAGTACCAGACGGGCCAGGCTTCGCCGTCGAATCTGTTTCCTGGCCTGGCACTTTCGCAATACCGTGAGAGATGTAATTCACTGCGTCAAAGCGCGTCATATCCTGCAACTGCAGAAAATAAACGGCATGGCTTTCCCGCTCTGAGAAGATCGCAACCAGCACATTGGCGCCCGTCACTTCTTCACGGCCAGAGGATTGCACGTGAATGGCGGCGCGTTGCAGGACACGTTGAAAACCAGCCGTCGGTTTAGGGTCTTCGCTGAGCAGCGTGACCAGATTGCTGAGGTCGTTATCAATGTAATCCGCCAGATTGCCGACCAGTTTTTCGACATCAACACCACAGGCGCGCATGACGGCCAGGCCGTCTTGATCTTCCGTCAGGGCGAGCAGCAGATGTTCCAGTGTCGCGTATTCGTGGCTGCGCTCCCCCGCCATTGAAAGAGCCCGGTGCAACGTTTGTTCCAGTGATTTTGACAACATGCGATGCGGTCTCCTTCCAACCAGGGTATATTTCCCAAACAGGGTACATTTCGGCGGCAAATAAACAGATATTCACCGATACTGACTTTAAACTGAGTCGGCTTAACAGAACTTTAAAGATGCCGACCTATTCTTTTTTTGACCAAGTCTTTTGCTAGACGCCCTCTTGATCCGCCTTTCCAAACTTTTGCTTATTCTTTCTCCCCTATTCTTTCTCCAGGGTGCATTGCAGCGGATGCCCTTCCTTGCGGGCTGCATCCATCACCTGCGTCGCCTTGGTTTCCGCGACTTCATAGGTGAATACCCCGCATATCCCGACGCCACGGTTATGGACGTGCAACATAACCTGTGTCGCCTCTTCGCGCGATTTACCGAAGAACCGCTCCAGCACATAGATTACAAATTCCATGGGCGTATAATCATCGTTCAGCATCAGGACTTTGTACATGGACGGCTTTTTGGTTTTTGCGCGGGTCTTGGTAACAACACCGGTCCCCGGCCCACCCATGCCGCCATCGTCATTGTCCTGATCGTCTTCGCCTGGACCGGATCGCACCGGCCATACTTGCGCCAGTTCTGATCGCATTTGAAATGCCACGTTTTCCCTGTCCCAAACCGTCATGATAGTCCCGTTGCGGGTCGCTCCATCGTCATCGTGAGAAGATAAAGACTGTCGTCTCATTCACACTCTCCACTGCACATGATTATATTGTTCGTTTCAAGTGCATTCAAAGGGGTTTAAAAGGATTTCCGCCGAGAACCCCAAGATTTTCTTTAGGTCCAAAGTCCGAAAAGCGAGGAACCGAAATGACCTTTTCGCCAAAAAATCCGCCCCGCAGGTTTCATGTAGGCCAGGATGGGGAGATCGAACTGCAGGATTGCGGCTCGGTTCATCTGACCCCGAACCAGCAGGTTACCTTCCGGACCGAGGGTCAGAACCAAACAGCCTTCGACGTGACGCGAAAAGATTTCGGCTATTATGCCAGCAATTCGCTGAATGGCACCCTGCCTCGCCAGGGTCTGCGCCCGGCGTTGTGCAAGAACAAAAATCACGCCCTGCTGTATCTGCTGTTGGTAGAGACCGGCAAAGAAGCAGAGTTCCTGCACTATCTGGCGCAGACCGGAATGGTGCTGATTGCCTGGATGGACAACCTGAGCGATGAGGCCCTGGCCGCCCTGTCCAGAAATCAAGCTTAGCTTGCGCTGGTGACCTGCGCCCGGGCGACAGACAACAGGGCGGTCATTTGTTCCCGCACCAGATGTTCGGTCGTTTCCACGCCCTTGGCCTGCAAATCACCAAAGACCTTGCGCAGAACATCGTCGTCGCCGACTTCTTCAAAATCAGCGATTACGACTTCCTGAGCGTAAGCCTGTGCGGCATCGCCTTCCAAGCCCATCAGTTCCGCAGCCCACAGGCCCAGCAACTTGTTGCGGCGGGCCATTGCCTTAAAATCCAATTCCTTGTCGTGGCTGGCCTTGTTCTCAAAGGCCTTTTCGCGGTCATTAAACTGGCTCATGGGTCTGTTTCCCTAAATCTCTGGTCAAAATCCTTTAAGCGGGGTCGACCCCCTGCACATTGTTCATCGTTTATGTAATCGTTTCGCGCCCCAGGTTCAACGACAGATGCCATGCCCAAAGCAGACCAGCGCTATTTTATTTTTTCTGACTTTGAATCGTCACAGACACCAGACATGCCAAAACGGCGATTGTGAAAGTCGGGGTCGGTTGCTATACGCAGCAGAGAGACATTCCCCAGGCGGTAAGAGGCGGGTCCATAGTCATGGCGCGACGCAGACAAATCTACGAAGGCAAAGCAAAGGTGATTTTTGAGGGACCGGAACCCGGCACCCTGGTCGCCTATTTCAAAGATGATGCCACGGCATTCAACAATCAGAAAAAAGGCACGATCACCGGCAAGGGCGTGCTGAACAATCGGATTTCCGAATTTCTGATGTTGCGCCTGCAGGATCTGGGCATTCCGACCCATTTCATCCGTCGCCTGAACATGCGCGAACAATTGATCCGCGAAGTTGAGATCATTCCGGTGGAAGTCGTCATCCGCAATGTCGCTGCGGGTTCTATGGCCAAGCGTCTGGGCATTCCGGAAGGGACGCCCCTGCCCCGGTCGATCGTTGAATATTGCTATAAGTCTGACGAATTGGGCGATCCGCTGATTTCCGAAGAACATATCACCGCCTTTGGCTGGGCCAGCCCCCAAGATATCGACGATTTCCTGGCGATGTCGCTGCGCGTGAATGATTTCCTGTCGGGCCTGTTTATCGGCATCGGCATCAAGCTGATCGATTTCAAGCTGGAATTCGGGCGTATCTATGACGAAAATGGCGATGTTCGCATCGTTCTGGCCGATGAATTGAGCCCGGACAACATGCGCCTGTGGGACACGCTGACCAACGAGAAGATGGACAAGGACCGCTTTCGTCGCGATCTGGGCAATGTTGAAGATGCCTATCGCGAAGTGGCACGGCGTCTGGGTGTCCTGCCGGAAAGCGGCACCGTTGAAAATATCGACGGCGAACCGACCTAATTCTGCTTTGTGGCATTAGAATCAGCGTAAAGAACCGACCAAGTCAGACGATCAGGAGTATGCTTAGATGAAAGCCAATGTCACCGTCACCCTGAAACGCGGCGTGTTGGACCCTCAGGGCAAGGCCATTGGCCACGCGCTGGAAGGACTGGGCTTTGAGGGCATTGGTGAAGTCCGCCAGGGCAAGCTGATCGAAGTTGAACTGGCTGAAACCGACCGCAAGGCCGCCCAAGCCAAGCTGGACGAAATGTGCCGCAAGCTGTTGGCCAATACCGTCATTGAAGACTACGCAATCGAGATTGTGGAGTAATCCAGACCATGAAAACCGCAATCACCGTCTTTCCCGGCACCAACCGCGAACGCGACATGGCGGCTGCGATTGAAAAGGCCAGCGGCAACAAGCCTGACCTGATCTGGCATGGGGAAAGCGATCTGGCCGGTTATGACCTGATCGTTGTGCCCGGCGGGTTTTCCTATGGTGACTATCTGCGCTGTGGCGCGATGGCGGGCAATTCCCCGATCATGCGCGCGGTGAAACAACAGGCAGAGCGCGGCGTGGCCGTTCTGGGCGTGTGCAATGGCTTTCAGGTCCTGACCGAAACCGGCATGCTGCCTGGCGTTTTGATGCGCAATGCGGGTCTGAAATTCATCTGCAAAATGACCCATATCCGCTGTGAACGCAGCCATGCCCCCTTCACCGGCAGCCTGAATCAGGGCGATGTGATCAAGGTCGCCGTTGCCCATAACGAGGGTAATTATTTCGCCGATGAAGACACGCTGGACCGTCTGGAAGGCAACGGGCGTGTCGTCTTCCGCTACAGCGATGCCGCCGGTCTGGTCGATGCGACCACCAACCTGAACGGATCCCAACGCAACATTGCCGGCATCCTGAACGAGCGCGGCAATGTCATGGGCATGATGCCCCACCCCGAAAACGCTATCGATGCATTGGCTGGCGGTGTTGAGGGCCTGAAAATGTTTGCCGCGCTGGCTGGCTGATCGGTCTTATTTTCCGACAAAAGGTCTACCGGTGCCACAAGATGCGCCGATAGACCTCTATTGTGCGGCATTAGATTCCAACTGAATGTTTAACTCAGCAGTGGATTGACGATACTGCCACCGTCGATGTTGTATTCCGCACCCGTGATGAAGCCAGCATCGTCAGAGGCAAGAAACGTTACCAGATTGGCAATTTCTTCTGGATTGCCGAACCGTTTCAACGGAATGCGGTTCTGCATCGCCGTTCCGAATTCTGTCATCGCTTCAGCCGGCAAACCAAGCTTTCCAAAAATCGGAGTACTGACCGGTCCCGGATTGACTGAATTGACGCGGATTTTCCGGGGGGCCAATTCCGTTGAGGCGGTTCGCGTCAGTGAATTCAACGCCGCCTTACTGGCCGCATAGACCACCGTATTGGGCATGCCCGTATAGGCGTTGATGGAAGACAGATTGATGACAGAGGCCCCATCTTTCAAGATCGGCAAGAACTTCTGCAGGGTGAACAAGGCGCCCTTAAAATTGATTGCCATCGTGACATCAAAATCTGCCTCTGTAACTTCATTCAAGGGCGCAAAACTAACGACGCCCGCATTGATGAACAGAGTATCCAACGCCTGATGGTCCGCCTTCACTTTTGCGACAAGACCATCAATCGCCGCTAAATCACCCTGATCCGCGACCATCCCAATGACGCCCAGTTCTTTTGCGGCTTTCGCGAGTGCATCCTTGTTGCGCCCCGTGATGATCACGGTCGCGCCTTCTCGTTTGAACGCCTGTGCAGTGGCATAGCCGATGCCGCTATTGCCGCCGGTAACAACTGCGGTCTTTCCAGTCAACTTGCCCATAGTCTTGATTTCCTTATGTTAGGTTCTAGATTAGATTTCTGTACCGATTGGTACGATACATTAAATGTACCGATCAGTACAGAATACAATAAGAAGAATGGAGAAATTTTAAAAATGTCCGCGGGACGACAACGCGCATTTGATAAAGAAGAAGCCTTAGATGCGGCGATGACGGTGTTTTGGCAAAATGGATATGCTGGCACGTCGATGGCGGCGCTTACGGGGGCAATGGGCATAAACAAACCCAGCCTTTATGCGGCTTTTGGTAATAAGGAAGACCTCTTTATAGCGGCTTTGCGCCGTTATATTGATAATCATGGAAAGCCGCATACAGACCCCTTGTTTGAGGCCGGTCGCCCCATCATGGAACGGCTGCGTAATTTCCTAAAACGGACGGCTGAAACGCAATGCAATCCGAACTTACCTGGCGGGTGCTTGATGGCGTTGAGCACCAGCGAATCAAATGCGGATGGTTTTCCACCCAATGCATTGAAAGCCATCTGTGATACCAATGCCCAAATTCTCGATACCTTAACCAATTTCTTTACGGATGAAATTAAGGCTGGAACGTTAAAGGACAGTCATGAGCCAAAAGCACTGGCCCTCTTTGTTATCGCCCTAACGCAAGGCATGGCCGTATCAGCAAAAAATGGGGCGAGTCCAGAAGACCTGCAGGCCATTATCGACCAAGCAATGGCGGCTTTTTCTTAATCCGAAATTCCTATGAACAATTGGCCACTTCGCTTCCAGCGTCCCCGGTCAAGAATTCCCCCTGTCGCGCTGAATATGTCGCGCTGAATATAAATATCCAATATTGAGTTTCAGCGTGGTGTGACACAATAGCGGCATATTTTCCTTGCCCCTCGGTCCGACGATGTTCCAGGCTGCGACAAATGCCAACCCGTTAAGGAAGCAAACCGCCATGTTAGCCAGAGACACGACCAATGCCGCCCGCAATGTCTTTGGGCAGCCCTTGATGCCCTGTTCCGTTGATCCGGTGACTGGATTTTATCGCGATGGGTGCTGTAATTCGGGGCCAGAAGATATTGGGTCCCATACGGTTTGCGTGCAGATGACCGCCGACTTTCTGGCCTTTTCGCGGGCGCGGGGCAATGATCTGTCTACGCCGGTGCCGGAATATGGCTTTGCGGGCCTGAAACCGGGCGATCAGTGGTGCCTGTGTGCGGCGCGTTGGCAGGAAGCCTATCAGGCGGGATTTGCGCCCAAGGTCGTGTTGCTGTCGACCCATGAACGGGCCCTGGAAGTCTGTGACTTCATTGCCCTTAAGGCCCACGCCATCGATCTGGTTTAAGGGGATTACGATGACTCCAGAGTTTTTAATGACAGCCTTGATCGTCGTTATGCTTCCTGGGACAGGGGTTCTCTATACGTTATCAGCCGGTCTGGGACAGGGCGCGCGGGCCAGCGTTATTGCGGCACTTGGCTGTACCTTGGGCATTGTCCCCCATATCGCGGCCAGTATCTTAGGGCTCGCGGCCCTGCTGCACACAAGCGCGGTATTGTTCGAGACAGTGCGCTATCTTGGCGTAGCGTATCTTTTCTATCTGGCTTGGCGCATCCTGCAAAAAGGGGGCACGCTTGCCGTTCCAGATAGCAAGGAACAGGAAAGTTCATTTCGGTTGGTGACAAATGCTATTCTGCTCAATGTCCTAAACCCGAAACTCTCTCTATTCTTCGTCGCCTTCCTGCCGCAATTTGTGCCAGCTGACGCTATTCACCCCAGTCTTACAATGTTGGAGTTAGCAGCCGTTTTCATGGCGATGACCTTAGTAGTTTTCATCCTGTATGGTGCCTGCGCCGCGCTCGCACGCGACTATGTTTTGTCGAGCCCCCGTGTGCTGCAATGGCTTCGACGCTCCTTTGCCGCCGCCTTTGCCATGTTGGGATTGAAGCTGGCATTGGCAGATCGGTAACTCATCGCGGTTCCGCTTTGCATTTCCGGCGGAGTCAGGCTAGGAAATCGCCGCAATTGCCCCCTCTCCGCCGCCGCCAGCCAAAGGGAAGTTCATGTCTCTTGTCGAAGTTGAAATCACCCCGGACCTAGTCGCCGAACATGGCCTGACAAAGGATGAATACCAGATCGTCCTGAACATTCTGGGCCGCGCCCCAAATATCACGGAATTGGGCATATTCTCCGTCATGTGGTCGGAACATTGCTCCTACAAATCCTCGCGCTTCTGGCTGAAGACACTGCCGACCAGCGGCCCGCAGGTGATCCAGGGTCCCGGCGAGAATGCAGGCGTGATCGATATCGGCGATGGCGATACCGCCGTATTTAAGATTGAAAGCCACAACCACCCCAGCTTCATCGAACCCTATCAGGGGGCTGCGACCGGTGTCGGCGGTATTATGCGCGATGTCTTCACCATGGGCGCGCGGCCTATTGCCAATCTGAACGCGCTGCGCTTTGGGGATCCCAGCCATGCCAAGACCCGCCATCTGGTATCGGGTGTGGTGGCAGGTATCGGCGGTTATGGCAATTGCATGGGCATCCCGACCGTGGGCGGAGAAGTGAATTTCGACAAGGCCTATAACGGCAATATTCTGGTCAATGCCATGACGGTCGGCCTGGCCCGCAGCGACAAAATTTTCTATTCAAAGGCCTCCGGGATCGGCAATCCGGTGGTCTATGTCGGTTCCAAAACCGGACGCGACGGTATCCATGGCGCGACCATGGCCTCCGCAGAATTTACTGAGGATTCCGAAGAAAAGCGCCCTACCGTCCAGGTCGGCGACCCCTTCACTGAAAAGCTGCTGCTGGAAGCCTGCCTGGAACTGATGGCGACCGACGCGATTGTATCGATCCAGGATATGGGCGCGGCGGGCCTGACTTCTTCGTCTGTTGAAATGGCAGATAAGGGCGGCGTTGGCATCGAACTGGCACTGGATAAGGTGCCGATGCGCGAAGAGGGCATGACCCCCTATGAATTAATGCTGTCGGAAAGCCAGGAACGTATGTTGATGGTCCTGAAGCCTGGGCGNGAAGCTGAGGCCAAGGCGATCTTCGACAAATGGGAACTCGATTTCGCCGTCGTTGGGCGCGTGACCGATACCGGCAACCTGACCCTGATGTGGCATGGTGAATTGGCGGGCGAAATTCCAGTAGCGCCTTTGGTTGAAGCCTCCCCCCTGTATGAACGCCCCTGGGAACCGACCCCAAAAGCGGGCGATGTAGACCCTTCAATTCCTGCCGATATGAACATGGGGGATGCCCTGAAACGCCTGATCGGATCACCGGATCTGTGCTCTCGCCGTTGGATTTGGGAACAATATGACCATCTGATCGGGGGGGAGTCTGTAAAGACCCCCGGTGCCGCGGATGCCGCTATCGTGCGCCTGCCGGGCCAGAAGAAGGCCTTGGCGGCGACCACTGACTGCACGCCACGCTATTGTTTCGCCGAACCGGAAACTGGCGGCGCCCAAGCGGTTGCCGAAGCCTGGCGCAATATCACGGCCACCGGCGCAACCCCATTGGCAATCACCAACAATATGAATTTCGGCAATCCGGAGCGGCCCCGCATCATGGGTCAGTTTGTCGGCTGTATCAAAGGCATGACGGCAGCGGCCCTGGCACTGGACTTCCCGGTCGTATCGGGAAATGTGTCGCTGTATAACGAGACAAATGGCGAGGCGATCCTGCCCACCCCCGTCATCGGCGGCGTTGGCATGATTGAGGATGCGGCAAAATCCGTGGGCCTGGCCCTTACGGAAACAGGATTGTCACTGATCCTGATTGGGGAAACAAAGGGTCATCTGGGTCAGTCAATCTTCATGCGCGACCTGATGGATCGAAGCAATGGTGCCCCGCCGCCCGTAGATCTGAATGCAGAGCGTCGTAATGGCGATTGTGTCCGCGCCCTGATCGCGGGCGGACATGTTGTCGCCTGCCACGATCTGTCCGATGGCGGTTTGGCTGTCGCAGTGGCGGATATGGCCATCGCTGGTGGGGNTGGCGTGACGATGGATGTTGCACCATCACACATTGCCCTTCACGCATGGCTGTACGGCGAAGACCAAGCGCGCTATCTTATCGCGACGAAGGACGAAGCCGCTGTCCTGGCGGCGTGCGAAAAAGCGGGCGTACCGGCACAACGAGTCGGTATATCCAGTGGAACCGCGTTGACGCTGCCAGGGGGCGATACCATATCGGTGGAAGACTTGGCCCACACCCATGATGCACCGCTGCCGAACTACATGGCAGGGGCGTCCTGGTCCGCGTGAGCCTTACAGGATCGAAAGGGAGCTTTACCATGCCCATGAGCGCCGGTGACATTGAACGCTTTATCAAAGAAGCCCTGCCGGATGCCGATGTTGTCATCAACGATTTGCGAGGCGATGGTGATCACTATTCCGCCTTCGTGAAATCCGCAGCATTTTCGGGAAAATCCCGCGTGCAGCAGCACCAGATGGTCTATGCCGCGCTGCAGGGACGTATGGGCAATGAATTGCATGCCCTGGCCCTGCAAACCGCTGTGCCCGAAGACGCCTGATCACACACGACAGCCCCCGACACGGGCAGGCCAACGCGCCGCCCCTTTGCCCAATATATTTGAAAGGATCCAATCATGGATGACCAAACCAGAAGCAAGATTTCCAGTGAAGTGAACAGCGGCGATGTTGTCCTGTTCATGAAAGGCACACCCGTATTCCCACAATGTGGCTTCTCTGCCGCCGTCGTGCAGGTGCTTAATCACCTCAACGTACCGTTCAAGGGCGTCAATGTCCTGGATGACATGGCGATCCGCGAAGGCATCAAGGAATATTCCAGCTGGCCGACCATTCCGCAGCTTTATGTCAAAGGCGAATTCGTCGGTGGCTGTGACATCATCCGCGAAATGTTTGAAACGGGCGAATTGACCGAAATGCTCAGCACCCACGGCATCGACGTACAGGTTCAGGCATAACGCCCGTTTCGACTGTAGTCAGACCGCCCCTGGATACCCGCCGTCGCGGATAACACCGTCTTCCATTCTCATCCTGAGGAGGCGCGTTAGCGCCGTCTCGAAGGATGCGCTGGAAGCACAGTGCTTACAGAAAGATCACCCTTCGAGACGCTGCGCTCCTCAGCGTGAGGACGTATTTGATAAGACTACATCGTCACCCCGGACTTGATCCGGGGTCCAGGGCGGCACGCACCATTGATACATGTGGCCCTTCATACCCACCTGCACGGGTATGACGTCTTCTTCCACTCTCATCCTGAGGAGGCGCGTTAGCGCCGTCTCGAAGGACCGGCGGCAAGAGCGGTGCTTACAGAAAGATCACCCTTCGAGACGCTGCGCTCCTCAGGGTGAGGACGTATTTGATAAGACTACAGTGTCACCCCGGACTTGATCCGGGGTCCAGGGCGGCACGCACCATCGATACATGTGGCCCTTCATACCCACCTGCGCGGGTATGACGGACTATGGAGCGGTACCCTCACCCCAGTGCCTGATTAAGATCTGCAATCAGATCATCCGGGGATTCGATGCCAACCGATACCCGGATCAGGTTTTCCGGTGTCTCCGTCTTAATGGACCCTTCCGAGGTCTTGCGATGTTCAATCAGGCTTTCAACCCCGCCTAATGACGTGGCGGGTTTCAGCAGCTTACAGTTCAGGACGGTCTGGATCGCCTCTTTCGCGCCGCCTTTGGGTTGGAATGACAGCATGCCGCCAAATCCACCCTGCATCTGTTTTGCCGCTATCGCATGGCCAGGGTCGCTTTGCAGGCCGGGATAACGGACTGTTTCGACATTTGGGTGATGCGATAGGAACCGCGCCACGGCCATGGCGTTGTGACATTGGCGCTCAACCCGCAGGAACAGCGTGCGCATCCCCCGAACCAGCAGATACGCCTCCATCGCGCCCAGCATGGGACCGGCATATTTCCGATGCAGCAGAATACGCTCCCACAGGGGCGTGATCTCCCGCGGGGCCAACAGGCCAGCCAACACATCAGAATGTCCGCCCAGATATTTTGTCGCAGAATGACAGACCAGATCTGCGCCCAGTTCCAGCGGGCGCGTTAGCACAGGACTGGCGCAGGTGGAATCAACGCCAAGCTGCGCACCTGCGTCATGGGCAATCTCCGCCGCTGCTGCGATATCGATTACTGTCCACATCGGATTTGATGGGGTTTCGATCCAGACCAGCTTGGTTTTCCCGGGCTGAATAGCCGCCTGCAACGCCGCCAGGTCGGTATTTGGGAAAAAGGAATAGGTCAGGCCCCGGGCTTCTGCGAAATCTTCCAGCCAGGCGACGACACCATGATAGACAGTGCGCGCGCAGACAATGTGATCGCCCGGTTCCAGGGCATGAAAGGCCGCCGTACAGGCTGCCATGCCCGACCCGAAACTGGCCGCTGTCGGGGCCCCTTCCAATTCGGCCAGCACAGCCTCTGCATGGGCAGCATTAGGCGAATCAGGGCGAATATAGACAGCCTCACGCGGGCCATAATCCTCCCGGCGGGTGAATGTCGTGGACAGCTGTATCGGGGGAACCACCGCACCCGATGTCGGGTCTTCCCATCCCAAAGCCTGCGCCGCCAATGTCCGGGGATCCAATTTTGATTTCTTCATATGCTGTGCTCCTTCTTCCCTGGCAAAGCCATCCGCAAACTTGTTTACTTGCCCTCTGAACTTGATCGAAACTGAGCCTGAGCAAGTCAGAAGCGTCAAAGAAAATCTGCCCCCTGGATAAGAGGAAAGCCCCATGAAAGCCTATTTCATTGCCAATATCGCGGTTACCGATCCGGAAACCTATAAATCCTATACCGCACAGGCGCCCGCCACGATTGAAGCCCATGGCGGGCGCTATCTGGTACGCGGTGGCGCCCATGAGACAATGGAGGGAGACTGGAAACCTAACCGCATTGTGGTTCTGGAATTCCCGGATATGGCAACCGCCAAGGGCTGGTATAATTCCCCGGAATACCAGGAAATTGTTGGAATCCGTCATGCCAGCACAACGGGGTCATCCATCCTGATCGAAGGATTAGCACCGCCTGTATAAATTTCATCATCCAGTAACAGACTCATTAGCGTATAATAAGCCATGAGAGACGGAGATTCGATTTCAGGGCTCCGTCACACTGTGAGGAGAAATCATCATGGCCTATTACGCCTTTGCTAATCTGAAAGAGCAGGATCTTTCCGCGATCAAAGCACTGGAAAGCAAGTTGGGGCATCCTTTGGTCGCAATGAAGCCGGTCGACCTTAAGCCCGCCACGCTGGACGATACAGATGTCGCCGCGGTGAAAGATCTGGAACATCGCCTGGGCATCGCTCTGATCGCGATAAATCCTTAACGCATCGGCCCCTTGCCCCCGACAGACTCTGAGGTATGATTGCCGACCAGAGCGATTTTAAGGGGATGGACCATGTTTCTGAAAGAACTGTCAGGCGAACAGCGTCGCATGTTCATGGCACTGGCAAAGCGCATGGTCCTGGCTGATTGGAGACTGGAACCCCACGAACAGGCTGCAATAGACCGGGTTGAAGCGGAACTGGGCCAATCCTTGAGCGTTGAGGCAAAAGATCTGTTGTCCAATGACAATCTGGGCGTCTTAACATCACGTAAGGCCCGCCGCATTGTAATGTACGAACTTCTGGTCCTGGCCCAGGCCGACCTGACCATCGATTCGACGGAACGCTATGTCTTCGACGATCTGGCCGAAGAACTGAAGATCGAGCCACAAACCATGGCCAAACTGGAAGAACTCTCCATCACCGGCCATGCCCTGCTAACCGCTGGAAGCAATGATGATCAACATCGAGATCAGGTTAAGGCTGTTCTTGAGGCTTAGAGGGCTTAAACTGAGGCCTTCGTGGTCCAATCGCCACAATTGATCCTAAATTAATCACCTATTTCGTGAATGCGTGGCTGTCACGCGGCTGCAATTATTTCAATTTCGACCAGCCAGTTTGGATCCAAGGTTGATACCACAATCGCCGTCGTAGGCACACGTCGATCCCCTAAGGCACGCAGTCTTGCCTCTTGGTTTTTTGCAGCGAATTCCGCTTTCGTCAGATAGCTAGTGACCCGGATAATGTTACGCGCGGTCATGTGCGCAGACGCCAGAATATGCTGAATATTCTTCCAAATCAGTTCTAATTGTTCATCAACAGTATCCGGCGCAACGCCGAATGAATCCAATCCCATGGTTCCACTCAAATAAACCTGACGGCTCGCCCCCTGTACTTCCAGCGCATGAACATAATCATGTGTGGTGGAATAAATTCCATTTTTAGGATCTATAATAGTTTCTTTCATCTAAATATCCTTCTGATATTTTGTGGATAGCTTAATACTTATCAATTCTTTTTCAAAAAGTGGAAGGAACAATCAGCCTTATGACAATAGAAACAGAAAATATTCAGAACCCGACCAAGCCTGACCGACCATTAGATGGTTTTGACCGAAAGATTTTAAGCGCACTGGCGGCCAATGGACGAGAGACCTATACCAAGATCGGGGATCAAGTCGGTTTATCCGCCCCTGCAGTTTATGAAAGAGTTCGCCGGATGGCCGAGAGCGGTGTTCTTTTGGGAACAGCCGGACGGATTGATGGTCCATTATCTGGAAAACCGTTCCTAGCCTTTGTCCATGTAGATGCGAATGGATGGGGAAAGAGTCAAAGGATGATGACCTTAAGGTCATACCCCGAAATAGAGGAAATGCACTCTGTCGCTGGCGATACATGCGTCATCATGAAGGTCAGAACCGAAAATGCGCATGCCTTGGAAGAGCTATTGTCACAACTCTATGTCTTGCCCGGTGTTAAGGGGACAAAAAGCTTTGTCGTATTGTCCACATACCTAGAAAGGGGCGTTCAGGCAGAGATTACAAAGAAATGGCCACATATACCCTTACCACCGGATTGAAGCGTCTCTCGCTGAGCCGCTACTCCTCCACATGCCGCCTTGTTTCTGCGACGCGGAAGCGGCCGGCGACGAAGGCGGTGTCGACCAGGCTGGCATTCGCCGCCGGGTTGGCACCGCTGGCGTGATAGTCGCTGAAGGCGGCGGTCTGGTTGACGAAGGTGCCGCCGGTCAGATTGACGCTCATCAGCACACCCAGTTCTTCGCCCAGGGCCTCTGCGGCTTCCAGAACGGCGGGGCGGTCGGAATAGACTGAGGATGTGATCGCCCCTTTCGCCGCAACGGTTGAGCGCCACGCCTCCAAGGCGCCATCAATGCCATCACAAGCGATGATGAAAGTGATTGGGCCGAACAGTTCGGTTTCATATTTCTGACGTTCCGCCGCATCAATCGCCAGGATCAGGGGCGTATGAACGCGGGCATCGGGGAAATCGGGATGGTCGATCTTCTGACTGTCCAGCAATACCTTGCCCAGGCTGCGCGCCGTGTCGATCCTCGCGGCGGTATCCGGCGACTGGATCGCGCCCAGCACATGAACCGCGCGAGCGGGGTCGCTGTTGAATTTACCCACCGCGCCTGCAATTGCCTCTGCAACCGCCTCGAAGCTCATCTTCTCGCCCGCGACCGTTATGCCGTCCTTGGGAATGAAGATATTCTGGGGCGTTGTACACATCTGCCCGGAAAACAGCGACAGGGTGAAGGCCATATTTCGACACAGGCCCTTCAGATTGTCGAAATCATCAATCACGACGGCGTTCACACCGGCCTTTTCGGTATAGACCTGAGCCTGTTTTGCATTCTGTTCCAGCCATTCGCCAAAGGCGTTGGAGCCCGTGAAATCAATCAGCTTTACCTCGGGTCGTGTGCAAAGGTCCTGCCCTACGGGCGCCGCACGGGTGTCCGTCTGTAACAGCACCAGATTTGGGTCAAAGCCCGCGTCTTCCAATACATCGCGCATGATCCGTACAGAAATTGCCAGCGGCAGAACCGCGGTTGGGTGCGGTTTTACGATCACAGGATTTCCCGCGACCAGTGACGCCATGATACCGGGATACCCGTTCCATGTCGGGAAGGTCGAAACCCCCACGGTGACCGCGACACCCTTTGGCATGATGCGATAGCGCTTTTCCAGGATCAGGGAGGGGTTTTTGCCCTGGGGCTTCTCCCAACGGATCTGCTCCGGGATGGCCGATTGCAGCGCATAGGCCTGAGTTATTGCCTCAAGGCCACGATCCTGCGCATGGGGGCCGCCTGCCTGAAACGCCATCATGAACGCCTGACCCGTTGTATGCATCACCGCATGGGCCATTTCAAAACTGCGTTGGTTGATGCGATGCAGGATCTCCAGACACACGCCGGTTCGCATATCAGGCCCGGCATCACGCCACGCCTTCATGCCCGCTTTTGCTGCTGCCAGTGCTGTATCGGTATCCAGCGCCGGGTAAGACAGGTCCATCGCAATACCATAGGGGGACGTCTCGTCAGAGGCGATCACCCCATCGCCTGGATGTCCAGGCAGGTCGAAGGCTTTTCCCAGATATGCTTTAAAGGCAGCTTCCCCGTCCTCTGCGGCGGTTTCGCCATAGATCGACCCGCTGGCCCGTTCTGAATAGGGAGTCCAATAGTCGCGATCCCGCAGGGCCGCGAGGGCCTGGCTCAGGGTTTCGCGATGCGCATCGAAATAGTTGGTCGCCATGGGAAACTCCTCCAGTTAGGGTCATCTGGCGTAGCATTGTCCAGATGGCGGCAGTCTTTTTGTCGGCGCGACGTGATACCAAATTCCTTGCAGTCTGTCTAATCTTGTATCATTTTGAACGCAAAGACAGACATAACAAACAAATAGTCCTGGGAAGGAAGCAGACGACAATGACCTACGAAACCATTCTCTTTGAGGTTTCTGATAATATTGGGACGATCACGCTCAATCGTCCGGACAAGCTGAATTCCTTCAATAGCCAAATGCATGCTGAAATGGCCGATGTGCTGCAACGCGCCATCGCCGAAGACGGCATTCGCTGTCTTGTCCTGACCGGTGCGGGGCGGGGCTTCTGTGCGGGTCAGGACCTGTCAGACCGCCGCATGGATCCAAATAACCCCAATGCTGAACCACCGGATTTAGGTGAAACTCTGGAACATCTCTATAATCCGTTGATCCGTGCCATTTCCGGAATGGATATCCCCGTCGTCTGCGCCGTGAATGGTGTAGCCGCTGGTGCTGGCGCGAATGTCGCTCTGGCTTGCGATATCGTTGTGGCTGCGAAATCAGCCAGTTTTATTCAGGCATTCTGCAAGCTGGGTCTGGTGCCCGATGCGGGCGGGACCTGGTCCCTGACCCATCGTGTCGGGGTCGCCCGGGCGAAAGGCCTGGCGCTGCTGGGAGAGAAACTGCCCGCAGAGACCGCCGCCGATTGGGGACTGATCTGGAAATGTGTGGAAGATGATGCGTTGTTGAGCACGGCGCGGGATATCGCACTGGGACTGGCAAAAGGACCAACTTTTGGCTATGGCCTAACGAAACGCGCCATCCTTGCGGCCGCCCATAACAGCCTGGAAACACAGCTGGACATGGAACGCGACAGCCAGCGCAAAGCCGGTCGCAGCCATGATTACCGCGAGGGTGTTATGGCATTCCTGGAAAAACGCCCACCCGTCTTTACCGGAAAGTGAGGGTGTCATGACAAATGCCCTCTCCCCCCAAGAAGTCGCCGAACGCATCGCTGAAGTGATGTTTGCGAATGATACAGCCAGCCAGGCATTGGGCATGGAAATTCAAGCCGTCGCACCGGGCTATGCGAAACTCAGTATGACCGTTCGGGAAGACATGTTGAACGGCCACAAGACGTGCCATGGCGGCATGTTGTTCGCGCTAGCAGACAGTGCATTCGCATTCGGCTGCAACGCCTACAACAAGATCACTGTGGCCCAGGGATGCGAAATCACCTATCTGGCCCCGGGACGATTTGGCGATATTCTTACAGCGGAATGCCAGGAACAGGCCCTCACCGGGCGCAGCGGCGTCTATGATGTCAAAATCACCAATCAGGCAGGCGTTTCCATCGCCTTGTTTCGCGGCAAATCCCGCCGGATTTCCGGGGATGTTATCCCGGGCCTGACACCGGAAGACCCGCCCCGTCCGTAAAGCCAAGCCTGCTGACTGGTGAAAATCGAGGATCCTATGACAGATCGCATTCAAGGTTTGCATCCTATTGAAACCGCCAGCCTGGACGAAATTCAGGCCCTTCAGTTACAGCGTCTGAAAGCCACGCTGCAACACGCCTATGATCGCATCCCCCACTACAAGAAAAGTTTCGATGCGGTGGGCATTCATCCAGATGATGTAACCAACCTTTCGGATCTGGCTAAGTTTCCCTTTTTGATGAAGGACGACCTGCGCGCCAATTATCCCTTTGGCATGTTTGCCTATCCAACCGATCAATTGGCGCGCATCCATGCCTCTTCCGGCACGACGGGAAAGCCCACCGTGGTGGGCTATACCCAGAATGATGTCTCCATGTGGGCCGATGTCATGGCCCGATCGCTCTATGCCGCTGGCGCACGAAAGGGGATGAAGGTTCATGTGGCCTATGGCTATGGCCTGTTCACCGGCGGTCTGGGTGCACATTACGGGGCCGAACGGCTGGGCTGTCTGGTGATCCCGATGTCTGGTGGACAGACCGAAAAGCAGGTTCAGTTGATCGCTGACTTCCAGCCCGAAGTCATCATGGTCACGCCCTCCTATATGCTGGCCCTGGCCGATGAAATGGACCGGCAGGGCATGACCAAGGACACATGCTCCCTGCGCTATGGGATATTCGGGGCTGAGCCATGGACCAATGAGATGCGCAGTTCTATTGAAGCCCGGACCGGACTATCTGCTGTGGATATTTATGGCCTGTCAGAAGTGATAGGACCCGGCGTTTCCTGCGAATGTGTCGAAACCAAAGACGGATTGCATCTGTGGGAAGATCATTTCTATCCGGAAATCATCAATCCGGAAACGGGTGAGGTATTACCAGACGGAGAGTTCGGGGAGTTGGTCTTCACCAGCCTGACAAAAGAGGCCCTGCCCATCATTCGCTATCGTACCCGCGACCTGACGCGCCTGTTACCCGGCACTGCGCGCAGCATGCGCCGAATGGAAAAGGTTACAGGGCGCACCGACGATATGCTGATCATTCGGGGCGTAAATGTTTTCCCGACGCAGATTGAGGAACTGATCCTGAAAGATGCACGATTGGCACCCCACTATGTTCTTGAAATTACTCGCAATGGGGCGATGGACACATTGACCGTGAAGGTTGAGGGAAATCCAAAATCTGACGAAGACGCCCGAACAGGCGCAGCCAGAGACTTAACCCATAAAATCAAAACCTTCATCGGAATCACTGCCAGTGTGAATGTTCTAACGCAAGGGGCTGTGGAACGCTCGATTGGCAAGGCGAAGCGGGTCATTGATCTGCGAAAGATGTAATCCAGTGCCGACCGATGCACTGACACAATATATCGAACAGGAAAGACCCCGCGCGAAGTCTTTAATCGTCACCGTCTATGGCGATGCGCTTTTGCCCTATGGCGGCGCATGCTGGCTTGGGGAATTGATTGATCTGGTCGCCCCATTGGGCCTGAATGAACGCATGACCCGCACCGCTGTGTTCCGACTGGTGCAGGATGGAACCCTGGAGGCGGAACGAATAGGCCGCCGCAGCCGCTATACCCTGACACGCAGGGGCCGCCGGCAATTTGATTCCGCACAGGCCCGCATTTATGCGTCTGGCCCCCCGGCGCGGGATGGGCGATGGACGTTCATCATCCTGCCGGACGCCCTGGCACCCGGACAACGCGACAGCCTGGATCAACGCCTGGGCTGGCAGGGTTTCGCACGCCTGAGCCCTGGTCTGCTGGGCGCAGCGCGCGGGGATGCCACACAAATCGCTCAGGATACTCTGGATGACCTGTCCCTGACGGATGACTGTGCCGTCTTTAGCGCAGAAGCCACAGCCGCCAATGGATTGCTGTCATTGGCCGCGCGCGCCTGGCCGCTGGAAGAGATCGCCGCAGACTATTCTGCGTTCGTGAAGCATTTTCAGCCCGTCCTGCAGGATGCCGATCAATTGGTTGCAGAAAGTGCCTTCGTGGCCCGCATTCTATTGATCCATGCCTATCGGCGGACCCTGTTGCGTGATCCCGCCCTGCCCGACGATCTGCTGCCGGAAGATTGGCCGGGCACGAAAGCCCGCGCGCTGGCACGGGACTTATATCATCACCTTTCCCAGGCGACAGATCAGTATCTTAGGGCCAATCTGGAAATTGAAATGCCTGCGCAGAACAGCATCATCCGCTTTGGCTGATGATGGCGTGGCTGGTTGCGACATTCCGTCCGTGACGGGTTTGTTGCAGAAACTGGAAAAAAGACCATACTACCTGAACAAATCAACGATTCATCCACATCAATAGCATGGGATTAGTGCTAATGAGCGATCATCAAACCACCGCCTGGAAAACGCCGGATGCAGATATTGAACTGTTCGCGACGGGCCTGTATCGCGCCCGTGGGGCATCTGCAAAAGAAATGGCGATGGCCCGGGCCAGGACCTACAAGGAAGTTGGTGATCGCGAAGGCCACCGGGTCTGGCGCGCTGTCGCAGACCGTGTCGACAAAGCGCATAAACGCGCAAATTAGTCACAGTTTTCATCAGATTTTAAACACCGCTGCCGCCTAATTTTGCAGCATCACGTCTGGCTTGCTATGGTCCCGACCATGACAAAGACACAGCCGGAAATCTTCTATACCGACCCCCGTTTAGCGCAGGTTTATGATACTCTGAACCCATGGGCGGCGGATCAGCAATTCTATACGGAATTGGCGGGTCATCTACCCAAACGTATCCTTGATATGGGGTGTGGAACAGGACTGCTGGCCGTCGAACTGGCGCGGCGCGGTCATACGGTGATCGGTGCCGATCCGGCCGCCGCAATGCTGGACATCGCCCGGAACCGCCCCGATGGAGACCGTGTGACATGGTATTTGGCGGATGCATCCAGCCTGACCTTGTCAGATCCCGTTGATCTGATCGTCATGTCGGGCCATGCCTTTCAGGTCTTCCTGAATGATGTGGATGTCGAGGCCGCGCTGAACAACTATTTCAAGCTTCTGGCCCCGGATGGCACACTGGCCTTCGAAACACGCAATCCGGCCTATTCAAGTTGGCGCAAATGGACGCCCGATATCAGCTATGAAGAGATCACCGTAGACGGAATCGGGACCGTTGCGGTGCATAACGACATTGTTGAAGGGTCACGCAACCGTGTTTCTTATGAAACCCATTTTGCTTTCCCGGATGGGACAAAGCATGTGGGAAAAGGCCATTTGCGCTACTTAGAGGTTGATGAAATTACTGCGCATTTGAACAAGGCCGGATTTGCCAAAATCGCCCTTTATGGCGACTGGGATGGCAACCCTGTCGCTGATGATCGCCCGGAAATTATTGCGGTTGCCCAGAAAAGCTGACCAAGGTACGGATCATACCATCATCATTGCCGGGACAAGACTCCTGATATAGTGTCTGCATCAGAAGACGTTCCAACATCTTGCGAGTGGCAGGCAATGGTCGACATACCAATCCTGATCCTGAACGGACCAAACCTGAACATGCTGGGCAAGCGTGAACCGGCAATCTATGGGGCGACCACCCTGGCCGATCTGGAAGCCGACTGCCGCGAAGCTGGAAAACGGTTTGGCCTTGCGGTCGATTGCCGACAGTCAAATTCGGAAGGGCAGTTGATCGATTGGTGCCACCAGGCCCGCGACACCCACCGCGGCATCATCATCAATGCCGGTGGGCTGACCCATACATCTGTTGCCTTGCGGGATGCGTTAAGTGTGGCCGAACTGCCAATCATTGAAGTGCATATCTCAAACATTCATGCGCGGGAAGAATTCCGCCATCACAGTATGATCGCACCTATTGCGGTGGGTATGATTTGTGGACTGGGAACAACGGGCTATCGCCTGGCCCTGGAGGCCATGGCGGAGATCGTTGCTGACATTGAGGCGTGATCACGCCTTTTCTGAGCGCCCGAAGCCTAGTACAAGGGTGTTGGACTTACAGTAATTGATAAAGGGATGGGTTGCCCCGATGGCGAAACTCGACGTCGATATTGAACTAATCGAAAAGCTGGCGGACCTGATGGCTGACAAAGGCCTGACGGAACTGGTTGTTGAAGAAGATGATACGAAACTGCGGTTGCAGCGCGGAGGTGGCGCGCCGGTTTATGCGGCGGGCCCCGCCCCAATGCCGGCTGCAGCGCCCAGTGCTGCCGTGGCGGCACCCACAGCGGAAACCGCAGGCAATCATCCAGGTGCGATAAAGGCACCGATGGTGGGCACGGCCTATCTGTCGCCCCAGCCAGGCGCAGCAAACTTCGTTTCTGTCGGGGTCAAGGTTGCCGCGGGCGATACAGTCCTGATCATCGAGGCGATGAAGGTGATGAACCAGATTCCCGCCCCAAAGGCCGGTACTGTGACACAGATCCTGGTGGCAGATGGCGAACCGGTGGAATTCGGTGAAGCCCTGTTGGTCATCGAATGACGACCCGGAGCTGACACCACATGTTTGAAAAGGTACTCATCGCAAATCGCGGCGAAATCGCGCTTAGAATCCATCGCGCCTGTAAGGAAATGGGCATTCAGACGGTGGCGGTGCATTCTACGGCTGATACCGATGCCATGCATGTCCGACTGGCGGATGAAGCGATCTGTATCGGCCCTCCCCCTATTAAGGATAGCTATCTCAACATTCCAGCAATCCTGACCGCCGCAACGCTGACCCGGGCCGATGCAATTCATCCAGGCGTCGGTTTCCTGTCAGAAAACGCCCGTTTCGCGCAGATGGTGGAAGATCACGGCATCACCTTTATCGGCCCGACACCAGAGCATATTAGCATGATGGGCGATAAGGTTGCGGCAAAGGACGCCGCAAAGCGTCTGGGCATTCCAGTTGTTCCAGGATCTGATGGATCGGTCGATACCGAAGAAGATGCCCTGCGACTGGCTCAGGAAATTGGCTTTCCGCTGATTATCAAGGCAGCCTCTGGCGGCGGTGGACGCGGCATGAAAGTCGCCAATAAGCTGGAAGATGTGGCACAAACCTGGGCCATGTGCCGAAGTGAGGCCAAGGCCGCTTTCCTAGATGAAACGGTATACATGGAGCGGTATTTGAGCCGCCCCCGCCATATCGAAGTTCAGGTTCTGGGCGACGGCAAGGGTAACAGCATCAACCTGGGTGAGCGCGATTGCTCAATCCAGCGTCGCCACCAGAAAGTCATTGAAGAAGCCCCCTCACCGGCGCTGAATACCGCACAGCGCAAACAGATCGGCGACATCGTTAATACCGCGATTGCAAAGCTGAGCTACCGCGGCGCGGGCACAATTGAATTCCTGTATGAAGATGGTGAATTCTTTTTCATCGAGATGAACACGCGCATTCAGGTCGAACATCCGATTTCTGAAATGGTCTGTGGCATAGATTTGGTGCGTGAACAGATCAAAGTCGCTGCGGGTATGTCGCTAAGCTATACGCAAGACCAAATTAAAATCAGCGGCCATGCCATAGAATGCCGCATCACGGCAGAAAATCCCGAAACCTTTATGCCAACCCCGGGCCGAATCACCGACTACCATGCCCCCGGTGGCCTGGGCGTTCGCGTCGACAGCCAATTGTATTCCGGATATCACGTCCCCCCCTATTATGACAGCCTGGTATCCAAGCTGATTACGCATGGCGCCAACCGCAATGAATGCCTGATGCGGATGCGCCGGGCCTTGGATGAATATGTCATTGGCGGGATCAGCACGACCATTCCCTTGCATCAGAAAATTATTGCGCAGAAGCGCTTTATTGACGGAGACTATGACATCCATTGGCTGGAAAAATGGATGGGCCTGAAATAAGACGCTGGTCCAGTCCAGCGGCCTGAAAAGCGCGAAACGCGTGTCAAAGGGGCAGTATGGAACCGCTTGACCTAACGCCTGATATGCTGTTGCGCGCCTATGCCATTGGGGTGTTTCCCATGGCCGAAGACAGGGATGATCCAGACCTTTTCTGGATTGATCCCCGCATCCGGGGTGTCATCCCTCTGGATGGATTTCACGTCCCCAAGCGCCTTGCAAAGACCCTGCGTTCAAATCGATATCGCGTAACCTTTGATCGAGATTTCGAAGGAGTCATGGATGGTTGTGCAGAAGCGTCGGACCGTCGCCCGCGCACCTGGATCAATGACAAGATTTTAACCCTGTATACCGCGCTGCATCGCATGGATCATGCCCATTCCGTTGAGGTCTGGGATGGCGATCGATTGATTGGTGGATTGTACGGTGTCACCCTGGGCAGCGCCTATTTTGGCGAAAGCATGTTTTCCCGCGAACGCGATGCCAGCAAAATTGCCCTATGCCATCTGGTCGCCCGCCTGACCTTTGCCGGGTTCCGCCTGTTGGACACACAGTTTGTGACAAAGCATCTGGAACGGTTTGGGGCGAAAGAAGTCCCCCGAAGCGATTATCGCACCCTACTATCCGAAGCCTTAAATTACGACGCCGGGTTCTTCGCGCATTACGAAGAGGGTGAAATTTCTAGGTATCTACTGCAGGCCTAAATGATCGGCCACGCCTGCCATGTCCTGGGCCAGATCTGATGCCCCGGCGGCGCGCAATTCATCGGGATCCGTATCGCGGCAAAACCCGATCACCCGCATCCCGGCTGCGACTGCGGCCCGAACGCCGGTTGTTGAATCTTCGATCACAGTGACCTTTTCGACCGGCCACCCCATTGTTGCTGCCGCATGCAGGAACAAATCTGGAAAGGGCTTTGGTCTTTCGACCATATCAGCGGAAAAAATGCGCCCCTCAAACCGATCCCAAAGGCCGCTGCGGCCCATACTGATGCGCATTTTTGCGACCGAGGCCTGGCTGGCGACACAGTATTGAAGTCCCCGCGCGATCAGTTGGTCCACAACATCTGAAACACCGGGGATGGCCTCAGCCTCCTCTTCCAGGGCCGCAAATTGCCGGGTAAAAAACTGATCCAACCAGTCATCGGGTAGTTTCAGATTGAATTCAGCCTCAATCAAAGGCGGCAGGGACCGGATGCGCCCCCCTTTATACCGACGGATCGAGTCTTCTGTCGTCATCGGATACCCAGCACTGGTGATCTGTTCCGCCAGGATCCGGTTGGACAGGCGCTCCGTATCAACCAGAACGCCATCGCAATCAAAGATGATCACAGAATTTTCCGGAACGAATTGGTGATGGGATAACGGCGCTCTCGCCCAAAAGACCGCGCCGTGATCTTAACCCCCGGTGGCGCCTGGCGACGCTTATATTCTGCCAGGTCCAGCATGCGCCAGACCCGTTGCACCAATTCCGGTGCATGCCCCCGTTGGGCTATTTCCGGCACTGACATTTCCTTCTCTATCAGGCAATGCAGGATATCGTCCAACTGATCATAGGGGGGCAGCGTGTCCGCATCCTGTTGATCGGGTTTCAGTTCCGCCGAGGGGGGTTTGGTAATGATCCGCTGGGGCATGACTGGGCCCCTTGGGCCTTTTAGAAGCGTATCATTCCCGCTGGACAGCCCCTTGTTACGCCATTCGCACAGGGCGAATACATCGGTTTTATAGATATCCTTCAGCACCGAAAAGCCACCGCACATATCCCCATACAGCGTTGCGTATCCTGTCGACATTTCTGACTTGTTGCCGGTTGTCAGCACCATTGCGCCCAGCTTGTTGGATATCGCCATCAGGGTCACACCCCGGGATCGGGATTGGATATTCTCCTCTGTCACGCCACTTTCCGTGTTTCCGAAAAGCGGGGTCAGCATCTGCTGAAAGGCATCCATCGCAGGCCCGATATTGACCTGATCCAGACGGGTTCCCAGCAGGGCACAGGCCGCCGCCGCATCATCCAGACTGTCCTGACTGGTATAGGGGGATGGCATCATCACACAATGAACCGCATCGGGACCCAGCGCATCAACGGCAACCGCGGCAGACAAGGCACTGTCGATTCCACCGGACATGCCCAGGACAACGCCAGGAAAACCATTCTTCTGAACATAATCGCGCAGCCCCAGAACCATGGCGCGATAGATCGATTCCAACCGTTCCGGCGGGGCGGTTTGATCCCCTGGCAAACATTTCCAGCCAGTATCCGACCGTTCGAAGGTCGCAATCGACATGCAACTTTCGTAAGCTGGCATCTGAATTGCCAGGCTGAAATCTGCATTCACGACAAAGGACGCCCCGTCATAGACCAGTTCGTCCTGTCCCCCGACCTGATTCAGATAGGCCAGCGGCAAGCCACTTTCCGTGACCCGTTCCATCACCAATTGCAGACGTACATCTTCCTTGGCGTCATCATAGGGGCTGCCATTGGGGACCAGCAGTATTTCTGCACCGGATTCCTCCAGACATTCAATAACATCGGGTGTCCAGATATCCTCACAGATCGGCACGCCAATGCGCACGCCTCTAATATTCATCGGCCCCGGCAAAGAGCCGGACTGAAACACACGCTTTTCATCGAAAACGCCATAATTTGGCAGGTCATATTTATAGCGTTCTGTCACGATGCGACCGCCAGATAACAATAGGACCGCGTTATACGCCAGTTTACCAGGCGCTTCCCCCCGCCAGGGAGTCGTCAACAGGACATCCGGGCCACCGCCTGCCGTTTCAGCAGCCAAGGCAGCGGTGGCTTCTTCCAGCTTGTCCAGAAAGAATGGCTTCAATACCAGGTCTTCCGGCTGATAACCCGACAGGAATAATTCCGGCAGCAATAATAGATCCGCACCGGCCTGCGCCGCCTGGGCCCGGGCGTCGCGCACCATTTGCGCATTGCCCGCAATATCCCCGACCGTCGGGTTCAATTGCGCCAGGGCGACAACAAAACGATCCGTCATTGAATTCTTTCCTTATATTGGGGGGCTGTTTCACCCACATTCAAGGTGACTATCTTGCTCGCACCGCTTGAAATCAACCCCCAGCAAGGCGATACCTATACCGTGACGCAACAAAGGATCTGACATGGCCAAGGACGACCAGACAAAAGGGACCGCCCCACACAGCGCATCCCACAGTGCGGGGGCTGAGAAACTGGGAGAATTTGCCCAGACCATCAGTCAGTTGCTGGCCGATCGCTTGGCTGCACAGGCGACCAAGGGGGACGGTAAACTGGCGTCCCGTGACATCAATGCCGTCCTGAATTCCTACACATACGACAATGACAGTATCTTACGCGGGCTGTGCGATTCGACCTGGATCGGTCTGCAGCATCACTTTGAAGACGCGTTCTATGCCCAAATGCGAAAGTTCCCGCTGGAACGGTTGATTGTTGCGCGCTTCGTGCATTTGCTACCCGAACGCGGCGAAGCGCCTGTGCCAGGCCGAACACTATCGCGACGCATGATCCCCGCCTTTATTCAGGCCCTGCATCAAATGGTCGGCCCTGAACTGTTTGAAGAATATGAAGAACGCGCCCGTACTATGGTTGAAACCCTGCGCGCACAAGAAGGCCAATCGCTGGATTGGGACAGCCTGCACGAACGCCCGATGGCCAAGATATTGGTCAATGACATCCTGATCTATATCACGCGCTATTTTATGGATATCAGCAAACGCCGAACCTGGATGGTCAGTTATTTTGATCGGGTAATGCCGCCGGGCAAGAGTAACGAGGAGCGGGCCTGGAGTTTCGGCGATCTGGAATTCCACAAGCTGATGGCCGCCCTGTATAGGGAACTGGCCGAAACCCTGTTCGACAAAAAGGGGCGACAACATCTGGAAGAGCGCTATGACGCCGCCAGCCTGTCGCAACTGGAACAGGTTCTGGCCGGGCTGGCGCAGGATCAGAAGCGCGTCCTGCAGGCACATTGAACAAGGTTGACCGGTTATTGCGCCATGAAAGCGTGAAACATTTTCTCAACCGGATCTTTATTCAAATCCCGTGCGATGATCACCAGACGCGATGATGGCGTCTCTCCCTCTGCCCAGCCCGCCAGCAGGGCCGGTGGATGAAAAACATGCTGAACGCCATGGACCGCAACGGGCCCATCGACCTCCGCCACATATAAAATCCCCTTCATGCGCAACAGGTTTGCGCCATGGGTGGCAATCAGCGCCTCAATCCAGTTAACGAAGGCATCCCAGGCAATGGGGGCATCATATCGGATGACGAAGGATCGGATACGGTCGTCATGACGGTTCCTGTCATGATCATGATGATGGCCATGAGTGTGATCGTGGGGATGGCCGTGCTGCGATGCCTGGTCATAGGCTTCTTCCGCCAGCCATTGGGCGACATCGGGTGTCTTGGTACCCGGATCATAAAGGCCCGTGCCAAACAGCGCATCGGGCGCAATATCCCCCTGGATCACCGACAAGACGGGGGCCGCCGGATTGATAACCCGCAGCCTTTCCATCAGATCGGATTCCTGTTCCATCAAATCCGTCTTGGTCAGCAGGATACGATCGGCGACGGCGGCCTGTTTCACGGCTTCCGGCTGCGCATCCAGGGTCGCAGACCCATTCACGGCGTCCACCGTGGTAATGACCCCATCCAGCCGATACCGGGTTGAAATGACCGGATCAGTCATCAGCGTATGCAGGATGGGTGCTGGATCAGCCAGACCCGTGGTTTCAATCACGACCCGATTAAAGGCAGGAATTTCGTTGTTCCAGCGCCGCTTGATCAGGCCCCGCAATGTCTCAATCAGATCCCCCCGAATGGTACAGCACAGACAGCCGGACTCCATCACCACCATGTCTTCGCTGGCAGTTTCAACCAGCAGGTTGTCGATCCCGACCTCCCCGAATTCATTAATGATCACAGCCGTCTGGCCCATGTCCGGATGCTTCAACAGGGCGTTTAGAACCGTGGTCTTACCCGACCCCAGAAACCCTGTCAGCACACTGACCGGCAGGCGTTCTGGCCCGGCAGAAGAATCTGGTGAATTGGCCGTATCATTCTGCATCACACTCTCCAAGGAAGCGGGCTGGATTTACGCTGGAGTTACCGTGTAGGGTCTCCGCATCACAATTTCAATCGAAAGCCCATATCATGACCGACCTGATCCATCTGACCGCCTGCGCCGCCGTTGACATGCTGAAGGCGGGAGACGTCACGCCACAGGAAATGGTGGACGCAGCCTATGACCGGATAGAGGCGGTGGATGGTGCCGTGAATGCGACGCCCATCCTGTGCAGAGAGCGGGCGGAACAGCAGGCGAAGACCGCATCCCGCAATACTTTGCTGGCGGGTCTGCCCGTTGGGATCAAGGACCTCAGTGAGGTGGAAGGCGTTCGCTGTACCTATGGCTCCCCCATCTTCAAGGATTACATCCCCAATTTCTCAGACATTCCCGTCGTTAATTTGGAACGGCATGGCGCCGTCCTGATTGGGAAAACAAACACGCCGGAATTCGGTGCTGGGGCAAACACTTTCAATGCCGTCTTTGGCATCACGCGAAACCCCTGGGATATCTCTAAGAGCTGCGCCGGGTCATCGGGCGGATCTGCTGTTGCCCTGGCGACAGGGCAATGCTGGCTGGCCAGCGGGTCCGACCTGGGGGGCAGCCTGCGCACGCCTGCCAGCTTTTGTGGCATCGTTGGGCTGCGTCCCAGTCCAGGCGTTAAAATATCGCCCGGACCCCGAATAGGACGCGTTAGGAGTTGG
>NZSA01000022.1 GCA_002696645.1 Rhodospirillales bacterium | reverse complement strand
CACCATAATTCCTAGTTATCATCCCTGGATGCGTTTCATGGCCTCCTCTAGGCTGCGGTCGCTGACGGCGGTGTAGATTTCGGTGGTGGAGATTGAGCTGTGGCCGAGAAGGCGTTGGGTGTGGCGGAGGTCTAGGCCGTTTTGCAACAGGTGGGTGGCGGTTGTATGGCGGATCATATGCGGGGTGACGTGGCGGCTAAGTGGCGCGCTGCGGGTTAGGGCGGCGAGGCGTTTGCGGATGATGGTGGGGGTGAGCGGCATGCCCTTGCTGTTTATAAGCAACCGTTTGATAGGGGGATAGCCTGTTGGCTGCCACGCGTCCCGGACTGTCAGATAGTGGCGTAACTGATCCTTCAAAAGATCATCGGTTATCGGTACCCAGCGTTCACGATTGCCCTTGCCGTGAACACGCAAGCCATTGGCATCATTGGCCAGGACATCGCCTGCTGTGAGTGCACAAAGTTCTGAAACGCGCACTGCCGAGGCATAGAGTAATTCAAGCGCCAGAAGACTGGTAAGGGCATTGAAGCGATCTGGCCTGTGTTGGCACCCGTCAAAAGATAGGGAACCGCTGTGATGCAAAAAGGGACGGCGAGCGGCACTTAACAAGGCTGCAATTTCTTCCCGGCTTAAGCCTCTTGGAAGGCGCTGTGGCAGTCGTATGCGCAGATCCATGCGGTGAAAAGGGGTGACGGGGACTCTGTCCTCTAACTCCAGCCATCGAAAGAACGCTTTCAGACAGGCGATACGGCGTTTTACCGATGCCGGGCTCAATCTTCGCGGCCCCATAAGATAGGAGAGATATCCACGCAGTGTCTCTCTATCGACATTTTGCGCTTCCATATCCACGCCCAAATATCTCTGAAACTCCGCTAAATCAATGGCATAGGCTCGCAGGCTGTGGGGGGACAGGCTCTTTCCCACGCGGCAATGGTTTAAAAATACCTCGCAGCCTTGTGCCAGGCGCAAGGGGTTTGTTTCTAATTTCATTGGGATTCCTTTGGCATTTCAGAACATTCCTTCAGGTGTGGAATTTGACTGAAAAGACCTTCTGTGGCTACGCATCAAGCGATGAATATGATTCGGAAACGCACGCGATATTGATGATTCTACTTTGGTTATTTTTACTTTGTGGATTAGGTAACGGAGCGATATTTCCAATATTTTTATGTATTAAATATAATCTTGATATGTAAACTTCATAAAAATAGGTATTCAGGTCATTTTTTATTTGAATGCTTATCCGAATCGGCCGATTCTCTTTGTTAACAAGGAGAGACAAGATGCAAGATCCGCAAGAGATGAAAACCGTGATGGCAGATTTGATCGCGCGTGAGTTAAAGCGCCTGGCGACACTGTCAGATATCGTGGTTTACACATTGTATGACCCTGAAATGCCCGATGAACCCTTGGATTTCTCATTGTTGGATCGTGAGGAGTTGGGGGAGTCCATCCAGTTGGATATCGACTTTGCCTTTGAGGGGGTGGCGCTTTGGTATTTGTGCCGGCGGGAGGGCGATGCTTTCAGCGCCAAGAAAATACTGATCCAGATTCGCGATGGCCGATTCGTACATGGTCAGGTTGGTGACTTTGACGGGTTTTGGGATGAATTCCCGCAATATGTCTCGGAAGACCGCTGGGTCCGTTCGGCCGTTCTGCAGGGCGGTGTGAATGATGATTCGGAGTTTTCCGACCAATTCGCCGCCGCCGCTGAGTAAGAATTAAGTAAATCTGGAGTTTGACCTCTGATTTACATGAGAGTTTCACCCTGGCAGGGGTAAAGCGTCCCGGATGATTGCGTCCGGGGCGCTTTGCTTTTATGTGCGGCTTTGTGGGGTTGTGTGTTGATGGCTTGACAGAAAACCGTCTCCGTCTATGACTGAGCCCGGTTTACCGCGCGGTTTTGGCGCGTTTGGCACGAACAATGCCCGATAGAGCGGGCAGGAGGGGGCAAGAATGACGCGGGCATTTGTATTTCCAGGTCAGGGCAGTCAAGCCATTGGAATGGGTAAGGATCTTGCCGATGCTTTTCCTGTCGCGCGCAGTGTATTCGAAGAGGTCGATGACGCGCTGAACCAGAAGCTGTTCAAGCTGATGCAGGATGGCCCGGACAGCGATCTTACGCTGACAGAAAATGCGCAACCGGCCTTGATGGCGGTCAGTCTGGCGGTTGTCCGGGTGCTGGAATCAGAGGGCGGGCGATCCCTTTCTGATATGGTTGAATGCGTCGCCGGGCACAGTTTGGGGGAATATTCGGCCTTGGCGGCGGCACGTGCCTTGGAACTGGCCGATACGGCGCGGCTGCTGAAGCTGCGCGGCAAGGCGATGCAGGCTGCTGTTCCCGTAGGCGAGGGGGCGATGGCTGCCATTCTGGGGTTGGATCTGGAGCAGGCGGAAGCGGTTGCCGCACAGGCGGCCCAGGGCGATATTTGTGCGGCTGCCAATGATAATGCGCCGGGACAGGTTGTGATTTCCGGGACCAGGGCTGCCGTAGAGCGGGCGATTGAAATTGCCAAGGAAAAGGGCGCAAAACGCGCCATGCTGTTGCCGGTTTCCGCCCCCTTCCACTGCGACCTGATGGCCCCGGCAGCGGATGCGATGGCGCGTGCGCTGGCGGAAACTGTTATTCAGCCACCAGCGGTGCCGATTATCGCCAATGTCACGGCAGCACGTTGTATTGATCCGGAAGCCCTGCGTACCCAATTGGTGGAACAGGTTTGCGGGCGCGTGCGCTGGCGCGAATGTGTTTTGACGATGAAGGATCTGGGCGTCGATACGCTGGTCGAAGTGGGTGCGGGTAAAGTACTATCGGGACTGGCGCGGCGCATCGATAAGGATTTGACCGGCGTTGCGGTTAATGGTCCTGCGGATGTTGAGGCTTTCTTAAAGAGCCTGTAATCCTGGACTGATCGGTAACGTCTTTAAGGAATCCATTTGGAAAGGGAGTTGGAATGTTTGATTTAACAGGCAAAACAGCCTTGGTGACAGGCGCGACAGGCGGCATTGGTGGCGAAATTGCGGTCGCTCTGCACGCGGCTGGTGCGACGGTCGGGCTAAGTGGCACGCGGGCAGAGCGTTTGCAGACCCTGGCCGATACGCTGGGCGATCGCTGTTTTGTCCTGCCCGCCAATCTGTCCGACCCGCAAGGGCCGGAAGACCTGGCAAAGGCGGCAGAGGCTGCCATGGGCAGTATCGATATCGTAGTCAATAATGCAGGGCTGACCCGCGATAATCTGGCGATGCGCATGAAGGACGAAGAATGGGATCAGGTGATCGCGGTCAATCTGACGGCGGCCTTTCGCCTGTCACGGGCCTGTTTGCGGGGCATGATGAAGCGCCGCTTTGGCCGAATCATTGGCATAACATCCATCGTTGGCGTTACAGGCAATCCTGGTCAGGCGAATTATGCGGCGTCCAAGGCCGGGCTGATCGGCATGTCAAAATCCCTGGCACAGGAAGTCGCCAGCCGGGGGATCACGGTCAATTGTGTGGCGCCGGGTTTCATTGAAACGGCTATGACAGATGAATTATCCGATGCACAGAAGGAAAAGCTGATGGGCGCGATTCCCGCAGGGCGTATGGGATCTGCGCAGGAAATTGCGGCAGCGACATTGTATCTTGCTTCAGTCGAGGCTTCCTATGTGACCGGTCAGACCCTGCATGTAAATGGCGGTATGGCAATGATCTGAGGGTGTTCGTGACAGAAGGGGTTTCCGGGCGCGACTCGGGGTATCTTGCATTCTGTCATTCAGTTGACACGATGGGCTGGTCCTTCCAGTTTAAGTGTGATAGGCAGGCGCCGTCGCGCTGAGAAAGCGGCGCTGGCAAAGGGTTAATCAGTAAGTTAGGCACTAAGGTCGGCCGGTTCTCCTGGGCCGCGACAAACAAGGGAAAGAATGATATGAGCGACGTTGCGGAACGTGTAAAAAGCATTGTTGTTGAGCATCTGGGCGTGGATGCCGACAAGGTTGTAGAGTCGGCCAGTTTCATTGATGATCTGGGCGCTGACAGCTTGGACACTGTTGAACTCGTGATGGCCTTCGAAGAAGAATTTAATTGCGAAATCCCTGACGACGAGGCCGAAAAAATCGCCACCGTCCAGGATGCGATTACGTTTATCGAAGCACACAAGTAAGTCATTTGCGGGATCGGGTGGTCGATTCTTCGGCCGCCCGACACTGACTTTGACTGGTTTATACCGATTGACTGTTCACTTCGATAACAATGCGTCTTTGGCCGGTTGAGGCAGTATGGCCTCTCCTGGAAAACAGTGCGTTTGAATCCTCTCCTCGGGGCGATAGACTGATACTTTTTGGTATCCTTCATGTCTCGCGGAGTGTCTTATTTTACGATGCATTGGTCGGACAAGGTTAGGATGGGGCAATAATGAAGCGTGTTGTCGTCACAGGCCTCGGTGCCGTAACCCCGCTTGGGGTGGGTGTTCAGAATGTTTGGGATCGTTTGATTGATGGAAAATCGGGCATTACGCCGGTTTCCACATTCGATGTATCAGATTTGCCTGCCAAGATCGCTGGCATGGTTCCTCGCGGTACAAAAGACGATGGTGCCTTCGACCCGGAAGAATGGGTCGAGAAAAAAGAACTCAAGAAAATGGACACCTTTATCGCCTTCGCGCTGGCAGCGGCTGCGCAGGCGGTTGAGGATTCCGGTTGGCGTCCTGANGCNGAAGAAGANCTGGANCGNACNGGTGTNATGATCGGGTCTGGTATTGGCGGTCTTGCCGGGATTTCCGAAGGCTCTGTCATTCTGGAAACCCGCGGTCCGCGCCGGATGAGCCCGTTTTTCATTCCAGCCAGTCTGATCAATCTGGCCAGTGGCTATGTGTCCATTGTCTATGGATTCCGTGGACCTAACCATGCGGTTGTGACGGCATGCGCGACGGGAACCCATGCGATTGGGGACGCCGCGCGCCTGATCATGTTTGGCGATGCCGATGTTATGTTGGCAGGCGGCACGGAAGCCGCAGTGTGCCGCATTGGCATGGCGGGCTTCGCTGCTTCCCGGGCCTTATCGACCAATTTCAATGATACCCCGGA
Organism: Rhodospirillales bacterium; assembly: GCA_002696645.1. Taxonomy (GTDB): domain Bacteria; phylum Pseudomonadota; class Alphaproteobacteria; order UBA8366; family Aestuariispiraceae; genus Pacificispira. The sequence continues at coordinate 81,128 of NZSA01000022.1, read as the reverse complement.
ACGTGCATCTCGCCCCTGGGATAAGGATCGCGATGGCTTCGTCATGGGCGAAGGGGCGGGCGTTGTCGTTCTGGAAGAACTGGAACATGCCAAGGCACGGGGTGCGAAAATTTATGCCGAGGTCCTGGGATATGGTCTGTCGGGCGATGCCTACCATATCACGGCGCCATCAGAAGATGGATCAGGCGGCTTCCGTGCGATGCAAGGCGCCTTCCGCAATGCCGGTATCGGTGTTGATAAGATCGATTATGTGAATGCCCATGGAACCTCTACCCCGTTGGGGGATGAGATTGAATTGGGCGCTGTGAAGCGGCTTTTTGGCGATCACGCGTATCAGATCGCCATGTCTTCTACAAAATCCGCAATCGGGCATTTGTTGGGCGCCGCCGGGGCGGTGGAAGCAATTTTCTCGGTCAAGTCGATTCAGACCGGAATCGTTCCGCCAACACTTAATCTGGACAATCCGTCGGACAGCTGTGACATCAATCTGGTCGCCCATACAGCGCAGGAACGGAAGGTCGACTATGCACTTTCCAACAGTTTCGGCTTCGGGGGCACCAATGCCAGCATCATCTTTGGTCCGGCCCCTTAACGGAAAAATTCAGTCAGATCCCTGTCGCAGCAACCGTTCTGTGGGATACAGGGTATAGGGGGGGCGATGGGACGGCTATCGCTGGGGCAGCAAGGGCTGATCTGGTGTCTGATATTTGTTGTGTTGGACGCCGCCCAGGCTGTGTATTTTGGCGGAATTCTGCAGCGCCTGGATGGATTTCTGATGGGCGGTCTGGTGTTTGGATTGTCGTCAATCGGATGCATTCTGTGGACAGTGTTCAGGCGCCCGCAGCAGCTTCAGGTCGTCTTTGACAACAGGCCGTCTGTTCTAGGGGTTAATCTTTCTGCGGCGGGCGGCTGGATGGCGTATTTCATCGCCATTCAGGTCATTGAACCAGCCGTCGCCTTCACGATCTTTTCTGGCGTAATTCCCCTGACAACGATTGTTGCGAAGCGGATGGGCTTTGCAGAGGCGCAATCATCGCGCAATGGCGTAGAGGCTCTTGGCAACGGTGTCTTGACCCTGGGGATGCTCTTACTGGCGGCATTCACTCTGTTGGGCTGGTCTGGATTTGTGCGGGGCGGCATTGGAACGGGCCTTCTGGGACTGGTTTTTTCCGCGATTGCAGGCATCCTGATCGCCATGATGCTGTTATACAGCAAGCGTTTGGATCTTCGCGGATTGGAACCGGTGCCGCAATTCGGGTTCCGGTTTCCAATTTATCTGGTTCTGACTGCTATAGGCTATGCCTCCGGTATTGATGCCAAGGCAGCTGTTCCGTTCACAGACCTTCTATATGCGGTTGCCATCGGCATGGTGGTGCTGGCTTTCCCCATCTATGCGGTCCAGAAGGCAGTTTCCCTGACAACATCCCTGACGATCAGCTCCGTCGCGGCGATTGCGCCCCTGATTGTCTTTGGCTTGCAGGTTCTGGAAGGGCGGGTTGATTATTCCAATTCGACCTCTGTGGGACTTGCTGTATATTTCATGGGTGCAATCATTGCAGCCGTGGGCAGTGCGCATGCGGCGACCCGGAAAAAAAGCCTGGCCTGATCAGATCTTTAGCCGATAGGAGCATGCGTGTCAGAGCCGTCTGAAGACCCAACAGATAATGAACCTGCCGGCACACCACCTTCCCCCAAACGCGGCGGATTGGGCCGGGCCCTGCGCCGGACTCTGATTTTATGTCTTGTTGTCGGTGTTGTGCTGGCGGGGGCGGCCATTTGCGTGGTGTTCTGGGCACAGGATACCTATCACGCATCAGGGCCACTGCAGCAAGAAGTCGAAGTGGTGATCGAGCCTGGGGCCAGCCTGCAGCGCATCGCGGCGAATTTACAGCGGGCAGGCGTCATTGAATATCCTAAGGTTTTTATCGCTATGCTGCGATATCAAAACCAGCATACCCAATTGAAGGCGGGGGAGTATCGCTTCCTGCCCGGCCAGTCCCAAGCGGAAGTGGCGCAGACGTTGATCGCCCATCATGTGATAGAACATCGTATCACAATTCCAGAAGGGCTGACCGTTTCCGAGATTTTCGGAATTATTGAGCAGACCGACGGTTTAACCGGGGGGCTGCCGCCAAAGTCACCGGAAGGCACGCTGTTCCCGGAAACGTATCAATATCGTCGGGGCGACAGTCGCGCCTCCATCGTTGACCGTCTGCAGTCGAAAATGGCGGCAACGGTCCAGGAATTATGGCAATCCCGTGCTGAAAACCTGCCTTACAGCACCCCCGAAGAGGCGGTGATCCTGGCGTCGATTGTGGAAAAGGAAACCGGTATTGCATCGGAACGCGCCCATATTGCCGGCGTTTTTGTCAATCGTCTGCGCAAGGGCATGCGCCTGCAATCGGACCCGACAATTGTCTATGGTCTGACGCAGGGTGACGGGCCGTTGGGTCGCGCTTTGACCCGGCAGGACTGGAAACTGGAAAATCCTTATAACACCTATCTGATCACAGGATTACCACCCGGCCCGATTGCAAATCCCGGCCGGGACGCGCTGATCGCTGCCATGCAGCCAATGAAGACAAAGGATATTTACTTTGTCGCGGATGGCACAGGGGGGCATGCATTTGCTGAAACCTTGACCCAACATAACAGAAATGTCGCCAAGTGGCGCAAGATCAGAGATGCCGTTGAGTAAATGCATAAAATCGAATGAGAGAATTACTCGATTTCGGTAGAATTCATATGCTAAGGTTTCACCTGGTTTGTTCGACGGTATGTTTTGGTGTGTCCGGGGGGAATTCTGGACGTGATGTTAGATCAAGTATTGAAGCGTTTGATCCGGTACGGTCGTTTGGTCGTCGTCGACGCGAAGGGTGCAAAAAAAGAATATGGTAATGCGGGTGAAACCGAGGATCAGTCCGACGGGACAGAGCCGCTTACCATGCATTTGCACGATAAAACAGTTGCCTGGACCATTGCGCTGAACCCGGACCCCGCCTTTGCAGAGGCCTATATGGATGGGCGCCTGTCCTTCACGGGGGGGCGCATATGGGATTTTCTTGAACTTGTTGGTCGAAATATAACCAGCGGCTCCGGGGCAAGCATGCCTGCCAGCATTGGCCGCGCTTTGGGCTTTATGATGCGCAAAGTGCATCAATTGAATCCCGCCGGGCTTTCCCGTCAGAACGTCGCGCATCACTATGACTTGTCGGGTGAACTGTATGACCTGTTCCTGGACAAGGATCATCAGTATTCCTGTGCATATTTTCCGACATCAGAGGCAGGCCTGGAAACGGCACAAACCGCAAAGAAACGCCATATCGCAAACAAACTACTGCTGAAGTCCGGTATGCGGGTGCTGGATATCGGCTGTGGTTGGGGTGGTATGGCGTTGAGCATCGCCAAACAGGTTGAGGGCGTCCATGTGCTGGGCGTTACATTGTCGACTGAACAATTGGCGATTGCGCGCAAACGCGCGGACGAGGAAGGTCTGGCCGACCGCGTGAAGTTCGAACTGATCGACTATCGCTTTGTTGAGGGACAGTTTGATCGCATCGTGTCTGTGGGCATGTTCGAACATGTTGGCGTCCCGAATTACCAGGCGTTCTTTGATAAGGTTCAGTCCTTGTTGACCGATGATGGCGTGGCGTTGATCCATGCGATCGGGCGCAATGAGGGACCGGGCATTACAAGCCCTTTTATTCGAAAGTATATCTTTCCAGGTGGATATATTCCCGCCCTTTCGGAGGTTATCACATGCATTGAAAAGACGCGCCTGTGGATGACGGATATTGAAATTCTGCGTCTGCATTATGCGGAAACATTAAAGCACTGGCGCTATCGCTTCCTGGAGAATTGGGACCGGGCGGAGCAGATTTATGACGCGCGCTTTTGTCGGATGTGGGAGTTTTATCTGGCCGTGTCTGAGATGAGCTTCCGCTATGACACGCTGATGGTCTGGCAAATCCAACTCTCCAAGCGGTTGGAAACCGTGCCCCTGACACGAGACTACCTCTATTCCAAGGACGCGTGATCCGTCACGGTTTCGTCAGACAGGGATGCTATAATGCTTGCATTGAGGAGTCGGGCAGGAGGCATTGATGTCTGTTGGGTCATGGTCATTTGCATTCATAGGATTGATCCTGATGGTCGGGGTGGAGGCAAAAGCCGGGGATTTCATCGTTTTAAGCGATTTGCCCTATACTGAGGATCAACAGCGGGTTTTTGAAGATCAGATTATTCCGGCGATTAAGGCGGACTTGGCCCCTTTTGTTATTCATGTTGGTGATTTCAAAGGCAGCAAAGAGGTGTGCAGTGACGGCCTGTTTCTGGCCGTTCGGGACACGCTGTATGGTTTGAAGCCAGGGCGGGTTTTCCTGACACCAGGGGATAATGACTGGACCGATTGCGACCGGGATTCCACTGGACTGGCGATGCGGGAATATGATCGCCTGTCGCGCCTGCGCCAGATTTTCTTTGAGCCCGCGCCGGAAAGCCCAGAGGAAATGCATGTGATGCGCCAGGATGGATATCCTGAAAATGCGCGCTGGGTCGATGATGGTGTAACATATGTGACCTTGCATGTTGTCGGCACCAATAATGGACGTGCGCAGATCCTGCTGGATGATGTCGATTTCGCCCTGGCCCAGGTCAGCGCGCGTGAACAGGCCAATCGGGTCTGGCTTGAGGGGGCGGTGGAACAGGCCAGGGAGGCCCAGGCAAAGGCGCTGGTCATTGCGATGCAGGCCGATGTAACGGAACCTTGGGGCAGCGGGTCCTGTGAGGGCACCACGCGGATAAAATGCGATGCCTTCGCTATGTTGAGAGATCAAGTGAGGCTGGCCGCTCAGCAGTTTAGGGGACCGGTTCTGTTGATCCACGGGGATTCCGACCCCTATTGTCTGGATCAGGAATTTGGGGGAGATCAGGCCCCGAACCTGTGGCGCCTGAATTCTGCGGGGGACTATGCCGTTATCGACGCGGTAAAAGTCACGGTTCAGCCCGACAGCACAACGCCCTTTATGGCACGGACATTGGTTTCGGGTCAGGCCCCGCGGCAGGGGTGCTGAACCGGGCCAACTTTTTTGTCGGCCCGGTTTTAGACAATCTCAGGCGCGATATGCCTGAATTACAGCCAATTGGTTTCATAGGGATAGGTGGACATGCGTTCGACGCCGGTTTCCGTAATGACAACCTGTTCTTCCAGCTTCACGCCTTCGCGTCCGCCTTCGACCCCGATGAAGCTTTCCACGCACATCACCATGCCCGGCACGAATACGCCGTCATAGCCTTTCGCATTAAAATCCGCCTTGTGTTTGATCGACGGGTATTCATCCGCCAAACCAATGCCATGCATGCAACTGGTATAGCGGTTTGACAGAAATTCATCAGGGATGGTCCAGGTGGATTCTGTCACTTCCCGGAAGGATTTGCCAGGGCCCAATGTGCCGATATTGTATTGGATCTGCTCATACGCCTTGGCATAGAGGCGTCGTTGTTCATCGGTTGGTTTGATATCCCCCTGATCCACGCCACAGACCCAGGCGCGTGAGATATCGGAGCAATATCCATAGGGGCCGATCAGATCCGTGTCGAAGCTGACCATATCACCCAATTCGATGGGACGCATGGAGCATTCCCGGAACCAGGGATTGGTGCGTGGCCCGGCGGAAAGCAGGCGGGTTTCGATCCATTCCCCGCCCAATCGGATATTGACCTCATGCAACTTCGCCCATAGCGCATTTTCGGTGATGCCCGGTTCCAGGATGGCGCGCATTTCGCGGATACCCTGTTCACAGGCATTCATGGATGCCTGCATCAGGATCAGTTCTTCCGGCGATTTGATGGCGCGGGCCATTTCTGCCAGACCTTCACCGTCATGCAAGCTGATTTGCTGGTCCTGCAGCGCGCTGGCGGCCATGATGGAGACATGATCCACCGCGATACGATTGTTGCCCCCACCATAGGTTTTGACCAGATCTGAGATTTGGTCGGCAAACATCTTCACACGTTCTTCGCCCCTTGGCCCGACGGAAAAGAAATAGAAAGAGGGAATGGCGCGATATTCATCAACGCCCGGCAGGTCTGTGGCCAGATGCGGGTGGTTGGCGTAATCAAATAGAATGACCGGCCCATCGGTACACACGAAGACGCAGCGGGTTTCATAATGTGCGCACCAGACCTGCATGTTGGTGGCGTCGGTCGCATAGCGCGTGTTCAACTGGTTAAAGAACAGGCCACCGGCATAATCACCAGCCTTCAGGGCATCGCGTAATCTTTTTAGACGATAACCCCGAACCACATTCAGGTCGGTTGGGGCTTCGGAATATTCCATTGCGCCGTGTTGGCGGGGTGCCTTTTTGACGGCGTCGATTGCGTTCAGGCCCATTGCTGCGCTCACACTTCTGCCTTGCCAGCGTCGCGATATGCGAACACCTAAGACAGCAGCTTGGGTCCAGATTGACAGCGGCAGTTTCCTGATTGCGACGCTATTGCGTTAATATTGGCTGGGGCGATCCCGCCTGATCGCTATTGCGTNAATATTGGCTGGGGCGTTACCGCCCGATCGCGTTTACGGTCATACATGGCGGCATCGGCCTTGGCGAACAGATTGTCGGCCTCGTCCCTTGGTCCATAAGGGGCATATCCAAACGATGCGCGAATGGGGATACGCATGCCATTCCAGGGAACATCGCTGCAGTTCAGAATTTGATCCAATTTGCGAACACGCAGTTTGGCCCCTTTGTCATCCGTGTCCGTCAGGATCAGGGCGAATTCATCCCCGCCAATACGCGCAGCACTGTCAGTAAAGCGGGTATGCCGGTTCAGGATTGTGCCAACCGTGGCCAGCACCAGGTCACCAACGGGGTGCCCATGGCGATCATTGATTGCCTTGAATCCATCCAAATCGATCATGACAAGCACACCCTTTTCGCCATGCCGTTTGACCCGCGCAAGGGCTGTTTCCAGCGCCAGTTCAAAGCCGCGCCGGTTCAGCAGGCCGGTTGTCTCATCCGTGCGCGACAGATGCTCCAATGTCGCGATCCGGCGTTGTGCATCGGTCAGATTCTGACGCGCTTCCTGCGCCAGGGTCAGGGCATCGCGCAGCAATCGACGGTAATTGCGTATTTCCGCCCAATCGGTTGGACGGTCGTTCAGGCCGGATTGGTCATGCCCATCGGGGGATACAATCCCCTGCCCATCGGGGGATACAATCCCTTGTGTATCACTGACCAGACGTAATTTTTCAACTGCTTGGACCATTATGCTCTCTCCCGTTCCCAAATCCCAATCTGTGGGAAACAGGGCAAATCGCATGCCAAAGGGAAGCTTGCCCAGAAAACGCTCTACAGTCCGGGCTTTTGCGCAGCCCTGTCATCAAATTGGCTTTAGCATGCAGATGAAGGGAGGATTTTCCTGCCCAGTTGCCCGGAATCGGATTCCTAGTGGTGGGGAATCAAGATGTAGTGTCTATCTTGTGCAGGGTTAGAAACGCTCCAGCCAGGGGCGCAATTCAACTTCCCAGGTCCAGGCGCTGCGATGTTGGCGGTGCAAATCCAGATAACTGTGCGCGATAGTCGTCGGGTCCAGTTTGTCATCTTCCGGGCAGGGGCCTGTGGCAATGCTGCCATCAATGATGAAATGCCCAATATGAATACCCAGGGGTTGCAGTTCCCGCGCCATAGATTGACACAACCCCCGCAGGGCAAACTTCCCCATCGCGAAGGTGGAGGAATTTGGATAGCCTTTTACGCTGGCAGATGCCCCGGTAAACAGGATCGACCCAGTGCCGCGGGGAATCATGCGCTTGGCCGCAGCCTGTCCAACCAGAAAGCCCCCAAAGCATGTTGTCTCTATCGCTTCTTTCACAGCGGCCGGGTCCAGATCCTGAATCGGGCCGCGCACCCGTTTTGAGGCATTGAAGACTACCAGATCGGGCACGCAGGGCAGGGCGTTGAACAAGGCCTCCACCTGATCCGCCTGGGACGCATCGCAGGCATGGGCAACCGCCCCTGTTTCCTGGCACAGTTCGTCCAGTTTTGATGGTGTGCGCGCGGCAAGATGGACTGCCATCCCCTGTTCATGACACAGGCGGGCCAGCGCGGCACTAAGGCCGGATCCTGCGCCAACGATAAGAGCGGTTTCCTGTGCTAGTGCCACGTTTATTTCCTCCAAAGGATTTTTCAGAATAGTTAGGGTCGCGACCCTGCCCACCAGGACCGGACGGCAGCCGACAGGATACCTCTTAAAAGTAATAATATACTCATAAATTGGGGGAAGCATGAGCAAACTGGATTTTGATGGCACGCGCGTGGATGTGGATGCCGGTATCCTTCGGGATTTGGGACGGAAGGTCTTGCGCGAAATCGGCTGTACGCCAGAAACAGCGGCCAGCGTCAGCAACCATTTGGTGGAGACGAGCCTGGCGGGCGTCGAATCCCATGGTGTGATGCGCCTGTTGCAATATGTCGATCAATTTAGATCAGGGTATATGTCTGCTGGCGCTGTGCCGACTGCGATGGAAACGCGCAGCGGCGTTTGGGAAATAGACGGGGGTGGTGGTATCGGCATCCCGGCAATGGAACTGGCGATAGAGAAAGCAGTCCTGGCAACGCGACAATCAGGGTTGGTTGCTGTTGCGGTAAGGCATTGCGGGCATACGGGACGCATTGGCGCCTATGTTGAACGCGGTGCGGACGCCGGCTGCCTGACGATTTGTGTTGGCGGCGGGGGCAGACATAACTGGCGTCAGGTTGCGCCTTATGGCGGCAGTCGGGCGATTTTGCCAACCAACCCCTATGCGCTTGCTATGCCGGGTGGCAATCACGGACCGGTCGTTCTTGATTTCGCAACCTCCATTATTGCCGGCGGTTGGATATATGCGGCGAAAAATGCGGGTGCTTTGTTGCCAGAGGGGTGTCTGATTGATCGGGATGGACATCCCAGCCGTGATCCGGACGCTTACTTCAATGGCGGTGCCATCCTGCCCATGGGGGGCCCGAAAGGCTACGCGCTGGGTCTGATTGCAGAGCTGATCGGGGAGGCCATGTTGGGGCCATCCACAACTGAAATGAACTGGCTGATTTTGTGTCTGGACACGAAAATGTTCAAAGAACAAAGCGCATTGCATGCAACGGCTGAGGAAATTCTGGCAGAGATACGCACCTGCCCGCCAGCGCCTGGCTTCGACTTGGTGCAAGTCCCCGGCGAGCGGGAACGCGCAGCGAAAGCGAAATCAAACGCGGTGGCGATTCCAGAGCCAACTTGGAATGATCTGCAAGCCCTGGCACAGCAGTTGGGGTGTGCCTAGATGACCCGGCTGGGCAAAGGCTGACCTGCGAAATGGGCGGCAAGGTTATCCAGACAGCGAAAGCCCATATCGTTGCGCGTCTCTACCGTTGCCGATCCCACATGGGGCAATAGGAAGGCGTTGGGAAGGTCCAGGTAGCGGGGGTCCAATTTCGGCTCCCCCGTAAACACATCCAGCCCCGCAGCAAAGACCTTGCCGGACTTCAAGGCGTCAATCAGCGCATCGTCAACGACAACGGGACCGCGCGCCGTATTGGCGACAACCGCTCGGTCAGGCAGCAGTGCGATCCGCTCTGCATTTAGCCAATGCTTCGTGTCTTCGGTCAGGGGACAGGTCAGCGCCAGGAAATCACACAGGGGCAACATGTCTTCCGCCCTGGCATAGAAGGTCGCGCCCTGATCGTCACTGCCTTCCAGTTGTCGGCGATTGTGATACATTATGGTCATATCAAAACCCTTGGCGCGCCGCGCGACGGCTTGACCAATCCGGCCCATGCCAACAATGCCCAAACGCTTACCGCTCATATGAACGCCCAGCATGTCCCGGGGGGCCCATCGGCCCCATTTCCCTGCCCGCAGAGTGGCTTCTGACTCTTGCGCCATTCTGGCGGCGCCCAAGAGGCACAGGATGGTCGTGTCGGCTGTCGCATCTGTCAGCACGTCTGGCGTATTGGTGACGATCAGGCCGCGGGCTTTGGCCGCCTTCAAATCAATATGATCGCAGCCCACGGAAAAGGTCGCCAGAATCTCAACGGATTTGGGCAATGTGGCGATTGTTTCGGCATCCATTTTTTCGGTTGGACTGCAAATAATCGCGCGACAGCCCTGAGCGCGCGCAACAATGGCAGCGCTGTCTAAAGGCGCATCGGTCTCGTTGGGTTGGGCATCAAACTCTGACCGAAAGCGGGCCTCAACATCTTCAGGCATTAAGCGGGTCGCAAATACTTTGGGCAGATCGGACATAGGCTACGCCACTCCTTTATCATGAGAGGACGACAGCTTAAGAGAACTATCGCGACCCGTCACGCCCCGTCATGATGTGTCTGAGGATCGTAACTTGACCAATGTGAACGTTGTCACTAACGTTCAATTCATGGGGTTTGCGAACACCCCGTGAGGCGTCAGCCCAAGGATCGCGTCCTAAAGCCACTTATCTGGAAAGGGCGCATTATGACGTCACCCACTGAAATCACATCACAACAGCTCAATCGCCTTATTGGCACACCGACCTGTCCCATCATTCTGGACGTTCGCATCGATGAAGATTTTTCGCTGCATCCCAACCTTATTCCCGGATCCAGGCGGCACAATTATAATTCCGTATCGGATTGGGCACCAGACTATCTAGGTCAATCGGTTGTGATCTCTTGCCATAAGGGCCTCAAACTCAGCCAGGGCGTTGCCGCCTTGTTGCGACACCACGGGACCGACGCACAGACATTGGAAGGGGGGTATTTGGGATGGCTTGACGCGCAATTGCCCCTTGTTCCATTCACATCCCTGCCTGAGCCTGATCGCAAGGGGCAGACGCTTTGGGTGACGCGCGCGCGCCCGAAAATTGATCGACTGGCCTGCCCCTGGCTCATTCGGCGCTTTATTGATCGCAATGCCGTTTTCTTATTCGTCTCCCCCGGTGAAGTCCTGAATGTTGCGGATCGTTTTGGGGCGACACCATTTGATATCGATGATGTCTTTTGGAGTCACCGCGGTGAGACCTGTACGTTTGATACCATGCTGATGGAATTTGGGTTGACCACAGAACCTCTGGCGCGATTGGCAACGATTGTGCGCGGTGCCGATACAGCGCGCCTGGATTTGGCACCAGAGGCTGCTGGACTATTGGCAATCTCGCTGGGCTTGTCGCGGCAATATAAGGATGATTTAGAACAGCTTGGTGCTGCGATGGGCGTTTATGATGCGCTGTATCGATGGTGCAGGGATGCGACTTCAGAAACACATGATTGGCCCAACACAGCAGGTGCAGCATGACGGATACAGCGACGTCCCCACAAACAATGCCAAGCCTGGCAGAAGCCACGAAAGTCTGGTTTCGCATTGGGTGCCTGTCCTTTGGCGGCCCCGCGGGACAGATTGCGTTGATGCATCGCGAAGTAGTTGAAGATCATAACTGGATCGGCGACCGGCGGTTTCTGCACGCTTTAAATTTTTGTTCCCTGTTACCGGGGCCGGAAGCGCAGCAATTGGCGACCTATCTGGGATGGCTGATGCATGGCGCGGTCGGCGGCTTGATTGCCGGTCTGCTGTTCATCATTCCGGGCGCAATCGTGATGTTGGGCCTATCGATTCTGTATGTGACCGCGGGGGAGGTGCCTGCTGTCTCTGCGGTTTTCTTTGGCTTGTCCTGTGCGGTTGTCGCGATTGTCCTTAATGCCCTGTATAAGGTAGCCAAACGGGCCCTGCATGGAGCGATTGCGTGGGGGTTGGCCAGCATTTCCTTTGTCGCCCTTTTCTTTCTGTCGGTTCCATTTCCCATCGTCGTGATTTCCGCTGCATTGATCGGTTTCCTCTTGCCAGGGCGGTTTCAGGGGGGGAAGCATGACGCAGGAGGTGGCGAGACCCCGGCGCTTTTGGATCATGTGATCGCGCAAAATCCAGGATTTATGGCGATGCGGGCGAAAGCGGCGCGCCGCGCAGGGTTGCTGTCGCTTTTTGCCTGGGGTGCGCCGGTTCTGGCATTGGTGTTGGTGGGTGGATTTTATGCAGATGTCGCCTTGTTCTTTTCCAAGATGGCCGTCGTTACATTCGGCGGTGCCTATGCCGTTCTGACCTATGTCGCGCAACAGGCCGTGGAAAGCTATGGCTGGTTGACCCCGGATCAGATGTTGACCGGTTTGGGGCTTGCGGAGACCACACCGGGCCCCTTGATACTGGTGCTGGAATTTGTTGGTTTTCTGGCAGGTTATGCGGCCCAAGGGACTTTGTGGGCCGGCGTTCTGGCCGCCTGTGTCACGCTGTGGGTGACCTTTGCGCCGTGTTTCGCCTTCGTCTTTTTGGGCGCGCCCGCGATTGAGCGATTGCAACAAAACCCTCGTCTTGCCGGTGCTTTATCGGCAATCACGGCGGCTGTTGTCGGGGTCATCGCCAATCTGGCCTGTTGGTTTGGTCTTCGCATCCTGTTCACACAGGTATCGGCTTTTCAGTTCGGGCCGTTCTCGGTGGACATGCCGGTGCTGACCAGTCTGGACCTATCGGCGGTATTGGTGACGGCTTTGGCGCTGATGGCCGTGTTTCGATACAGGCTGGGCGTGATTGCGACATTGAGTATTTGTGCCGTCTTTGGCTTGGGTTTGAAGCTGATTTTGGGTTAGGTCCAGCCGCGTCCTTTCTTTACCGCACTGTCGCCCAGCTTTTTGCGCACCGCATCCATGGCGCGTTCGATTTTGGCGCGCTTGCCGGCATCGGGGTCGCCCAAGTCAATTGGGTCCGCACCGGCCGGGTCTGTCAGTTCCGACATGCCGATGCCAATCAGGCGAAAGGCCCGGCCATCGGCTTCCTTGTCCAATATGGGCGCTGCCGTGCGATACAGGGTTTCGGCCAGTTGACTGGGGTCCGTTAAGGTGCGGGATCGGGTGACCGTCTTGAATCCATTGGTTTTCAGTTTCACCGTCACTGTGCGCCCGGCATATCCTTTTGATTTCATCCGGCGGGCAACCTTTTCGCATAAGGGCCACAGGGCGTCTTTCAGTTTAGCCGCAGTGGAAATGTCGTCGTTAAAGGTTGTCTCGGCAGAGATGCTTTTGGTTTCGCCTTCCGGCTCTACGCTGCGACCATCTTCTGCCCTGGCAAAATGATACAGCCGATTGCCCATCGCGCCATACCGCCCAATCAGGTCAAATTTTTCATAGGCCATCAGATCGCCAATGGTATGGATTCCGTCTGCTTCCAAGGTGGCGCGCAAGGTTTTGCCCACCCCCCAGATAATGCCAACCGGTTTTGATTTCAGGAAGGAGACTGCTTCCTGCTGCCCAATCACGGCAAAGCCACGGGGCTTGTCCAGATCAGAGGCGATTTTCGCCAGGAATTTATTATAGCTGAGCCCAATGGACGCCGTGACCCCGATTTCCTTTTCAATGCGCTTCACCAGATATGCCAGTGTCGCAGCGGGGGGACGGCCGTGCAGGCGGGTTGTGCCGGTCAGGTCCAGGAATGCCTCATCAATAGAGATCGGCTCAACCTGTGGGGTCATCTCCAGCATCATGGCGCGGATTTCCCGGCCAACAGACGCATATTTCTCCATATTCGGACGTATGACGACAGCATTGGGACAGGCCTTCAGCGCCTTGAACATCGGCATGGCGGATCGCACACCATACAGCCTGGCAACGTAACAGGCCGCAGATACCACGCCGCGCTTTCCCCCGCCGACAAGGACAGGTTTGTCGGCCAGGCTGGGATCATCCCGCTTTTCAACAGAGGCGTAGAAGGCGTCGCAATCAATATGGGCAATTGATAGGCTGGCCAGTTCGGCATGCGCGATCACGCGGGGGGAGTGACAGTGCGGGCACCGCTTTGGCATTTCCTCCAGCGTTGGGCGTGTCATCTGATGCAGGCATTCCCGGCACAGAAACAGGGGGGGCTGCATATCAGTCATTACGCAGGCCATAACCATGCAGCACCCCGAACGCCGCTGTCCGGGCCGTGCATGTGACGCAGCAAGGGGGTACTGACCGAATCAGAAAAGACGTATTTTCCCCACAAGGCCGGGACGTCTTGATACAGGCTGTGTATGCCAGACAGGCCGCCGCCCAGCACAATCGCATCGGGGTCCAAAATATTGATCACATGGGATAGGGCGCGGGCCAAGCGGCTGGCATAAAGCATCAGGCTGGCCTTACGTTTGGGTGAATCGGCCAGGGCGATTGTATCTGCTGGTACGATTTCTTCAGATGTTTTGGCATGGTGTTTCGCCAGGCCGGGACCGCTGAGATAGGTTTCGATACAGCCGGATTTCCCGCAATAGCAGGGCAGGGCGGGGTCTGATCCCGCAGTGGCCCACGGCAATGGGTTATGCCCCCATTCACCGGCGATGGCGTTTGGACCATTCAGCAAGGCCCCGTTGCTGACAATACCAGCCCCAACGCCCGTTCCCAAAATGACGCCAAAAACTGTGCGGTACCCGGCCCCCGCACCATCAACAGCCTCAGATAATGCAAAGCAATCGGCATCATTGGCGATGCGCACCGGTCGGCCCAGAACCTGCGTTACATCCTGCAGTAATGGTTTGCCGATCAACCAGGTGGAATTGGCATTCTTTACCAATCCCGTCGCGGGAGAAATGCTTCCCGGTATGCCAATCCCAACATGGATATCGTCGCCCTTGGAACCGGCAAGGTGCGTTACCATATCCCGAAGCATGGTTAAGGTCGCGTTATAGTCACCGCGCGGGCTTTCAACCCGATGACGTGCCAGAATCTCACCATTCTGGTTCATTAGTATGCCAGATGTCTTTGTACCACCCAGGTCCAGACCAATGCGCATTACCTTTGTCCTATCTTTGTCGATGCGTGAAAAGCATCGCCACCTCAGCGATTATGTTATAGAACACTTAATAGACAGCATTCCATTGGTCAGTTGATTTCAATGTGTAAGCGGGTAGTGTACACAGTGTTGATTTGAACCGATACAGAGATCGGTTATGTTCGGATAGGGGGCAATATGGCCAAGACGGTTTTGATCGTTGAGGATAATGAACTCAACATGAAGCTGTTTCATGATTTGCTGGATTCAAAAGGCTATACCATCCTTCAAACGAGGGATGGCATGGAGGCCTTGAAAATTGCCCGCAGTGAGAAGCCTGATCTGATCCTGATGGACATACAATTGCCGGAAGTTTCGGGATTGGAGGTGACCAAATGGATAAAAGAAGACGACGATCTGAAACATATTCCGGTTATCGCCGTGACGGCATTTGCCATGAAAGGGGATGAGGAAAAAATCCTGGAAGGTGGTTGTGAGGCGTATATTGCCAAACCAATTTCTGTGGCAAATTTCTTGTCCACGATAGAGAAGTTTCTCGCCTGATTTTAGGCGCGTGAATGTAAGGATGTGAAGCGGATGACCGCAAGAGTGCTCGTGGTCGATGATTTACGCCCCAACGTCAAACTGTTGGAGGCAAAGCTGACCAGTGAGTATTTTGAGGTCATAACAGCCCGTGACGGGCTGACAGGCCTTGAAATGGCGAAGCATGACCAGCCCGATATTATCCTTCTGGATGTTATGATGCCCGGAATGGATGGGTTCGAGGTTTGTGAAAAGCTGAAGCAAGATCCTGTTACCATGCATATTCCGGTCGTCATGGTCACGGCCTTATCTGATTCGGCAGATCGCGTGCGGGGCCTGGAAGCAGGCGCAGATGATTTTCTGACGAAACCTGTCAATGATGCAGCTCTATTTGCGCGCGTACGCTCGCTTGTGCGCCTGAAAATGTTGATGGATGAATGGCGCATGCGCGAACAGACATCCGGGCAATTGGGCGTCATGCGCGAAGACAAGCCCATTCATGCCGTTGATGCGTCCAATGCCAAGGTTCTGGTGGTAGAAGACAATCGGATTGATGCGCAGAAGATCGTTGATGCACTGGATCGGGACAATGCCAGCAGTGATATTGTTGCCTCTGTCGCCGAAGCCAATGAACGCCTGAAAATGGCAGCGTACGAGTTGCTGGTTGTCAGCTTGCGTTTAAAGAACGGCGATGCGTTACGGTTTTGCAGCCATGTGCGCGCCGCTGATGCAACCCGCCACACCCCGATGTTACTGACCGTTGAAGAAGATGATACGGAGCGCCTGGCCAAAGCCCTGGATATCGGGATTAACGATTATCTGATCAAACCGATTGATAAGCAGGAATTGCAGGCGCGGGTTCGCACCCAGATTCGCCGTCAGCGGTATCAGGACCGCCTGCGCGAAAATTACGAACGAAGCCTTGCCATGGCGCTGACGGACAGTCTGACGGGGCTGTATAATCGCCGATATCTGACCGCGCATCTAAGCGGCCTTGTTGACCGTGTTCGGGCCAGTGGCAAACCATTGGCGGTCATGATGTTCGATATCGATTACTTTAAGCAGGTCAATGACACGTATGGTCATGCGGCCGGGGACGAGGTTCTGATCGAATTGAGCCGTCGTGTTGGTCAGAATGTCCGGTCGATTGACACAATTGCCCGCTTTGGCGGTGAAGAATTCGTCGTCCTGATGCCGGACGCAGATTACAGTGTTGCTGGTGTCGTGGCCGAACGGCTGCGCAAGAGCATATGTTCCGCGCCGATACATGCCCGTGGCGGTCCCGATGGTGGCCTCGATATTTCCATTTCCGTCGGCGTGGCGCTGTTTGATTTTGACAATGACACTGGTGAAGAAGTCCTGCACAAGGCGGACAAGGCCTTGTATGAAGCTAAACGCCAGGGGCGGAATCGGTGTATCGGCTATTTGGATAAGGACAGCTTCGACCAAATAAAAAGCAGCAAATCCGGCGCGTCTATTAACGCGGCGGAATAATCCTGATACCGCCCCGTTTCCAGTGAAATCGACAATCCGCCGTCGCCGTCATAAATCGACGGTTCGTGTCAGCGTGCGAATGTCTTCAAGAGGATCATGCCCTTGCATGAGCTCATACAGGATGCTTTCCCCACATGTTTTTTCAGCAGATACGGCGGCGCACACGATCCCGTTCGCGCAGGCATTGCGCTAAACGTCAGGTGGGATTTCAGGGATATTTTTTACTGAATTCGGAAAGCCCAAATGGCGCGGCGAAGAGATCATATCTTTCG
The DNA here is from genome assembly GCA_002696645.1 of Rhodospirillales bacterium. Lineage (GTDB taxonomy): Bacteria > Pseudomonadota > Alphaproteobacteria > UBA8366 > Aestuariispiraceae > Pacificispira. The sequence goes on along the minus strand of NZSA01000022.1, from coordinate 64,029 downwards.
ACCGCGCCATAGGGATTATCAGAAACACCGTCCCGTATTCAATCGACCCCAGCGGGGCAGGTACGCTAAGGGCGCGGGTGGTACTCAGCTGGCAGCGGAGTCGTTTGCCGGGGCGGCGTCCAGAACAAAGCCTGTCTGCTTAGGTTCGACCCGTTGCATCGCCTCGCGCTTTTCATCGGTCCATTCGGCAACCAGGATCAGCTCCATCGGGTCTGTTCCTTCGGCCTCAACAGGTTCTGGAACCAGAAGTCCTGCTTCGCTGACATAAAATGTGTGGTCCCCAAAAGCCTCCGTCAGGGCAGTGTGGGGGGTGCTTCCTTCTTCAACGGGATCGGCGCCGGTCTGCTGTTTCACAGCAGCCTGCTGGCTGGTATTGAGCTTCATTGAGAGTCGACCTTTCGGGTCAATCATTCGGACCAGGTGTCGCGCCAAGGGCCTGTAAAGAACCCTATAATCTGCTTTGGTCCATGGTTCTGGCGATACGCCGACACCGATCCTGCGATTATGCCAGAGATTCCAGATGCGATCAAATGGGGGACCTGTTTTTATCCCCGATCATTGATCAGCTTACGGCGCAGCCAGCCCGACGCGATATCCATGGATACAACAACGATCAGGGTCATGACGATCAGATACATCACATTTTCCCAATCCTGCTGTGTCTGCATCGATTGCACCAGTTTCAGGCCGATACCCCCAGCACCCAGCGCCCCAATCACGGTGGCGGATCGAATGTTGGATTCCAGATAATACAGAGTCTGGGAAACAAAGATCGGCAGGATTTGCGGTATCACACCAAAGCGATAGCGCTGGATCGCCGTTGCCCCGGTGGACCGAACGCCTTCCACCTGCTTTGAGTCAATATTTTCAATTGCTTCAGAAAACAATTTCCCCAAAGTGCCGGTATCGGTGAAAGCAATCGCAAGGGAACCGGTCAGGGGTCCAAGGCCGAATGCGCGGATGAAAATCAAGGACCAGATGATCTGGTCGATTCCGCGCAGAAAGTCGAACAGGCGGCGCAGTACCATGCGGCTGGCAAAGATCGGATTGAAATTTGCCGCTGCCAGAAAACCAAGGGGCAGGCCAACACCAGCGGCTACAAAGGTTCCCAGCAGCGCCATCAACAGTGTTTCCAGCAAGGCAATAAACATTTCGTTGTGTTGCCAGTCCGGGTTGCGCCAGAATTCCAGGAAGATAAATTCGGCATTGGATAGCGCCGGATCAATCCGCTCCTCAGACCAGGCGAGATCCCACAATGCAGCCGTGCTCAGACCATGCAATTGCGAGTTCGGGCCAAACCAGAAATATTCCCAACCAAAGAAATAGCGTTGAACAAGAATCTGCGCGCGGGTAACGCGCATTGTCTTGTAAAAGTCCGGTGCATATTCAAACTTTGTCGGTGCAAAGGACGACCCTTCCGGCAGGATGCCGCGTTTGACCATTTCGGCCATATCAAGGGCGTTTGCATTTCCGGACTGTTCCTCAGGGACATAACGGTATTGGTTATCGTCATCCAGGAAGGCGCGATAGCCATTCACATGCACGCCGTCCTTGGTCACGCGCGCGGCATAGGTCGATCCGTCCGGCGCGGTATAGTCCAGCCGTCCTGTTGCGAATGTGACGATATGGCGTCCCCCTAGCGAGACACGATACCTGTCACCATCTGTTGTGACCCAGCTGGGCAGGGGGTCCTGTTCGGTGTTCCGGTCGCCTTCGACCGTGACCGATACTTCATCCTGACGTGCGGAATAGCTGACCTGATATTTGTGGTGAAAGCTGTCACGCGACAGCAGCACGCCCCGGTTCCAATCTGCCGCCCCAAACACGCCTGAAACATCGAAGGCAACCCAGGCATAGACCAGATAAGCCAGAACGATGCCCAGGGACGTCAGGGGCCAGAAGGCCGCCAGACGGGACTTCCGGATCACCTCGCCATGGGTGCGGCGAAGGCGGTTCGCCTGGCTGTCGAGTGTCATCGTCGTCATGGGGTCGTGTCCTTAATCGTAAAGCGCGTGACAGGTCAGGCCATTTGATACGTGCCGCCGACCAAATTCCGCCGGATACGGCTGGAAATCTGGTCAATGACGACGATGGTCAGGAATAGCAGTAGAAACAGCGCCGAAATCTTGTCGCCTGCGCCCCAACTGATGGCGGTACGAAATTCCTGGCCGATCCCGCCAGCGCCAACAAAGCCTAAAATGGCTGAGGCGCGAATATTGATTTCAAACCGCAACAGCGCATAGCTGCAATAATTTGGCAGAACCTGCGGCAGGACGCCAAAGCGCATGCGCTGCAGCCAGCTGGCACCGGTCGCCTGCAGCCCTTCCAGCGGTTTCCTGTCGATATTCTCATTCACTTCTGAGAACAGTTTGCCCAAGGCACCGGCTGTATGCAGCATCACGGCGATGATTGCCGGTATCGGGGTCGCACCCAGTAAATAGATCAGGAAAAGCGCCAAAATCAGCTCTGGGAAGGCGCGGGTGATGTCCATCAATCGCCGCGCAATGGGGACAATGCCCGGTATGATGCCTAGATTGCGCGAGGAACAGAAGGCCAGGATCATTGCCATCACTGCGCCAAACAGGGTTCCAACCATGGCCATGTTGATCGTTTCCAACATGGCGGGCGAATATTCAAGGACGGTGATAAGCCAGTCATCGGCAGCAAAAGTGTCTTGAATGATTTGGGACGGGAAATCGAAGAATTTGGCAAGTCCCTGCCAGAAACCGCCGGAATTCAGGTCTTCCGCAATAGAAAAGCCCCCAAAGAAGACGATCAGCGATGCGCCAAGAAACACGGCTGTATAGAGCCGCCGTCTTTGTTCCATGCCATTGAAATGGCTTTGTAACTGGCCGATGGTCAGGGGGGTGTTCATTTTATCGAAGCTCCACAGTAAACGGACTGCGGCGCCGATGCGTTTAATGGCATCGGCGCCGCACAAAACCAATCCGCTGATTAGTTCTTCATGGAAGCCTTACGGGCTTCGATCACGCTGATATAGGCGTCGTGACCGATTGGGGCGATGCCTTTGACTTCACCGGCCATAACGCTGTAGGCGCATTCCGGGTCCATCGATTCCAGGCTGGCCATCAGACCGGTCATTTGCAGTTTCACGCGCTCTGGCAGGGCCTTGCGCAGAACGATCGGGCCTTCCGGGATAACTTTAGAGCGCCAGATTTCCTGGATTTCGGTCATGTCGACCAGACCGGCATCGGTTGCCTTGCGCAGTGCGCCGGAATTGTACCCTTCCTCCCAGTTGCCCAGGCCGTCTGCCCAGGTCACACCGGCATCAACATCGCCATTGGCAACGGCAACGATGGTTTGTTCATGACCACCAACGAATTTCACTTCCGAGAAGTAATCGCCGGATTTCATGGAATAGCCGCCTTCAGGAATTTCAACGGAAGGGATCAGATAGCCAGAGGTGGAGTTCGGATCACCGAAGGCAAAAACTTTGCCCTTCATATCATCCAGCGATTTGATGCCTGAATCAACGCGGGCAAAGCCGACAGAATAGTAGCCGTAAGACCCGTCTGTGTTGATTTTCACCAGAACCGGCTCAACCGCTTCCGGGTCTGCCATGTAAACTGCCGCATAAGCAGAGGCTCCAAGCCAGGCCATATCCAGGTTGCCACCGATCAGGCCTTCGATCACGCCGCTGTAATCAGCCGGGGCGAAGATTTTGGTTTCAACACCCAGCAATGCTTCGGTTCGGTCTTTCAGGCATTCATGAGACTTCAAACGGTCATTGGCGTTTTCACCGCCCAGAATGCCGATGCGAAACTCTGTGATTTCCTGTGCGCTGGCGGCGCTGGAAATGCTCATAATGGCGGCGGTGGCAACGGCGGCCGCGATGGATTTGATCTGCATGATATCTCTCTTTCTTGCTGTGGTAAGTTTAACGTCTGGTAAAGGGCACTTGCAGGACCAGGTGATCGGTATTCCATCACCTCGGTTTTGATTAAGCTCGCCTACCTTGTCCTCACAGGTTGACGACCTTCCCCGATGCGATCAGGTCATCCTGTTCGGTATCGGGTGTTTTTAAGACTTCGCGCTCATGCGAAATCGATGTCGATGTGGCAGCCTCGTTGAATTCCTCACCAGCGCCATAAATCNCCCGCGCCTGGGCGGTGGTCAGGNCATCAGGNCCACCGGAAAAGACGATCTTGCCATGGGCCATGCCAACGATGTGCTCACAATAGGTCCGCGCGGTATCCAGGGTGTGCAGGTTGCACACGACGGTTATGCCGTCTTCCTGATTGATGCGCTGCAGGGCATCCATGACCAGTTTCGCATTCATCGGATCCAGGGAGGCGATGGGTTCGTCCGCCAGAATAAGTTTCGGCTTCTGCACCAGGGCCCGGGCGATGGCGACACGCTGCTGTTGTCCGCCAGATAAAGTACCAGCCTGTTGCAGGGCGGTTTGTTCAATCCCCAGGCGTTCCAGCGCCAACAGGCCTTCCATGCGTTCCTTATCGGTGAACAGCCGGAAGACGCTGCGCAGGGTTCCAATATGGTTCAGGCGGCCCAGCATGACATTGGTCAGCACGTCCAAGCGCGGCACCAGATTGAATTGCTGGAAGATCATGGCACAGTCGGCCTGCCAGTCGCGCAGGGCCTTGCCTGAAAGGTTTGAAATATCGCGCCCGTGAAACCGGATTTTCCCGGATGTCGGAACGGCAAGGCGATTGATCAGGCGCAGCATGGTGGATTTTCCAGCGCCGGATCGACCAATAATTCCGACCATCGCCTTGTCTGGAATCGACAGATTCACGGCATCAACAGCGTGCAATTCACCAAATTTCTTTGTAAGAGACTGAATCTCTAGCATAACTTCCCCTGCATCTGTCACTGTCGGTTGGGACCGGTGTGATGCTGTCGACCATGGTTAAACGAAGGCGCGTCTCCGGATGCTCAGGCTTTCGCCCCTGATGCAGGCCCTTGATTACAGGTACAGCGTTGCAAACTTGTGCATAAAACGTTTCATATTCATGAAACAGTTGCGCAAAGGTCTATACGGCGGTTGCGTGGTGGCCTGTATTGCGTTTGTACTGGATGGCGTATCATCAGAAAGGAAACAGCGTGACGTCAAAACCAAACCCTTTGAAACTAAATAAGCTTCAGGCGCGAACCCTTGTCCTGGCACAGGTTATCGCCCGCGATCCGAATTCCTCCAGATCTGATGAGGCAACGGGAAATGTGACCCTGACCCGAATTCCCCATGCCCATGGTGATCATGTGCATGTCGGTGCCTTTACCGTTCATGCTCGCGACGCCAGCGGATTTTCAAATCCTGCCGTCTGGGTGGCTCTGGCGCGCAAGGGCTTGGTTGTCAGCCCGGATATGCATACGATCACCCTGACGCCGGAAGGGTTTGCCTATAATACCGGTCTGGGCGATCAGTTCTTAAATGAGTCGGATCATTAACGGTCTGGTGCACCGATAAGGGTCCCCTGTGGACGTGTTGGTTACGAAATCTGGGAAGGAATGCTGTGATGGCGGATGGTGAGATTAGTTACAAACCCCTGTCCGGAATGGTGCTGCCCCGATTTGCAGGAATTGCGACCTTTATGCGCCTGCCGCATGTTGCGCCAGAAGATGCCGGCGGGGTTGATATTGGTCTGACTGGCGTTCCCTGGGATGGGGGGACAACGAATCGCGCCGGGGCCAGACATGGACCCAGACAGATGCGCGATGCGTCCACCATGACGCGCAATTGCCACCATGTCAGCGGGATCATGCCGTATGAATTGGCCAATTGCGCTGATCTGGGCGATAGCCCCGTCAATCCGATCCAATTGGAAGATACGCTGGCCCGGATCGAAGAGCATTTCCGCAGGATTCATGAGAAGGGCATCCTGCCGTTGACCGCAGGGGGTGATCATCTGATTACGTTGCCTATCATGCGGGCCATTGCAGATAAGAAGAACCCGCTGGGTATGGTGCATTTTGACGCCCATACCGATACCTGGGATCGCTATTTTGGGGGAGCACTCTACACCCACGGTACGCCTTTCCGCCGGGCGATAGAAGAGGGGCTGTTGGATCCCAAGCGTGTTATTCAAATTGGCATACGCGGTGGATTGTATGGTCCTGAGGATAAGGAATGGGGGCTGGCTCAGGGCATTCGTGTTGTCGAAATTGAGGAATATTTCGATCTGGGGCCCGATAAGGTTGCGGACCTTGCCAGAGAGATTGTCGGAGGCGGTCCGGCCTATATCTCTTTTGATGTGGATGGCATGGATCCAGTTTATGCGCCGGGTACAGGAACGCCGGAAGTTGGCGGCTATTCCACCCATGACGCGCAACGCATGCTGCGCGGCCTGCGCGGGCTGGATATTGTGGGCGCAGATGTGGTTGAAGTATCCCCGCCTTTTGATCCGTCCGGCGCGACGGCCCTGGCAGGGGTTACAATGATGTGGGAAATTCTGTGCCTTATGGCGGAGCGAGTCGCGCAGACAAAGACTCAGTAACATTATTGACATTTTAGGCGCATTTTCCGTTTTTTGATCGGGGGTAGTTGGGGTATACGCTGGCGCGAATTGTTCTTTTTTATTAATTTGTTACAGGAATAACGCTTGAGACGCGCCTAATTTCCTATCGCAATGTCCATCTTGCGTGACCATTTTTGACTTGGCGGTTCGCGCTCGAAAGGCAAAATATTATCAGAAGTGACTGGTCTATAACTCTTATGACCATAAATTTTTTAGTAGTATATGCCAAAAGGCAGAAAAACGTACCCAAATACCGCCCGGCAGTTCTAATTAACGAATTATTAGGGCATTGTAATTAGATTGAAATACAAAAGGATCGTTAACAATAAGGTTAGGGATGGATTCTTATGTCCGCGTTGCGGCTCGAGTCAGTCGAACAATTATGTAAGGTTCTTCATGAACTCCCATCCAGGGAGTCGATACAAGTTGGACAAATGATTGCGCTAGGCCTTGAAGATATTGAAAAACAGGTTGGTCCCAAGCGTTGGTCCAAAATGCGGGAATTGGTCAGCAGCTTTGTTGAAAGCGCGATCCGGACCCATTCGGGAAAACTGGATTCGTATCTTAAATGCGAAGACGGCAGTTACGTTATCATCTTTCAGGGTGTTAACCAGGACATGGCCCTGTTGAAAGCCAGCAGAATTGCCAAACAGGTAAATGAAACCTTGTTTGGGCAGGGCGGATTCGAAGGAACGACACTCAGGACCATCATCTCTGAAGATGAAAAATGGAAGTCCAGTGCCGCGCTTAAACCGAATGAAGTGGCAAACATGTTGGCAAAAGGGGCAAGTAAGTTGCTCAACAGCGCTTCACTTGATGAACCCTTAAACATTGAAATTACAGATGAAATTCCGAACCCGCCATTTTCTCAAAGCATGTTGGATCGACAGGAGAGCCGAAAGCGGTTCGCCGCTGAAATGGCGGATATTGAAAACGTACCCAGTTTTCCGCTGTTTGTCGCTATGTGGTCTGTACCGACGAATATGATTGCAGGGTATCAGTGTGTCCCTGCGCGGCAGACGCCATTTCAGGACGAATTGTCGATCGGTTATGATGCGTTACCTTTTGATGCAACGCACCAGGACATTTTCTCCTTCGATATTGATATATTGGAATTTGGTCTGATGGCGCTGAAAGGCTCCCTAAAGGAGGGTAAGCGAAGTCATGTCGTTTTTAATGTAAATTTTGAAACCCTGTCGGCTGCGCAAGGACGACAGCAATTGACTGAGGTGCTGCGGATGACGCCACCAACATTGCGGCAACGCATATACGTGAATTTGTGCGACGTACCAGAGGGAATTCCCCCCAGTCGCCTAATGGAGCTTTGCCAGTATCTAACCCCGTTTTTTCGGGGGGTTACGGTTGTTATGCGGCAGGGTACAGGGCGCAGCGCGATTAAGAACATACTGTCGCGTCTTCATGCATCGGGCGTTCAGATCGTGGGTGTCGAATTGCCAGGAACGGTTTCTGACGCAGATTTGGATTGGACAAAATCCACCCTAAGCACTGCCCGGGATCTTGGCTTGGTCAGTACCGTAGTAAATGCCACAAGTTGGCGTGAGGTTATCAAGCTGGCTGAAAGTGGCGTTCAATTGATCAGCGGCCCTGTTTTTATGGAAAGAACGGATAAACTGCCTGCGGTGCGCCAATTCAGCTTAAGCGATGCAAGGCGATTGGAAAATGAACAGGCGACATTGAATGAAGATGGCGGTCTGTTTTCAACCGTTTGATAGGGTGGTTTGAACAAGCCCCTTTGTAACCGTTCCGTCACTGTCCAGAATCCGATTGTTTACAAGCATGGATGCCTATGGTGTCCTATGCAGATAATAATAACTACGGACGGAAGAGCGCCCGAATGCAACCCTTTGCGATTGCCGGAGTTCAAATGCATGTTGGAGCATACGCTGAAAATGTTACAGCGATCCGACAGCGCCTTGATCTAACCATAGCCCGGTTTCCCTGGGTTCAGATGGTCATGTTCTCAGAACTCGCACCTTATGGGCCTTTGCCGGAGCATGCGCAAACTCTGCCTGGACCTGCAGAAGAAATCTTTCAGGAAATGGCGCGCGCCCATGGTGTGTGGCTGTTGCCAGGTTCAATTTTTGAGCGTGTTGGCGATAAAATCTACAATACAGCGATCGTGATTAATCCTGAGGGGGAGATTGTCGGGCGCTATCGCAAGATGTTTCCCTTTCGCCCATATGAGGCCGGTATCGAGGCAGGGACAGAGTTTCTGATCTTCGATGTTCCAGACGTTGGGCGGTTTGGGGTTTCGATCTGTTATGACATCTGGTTTCCGGAAACGACACGAACCCTGACAGCACAGGGGGTCGAGGTTTTGCTGCACCCTGTCCTGACCGGAACCATTGATCGTGATGTGGAATTGTCCATCGCCCGCGCGTCGGCGGCCATGTTCCAATGCTATATATTTGATATCAATGGATTGGGTGCCGGGGGATGTGGACGGTCTTGTGTCGTGGACCCGTCCGGAACCGTTCTGTATCAAGCCGCCGGGCAGGAAGAGATTATCCCGATTGAGGTGGATCTTACCCTGGTGCGTCGCCAGCGGGAAACCGGCCTTAAAGGATTGGGGCAGACGCAGAAGAGTTTCCGTGACCGCAGCGTCTATTTTTCGATTTATGATCCGACCTATGCCGACACATCCTATCTTTACAGTCTTGGCCCCCTCGAAATGCCTCAAAGAGGGTCTCGGGCAGGCTTGGACATGCGGCCTGGAACCTTGGACAGGGGTGTTTCAGAGCCATTGGGAGAGCCTGCCGGCCCAGGCGGTATGCGCCTGCACGCCGTTGATACAATAAATGGAGCAAACCGATCGCAAAGCTAACGAGTGAGTCCAAAAAGAATGCCGCCCCAAAAGGCGGAAAACCGGGAGCAAAAGAAGGCAAGGCACTGGCGATTCGCCGCAGCGGGCCAGGGGATCTAACCGCGCATTATTCCGCCTCTCAATTACGGAATGATAGCTGGAGCAAATTGAAGAACGCGGCTGCGCGCCTGATGGTGGCAGAGCGTCGCGATCCGGGCTCCCCCATGCACAAGGTTGTTGAAGACCTGCTGCACAAATTGGAACCCATCGAAAGCTATTGGGCCTTTCCTGGACGGGTCACCTTCGAGCGTCTGCATACTATGTTTGAAGAGCAGGAATTCACGACGCTTACTCACACAGTCGCCCGTATCACGCGGGCCTTGATGTCCGACAGCTATCGCAGCCGCCACATCCATGTCATACCCACCGAAGATGATGAAGACAATGACGAGCGGTCCGATACCGCTGAAGAGCGTGCGCGCAATCGTCCCTATTTCGAAGTGATGATTGTCGATGACCTGTCACCGCATCAGGAAACCACACTGAAACGGTCGCTCAGAGACAAGCGCCGGGCAGAGGATTCCTTTGTCTATGAAAGCGTGGTTGTCGGCAGCTTTGAAGATGCGCTGATTGGTGTGTTGTTCAATCACAATATTCAGGCTGTCGTTGTCCGTTACGGTTTCCCCTACAAGTCGCGCCATGATTTGCCGATGTTGAAGCGATATCTGAACCGGCTTGGCGACGAGACATTCGATGATCTGCCGCCAGAGGAATATGGTGTCAATCTGGCCTATGCTATTGGAAAGCTGCGCCCGGAATTGGATATCTATATGGTCACGGATCAGTCCGTGGAGGATATTGCCGGGCGTGTCTGTGATAATTGCCGCCGGGTCTTCTATAACCAGGAAGACTATATGGAGCTGCATCTGAATATTCTGCGCGGCGTCAACACGCGCTATAAGACACCATTCTTCACCGCCCTGAAGGAATATTCCAAACAGCCGACGGGCGTCTTCCATGCAATGCCGATCAGCCGCGGAAAATCCATCGCCAAGTCCCATTGGATCAAGGATATGGGCGACTTTTATGGGATGAATATCTTCCTGGCGGAAACCTCTGCCACGTCTGGCGGGTTGGATTCACTGCTGGATCCCCATGGGCCAATCAAGCATGCTCAGGAATCAGCAGCCCGGGCATTTGGGGCACGGCATACATTCTTCGCTACCAACGGAACTTCGACCTGTAATAAGATCGTGGTTCAGGCATTGGTGAAGCCGGACGATATTGTTCTGGTAGACCGTGATTGCCACAAATCCCATCATTATGGAATGGTCCTGGCTGGTGCGCAGGTTGTCTATCTGGACAGTTATCCGCTGAATGAATTTTCTATGTATGGCGCGGTCCCGCTGCGCGAGATCAAGCATCAGTTGCTAAAACTCAAGAAGGCGGGAAAGCTGGACCGGGTGAAGATGCTGTTGCTGACCAACTGTACCTTCGATGGACTGGTATATAACGTTGAGCGGGTGATGGAAGAATGCCTGGCGATTAAGCCAGACCTGGTCTTCCTGTGGGATGAGGCATGGTTTGCCTTTGCCCGTTTCGGGCCGACCTATCGTCAGCGCACCGCGATGCATAATGCGGCGATGTTGCGGGAACGCTATCAGACCGGTGAGTACCGGGAGCAATACGAGGCCTGGAAGGCCGCTTTTGACAAGGCGGGGCCAGAGAAAGAGTCCACTTGGCTGGATCAACGCCTGATGCCCGATCCAGACAAGGTGCGGGTTCGTGTCTATGCCTGCCAATCAACCCATAAGACGCTGACCAGTCTGCGTCAGGGGTCGATGATCCATATTCATGATCAGGATTACAAATCCAAGGCAGAGGAATCCTTCCACGAAGCTTATATGACCCACACATCAACCTCGCCAAATTATCAGATCGTTGCGTCTCTGGATGTGGGGCGCCGGCAGGTGGAATTGGAAGGCTTCGAGATGGTTCAGAAGCAGGTCGAAATGGCCATGGTTCTGCGCGAGAAAGTCGCGACCCATCCCTTGTTAAGTAAATATTTCCGCGTCCTGACCGCCAGCGATATGATTCCAGCCGAATACCGAGAAAGCGGCATGGAATCCTATTATCAGGTTGGACATGGCTGGGCCGACATCTGGGAAGCCTGGGCGAAGGATGAATTCGCGCTGGATGCGACGCGGGTCACGCTGTTGATCGGCAAAACAGGACTGGATGGCGATACATTTAAGAATAAGGAGTTGATGGACAAGTACGGGATTCAGATCAACAAGACATCCCGCAATACGGTCTTGTTCATGACCAATATCGGGACCACACGGTCCTCGGTCGCTTATCTGATAGAAGTTCTGGTGAAGATCTCAGCGGAACTGGACGAACGGCTGGATGATTCTTCACCGGTCGAACGGGCGCTGCATAATCGTCAGGTGACATCCTTGTTGGAAGAATTGCCGCCGCAACCGGATTTCAGCCGCTTCCATGACTCTTTCCGTGCAAAGAATACCCAAAAAGGGCAAAGTGCGGATACGGCAGAAGGCGATATTCGCACCGCGTACTTCCTGGCCTATGATCAGGAAAATTGTGAGTATTTAAGCCTGGAAGATGGCAGCCTGGATGCGGAAATGGCCAAAGGCCGGGAAATCGTATCATCGACCTTCATCATTCCCTATCCGCCGGGATTCCCAATTCTGGTGCCAGGGCAGGTCCTGAGCATCGAAATTCTGAAATATATGCGGGCATTGGATGTGAAGGAAATTCACGGCTATCGCCCGGAACTGGGACTGCGCGTATTCACAGAAAAGGCGTTAAAAGACGTCGCAAAGAAATAAACCGAACAGAGAAAATGGGGGACTAACCTATGGCTAAGAAGGCCACTGCAAAGAAGACATCAACAAAAGCCGCCGTCGCCGTCGATGGTGGGGCTCCAGAAGCCCTGACGACAAAACCTGTGTCGACCACTCCGACGCCAAAGGCCGTTGCCAAAAAAGCAGCGACGAAGAAAGCAGCCACAAAGAAGGCAACTGTGAAGAAGGCGGCATCGAAAAAAGCCGCTACTAAGAAGGCGGCTACTAAAAAAACACCAGCAAAGAAAACCGCACCAAAAGCGACAGTGAAAAAGGCATTAGCTAAGAAAGTCGCGGCGAAGGCTGCGGTCAAGCGGCCTGTCGCGAAAAAGGCGACGTTGAAGCCGGGAACGAAAAAGCGCGTGCCACGGGAAAAGAAAGTCCTGAAAGGCATGTCGGATATACGGCGGTATTTCCATCGCAATGAAACACCGATCGTGTTCATTAGTGCGACCAACTTTAACCTGTTGGGCATGGATGAATGGGTTAAGAACTTTAAATATATCAATTATATAGACTGTTATGACGGGCGTCACCCGAACGTCTTCGTTCCCAATGAAGCGCCCCATGCCGAATTCCAGTCGATTGAGGATATCAACAATTATCTGCTGCAGCATAAGGAAGTGCTGGATACCGTCAGCGCCATGGGGAAAAATCCTAAATCGGTTTTCCTGATGTTTGACGAGGAAACGGAAAAGCTGGCGAAAAAGGCCAAGATGGATGTCTGGTTCCCGAAAGCGAAGCTGCGCACCAGGGTTGATAACAAAATCATCACCGTGCGCATCGGTGACAAGGCGGGCGTACCATCGGTGCCTAACGTCCTGGCTAAGATTGAAAGCTATGAGCAGTTGCGCGAGGTATCAAAGGGGCTGGGTGAGCATCTGGTGCTGCAGTCTGCCTTTGGCGATTCCGGTCATACGACCTTCTTCATCTCCACTGAAAAGGATTTCAAGAAGCATCAGTCCGAAATCATCGGTCAGGGTGAAATCAAGGTTATGAAACGCATCAATTGCCGTGGGTCGGCGATTGAAGCCTGCACGACCAAGGCGGGCACCATTGTGGGGCCGCTGATGACCGAACTGGTCGGGTTCCCGGAACTGACCCCCTATAAAGGCGGTTGGTGCGGGAATGAGATTTTTGATGCCAGCTTCACACCGGAAATCCGCCAGCAGGCCCGTGAATACACCTATAAATTTGGGGAGCAGCTGCGCAAAGAAGGGTATCGCGGGTATTTCGAGCTGGATTTCCTGATCGATATGGACAGTGGCCTGATGTATCTGGGGGAATTGAACCCGCGCATTACCGGGGCGTCTTCCATGACCAATCATGCCGCCTTCGCCCATGCGGATGCGCCGCTATTCCTGTTCCATTTGCTGGAATTTTCGGGGATGCCGTTTGAACTGGATGTAGAGGCTCTGAATGACCGTTGGGCTGATCCGGACAATATCGACAGTTGGTCCCAATATGTCATGAAACATACACAGGATTCGGTGGACATCATCACCGAAGCCCCTGAAAGTGGCATCTATCGTATGAACCCTGATGGCAGTATCGATTTCAGTCGATTTGACTATCACCGCCGTGCGGTTGCCAGCGAGAATGAAGCCTTTTTCCTGAGAATTTCCGGGGTTGGAGATTATCGGTATGAAGGGGCTGACCTTGGCATTCTGGTGACCCGCGGCCGCCTTATGACCGATAACTTCAAGCTGAATAAGCGGGCCAAGAAATGGATCAATGGAATGCGCGGGAAGTTCAAGGGGCGGGGCTTACAACCGGCACCGACCGCTGGGGCATACAAGATTCTGTAATTGGCACAGAAAGTACAGCTTTCGGAACCCAGTTTCTGGGCGTGCCGGAACAGGAAGGACCGTATCGGTCCGGTCCCCTGACACAGGGGACGGACGGGGAAGACATGGACCTTTATTTCCAGTCGGTTTCTGAGAAGAAGCCCGGCGATAAGTGGCAGACCCTGTTTGAGAGATATTGGCCGGCCTATCGGGCCTGGTATCTCTCTGATGGGTTGGAGCAGCGCGCGACCTGGCTGACCTGTAAGGAGGCCTTGGAAGCCCATATGCCCCGTCTATTGCCGACCTATGACCGATTGTGTGATCTGGCCGGTGGGGGCGACTTGGCGGCGCGTTTCCTCAGCCTGTGGCGACCGCCAGCCTATATCTCCGGCTGCAGTCAGATCGTCTGGTTGGGCGATGGTCCGAAACTGGTGCGCAATTATGATTACAGCCCGGCTTTGATCGATGGCGTTATCATGGAAAGCGCCTGGAATGGCACAAAGGTCATTGCGATGACCGATTGCCTGTGGGGCGTGCTGGATGGGGTGAACGAGAAGGGGCTGGCTGTCAGCCTGACGTTTGGGGGCCGCCGCGCCGTGGGGGAGGGATTTGGTATCCCCGTTATCCTGCGCAACATTCTGGAATTCTGTGCGACGGTGGAGGACGCTGCAAAAGTCTTGGCCGATGTGCCGACCCATATGGCCTATAATGTGACGGTGGTTGATAAGAAGGGACGCTTCACGACCGCCTATCTGGCGCCGGGCAGCCGTCCCGTGATCAAATCCGTTGCTTATGCCACCAATCATCAGGGACGCATAGAATGGCACGACCATGCACGCGCGACCGCCACGTTGGAGCGCGAGCAGTTCCTTAGGTTCCGTCTGGAAGATGATAAAGTCACATTCCCGAAACTGGTGGATGCTTTCCGAAAGCCGCCTTTATACACCAACGCCTATCATAATGGGTTCGGGACCATCTATACCGCGATCTATGACCCGATAGACGGCAGCGCGACCTATCTGTTTCCAGACGGCTCCAGCAAGCGCTTCAGCTTTGGCGATTTCAAGGAAGAAGCCTGGGCCATGCCCATCGACGGCAATGGCGCGCCTAAGACCCGGGGTATGGATCTGATATGAAAGGCGCTGTGATGCAGGGGGCTGTTTTCAATTCTAACAGATTACATCACGGTCTGCGCGCTGGGGGCGCCTGTTGACAAAGCGGTTACCCCGGACCTGATCCGGGGTCCAGGGGCAGCTGGTGTGATTTATGCGGGTGGCCCTGGATTCCCGCCTTCGCGGGAATGACGGTGCTTCAGCCAATAACCATCCTCATCCTCAAGTGGCACGATAGCACCGCCTCGAAGGAGGGGCTGTAAGTCCTGTGTTTCCAGAGGGCCCATCCTTCGAGACGCTTCGCTCCTCAGGATGAGAGAGCTTTTATCTCAGCGTTCGCCCGGATTGGCGCTAAGACAGTTGCGGCTGGAGCTTCAGGATATCTGCCAGGGTTGCCGTCGTCGGATCTGGCAGCAGGGCAATCAGGCGGCGGGCGCGGGCCAGATCTTCCGGTGTATCCACAGCAATAGACATCGCCTCGTAATCCAGATCTTCTGGCTGTACGCTGACTATGGAAAAGTCGATGGGATGTTCGTACGCGTACAGTGTCACGTGTTCCCGATACGCAAGATCGGGGGTTGCGCGTAAGATACGCTGCATCGCGGCCTTTGATACAGCCTCGGCGCTGGCCCCAATGGGGAAGGATCGGGGGTAAACATTCGTGGCAAGGTCTGCACCGCTGTCCAGGAACTTTTGGGAAACCTGGTCCACGACGGCAGGATCGGCAAAGGGACTGTCACCACAGATCCTGACGAACCAGTCCAAATTAAATTCGGNNCAGGCATCCGTGCAGCGTTTTGCGACATCCATCGCATCGCCCCGGAAACAGCCGATGCCTTCAGCCTCAGCAAAGGCCTGCAAGGGATCATCCAGGGCGCGATCGCTGGTGGCCAGGATCATGTCCGATACATGATGACAGCGGCGCAGGCGATCAATGGCCCGGCCCAGCACTGTGCGCCCACCCAGATCCATCAGACCCTTTCCCGGCAGGCGCCTTGAATCGAGCCTGGCCAGCAGCATCAGGGCTGCTGGACCCCGCTTTGTATCGCTCATCTTAATTGGCTTCCACTTGCATTTGCGCGCGTTGCCATTGATCAGCATACCATTCGCAATAGCGTTTGAACCCTTGTTCCAGGGTCCATTCCGGTTCAAATCCCAGTTTCTCCTGGGCCCGGGTGATAGACAGGGTGCCACGGATTGGTTTGTCCACGGCCCGTGGGCGTTCTTCCAGGATGGCATTGGGAACAACGGATTTCACCACGGCGGCCAGATCCGCAATCGTGCGGGCGTTGCCGAAGGTGATGTTGAAGGTTGAACTGTCGTCATGCCCTTTATGCAGGGCCAATGCGCGCACCATGCCCTGTACCAGATCGTTGATATAGGTGAAGTCCAACCGCCCATCGCCACCGCCTTCCAGCAGCAACGGCTTGCCGGTCAGGGCGTTCTCAATGAAAACCTGGCTGACTCGCCTGGAAATACAGCGTTCCCCATACAAGGCAGATGGTCGAATAACCGTCGTGCCCAGGCCGTATTGTGTTCGATAGGTTCGGACCAGCCGTTCCCCCATGAATTTGGCATTGGCATAAATGCCTTCCGGGCGCGGGAAGGTTGTTTCGTCCACGCTTGCGCCTTCAAAATCGCCGTAAACGGTCGAAGACGACATGAACATGACCTGATTGATATCTTTTACTTTCGGGCGCACCAGTTCCAGGACATTGCGCAGTGTGATCAGTTGAAGATCAAACGCCAGACCCGGCTCTGCCTTTGCATCCACGGCGCTGGCGATGGCGGCCATATGGACGACTTTGGTGGGCTGGAATGCTTCAAACACACGGCCCAGATCGGCCAGCAGGCGCGCATCGCTGTTCATCAGCACCACACCGTTTTCCCGCAACAGCAGAAATCGGTCCAACAGAAAATTCTGATAGGCGGTGCGCTGAACAACATTGCGGCCAGGTTCGTAGCAATTTTCGATCAGGCTGTTGACCATCAGATTGTCGCAAATGCCAACCGTGGCCCCCATGCGGGATAGTTCCAGCGCAAGATTGTGGCCAATAAAGCCAGCGCCACCGACCAGCAAGATCCGCTGGTCTTCCAGATTGGGTCTTAGTGTCTCAAAGGGTATCGAACTCATTGCGGTGTCTCCTTCTGGTTTACCCGCGTGATTAAAATTTGAAGCGATGGCGCCAATGCTTTCTGCGTTGGAGTCATCGCGATGCCTCACTATACGCTTCCTGAAAGGCGTTGCCTACTCTCTCTGCATCACCCCTGGTCAGATGCGGCCCGACGGGCAGGGAGATGGTTTGATCCGCCAGCCATTCTGCGACAGGAAACTGACCAGCCTTATACCCGTATTTTTGTGAATAATAGGTAAACAGGGGGACTGGGCCTGGATAATGAACCGAAGACCCGATTTTTCGCGCGTTCAATCCATCGACCACGCGATCCCTTGAAACGGAGCCATCCCGGGGCAGTACCGCATTGATACAATAGTGCGATGATGTCGCCTTGCCGTGCGTGTCGGGGAAGAGGGTCAGGCCGTCAATCCGGGTCAGTATCGCCCGCAATGCCGCATCATTGCGGGACCGATCCGCCATAAAGTCATCCAGATGAGTAAGTTGCGCCAATCCTACCGCGGCCTCAACTTCGCTCATGCGATAATTCATGCCCAGGATATCAACATCATACAGGCCAGGTCGGGTGCGTTCACCCAGGGCGCGGTTATAGCCAAAGGCGCGGCGCCGTCGAAGCTCATGGGCCAGCGCCGGATCATTGGTTGTCACCATGCCGCCTTCGATGGACGTCATGTGCTTGACTGGATAGAAAGAAAAGCTGCCCGCCAGGCCCAGCGTCCCCGCCTTCTGGTCACCCCAGGTCGCATCCACGGCAAGGGCACAGTCTTCCAGTACAAATGCACCTTTCTTCTGTGCCACAGCAAGAATGCGGTCCATATCACAGGGAAGGCCCAGATAATGCACGGGCATGATCACCGCCAGGGGCCCCTCTCCGGCTTCCAGCGCGGCCGGGTCCATATTGCCTGTTGCAGGATCGACATCGATAAACACCGGCTCCGCCCCGACAAGCTCTACACTGTGGGCGGTTGCCACATGGGTCATGGCGGGCACGGCGACACGATCCCNNGTGGCCGATGTTGCGGGTGAACAGCGTCAGGTGCAGACCCGCCGTACAGGATGATACTGCCACAGCTTCGGCGGCCCCGATCCGCTGTGCAAAGGCCGCTTCAAAAGCGGGTGTGACCGTGCCATGTACCAGCATCCCGCTTTCAAGGACGGTGCGGACCGCGTCGAATACGTCTGTATCCAGTTGCGGTTTGCCAAATGGGATGGGGGTATCGGGCATGCCTGTTGCTCTCCGGGCCGTGATTGCTTCCAAGTTTGGAAGCAATTTTCACGCCAGATCAAGCCGCTATCGTATTTGGGGAGACTTGATGGGGGTCACTTCGTGAAAAAATTCTTCGATCGTGCCTGTCGCTAGGTTCTGGCAGTGAAAGGTATACCCCCCCTTTGGACGGGGTGGGGGGGCATCATCGCGCATTTTCGCCGTGTCTGTCAGCGACAGCATTCCCAATAATCGGGTTTCACCCTTGCGGCGAACCGGCAACAACACCCGTTCAAATTCCAGATATTCCTTGTTGGAAACAACGACCATTCCCCCGAAAACTACCAAATTACCGCTGAAAATGGAGTAAAAATAGGGGTGCACAAATTCGTATAAATGAGGTGGCACCACCTCGTCGAGATATCGGCCCGTATTCTGACGTCCGAATAGAGAATTCACATTCTCCCCAGAAACCCGATATTTCAGTCGACCGTCAATTTTTTCCAGCAGGTAGATATTCGGCAACAGACCGGGGACGTCAATTGGGTCAAATTCAGGGATTTCCAGACTGTCTTGCTGTGGCTGTTTTGATAACCAATGTTCAATCAGGTCAAGGCTGGTTCTGAACCGGCAAATTTGTTTCGCAAGGGTCAGGGTCGGGGACTCAGGCATACATTACATACTCCAACAAAGGTAATCTCGCTCAGGATGCCCCGAATCCTGAGCGAGAGAAACTAAGAATGTTGCACCGCAGTTCAACCGCTGCGGTCATGTGGACCTTTAAAACCTCGGGTCCCTAAAGCCTGCGGCCACGCACGATGTGCATGATCAGGGCTGCGAAAAACAGAACCACAAAGACAAAGAACAGAATTTTGGCGGCGCCTGCCGCAACGGCTGCAATCCCCCCAAAGCCAAAGGCTGCGGCGATCAGTGCGATGATGAAAAACACGGCTGCCCAATATAGCATAAACAGTCTCCTTAAGTCGTGGTGCTAAGACCGGTTGTTCAGATCTCCCGAAGGCCTTTGCACATGGTTGGAACCGTCCTGAACGAATGCAGTGACGGAAATTATTTCTCTACATGGATACGGGATTGATTTTTGCAATAAAAAAATACATCTGAATGACAAACTTTATTTAAAATTTTATAAATATATTATCATACAAGATAAAGTTAATTAAAAGTGACTGAGTGAATGTGGCAAAATTTTGATTTATTACCTTTTAGAAAATTTTATGTTGAAGAGAAAATATCTATTACTAAATGTTTTGAGAGCAAGGAATGGCGTCCGCCGTTTATACTAACTGAAACAAGAATAACAGCGCAGAGGGGTCGTGGACGCACCATCTGCCATCAAAGAAGGAGATTATTCATGAATACCATCGTAAAAGCTGCCACTATCGCACTGGCTCTGGGCCTTGTTGCACCGCAGGCTATGGCCGCAAGTGACACCGCGAACAATTCTCCGCGCGATGTTTACGAGCAGAAAATGAACACTGAGATGCAAAATCAGGAAGCGATATTTTCTGATAAAGAATTGAGCGAAGAGGCCAGCGCAGCCTGGCAGAAAGTGGAAGAAAACTGGAAAGCCTTGAGCGAATCCGCAGATGAAAACTGGGAAGACGCCAAGGAAACGTTCCAGCAGAGCTGGGATGACTTCCAGGCTAAGTGGAAAGAAATGACTTCTGATCAGTCCTAATACGGGATTGTCTAAAGTCCTCACATAGTGATCATACAGATGCGCCCCGTCGAAAGGCGGGGCGTATTTTGTATGACGACTTGGATAGACTGTCGAAGAGTCAATGGGACGGATGACACAGCAACCACATTCCTTGACGGATTTGCTGGATGGCATAACCGGGAACGCACCTAAAGATCAGGAATCCTTTGATCTCGGAGATGTTCTGACAAGCTTTGGCGCGCGTAGTCACGGGCCCTTGCTGTTTTTTCCTGCATTTCTGGCAGCCGCCCCCACTGGCGCTATCCCAGGAATGGCAATTGGAATGGCGATCCTGCTGATAATACTGTCGGTGCAAATGATTGTGTCACCATCGGCATTATGGATGCCTAAACGTATCACCCAAATATCCATTCCGCGTGCAAAACTGAACAAGGCATTGGACATTTCTAGGCCTGCAGCCAGGATAATTGATCGCTTCCTGTCGCCGCGGCTGACCTGGTTGTTGAAGTCGCCATTCAATTACTTCGTTGCCGTCCTGTGCTGTGGACTGGCGGTGCTTATGATACCGCTTGCATTTGTTCCTTTTGCCGCCAGCTTGCCCGGTCTGGCAATCGCATTGTTTGGTATCTCCTTAGTCAGCGAGGATGGCCTTGCCGCCCTTGTCGCGGGGGTCTTAACACTGGTTGCCGCCGCGGTTGGATATGACATGCTGGTCGGGTTCTAGCGCGTTTCAATTTAGCTGTGTGGCCTTGATATTTAACCGCCGCCTATCATGTTCACAGATGCGGCGTGTCGCCTCATATCTTTTAAGGGAGTTATTAGCATGAAAGCCTTTTTCAGCATTTTGGCTGTTTCTTTATTCTTATGCGGCGGTGCAATTCAGGCGGTGGCTGACGAAACGACAAGTCAGACAGAAACTCCAACAGGCGCGCGCCAGGATTACGAAGCACAGATGAAGCAAGAGATTGAAGAGCAAGAAGCCAGAAATTCAAACAGGCCGTTAACAGAAGATGCAAAAGCTGCCTGGCAGGGCGTGAAGGACGGCTGGAACGATGTAAAAACAACGACCGATGAAGGCTGGACCGATGCCAAGTCCAAGCTGGATGACAGTTGGGGTGCCTTTAAATCTAAATGGAAAGAGGTTACGTCAGAGTAACTTTCCTTTTTCAGGCAATATTCTGATTTTTACGACTCTGTGTGGGTATCGCAATAGGTCAGAAATGCGTCTGTCATATCCTCGAAGACTTCTTGGTCATTCTCCAATTTATTGGGCCGCTGCCAGACGGAAACAATTAAATCATTGGATGACACTGCCTGCGCGTTAAGGCCAAGGGGCAGGATCAGTGTAAAGACAGACCTTCTGTGGCCTTCATAGGATTTGAAATTTGCCAGATGGGCGCTTGGACTTTGTTTCAGGGCTGCGCCCATCAATAGGTCCAGCACGCCGCGATCATCCGGGTTCAATTGCAAGGGATCACTGCCCAGGCTGCCCGGAATCAATCGGGGGGCGATCATCTTCATCTCCTGACAGATCAGATCATATCGCAAGTCTTCAGCCTGTCCCAAAACCCGCAGCAAGCTGACATGCGGCAATAAGAGGGGTCCCAGTTGCTCGGCACGCAAGGCCCGTCTGGGCTTATCGTCGGGCAACATTTTCCAGTATTCATACAAGGGTGCTGCGGAAGCAAAGAATGTGCCCGGTCGTCCCAATTGCGATGTTTTCGAATTCGTCAAAGTTGTTGCCTTGTAAGAAAGTCATCTTTGGGTTAACCAGAAAGTTGTATTATATTTATTGTAATAAATTTATACAGCTTTTTGTTGTTTCGTCTCTTGCTTTAGATCAAATTTTAAAATGAATTTAGTTATCTTAATTCTTAGTTGTTTTATTGCTGATGGTTTCAATTTTGACATGACGGGCGGTATATTTATCAATCTTATTGGCAATGCGTGCGGACGCCTTGCTACTGCTGCAAGACGAAAGATGTGATCGAAAATAGGGTTCAGACGACAGCAACAACCGGCATGGTGTGTCCGGTTTCCGCCGCTTCCCAGGCGCAGAGGCAGATGTTCATGACCTGGAAGACATCCTTGGCATCGACAATCGACGGTCGATCTTCCCGAATGGCGGCGATAAAATCGGGCAACAGGTCGCCTTTTTCAATACCCGGATAGGGAACATCAAAGGGTTCTTCATCTTCCGGCTGGTCGCCATGATAAAGGCGCGCGGGCCCATTTGCATTCTCGAAGCTCAACTTGGTTCCATAAACATTCAAAGAATGAAACTTTCGACGCTGTGGCCCGAATGTGGTTGTGGACTTGGCCATCAGGTCGCTGCTGAAACGCATCAGCGTTGTCATGGTATCGGGATAGGCAAAGCCGGTTTCTTTTGTCAGTTTCTTCGCGGCCATCGCTGTGACTTCCGTCACTTCCTCGCCGGCGATCCAGCGCATCAGGTCTATCAGGTGAATACCCCCGCCATAGGTGACGCAATAGAAAGGCATTTTTCCACGCCACCCTTCTGTGATTTTCCACAGAATCTGGTGCAGATAGTCCCCTTCCATATAATGCAGGTCCCCAAAGTCACCCTTCCGGACCATGTCTCGCACCGCCTTGAAACGCGGGCTTTGTCGCAGGATCAGATTCGAGGACAGATGTTTGCCGCTGTCAGACCAGGCGCGAATGACCTGGTCCAATCCAGCACGGTCCAGCGCAATTGGCTTTTCGCAGAAGACATGCTTTCCTGCGCGAAAGGCGGCGACGGCCTGTTCAACATGCGCATCATCGTAAGAGCATAACGAGACCGCATCGATCGTCGGATCCGCCAGTAATGTGCTGTAGTCTTTGTGCAGATGGGGCACATTCCGACGGGCTGCGACGGCGGCCATTTTTACCGGGTCGATATCGCAACAGGCGACGACTTCTACGTCGGGGATCTCCTGATAGCCAACAATATGGCGTTCCCCCACGCCGAGTCCGATTACGCCAATGCGAAGGGGAGGTGCTGTTGTCATGAATTCCTATCGTCCCGCCAATTCCAGGGCCTGGAACATCTGGTTGATCGTATCAATGACGCGCGCGCTCGCGGCATACGCATTTTGCAACACGGTCAGGCGCGCCATTTCCTCATCGATATTCACGCCAACCTCGTCGCGCAGGGCCTGGTTCAAGCCCGCACGAAGGCCTTCACTTTCTTGTGCGTCCAGGGTTGCCCGTTCGGCGCGTTGGGACAGGCCCGTCAGAATTCCATTGGTAAGACCAGTATAATCCGTATTGGCGATTGTGCTGCCAGACCCGCTGATCGACCGATTGCTGCTGTTCAGAGCGGCCAGAATTTCTGTCCGGTTGCCGGTCCGCAACGATAGGCTGTTATTGGCAAGTCCGGTTGTGATTGCCAGATTGGTGCGGTCCACATCCATCGGGCTGTTGCCCGATTCTGCGACAAACAGGGTAGCGCTTTGTCCCGTGGCAGTTGTGCCGCTGATACTGGCGGAGGTCCCGTTCACGGTAAAGCCCAGCGCGGTCAGGGGGGTGTTATTCGTATTGGTCAGGGCCAGGCCACCGGCTTTGCTGGTGATTTCCAGGACATTTCCGTCCCCGATGCGGGCATACATGCCGTCTTGGGCATTTATCGTATCCAGCATGGTCTGGACCGTATCACCGGCGCCGACCGTATATGTGACGGCCCCGCCCAGGGATGTGTTGTTGAAGCTGAAGGAATCTCCCACTGCGATGCCGTTAATGCTGCTCATCACCGTTGCGGTGGTCAGTGGAACCGTTCCCTGACTGCGTTCCGCTTCATAGGCATAGGCCAGGGTATCATCTGAATCTGCAGCAATCTGGGTTGTTGAAAGGCCAAATTCTGCTGCAGCGGTCCCTCCAATCGTAAACTGACCGCCATCGCTTAAAATCTGCAAATGACCATGGCCATCGACCCGGGCACGCACCTGATTGATCGCATTGATATTTGCGACCACCGTGTCGATGCTGTCGCCCGCATTGATGGTCACTGTACCCTGTAGCGCCCCGCCAACCGTGAAGGTTAAGGTATTGCCAGCGGTAATGGTGCCGCTGCCGGTCAGGTCGGCATTGGCGTCAACAAAGGTCGCGCCGGAGGTTCGGGCGGTTGAGTTGTCTGCCAGCGAAAAGGCCAGCTCATCCAACTGATTGCGCAGTTTCTGAATGGTGCCGGTCCCGGAATCCGAACTGGATTGCGCCGTGGCATCGGTTCTGATGAAGTTTGCCAATGCACCAAGCTCACCATCGGGCAACTTGTCGCTGGTCAACAGGTTCGTGCTATTTGACCCAGAAATTGTCAAGGATCGCGTTGCTTCATCCCAGGTGAAGGTCTCTGGACTTGCATCAACCAGGATAAGTCCAGATGTCGTGTAAACCGCCATGGATCCATCGTCGCGCTCAAAGGTTCGCAACTGTGAAATGCTGGCGAGTTTGGTGATCTCGGCATCGCGCTGGTTTTCAAGCGCCGTTGTCGACCGACCGGCAGATTTCTCAACAACGATTTTATTGTTCAACGTGTCGATTTCCGTGATGGCGCTGTTAGCGTCAGTCACCACCAGGCTGATGTCTCGAAGCACCTGGTTTTCAATCAGATCCAGGCCATCGGAAAGGCGGGTGATTTCTGATGTAAGATTGTTGGCGGCGATTATAACATCGTTCTCAGCCGCATCGCTTTCCGGCGTGGCTTCCAATGCCTTAAATGCGGTGCGAAGGCGCTCGATACTGTCGACCAACGGGGTCTGGCCGTTGATGGTTCCGGTCAATTGCTCCAGCTGCTGAAACAGCTTGTCGCGCATTTCGTCAGCCGACGCGACCGTGGTTTGCTGAAACAAATCCCGCAGCAGGCCTGTATTCGCAGCGCGTGTAATATCGCTGACCAGAACGCCACCATATTGCAGGTTCTCAAATTTGGTTTCGCGGCGGTTATAGTTTTCGTTATTCGCGTTTGCGACGTTGTCAGACACAACGCGCGTCGCGGAGTTCAAGGCATTCACCGAAGTGATTGCGACGTTAAGGGCGCCAAACAGAGACATTTTCTTTGCCTTTCCTGTGCACTAAGTCCGTGGGGTTGAAGAGGATCGTTTCTACGTCCTGGGTTTTCGTGTCACGGGGTGTTGTGCATCGTTGCGTGTAAAAACCTTGCAGTTAGATTTCTCGGTTCATGGCGATCGGGGCGGCTGCGCGTCCATTGGATATCGCGCCCTGGCGACCATAACCGGGTATATCGCCCGCAGCCTGCTTTGCCGCCTCAATGATCCGGTTGACGACGTGTTGGCTGGACTTTGTCAAGATTTCCAGCTTTCGCCGGTTGATGGTCATCAGGGCTTCGAAGGTTTCAGCCAGCGTCTGCAATTGCGTGCGCAAGTCATCGCTTAAGGCCACAGCAAATCCTGGATCTTGTGAGATGGCTTCGACATGGTCGTTGTAATGTTTGAATAAAGCCTGCTTTTCTTCGACAACCGGGCTGAGTTCTGCGGCCTGGGGTGTCTCTAAAAGCGCGTTTTCTTTTTCCAGAACAACAACCAGATCTTCCATCAGTTCGATCAGATTATGGGCGCGGATAGTGGCGTTCATCGGGATATCTCCCCTGTGGTGTTGGCGGCTGACTTGGATTGGGCCTCCTGGATTTTCAGCATTTCTTTCGCGACCGTATCGGCGATCCCCAGTGACCCTTGTTGCGCAATGATTTTACCGAATTCCTGGACCATCATGGATTGGTAGATCCCTTCGGCGTGACCGCCACCGAACATGCTGTCATTCGATATTTCAGCGAACATTGGCTCCAGCATTTGCTGGGCGAAGACGGCTTCAAATTCGATGGCTGACTTCTTTATCGCGTCTGGTGTGCCGTCCATTGGCATTTTAGGCTTGGCCGCAAACGCTTGATTGCGCGCACTGTCCAGAAGCATTTGGCTGCTTGTATCGATCATTACATCACCTCGATTTCTGCTTGCAGGGCACCAGATGCCTTGATCGCCTGCAGGATCGTAATCATGTCGCGTGGGCCAACCCCCAGGGAGTTCAGGCCGTTCACAAGCTCTTGTAATTCGACGGTGCCAGGCACAAGGCCCAGGCGACGGTCTTCCTGCTCATCCACGGTGACTTCTGTGCGGGGAACAACTTCCGTCGTACCCGTGTTAGAAAATGGTGTGGGTTGCGAGACCTGCGGGGTTTCGGTGATGCGTACGGTCAGATTGCCCTGAGCCACAGCGACGGTGCTAATCCCGACATTTTCACCCATTACGATGACGCCTGACTGTTCGTCGATGACCACGCGGGCGATCTGATCCGGCTCAACGCGCAATTGTTCGATATCGGTCAGCAATTCAACCAGTTCACCATTATAGCTGGGCGGAATGTTCAATTGAACCGTGCTCAAATCTGTTGCCTTCGCCGTGGGTTCCCCGACAAAGGCATCAATCGCGCGGGCAATGCGGCGTGCCGTGGTGAAATCAGGATTGCGCAGATTCAATTTAACCTGGTTCAACTGGGCCAACTCAAACGGGATTTCGCGTTCAATAATGGCCCCATTGGAAATCCGTCCAGAGGTTGGAACGCCTTTCACGACCGTTTCAGCAGCGCCTTGCGCGGAAAAGCCGCCGACAGCGACCGTTCCCTGGGATACGGCATAAATTTCGCCATCTGCACCCAGCATCGGGGTGACAAGTAATGTGCCGCCCAGCAGGCTGTCTGCGTCCCCCATAGAGGATACTGTCACATCCACGCGGGACCCCTGACGGGAAAATGGCGGCAATGTAGCCGTCACCATGACGGCGGCAATGTTATCGGTATCAAGATCGGAGTCACTGGCATTGACGCCCATGCGCTGCAACATCCCGACCAGGCTTTCCCGGGTAAAAACGGCGGTGTCCAGACTGTCTCCCGTCCCGTTCAGGCCAACGACAAGACCATAGCCCACCAACATGTTGTCGCGAACGCCTTCAATGTCGACGATGTCCTTGATCCGTGATTGCGCGGCGGCTTCCGCCGGCACCAGGGCCCATCCCAGAATGAGGGCCAGTATCGCCAGGAAAAAGCGTGCAACTCGGGCCATCGGGCGCGTTCTGAGATCGCCATAGCCTGCAGATCGTTTTGTGAAATCTCTGGTCATGTTTCTCATCTCTCATTTCGGGCTGGGTAAACACACCCGTCTCGGTGAGAGTTATGCGAAACCCGTGCCAGATTGGAAAAAGACACAAGCTATTGAATTCATTGATTTACGCGAGTAGCCTTGGTGCTGAGTTCCCGGTTTAGGCAAGACTTGCCGGGTGCCATTGCGCTTGATTCCGGGTGGGAATCGGCGCGCAGTTACTAACACAGGGATTTCCCCTGCGGCGCAAAATGGATACACTGTAACGATGAAAGTCGACGGACCCGGATCATCTGGAAAGCTCAGCCAGTCCAAGAAGACCGCCAAGACCGGCGGGGCGAAAGGGGTGGGATTTTCCAGTGCCTTGCGACAGGCCGACGGCGGGGCGGATGATACGGTCGAGATCAGCGCCGGTGGTTTGGCGGGTGGTTCTGGTGTCAGCTCAATTGATGCTTTGCTGGCCCTGCAAGGGGTAGACAGCGTCGATGCGACGGAACCGGATGCCAAACGACGCAACAAGGCGGCACTGGATCGCGGAGAAGACCTGTTGGATCAATTGGATGAGATACGAATTGGTCTCTTGTCCGGTGGTTTGTCACGGCAGCGCCTGGTACAATTGCAGGCGGCGTTGAGCCAGCGCGCCAGCGGTGCTTTGGATCCAAAGGTTAAATCATTGGTCGATGATATTGAACTGCGCGTTGCCGTTGAACTGGCAAAGCACGGACAGGACGATTGATCCTGTTGCGCATTTAGGCAGGTCTTGTGTGCGCCTGCGGGATGCGACGAATAATCCTAAAAAAATGTGTTGTAATGACCTGCCTAGGGCCATATAAGCCGCCGGTCTTGAAGTATAGGACGCATTTGACCGGGAGATTGGCATGTCGGGCAGTGAGGCTACGAGCAATACCAGTGTAAACCCGAAAGCGACTGTGTCGTCGCCCTTGCTGCCGCCGGATTATCGGCCCAGTGAGTCTGAAGAGTTCATGAACCCTCTTCAGAAAGAGTATTTCCGCCAGAAGCTGTTGAATTGGCGTGCAGATCTGCTGAGAGAATCTTCAGAAACGCTTGAAAGCATGCAGTCGGAAAGCTTGGCACAGCCGGACTTGACGGACCGCGCCTCGATGGAAACGGATCGTGCGATTGAACTGCGCACCCGGGACCGGGAGCGTAAATTGATCGCCAAGATCGATTCGGCGCTGGAGCGTATTGAAGATGATAGTTATGGCTATTGCGAAGAAACCGGTGAGCCCATTTCGCTGCGCCGGTTAGAGGCCCGACCAATTGCGGTTCTGAGCCTGGAAGCACAGGAACATCACGAACGGATGGAACGGCTGCATCGGGAAGATTAAGTTCGGACCCCGGATGTCAGCATGACGCCGTTAAGAATGCTAAAGGCCCGCCTGGATCTGAATCCGGCGGGCCTTTTTTGTTATCAACCTGTTTGGGATCAGGGCTGTAATCGGGTTTAGAAGATAAGGGGGCCCGACCATGTTGGTCAGGCCCCATTCGGAATCGCCGCGAGAGAGAGAGGAGAGAGAGAGTACGCGGGCGACACCGAAACTGTGGGTCCCAAAACGGGACCGTTGATTAGAAGGGCATGATCACGTCCATGATCTGGGTGCCCCAGCGGGGTTGTTGGAAATCGCTGACCTGGCCGCGCCCGCCATAGGCAAGCCTGGCTTCAGCAATCTTTTCGTAGCTTACTGTGTTTGCGGTCGAAATATCCTGGGGGCGGATGACCCCAGCGATCTGAAGTTCCCGCAATTCAAAGTTCACCCGTGTTTCCTGGCGTCCATGTATGACCAGATTGCCATTGGGCAGAACCTGGGTCACGACGGCCGCAACGCTGACCGAAATGGCTTCCTGGCGATCGATCGCGCCACCACCTGCATTGCTGGTCTGGCCGTCGAATGCCAACAGGGCTGCGGGATTTACCGCTTCGGGCAGGACAGAATTCAAGGCATTTTCATAGCCCAGTAAGCTGTCGACATCGACATTTTCCGAATTGTTTCGGGTCCGGGTTGTGGAATTATCCAACTGTGCGTTTTCGTCGATATCGATCACGACGGTGACAATATCGCCAATGTCAGAGGCCCGAAGATCCTTAAAGAAGGCCCGGCTGCCGGGGCGCCACAGTGAGTTTGGCATGTATGATGCCGTTACTGGCTTTGGCATTGGCATGGTGACCTGCGTGTAATTCGGGTCATAGGTCGGGTTCGCCACCGGGTTCATCGAAGGCTCTTCACCCACAGCGGCCAGACGTTCCATCGAATTGCAACCGACCAGCAGGGCGCTTGCCAATGTCAGGCAAGCCAGCGTCTTGAAACGCGCCGAAGGGCGGGAGGGATGATGTTTCATGGTTACTCTCCTCATCTCGATTGCATTCAGGTTAACGGCGTGTCGGGCAGATTATTCCGTGCGCATCGCCAGGGGTTGCTGAAGCTGAACTTCCACGCGCCCGGAACCAATCACCACTGCGTCAATTACCGTGTTGCTTTGTGTGTTCTGCACCCGGATGACATCATCCAGGGCACCATTTTCCATCGCCCGACCCTGAACGCTGAGCACCATGCGGTCGGTTTGCAGGCTAACTGTTATAATCCGGCCCTTTTCGACAAGGATCGGGGCGCCAACGTCACCAGCGCGAATGGGTTTCCCCGATGTCAGCGACCGTCCAACGGATTGCCCGATCAACTTGTTTTCATCGATGATCAGGTTGGTTCCCAAACCTTCTTCCCGCATGCGCACGATGGTCAGATCACCGGCTTCGATAATATGGTCTTTGCCCAGGCGCCGCGTTGGAACGGGCAGTTCAACCATTCGGTGGAACCGTCCTGAGATATTCATTTTCTGCAAGGTGCGGCCTTCTGCAGGGGCCAGCAGGGTTGCCGTGAAGCGACCGGAATGGGCGTCATAGTCAAACCGTTCGACCCGGGCCGTTGGCGCGACAGAGCGCGGCAGATGGATCCGGTACGGACCGCCATCTTCTTCAACCTCAACCAGGTCATCCTCGCCGGTGCGTTTGAAGAAGGAATCCAGCAGCAGTCCTTCGATCTGGCTTGTTGTAATCACTGAGCTGGGCCGCGTGACGGTCACTGTTTCCGCGGTGCTGGTTGGGCGCCAATCAATGCCAAAGGTTTTTGCCGCTTTCCATAACCATACGGCCGGCAGGACCAGTTCCTGTCCTGGTTCTGGCGCACGGATGACCGTGCGGTCCGCGTATTGCCCGGCCGGTTCGAATAAATCCCCGACATGGATGAATTCTGCATCCACTTGAACGATAGGATTCAGTACCACAGGAACCTTTACTTCCTCGGACTCTGCCTTGCTTGCGGTTTCAGCCAGGGCCGGGAAAGTAAGGGCCGGGAAAGTCAGGGCGATCACGAACCCGGCCAGGACCAGGGCGTAAATCACGCTCAGGCAATGGTTTGATATCGGTTTCATGATCACTCTCCTTACTGTCGTCAGCGTCTGTGGGTGACTATGAGTCACTATTAGCGAAGGTTCGTCAGGGTCGACATCATCTGGTCAGATGTTTCGATTACCTTCGAATTCATCTCATAGGCGCGTTGGGCCGTAATCAGATTGGTGATTTCTTCCACAACGTTTACGTTCGACGTTTCCAGGAAGCCCTGTTGGATCGTGCCAAATCCGGCCGTTCCAGGGGCAGCCACTGTTGCGCCACCCGATGCCGGTGTTTCCAGAAACAGGTTGTCCCCGATGGCCAACAGGCCGGCGTCATTCGGGAAACGCGCCAGTTCCAATTGCCCAATGTTTGACGGGGCGGTGACACCATCTAGGGATACCAGAACTTCCCCTGAGGCATTGACCGATATATCCACGGCATTCGGTGGAACGGTCAGTCCAGGCTGCACGGTAAAACCATCGACGGTCACAACATCGCCATCGCCATCCAATTGAAAGGACCCGGCGCGGGAATAGGCCGTATCGCCGCTGGGCAGCGTAATGCGGAAATAGCCCTCGCCATTGATTGCGACATCCAACGGATTTTCCGTCAGGGTCAGGTTTCCCTGTTCGGTGATGCGATAGACGGCGGCGGTTTTTACCCCCAGCCCGACCTGGACACCGACTGGCACCGTGGTGCTGGCGTCGGAACTGTCCGACCCGACCCGGCGCAGGTTCTGATACAGCAGATCCTGAAACTCAGCCCGCCGGCGCTGATAGGACGTGGTGTTCATGTTGGCAATGTTGTGGGAGATGACTTCCACATTCAATTGCTGGGCTAACATCCCTGTCGCGCCAATACTAAGTGATCGCATCTGTCGTCTCCTTTAAAACCTCAGTCGGATAAAGCTGTCAGTATCTCGTCACAGCGCGATTAGCCCTGTGGCGCACGGCCCAGCTTATCGATCATGTC
The DNA here is from genome assembly GCA_002696645.1 of Rhodospirillales bacterium. Lineage (GTDB taxonomy): Bacteria > Pseudomonadota > Alphaproteobacteria > UBA8366 > Aestuariispiraceae > Pacificispira. Next base: position 32,442 of record NZSA01000022.1, on the reverse strand, counting down.
TTTGATCCGGTCGTCTTCGCGTTGAATCAGTTTCGCGACACTTTCATGGGCGCGATTGATATCCATCATGCGCGTCAGTTCCAGAACCGCCTGCACATTGGATTCTTCGATCATGCCCTGCATCATGCTTGGCTGAGCAACCTGTTGCGGGTTCATGTCAGGGTCGGCGATGAATAAGCCATTGGCTGCCTTGCGAAGCTTCTGTTCGTCCTCGAAGGTCACGACCTGCAGCTTGCCTAAAATCCCGTCGTCATTGGAAACCGTGCCATCGCCTGCGATGCTGATCCGCCCGCCGTCTTCTGGAATATTGATGGGGCCCGCCTGGCCTTGAACCGGATAACCTGATCCAGTCACCAATTGGCCGTTCGCATCCAATTGGAAGCGTCCGTGGCGGGTATAACGTTCTCCCAAGGGGCTATCGACAACGAAATATCCCTCGTCAGATAAAGCGATGTCGAAATCATTTCCAGTCGTGGTCAAAGGCCCGCTGGAAAGGTCTCTTGCTGTGCCAACATCCTCAACAAAAGACAGTTTCTCATCCTTTGTTGGTTTTGCCAGATATTCCTGAAACACCATCCGCTCAGCCTTAAAGGCCGGAGTATTGGCGTTGGCGATGTTGTTGGCGACAATGTCCATCGACCGCCGAAGGGCTGCCTGACGCGACATGGCTATATAGCTTGTGTTTTCCATTTCTGGACGCCTCTTTTCTCTCATTTGGGCGGAAGCTCTCAACCAACCGCCCACTGCTCTCTCTGGACCTGTAATAGCAAGTCGCGTGCCAGTTTTTATATTTGTTTAAATTCAATAAGTTATAATGGGTATCGGCAAAATATGCTCGCCCTTATTCACCAAAAAGTGCTGGTTAGGGCGGGGTATGCGGAACGGATTGCCGGATCACTTTGACCCGGTCATGTATGTTTTCCATTGATCTGTGTGGGCGAATAACGGCCTATAAAAAGCAATCCGAAGTTTTTTTGTTTCGGTGACTTTATGTTAGGGTCCTTGCAGTACTGCATGCACCGCGATGCTGGGTGTTGGCCAGGGTCCATAACAGGCGGCAAGAGATGAGCGACGAAGACGATAATGAAGCACCGGTTAAAAAGAAGGTGAGCGGCAAAAAGCTCATTCTGTTTGTTGTTCTGCCGATACTCTTGTTGGGCGGGGCGGCTGGCGCTGTGTTTGCACTGGGTCTGCTGGACCCCTTGCTGGGCGGTGGAGAGCAGCATGCGACTGAGGAGCACGCAACGGAAGAGCACGCTGCGGCTACAGATGACCATGGTGAAGCCGTCATTGATCCCCCCGGCGTGTTTTATCCGATGGATGAATTGACGGTATCGTTAAGTGGCACCGGCACGCGGAAGAATTTCCTGGTGCTGCAAGTTGAATTAGAGCTTGAGGCGCAAACCGATGTGGCGCGCGTTGAGCAGATGAAACCGAAGATCATTAGTGAGTTCAACGCCTTCTTGCGTGAATTGCGAACGGAGGAGTTGAACGGCAGTGCAGGGGCCTATCTGATACGCGAAGAATTGTACAGGCGTGTCAGTCAGGTGGTGGCACCGACCCCTGTGAAGGATCTCCTGCTGGTGAAAATGTTGGTGCAATAGGCTGAGACTTAAGGGGTTCTTTTGACTTGGCCCCAGAATTGCTTCGCCGTTTCGAATGACGGATGGTACCGAAACGTAACTGAGGCACGGGACGTATGGCTGACGATCAAGACGATATGGCCAATGAGTTTGACGCGATGGCGGACGAAGACGTTGGCGGCGGTGATTCCGACGGCGCGGACGACCTTGCTGCTGAATGGGCTGCCATGGCCGATAGCGGGGATGCTGCTGCCGGAGGCGCTGCGCGGGTTCTGAACCAGGACGAGATTGACAGCCTGCTTGGTTTCCAGGAAGGCGGCGATGAAGATTCCAGTAAATCTGGGATCGAGGCCATTATCGATTCCGGCATGGTGTCCTATGAACGCCTGCCGATGCTGGAAATCGTCTATGACCGATTGGTCCGGATGATGTCGACCAGCCTGCGTAACTTCACCTCTGACAACGTTGAAGTCAGCCTGGACAATATTACCTCCATTCGCTTCGGGGATTACCTGAACTCTATCCCGTTGCCAGCCATGCTGACCGTTTTCAAGGCGGAAGAATGGGACAACTATGGCCTGATCACCATCGATAGCTCTTTGATTTATTCAATCGTCGATGTGTTGCTGGGCGGTCGCCGGGGGACTGCGGCGATGCGGATTGAAGGGCGACCCTATACCACGATTGAACGCAATCTGGTCGAACGCATGATCAACGTGGTTCTGGCGGATCTGTCCGCCGCGTTTGACCCGCTGTCTTCCGTGACGATGCGATTTGATCGTCTGGAAACCAATCCGCGGTTTGCCACAATCGCGCGACCAGCCAATGCGGCGATCCTGGCACGTCTGCGCATAGATATGGAAGATCGCGGCGGGCGGCTGGAATTGATGCTGCCCTACGCGACGCTGGAACCCGTCCGTGAACTGTTGTTGCAGATGTTCATGGGGGAGAAATTCGGTCGGGATTCGATCTGGGAAAATCACCTGGCGACAGAACTTTGGTTCACAGAAGTTCCCATTGAAGCGGTCCTGGATGAAGTTACCATGAGCCTGGGTGATGTGCTGGACTGGGAAGTGGGCATGTTCCTGCCATTTCACGCGACGCCGGATTCTCCGGTCGAAATTCGATGCGGCAATATGGCAATGTTTACGGGCACGATGGGGCGCAAGGGCGGAAACATCGCGGTGCGCATCGACAAGCGGGCGAAAGTGGACTAGCCCCTTTTTTCAGGCGAATCCTGATATTAGATATCGTTACAATGCTAGTGCGTTTGGCAAAACACGTGTATTTTCTGGCAATCGGTTTACGTTGTGACGATGAAGGGTATATGACAGGTCGATGATCGGAACGGTGATCAGCATCGGTTTTGATGTGGCGCTCATGATATGTTTGGGCGTTGCGATCTATTACGGTGTGCGTCTGAATCGTCAAATGGCAATTATCCGCTCAGGACGTGAAGAGCTGCAATCCCTAATCACTGAATTCACGCAGGCAACCTCGCGGGCGGAAACAGCCTTGTCGGAATTGAAATCAGATGTCGGGGCGACGCTGAATGATGCCAGGCAGTCGGCACATAAAGCCAGTGCGCTGTGCGATGATCTGGAATTCCTGATCAAGCGCGGGGAGAAAGTTGCCGATGCCCTGGAAATTGGCGTTCGCGCCAGCCGCAAAGGATCTGCTGACCCTGCATCGGCTGAGGCGCGCAGCGATTTGCGCGCGGCGCCGGACCAGAAGCTGGGTGCGAAACCGTCGTCGCGGGCGGCTGGTGAAGCCAGCTTGAAGGATAGTCTGAAAAAAGGCATGTCTCGGGCCATTCGCGGCGCGCATTCCGATACGGACCAAACCGGTGCAGAGGCATCGGGTCGATCCCTGGTTGCTGCGCCAGAAGACCGTGTTGCTGCTGGTGAAAAATCAGATAGCAAGAAGGCGCGGGCAAAGTCGAAGTCTGAATTGTTAAAAGCATTACAGGATATGCGGTGAGGAAGTGGCAATGCGGTTAAGATTGATCCCAGTGGTCATCGTCTTGGCGGCGCTCGGCTTGTCTTTTCGGGCCGGGTCCATCGTTGATCTTTTGACGGATCAGGAACCATCCAGAAAGGCCCCGGTCATCGGTGTGGCGGTTGCCCAGGATGCCAGTGCTATTCCGCCCGTCCCAGGCGATAATGGCAACGAAATGACGCCGCTGGAACTGGATAAAAGCGATGTCCCGATCATTGATGGGACGGAAGACGGCATGCATCCGACAGAGGCGCGACTGGCCAACAGCCTGGCACAGCGGCGCATGGAGTTNGACACACGCGAACGGGAATTGGAACAACGCAGCGCGATGTTGGGCGTGGTTGAGGCGCGCTTGGCAGAAACTCAAAAGAATCTTGAAGGCATTCGCGACGAAATAAAGCAACTGGTCGCAAAATATGAAGGTCTGGAAGATGAGGAAAGCGCACGCCTGCAACGGGTCTATTCCAATATGAAGCCCAAAAATGCCGCAGAAATCTTCGATACGATGGAACTGGATACGATCCTCAGTGTTATTCGGGGAATGAATGACAGAAAGCTGGCCCCAATTCTTGAGGCGATGGATCCTAGCAAGGCTGTGATCGTTACTCAGGAAATCAACGCCCGCGAAGAGTTACCAACCTTCAACAATTAGCCCTCTTTAAAAGATTCCCTTTCAAGGGACTGATTTCGGCTGCATCCTGATTTGCATTTCCAGGCCCCAATTGGTTTTGCGATTTGAATTGATGGCGCGGTGATATGGCGGTCAGTTTCGATATGAATATCCTTATTGTGGATGATCGACCAACGATGGTTCGGATCCTGCGCCATATGCTGCGGGATCTTCAGTTTTTCAGCATCGATGACGCCACGGATGGGCGGGATGCTTTGGCGAAACTGGAACGGAAAGACTATGGTCTGGTCATTTCAGATTGGACCATGAAACCCATGAATGGCCTTGATTTATTGCTAGCCATGCGCGCTGACGAAGCATGGCGCGCAACGCCTTTTTTGATGATGACCCCGGAAAACAAGACAGAAAACGTCATTGCCGCCAGACAGGCCGGTGCCAGCGGGTATATTGTAAAGCCCTTCAATGCCGCAATGCTGAAATCGAAACTGGTGGCTATTTTAGGGGATTTTTGAATTGGACATGAACGATGATAGATACGCAATATCTTAAGACCATGGCCCGATATAATCGATGGCAGAATGAAAATCTGTATAGTGCTGCAGACCAGTTGGATGATGATGCCCGGCGTCTGGATCGCGGTGCATTTTTCGGCTCCATTCATGGCACGCTGTGTCATATTCTGTGGGCCGACCAGATTTGGATGCATCGATTTTCTGGCTCCCCCAAGCCGTTGATGAGCAATGCTGACTCCCACCATATGATTGAAGACTGGCAGGCTTTGAAACAGGCCCGCACAGCCATGGATCAAATGATTCAGGAATGGTCGGATGGTTTGGACCCAGCCTGGTTGACGGGGGATTTATCTTGGTATTCAGGGGCCGTGAAACGGGATATGACAGAATCCAAGGCTTTGCTGGTGACCCATATGTTCAATCATCAGACCCATCATCGGGGCCAGGTTCACGCGATGCTGACCGCGGCAGGGACGCGGCCGGAAGATACGGACCTGATGCTGATTGGTCAGGTGCAATGATCCCACGGATTGCGAAGTTGTAGAGTTAGGGAAACAGTTCAGCCATTCTGTTATAAATTTTATAGAATTACGGCGATTTCTTGCGATTTATCCTGCGACTCCGGCATATTGGGGGGATGATATATGAAGAAGACCAGTTGAAGGATGAAACGGATGTACTCCCAATCCGCAAGGAAACGGGACCCATCCTGTTTTTAAGCCTATTTCTGATGTTATTGGCATTCTTTATTTTGCTTAATTCTATTTCAACCTTACGGGAAACGAAATCACGCGATGTGTTGAGCTCTGTTTCCGCGACGTTTCAAACCACAATTGATCCGGACAGGTCCTCAGAAATTTTGGTTTCGACCTTGGGCGGGGTGCTGGAACCGGAAAAAGTGCTGGATGAAGTTGAACGCCTGTGGTTGTCGGATGTGCCGTTTGTGAAGTTTGAGACGGTGACCCAGGGTCGCCATATCATGGTGGAACTGCCGGTGATCCAGCTATTTGTCGGTGCACAACCGGAATTGCGGGGGGATCGGCGGGATCTGTTATCGGCGACCGCTAATGTGTTATCGGCGCGGTTGCCCGGGCAGGTCGTGATTATGCAGGCGATCCTGTTCGTAAATGATCTGGCACAGGTGCCAACGGTACCTGATATCCCGGCACCCCCGCCTGACGTGCAGGGGGTTGTCGATCTTGCAAATCCAGAGGCGATGATTGCACCGGTTGATGATGAAAAAGATGGAACTGAACTGGCTTTCGATCGTGTTGCAGCCCTGGCAAAGGCGCTGGTGGCGGGCGGGGCGCCCCCGGATAATTTCGAAATCGGGATTCGTCCGGGCAATGTGTCGCGCATTCGGTTCCGCTTTTTTATTCGCGATGCGGGGGAGGCCCGTATGACATTCGCACCGGTTCAGGATGAGACATCTACCCCCGCGACAACGCCAGATCAGCCAGAAGATCAGCCAGAAACACAGGCTGGGGGTCTGTAATGAGCGACGAGGTGATGGAACCATCTGCCTTTGCCAACCCGAACCCTGATGAGCGGTTGGATCGGGAACCGGAGGTTATGGGGCATATCCATACATCGCTGTTGGAACAGGATGCCATTCCAGAAGATGTTGTCGAAAAATCTCCCGCCTGGTTGGTCACATTCGGGGATGTAACGGCCTTGATGCTGGCATTTTTTGTGATGTTGTATTCCATGTCGGAATTGCAGTCGGAAAAGTGGGATACTGTCATTTCCGTACTGGCAACGCGGGTAGATCCCACGGCAGAAGGGCAGCCGCGACCGGTCGGCGAACGGACCATCACACGAATTGATCTGGTGTCAGCCTTTCCAACCGGTTATTTGCAAAGGATACTTGAGACGAAATTGGCGGAAGACCCGCTGTTGAAGACAATTCGAATGACAGGATTAGAGGATCAATTGGTGTTGTCTCTGCCGACCGATAGATTTTTCACCGGAACCGGTGCGCAGATTGATCCCCAGGCCTTGCCCGCTTTGCGGCGATTGGGAGTGGTTTTTGGTCAGTTCGGCAATCGTCTGGATATCAAGGGCAACACAGACCCCACCCCACCCCCATCCGGTTCGGTTTATCCGGATAACTGGTCCCTATCGTTGGCGCGCGCGCTGGCCGTGGCCCAGACCTTGAACAAGGCTGGATATCCCGGGGAGTTCACGGTTCTGGGGTTGGGTGATTCAAACTATCGCTTTATTGATCGGGATATCCCGGAACAACAGCGCTACGCTTTGTCCAGGCGCGTCGATATCGTCATTGTGCCGGAGGCTCGGGGACAGTGAACTGCGTTACTACAGGGCGTCTGATTTGCCGCACAATACTTTTGATCCTGGCCATCACCATGGGTGGGACACTTGCGCGCGCACAGGAAGCCGTTACCGTTCGCGCCTGGCAACATTCGGATTTTGCCCGTTTGGTTTTCGACTGGCCTGCGCCAATCGGCTATCAGACCAGTATCACCGATCAGGTCCTGACGGTTCAGTTTGACCGCGCATTTCAGGTTGATCTGAGCACTGTTCGGGAGCGTCTGGGAGATTACATCGCCCAAGCCAATGGTCCGGGCACAGCGGGAACGGCTGTGAATGCGGTATCGTTCGAATTAACCAGCCCCATGTCGGTGACTGATTTTACGAACGAAAACTCCGTCGTGGTGGATCTGCGCCGCAGTGAAACCGCACCGCAAGCGCAAAATCTGCCCGCACAGCCCGCCCAACAACCGACAGCAGATTCAGCCGCACAGCCAGTCACGCAGACAGCCCAGGTCGGGGCGACAGACTTGCCCGTGCGCATTGGCGATCATCCTGGCTATACCCGCATCGTGTTTGATTGGCCGCAATCGGTACCTTATTCAGTAAACCAGAACGGCCGTGCGGTAACTGTTGATTTCGGGCGTGCAGCCACTGTTGATGTCGCAGCCCTGGCCCAGACCCTGCCGCCGGGTATTCGTGTAGCATCGGTTCAGCCCAGCGGGCAGGGAACTGCAATCACGCTTGCCGTGCCAGAGGGGGCGGAGTTGCGCCATTTCCCGCTGGACCAAAAGGTCGTTCTGGATGTTCTGGCCTCTGCTGAAGCGCGCAACCAACCAGCCGCCGCCCTAGCGAATGATCAATTGGTGAGCGAACAAGCGCCACAGGTCTCACAGCCCCCGCAGGAACCGCCGGTTCAATCTGCGCCCACCGAACCTGCCCCCACCGAACCAGCACCCGTGAGAGAGCCTGTGCCTGCGCCAGAGGCGCCTCAGGCTGTCGCATCTGAGCCATCGGCTGCGGAAATGGCGGCAATGCCCAATGCCCCGGCACAGCAGGATGAGGCGGCAACGCCCTCCGTAGAAGCGCCGTCCGGCCCGCCATTATTCAATTTTTCGTTTCAATGGTCTGGTGATGTGGGGGCCGCAGTCTTTCGCCGTTCTGATAATATCTGGGTGATCTTTGACGCTGCGACCAATCTGGATCTATCCCCCTTGCGGGTAGAGGGCGCGCCGGTCATTGAGCGCATTGATCAACTGCCAATCGGTGGCGCGTCGGTTCTGCGCATGCAGGTGTCTGATCGCAGCGTAAACGCCAGCGCCCGACGGGAAGGGTTCAACTGGGTCGTTGAATTCCGGCGCGCCCCGCAGCGCCCTTTGTCTCAGGTTCCGATCCTTGCGGATGTTACGGCGGAAATCGGTCCATTTCTGACCTTCCCCACCGATACGCCTGGGCGGTCCTTTAATGTACCAGATCCCGATATGGGCGATGTCATGCGCGTCGCGACATTCCTGGAATCCGGGATGGGAATCGATGGGCTGCGTCAGTATCCCGAATTTGAGCTGTTGCCGACCGCCCAGGGTGTGGCGCTGGTTCGGCTTTCTGACACGGTACTGCTGGATCGAAATTTTGATGGATTTCAAATCAGCGCCCCGGATGGTCTGGCGATTTCCGGCGTGTCGCCTGAAGCACCCGTGTCCACAGGGCAAATTCTAAGCGCGCGCAGACTGTTTGACCTGAATGGTTTGATGCGGGGCCCGCAACAGGATTTCGAAGACCTTTCCAATGCCCTTTTCCGGTCCATGGCGGAAGTTCCGGATGAAAAACTGGATGCGGCGCGTTTGAATTATGCGGGATTCCTGATGGCCCATAATCGGGGGTTTGAAGCCTTGGGGGTTTTGCGGGTTGTGGAGGAAAATGATCCCCAATTGATGAAGCGCCCGGAGAACCTGGCATTGCAAGGGGCTTCAACCGTTCTGGTTGGTCGAACGGAAGAGGCGAAGACATTGTTGAATGATCCTCGTCTTGATGGATTTGCAGAAGCCGCGATCTGGCGCGGGGCCGCCCTTGCGGAAGAGGGGGACTATCTGGCCGCCGCAGAGGCATTTAGCCCCGGCGATAGCCTGTTGAGCCGCTATCCCTACCCGCTGAAGGCCCGCCTTGGCCTGATGCGGATTGATACCGCCTTTGCCAACCGGGATATCCAGGGGGCGGAAGCCTGGATCAATTCCCTGCAGGGCGCGCGTGAGGAACTGACGCGCGGGCAACAGGCGGCGCTGGACTATCAACGGGCAAGGCTGGCTGTCTCGCGAACCGAATTTGATGAAGGCGCACAGTTGTTTAAGGATGTCATGGCGTCTGGGGACCGGAAATATGCCTATCGGGCGGAGCTTGCGCTGATCACGCTGGGCCAACGGCAGGGATTTATGAGTGATGCAGAGGCCCTGGAGAGAATGGAACGCCTGCGCTATGCGTGGCGTGGCGACCGCAGCGAGTTGTATCTGTTGAAGCGGCTTGGGGAATTGTACCTGAAGCAACCCGACTATTTCAAAGGGTTGGGAGTTTTCCGCACGGCCGTCAAATATTTCCCGGGTGATCCGGTGGCGGAAGATCTGGCCGGCGAAATGACAGATATTTTCCGCAAATTGTATCTGGATGGGGATGCCGACAGCCTGCCGCCGCTTAAGGCCCTGGCCCTGTATGACGAGTTCAAGGAATTGACCCCGTCGGGAGAGGACGGCGATCAGATCATCGAGAATATCGCCGACCGGTTGGCCTCCATCGATCTGTTGACGGAGGCGGCCGAAAAACTGCGCGAATTGTTGAGCGATGAGGATCGCTTGCCCCCCGGCGAAGAGCGGGTTCGGTTGAGCAACAAGCTGGCCCTGATTTTGTTGATGGACGGCAAACCCGAAGAAGCGGAAGAGGCGATCGCCCAGGGCCGCCGTGGTCTTACACTGTTTGAACTCAGCAATGATCTGGAGGCGGATCGGGATCGCCTGTTGGCGCGGGCCAAAATCCAGCAGGGCGACTATGAGGATGCGATCAAGGAACTGGCAGGGGATGTCAGCGTCGAAGCGGACCTGCTGCGTCGTGATCTGTATCGCACGACCAGTAATTGGCAGGAATCAGCGAAGGTTCTGCAACGGCTGGCTGGCAATCCCCCCAGTGATCCTGCTGTTGGCGTAGAAGGGGAGACGGCGCGCTATGTCATCAACTGGGCGGTTGCGTTGTATAAGAATAACGATACCGATGGCTTGCGGGATCTGATCGACCTGTGGGCCCCGGCTATGGCCAACAGTTCTTTAGCCGGTGTGTTCGATTACATGACCAATCAGACCCGCGCCCCGACCGGCGGCGATGTCCTGGCGACAGTGGATCAACTGATCGGCGCCGACAGGTTCGATGCCTTCATCAAGGCCTATCGGGATAAGCTGTTCGCGCCCCCGCCAGCCCCAACAGCGGAAGTAACGGCATCGTCCTCTTAAGCATTTTTATCAAATGTTTATTTGGTGTTCTTCGGGTGGTTCATTAAACCGGGTTGAAGCTTTGAACCAAACTGCCCACGACCAGATACCACCCATCGACAAGCACAAAAAAGATCAGCTTGAAGGGCAGGGATATCATCACCGGGGGCAGCATCATCATCCCCATGGACATCAGGATCGACGCGATAACCATGTCGATCACAACGAACGGAACGAACAGCAGAAACCCGATTTCGAAGGCCCGTTTCAGTTCTGAAATCATAAAGGCCGGGATCAGCGCCCTTAGGGGGGTATCGTCAGGGTTCTCAACCGCAGGCATGCCGCCAATATCCATGAACAGCATCAAATCCCGATCCCGAACATGGCGCAGCATAAAATCCCGGAAGGGTGCAATCGCCAGATCAAAGGCTTCCTGTTCGGAAATGCGCTCCTCTATCAATGGCTGAATGCCTTCGTTATAGGACCGTTCCAGGGTGGGCTGCATGATGAAAAAGGTCAGAAACAGCGCCAGGCTGATCAGGACGGTATTGGGCGGCGTTTGTTGCGCGCCAAAGGCAGTGCGCAGCAAAGAAAACGCGATGATCAACCGGGTGAAACTGGTGATCATAACCAGCAAGGACGGCGCTAGGGACAGGACCGTCAGCAAGGCAACCAGTTGCACCAGTCTGCCGGTTACAGTGCCGCCTTCGCCGATATCGATGTTGATCGACTGCGCCAGACTGGGGCCTGCGGGCAGCACAACCGCGGAACCGACCAAAAGCAACATCGCTGTCGCCAGCAGTCCTGCTGCTGGAATTAACCGCCCCTTCAGGGCCTGAAAAAGCCGTGCTGGGATCATTGCGACGGGGTCTCCTGATCCGGGGCTTTGTTCTCGGTTTTGCGGGTGCTGATGCGGCGCACCACATCGTCAAATCGCCGAACGACGCCATTGGGGGCAGGGGAGTCTGTTTCTCCCTGTGCAGGCGCGGCATCAATCCCGGTTTCAATCGCCAGGTCCGATTGCGCCCCTAACAAAAGCAGGTGTTCCATCCCGTCACGGCGTACCAGAACCAATCTGCGCCGCGGATCCAGCGTCAATGAATCAACAATATGCAGGCGTTTTGCAGATCCCGCACGGGGGCGGGCAACCATCATGCCCCCTGGCCCGAAACGCTTCAGCAGGACGGCACACAGCCCAATCAGGCCCAATACAAATATCAGCGCCAGAGCAAATTGCAGATAATCTGCCGGGTGCATACCAGGCTCCAATACGGATGGCGGCGCAATCAGCGATTATCGACCCAAGTCCAAGTGGGGCGGCGCTGATCGGCCCGTTCACAGTCCAATGTCAGGGGGCAGGCGATACCATATCAATGCTATGGAAGCGGCGGCACCGGTGCCGACTGACCATTCAAAGCGTAAACGTAGCGCAGGATTTCCGCCACCGCGATGAAGGCCTCAATAGGAATCTCTTCCCCCACTTCTGTTGCTGAAAGCAGTTCTACCAGATCGGAATCCGATTGCACTGGTATGCCGGACGCTAAGGCCAGTTCTATAATTCTTTCAGCTAGATAGCCTTCGCCGCTGGCGCTGACAACAGGGGCTGAATCGGCATCATTGGGCTTATAGGTCAGCGCAACCGCATTCTTTTTCTGACCCTTCTGGTTTTGGCTATCGGCACCATCATGCGCCGTCTGGTCGGTTGGTGTCGAAGATCGCGCCATGTGTCTGCTCCGTTCTGATATGGGTATTTAGGCTGAAAACCATATTAATATCAATGGTTTTTCCTGGATCATTGATCTGCAGAATTCAACGCATTAAATGTAATCAGGTATTTGTTTTAATATAACTTTAAATAGGTGTAATTTAATTTGTTCGTTACATTTAAATTTAGAATATAGATTATTTTGGAATATTTATATTTGATTAATTGATGTAATTGATTATGGTAATGCATGATATTATTTAGATAAATAGGAATGCCGTTCCGAATCGTTTGGTTGAAAGTCAAACTGGCACGCTGTTTGCTTATACTGCTGTATTCAAGGCTGTGTGGTGGAGGAGAGACCCAATCACAGCCGGGTGAGTGCCAGAGAGAGGAGAGAGCCCATGTCTATTGGTGATAGTGCAATTTTCGGCATGATGTCCGAAAAAATGTCCTGGCTGAGCCAGCGTCAGCGGGTGTTGTCCCAGAACATCGCCAACGCCGATACACCGGATTACAAGGCCCGCGACATTGCGAAGCTGAGTTTCACCGACCAGATGGCCCGGCAGAATATGAAGGTCAATCTGACGGTCACAAATCCCGAACATGTCAGCCTGCCCGATGCGAATGACAAATTCCAGGAAGGGGCGGCCAGCACGACCTACGAAACATCCATTTCTGAAAATGGTGTCGTGCTGGAAGAGCAGATGATGAAACTGGGGGCGACCGCCGGTGAATATAACATGGCGACCAACATCTATCGCAAGTACTTGGCGCTGCATCGCACCGCCCTTGGCCGTGGCCAGGGATGATTGAGGCGCGGGTGTAAGAGAGGCCAGGGTAAGAGAAGCCGGGTAAGGAAAAAGGGAGTTCAGTCATGGATGATTTTAATGCATCAATGTTTATCGCGGGATCCGGCATGCGGGCCCAGGGAATGCGCCTGCGGGTGATTTCAGAGAATATCGCGAATGCGGATTCGACCGCTTCGACCCCAGGGGGGGATCCGTATCGCCGCAAGGTAATCACCTTCAAAAACAAGATGGACGAGGCACTGGGCGCAGATGTTGTTCAGGTCAAACAGATTGGGGAAGACAATTCAGATTTTGATCTGAAGTTCGATCCGGCCCATCCTGCGGCGAATGAGGATGGTTATGTCCTGTTACCCAATGTCAGCACATTGGTAGAGAGCATGGATATGCGTGAGGCGAGCCGAAGCTATCAAGCCAATTTGCGCGTTGTTGAAACTGTAAAGGGAATGTTCGCCCAGACTGTCAGCATTCTGCGTTAGGCTTTTGCTGGATGGCCGTGTCATCTGCGGGGAGGAGAGACCCTGGCCGGTGACATGATGGGAAACAAGAGTGGGATTGAGGAGAGGGGCGTAATCGGGTTAAGATGCCCGTGCGCTGTTAAGGAGAGAGAGCATGGCCATAGATCCGATGAGTGCCGCTGCGGCCTATCGCGCGAATGCGACGGGTCCGAATATGTTCCATACCGGCAGCCAACCACAGGCTCAGCCCGCGTCCGGGTCCAGCTTTCTGGATATGGTCAAGGGCGTTGCCGAAGATGCCATGCAGTCTAACTACAAGGCGGAAGAAGTTACCGCCCGCGCGATGGCTGGGCAGGCCAATGTGACCGAGGTCGTGACCGCCCTGGCTGAGGCTGAATCAACCTTAAGCACCGTTGTGACTGTGCGTGACCGGGTGATTTCTGCCTATCAGGAAATTTTGCGGATGCCGATCTGATCATCCTGTACTGGGGCAGAATCGGTTAGATTGCAGGCACCCTGTTTGGTGACAGGGTGAATTTTGCGTCAGAGATGCCATGAACGAAGCACAAGCCCTCGATATCGCGCGGGAGGCGATTTACGCACTCCTTATCGTGTCCAGTCCTTTGATGTTGATTGGATTGGCCGTAGGTCTGGTTATCGCTGTGTTCCAGGCACTGACACAAATTCAGGAAGTAACGCTGACTTTCGTGCCTAAGATCATCATCATTTTTCTGGCTATGCTGGTGCTGCTGCCATTCATGTTGCGCCATCTTCAGGATTTGACGCTGTTTCTGATGGACCGGATCGTCGCGATTGGATGAGTCCTGACCCTAAGGTCCTGCCATGCTGAAAGCATTGCTGACGGCGGAAGTATTTACCGTCTTTATGGTATTCGCGCGGATCGGCAGCGCCTTTCTGACCTTGCCCTCAATTGGCGAGTCTTTCCTGAATCCCCGCGCCCGGTTGACCTTGGCCGTGCTGCTGTCCCTGGTGGTCGCGCCAACGGTTGAACCTTTGATACCGGCCATTCCCGCGCGCCTGTCTGATATGTTGGGATTGATCTTTATCGAAATTCTGATCGGCATTTTTATTGGTGCCGTGACGCGGGTTCTGTTCATGGCCCTGGCGATTGCAGGGTCAATTTACAGTTTCATGAGTGGCCTTGCCAGTGCCCTGATCTTCAATCCCCTGGCATCGGATCAGGGGGCCTTGCTGTCGATCTTTCTGTCCCTGGTTGGCTTGCTGCTGATTTTTGCCACGGACACACATCATCTGTTGATCCGGGCAGTCGTTGAAAGCTATGTCCTGTTTAAACCCGGTGTTTATCCGATGGTGGGGGATATGGCCGATGTGATGACCCAGACAGTGGCGAATTCCTTCAAGTTAGGCTTTCAACTAGCATCCCCGATTGTGGTGGTCGGGTTGTTGTTTTATGTCCTGTTGGGGCTTCTGGCGCGACTGATGCCTCAGATGCAGGTGTTCTTTATCGCGATGCCACTGCAAATCATGATGGGGCTGTTTCTCTTGATGACAACGCTCAGCGCGATGATGATATGGTTCATGAAGCAGTTTCATGGGCTGCTGGGGCAATTTCTGCCATTCTAACGGGGCTTTAAGGCGCGATGTCGGAACAATCAGACGACTCCCAAAAAACAGAAGAGCCCACTTCCAAACGGCTGCGCGAGGCGCGCGAAAAGGGCCAGCTGGCCGTTAGCAAAGAGGTGAATACCTGGATATTGTTATTTGGTACAGGCATCATGATTAGTTTTGTATTCCCGTCTTTGATGAATAATTTAACACAGATCTTGATCACTTTCCTGGAACGCCCGGACCAGTTGCTGGCGGATTATGGTGGTTTGGGCCAGGTCCTTTCAAAAATGCTGGTGGAGGTAGCCACGCTCTTGATGGTGCCGCTGGGGGTGTTTGTTGTTCTGGCTGTGATCTCAGGTGTGGCGCAGACGGGCTTTAACGTATCTGCAAAACCAATGGAGCCGGAACTCAGCAAACTCTCTCCCTTAAAGGGGTTGAAGAAGCAGTTTTCCAGCAAGCAACTGGTTGAATTCGTTAAGGGGTTGATCAAGATCGGCCTGGTTGGCGCGGTCGGAACCATCTTGTTGCTGCCAGAAATATCCAGACTGGACACACTGGCCAGCATGGAAGCAGCCGAACTGTTGTATGAGATCCAGATTCTGATCATTCGTGTGTTTATCGGGATATTGGCAATCCTGTTCGTGATCGCGGCTCTGGACGTTGTGTTTCAGCAATATCAACACATTAAACAGCTGCGTATGACGAAGCAGGAAGTGAAGGAAGAATATAAGAACACGGAAGGGGACCCGCAGGTAAAGGGGCGCCTGCGACAAATCCGGATGCAACGATCCAGAGAGCGGATGATGCAGGCTGTACCAACGGCGGACGTTGTGATCACCAACCCGACGCATTTTGCTGTGGCGCTGTCCTATAAGCCCGAAACCATGGAGGCGCCTGTACTGGTTGCTAAAGGGCAGGATCTGATCGCCCAGCGCATTCGCAGCATCGCAGAGGAAAATGACATCGCCATTGTTGAGAATCCCCCCCTCGCGCGGGCTCTTCACGCGACTGTTGATTTGGATCAGGAAGTGCCGGCTGAGCATTTTGAGGCGGTCGCACAGGTCATTTCCTATGTGTTCAATCTGAAGGGGCGGAGGATGCCGACATGATCCATCGCCTGTGGGGCGCGCTTCTTGGGCGGGTGAAGTGGCGTCGAGTACAACAGGTGGGCGCTGAGCGATTGCAGGATATGGAAGACCATCATGTTGCCTTGTTGAGCGCCGTCGGGGCCAGCACGATCAGTTTGACTCTTTCTGGCGAAGGCATTGCAACAGTGGCGGCTGTCTGTGATCCGCTAAACGTGTTTGATGGTCGGGTCGGACCCGACAGCAGCGTTGAAGAGGTTGCCCGCATTCTGGGGGGCACCCGCGATATCAGTGATGCGCTGGATTTGGTTGTTGAACGCTGCAAATCAGCGTTGCACGAATTGGAACCTTTGCCGGAACCACCTGTTTTTGCCATTCCGGCGAAAGAGGGGCTGGACGGTGATCCGATTCGATGGATCAGCATTCGCGGCACCGCCCTGTCATCTGCCACTACGCCCGGGGAGGCACCTTCAGGAGAAGGGTTTTCCGGCATTCGGGTTCTTCTGATTTTAAGTGAGGTGACGCGCAACCGTCAGCGAATTGATGATATGGAACGCAAGCTGGCGCTGACGAACAGGGCGTTGGATCGTGCCCCATTCGGCCTGACCGTCATTGATGCGGATGGCCGCATGGATCAGGCAAATTCAGCGTTTCGGCGATTGATCGGGGGGCGCCCTGTTCAGGGGCGGGCGTTTCATGAGCTTTTTCATTTGGATGATCAGCCCCGGCTGTCCGTTCTTCTGGACCAGGTTCTGAAGGGGGTTGGCGGCGACAGACAAGCGCCAGAACCGATTGATATGCGCCTGGCCGCCACCCAAGAGCGCATTGTGACCCTATATGCAAATCGCACGGCCTTGCCAGATCAGGACAGGCCGGGTGTTCTGTTCCATGTCTTGGATTCAACAGAGCGCAAAAGGTTGGAAAGCCAGTTTGCCCAGTCGCAAAAGATGGAAGCGGTTGGTCAATTGGCGGGCGGGATTGCGCATGATTTTAATAATGTTCTGACGGCCATTATCGGGTTTTGTGATCTCTTATTGCATCGTCACCAACCCGGAGATCCATCCTTTGCCGATGTCATGCAAATTCAACAGAATGCCAACCGGGCAGCCGGTCTGACCCGCCAATTGCTGGCTTTCTCGCGGCAACAGGCAATTCGCACCCGCGTGGTGGATGTCACGGATATGTTGGCAGAATTGTCCAATCTGTTGCGGCGGCTTCTGGGCGAAACAGTTGAACTGATGATTGTTCACGGCCGCGATTTATGGCCTGTAAAAGGTGATCGTGGTCAATTGGAGCAGGGCATCATAAATCTTGCCGTGAATGCAAGGGATGCTATGGAACGGGGCGGCAGGCTGATTATTCAGACCGATAATTTCGCTGCGGACCGTCCCTATCAGATGCGCGATCAGATCATGCCACCTGGCGATTATGTGATGATCACAGTGACCGACACGGGGTCTGGAATGACACCGGATGTTATGGGGCGGATTTTTGAACCCTTTTTCACCACCAAGGAGGTCGGGCAGGGGACCGGTTTGGGGCTGGCCATGGTTTATGGCAGTATCACCCAAATGGGCGGCTTTATCGTTGCCCATTCTGACGGGGCCGGGAAAGGAACGTCTTTCAGTCTTTATTTGCCGCGCGCAACAGAGCTGGAACGTGTTGCTGCAGAGAATGAAGGCCATGCCCAGAACCCTGAAATGCCGACCGTGGATGACACAGGTGGGGAACGAATCCTGCTTGTTGAGGATGAAGATGCCGTCCGGCTCTTCAGTGCGCGGGCGTTACGGTCAAAAGGGTATGAGGTGACAGAAGCCCGTACCGGGGAGGTCGCCCTGGAAATTCTGAAGGATAAGTCCTTTGACCTGTTGGTGACGGATATGGTCATGCCGAAAGTGGATGGCGCGACCCTTATTCGAGAGGCGCGGAAAGAAAATCCTGACCTGCCGGTGATCTGTATGTCGGGCTATACCCGGGAGGCTGTGGCCAATGAGGTGGCGGAATTACCGATGGTGCGGTTCCTGTCCAAACCATTTTCATTGAAGCAGTTGACCGCAAGCGTAAGGGGCGCTCTCGAATCGGGCGACTAAATCCGCTGGGACGGACCACGAATTCCAACCCTTATCAAAAAAATCCAAATGTGAGTCTCTTAAGAACATCCAGGGCACACCAGGAACACAACTACAGGATTTTCTCTTTTTCCTGTGATTTCATATAGATAAAATGAGAATAAAAAAAGAACTTGCGGAAAAGAACAGAACATGTACGGTATCGCCAGTTGCATGAACAACGTGGCTGTGACAGGAAGGATATCGCAATCATGACACAAGCGGCATTGCGCCTCGTGGGCAAGGAAGACATGGACAAGCAGAAAGCATTGGAAGCAGCCTTGAGCCAGATTGAGCGTTCCTTCGGGAAGGGCTCTATCATGAAGCTGGGCCAGCAGGACAGTTTGGACATCGAAGCGATCTCAACGGGGTCTCTGGGTCTTGATATCGCCCTGGGGATCGGGGGCGTTCCGAAAGGGCGCGTCATTGAAGTCTTCGGGCCTGAAAGCTCGGGTAAGACCACGCTGGCCCTGCATATCGTGGCAGAGGCGCAAAAGGCCGGGGGCACCTGTTCCTTCATCGATGCGGAACATGCACTGGATCCGGTTTATGCCCGCAAGCTGGGGGTGAATGTTGATGAATTGCTGATTTCTCAGCCTGATGCCGGGGAACAGGCACTGGAAATCGCCGATACGTTGGTTCGGTCTGGTGCTGTGGATGTTCTGGTCGTCGACTCCGTGGCGGCCCTGGTGCCGCGGGCGGAGTTGGAAGGGGAGATGGGCGACAGCCATGTCGGTCTTCAAGCGCGCCTGATGAGCCAGGCCCTGCGGAAGCTGACCGGATCCATCAAGCGGTCTAATTGTCTGGTTATCTTCATTAATCAGATCCGCATGAAGATTGGTGTGATGTTCGGCAGCCCGGAAACCACGACTGGTGGAAATGCGCTGAAATTCTATGCCTCGGTTCGGCTGGACATTCGTCGCATCGGCCAGATCAAGGATAAGGACACTGTGGTTGGTAACCAGACCCGCGTGAAGGTCGTCAAAAACAAGGTGGCTCCGCCCTTCCGCATGGTTGAATTCGATATCATGTATGGCGAAGGAATTTCCAAAACCGGTGAATTGATTGATCTGGGCGTGAATGCCGGGATTGTTGAAAAATCCGGGGCCTGGTTTTCCTATGAAGGCACGCGCATTGGTCAGGGTCGTGAAAATTCCAAGCGGTTCTTAACGGAAAACCCGGATGTCGCCCAGAAAATTGAATCAGCCATTCGCTCCAATGCAGGTATCTTGTCATCTACAATGTTGGATGGCCCCGACCCGGTAGAGGCGAAAGAGGCGGATTTGTCACCAGACGACGCACCTGAGACGTGATCTGGTCTGTCTGACTTTACAATATGATATGCCTGTTATTCCGACGGTAGGGAGTTCCCTGCCGTCGGTTTCTTTTGTGCCTCAACAGCACTGGTCAGGGCGACAAATTCCGCGACGCTCAATTCCTCGGCCCGACGTGTCGCGGTGATACCGGCTGCCTCCAGCACCGTTTCGGGGGTTGCGACCAGGCTTTTCAGGGATCCCCGCAGCATTTTACGGCGCTGACCGAAGGCGGCCTGGGTCACTTGTTCCAGGGCCGCCATGTCACAGTCAACAGGCGCTGGTTTTTTTGGGATCAAAGAGACCACTGCCGATGACACTTTAGGCGGGGGCGTGAACGCCTGTGGCGGCAGGGTTAAGGAAATCCGGGTATCACAGCGCCAATTGCACAAGACCGACAGGCGCGAATAGGCCTGGTCGCCGGGGCGGGCGACAATCCGCTCTGCCACTTCCTTTTGGAACATCAGTGACAGGCTGGCGATATCCTGTGCCTTGCGTAACCAATTGATTAATAGGGGGGTTGCGATGTTATAGGGCAGATTGGCGACGATCTTCACCGGGCCTGGTCCAAGGGTGGTGTAGTCCATCGCCAGGGCATCGCCCTCGATAAGGCGTAAGCGTCCCTGGGACGCTTGTACCAGGGGGGCAAGTGCCTCCAGACAGCGGCGATCCTTTTCAATAGCAACAACGGAACTGGCCCCCTCACTGATCAGGGCGCGGGTCAAACCGCCCGGGCCAGGGCCAACTTCAATTATGGTTCCGACTGATAAATCGCCGGCACTGCGGGCGATTTTGCTGGTCAGGTTCAGGTCTAGTAGAAAATTCTGTCCAAGCGATTTCCGTGCCGCAAGGTCATGCGCTTTGATGACGTCCCGCAGGGGTGGAAGTGCGGCTAGGGCTGTTGAAACTGTCGTGTCGCTCATGATTGGGTACGGGCCATTGTCGCAGCCAGGCGCAAGGCGCTGATCAGACTGTCCGGACGCGCGATCCCTGTCCCTGCAATGTTAAAGGCAGTGCCGTGATCCGGCGATGTCCGGATAAAGGGCAGGCCCAGCGTGACATTCACCCCGCCATGGAAATCCAGTGTCTTTACTGGAATAAGTGCCTGATCATGATACATACACAGGGCCGCATCATAGGTGGCGCGGGCTTCTGCGTGGAACATTGTATCGGCGGGCAGGGGCCCCAGGATCGTCATCCCTTCTGCCCGCAACTGGTCCAGGGCGGGGGCTAGGATGGTTTGTTCTTCATCCCCCAAGGCGCCGCCTTCACCTGCATGAGGGTTCAGCCCTGCAACGGCAATGCGCGGGGCGGCGATCCCGAAATAGCGTTTCAGATCGGCATTCAGGATACGGGCGGTTTCTACAATCAAATCGCTGGTCAATATGGAAATGGCATCGCGCAGGCTGGTATGGACTGTGACAGGAATTGCCCGCAGGCCTTCTTCTTTCAGCATCATGCCCCCGGCAAGCATCATGACCGTGCGAGGGACGGCGGCCAGATCGGCCAGATATTCCGTGTGACCCGGATGGCGGAAGCCGCCCGCATATAATGCCGCCTTATGAATTGGGTTTGTGACCATCGCACACACCGTGCGGGCCTTGCATAAGGTAACGGCGCGATCAATTGAGGCCAGGACGGCATTGGTATTTGCCGGGTCAGGCTGTCCCGGATTCACCTGGACCGGAAGGGACTGCCGAAGGACCGGGATCGCGTTGGCAAAGACAGCGTTTGCTTCGTCTGGGCTTGTAATTTCAACGATCGGGACCCCACCCCCTAATGCATCATCCAGCGCCTGCAGGCGATCAGGATCATCAATAAGCAGAAAGGGCGGAATATCATCACTGTTGCGGCGCAGCCAGGCTGCGCGGGCGATTTCGCCGCCAATTCCGGCAGGTTCCCCCATGGTCAGGGCAATGGGCGCCAGGCGGGGCGTGCTGGTCATAAGCGGATGTCGATAAAGGCCTCGCGCCGCAAGTCCCGCAACTTTCTGCGCACCAGCAGTTCGAGACGTTCATTGGTCAAACGCGCATTCAATTGCTCGCGGCTGGGCAGTGTCAATCCGGCGTCCTGGCGATCACAAATAGTGACCATCACAACAGCCCGTCCCATATCAATAGGGTCTGATGTCTGTCCTGGCTGCAATCCGTCAATGGCCTTCTGCGTGGCGGCGGGCAATTCGGATATGGCGATATCTTCCGCGGCGGCAACACTGGTCTCAGGCCGCCCCTGGCCAAAAGATTTCAGCGCATCGCAACTGGTAATCGAGGCCTTTGCGGCGGTCAGGGCCGCCATGGCATCTGACTTGGTGGCCGACCCGCTGTCCTGGGGAATGCGCTGGATCAATTGAAACAGATCAACCTTCGCCTGACCGGGATCGCGACCAATGGTTTGGCTGTCGGTGACATATAGCAGGTAAAACCCGGTTATGCTGCGGATCGGGGCCGACACCATGCCCGGGGACAGCGATTGCAGGGCAGAGTCCAACTCATCTGGTAGCTGACCCGGCGCGATCCAACCCAGATCACCGCCCGAACTGGCCGTGCCGCTTTGCGAGAAGCTGCGCGCCAATGACGAAAAATCCGCCCCATTGCGGATTTGGTTCAAAAGGCGCTCTGCGTTGCTGCGGATTTCATTGGCTTCATCGGGGTTATCGATGCCCAGAAATATTTCATACACCCGCTTCTGAGGTTGATCGGCAACAGCGGTCAGGCGTGCCAATTCCTCATCAATTTCTTCCTCGCCCACATCTATCTGACGCATCAGCCGCCGCCCGACATATTTGGCCCAGGCGATTTGGGCATTGTATTGATTTCGAAGGGTCTGGATATCAATTCCCCGGCTGGCCAACAGGCCGGCCAGCTGATTGGCGTTCATGTTATTGCGTTGTGCCAGGTTGCCAATTTCGGTCTCTATTTCCTGATCGGTGGCGGTGACGCTGTTGGCGGTCGCCTCCTGCAATTGCAAACGTTCATCAATCAGGCTGCGCAGAACCTGTGGCATCAGGCGCTGACGGGTTTGCGCGTCCAAGTTCAGGTTTGAAGACAGCGCTGCAAGGCGCAGTCGTTGCTCAAGATCCAGCACGGAGATAATGTCGTCGTTCACGACGGCCGCAATGCGCATCAGGTTATTTTGCGATTGCGCCTGTGCCGTAGAGATGGTGAAGGCACACACAATCAGCACGGCAATGGCTAGAAAGGTCCTGCCACAGCTAAGCCATGCCCTTGTGGGGATGTCCAAAAACATGAAGCGATCAGGCATTAAAAGGTAACCTCTCCCAACGTCTTATAGGTCAGTGTGAAGATGAAGGCATCTTCCTGTTCTATGTCGACGCTGTTGATATAGCTGCGCAGGTATCTGCCCAGGAAGATAAAGCATTCGTCTTCATATTTCAGGCTGGCAGTATGGCTCAGCGATCCGCCGCCATCTCTCAGATCCTGCAGCGTTCCAACCTCGGTCGTCCAGTTATCGGTCATCTGTGTGCTGACGTTAAGGTATAATTCTTCAATGGACGCAGCATCCGGACTCAGACTGTCTCTTATATAGGTATAGTTGGATGAAAAGCGAAGGCCGCTCCCGCCAGCTGAAAATCCAAGCTCGTTCCGGTTGGCCTTGAACTCATTCGCGGCATAATTAAAGCGATAGAATAATGAAAAATAATCATTTGGTGTGATTTCCAAACGTCCAACCCAGTCTGAACGTTCATTCTCGAGGCGCGCATCGGTGGCGAGGTCCTGATCGCTTCGGAAGCGATAGCTTTGACCGACGAATAGAGACAACCGCCCCCCATCATCCTGGAAATGCGACAGGTTGATCCCCGCCACGGCTTTCTGTCCGGTTTCTACGCGGTCCAGTCCCGGGGTCCTGTCAGCGGAGAAAACATTGATGTCATCGGTTTCAAAGACGGTGCTGTCGCTGTTAGGAATGTTTTCGGGGTTACCACCATTTGGCGAGGCATACAGGGCCACCATAGGTTCAATAACCTGGCGTCCCCCCACGGAATAGCGGGCCATGGGATACCGGGATTCCAAGCCCACTCTGGGAATGACACGCCCGGTCAAGCCATCGTCAACACTGCGCCCGGCTGAGTCAAAGCGGCTGTCCTGATCGACGTTATAGAGGTCACCCCGCAGGCTGCCGGATGCTGTCGTGACCAAACCCCAATCCGCGATAAATTCGCGTTCATATCCAGCACTTATCGAGAAACGCTGGCTGTCAGCGTCATCGCCATCCGTCAGACCGCGCGCATTGGCGTCCAGGGTCCAGCGGCCGCCATATTTTCCCGCGTCGCCCACGCCATTGTAATCCAGCAACGGCAGGATGATGGGGGTATCGGATCGCTGTCCCAGGCGCAGGTCCTGAAAGGAATAGGCACGCGCCGCCATATAGTTGCGCCCCCTGAACCCTTCGGCATAAACCGTCGATGTCATAGAATTGCCCGGGTCTTCCCAGAAGTTGAACTTTCTAAGATAGGTCTGGTCCGTCGATCGATTGATGTCCCAACCGGCGCGATAGGTCTCGCTCAAGTCAAATACGCCATCAGTGAAAATATGCCCGCGAAAGACATCATCTTCCTTGCGCACAAATGTCGGGCTACCGATGCTCTGATCCGCATAAGTAAAACTGCCGGATAGATTAATCCTGCCGGTATCAAAGGCTTGTCGATATTCCCCACCCATTAAGGCTTTTTGCTTTTCCGTAAAAATCGGGTCCAGGGTGATATCGACATCCGATCCAAGATTCCAGAAATACGGGGTTCTGAGGAACAAACCGGTATTGGTTTTGGTCCCAAAGGATGGTGTCAGAAAGCCGCTTTTGCGTTTAACGGTTGGATCCGGATGGGTCATATAGGGCGTGTACAGAACCGGAACCCCGAACATTTCCAACGATGCGTCATAATAGTCGATGGATTTCTCATTCTTGTCGTGGATGACACGATCCGCCTTGATCTGCCATAAGGGAGCTTTGCTGGGGTCATCCTTACAGACCTTACAGGGGGAATAGACGCCCCGCGCCATTTCCATTGTCGCACCATCTGTCCGACGCCCCCCGGCAGCGGCAATGCGGGCATTCCCGGCCAGCAGGATGCGAAGGTTTTCAATTGTGCCGTTTAACAGGTCTTCTGAAAGTTCAACATAATCCGCAAATATGACCTGTCCGTCTGGTTCCAGGATATTCACATTGCCAGAGGCCGTTACGGTCTTGGCGTTCTGGTTATAGCTTAACGTATCGGCCAACAGGACCCGATCCCCTTGCGCGATTTCAACGCTGCCGCGTGCAACAACGACACCCAGTTCCCGGTCTTGCGTGACCTCATCGGCTTTCAGCAGGATCGGCAGACCGTCCTCGTTGATGGTTTCAGCCGTATTAGGGGCAATCTGCTGTGTTTGTGACATGGCCGTACCGGCAGACAGGCAAAATCCACCCAAAGACAGACAGGTTACCAGCACAAACCGATGGGCGAACGACATAGGGGCGGTCATCACCCGTCCTCCAAGTGCAACAATGCAGTGATGCCCAACATCATGGCGACACCCGCAGGCATCCACGCCGCCAGGGCTGCGGGAATGCTGGCGGACATGCCTAATGCATGAACGATATTTGTGAAAAAATACAACAGAAAACCACTGACCACGCCCCCAATGATCATCATGCCTGTAGAGCTTCGCCGCGAAACCCGAATCGAAAAGATTGCTGCGATCAGAACCATGGCGCACAACAGTACCGGCATGGAAAGCAGACTGTTCAGATACAATCGGTGGGCATTTGCATTAAAGCCTGCCTGTTCCATCGTAGAAATGAATTTGGGGAGTTCCCAGAAGGACAAGGTGTCGGCAGAAGCAAAGCTGTCCTGAATACCCTCTATCGTCAATTCTGTCGCCAGACGATAGACATCGACGTGACGGGTTGCTTCGTCCGGGACGGAGATATAGGCGTCGTAAAGTTCCCAGTATCCGGCGCGCAATGTGGCCTTGGCAGCGTCGATCCTGCCGACAAATCGGTCGTCGCCTTCCAGCTGGAACACGATTACCCCCAGCAATTGCGCTTCGTCGCCGCTGCCCCTGACCGTATTTGCGTGGATCACGGCATGGGAATCCTGTTTGCCCTGGCGCAACCACACACCGGTGGACCCCATAGCGAATTCCGTATGATTCTTGCCCAGATACTTGCTTTCCATGTTCTCGTAATGTGAGCGCATTGCGGCGGCAAAAGGATTGAATGTTGTGATTAACACAACGCCAACCAGGAAGGTCAGGATCATGGGGGTCATCAGGAATTGCCAGGCTGACACGCCTGCTGCACGAGAAATCACCAATTCATTGGCTTTCGCCATGCGCCAGAACGCCATCATGCCCCCCAGCAGCACCGCGAATGGCAGCATTTCCTGCACCAGATTGGGTAATTTAAGCAGCGACATTTGAATGATAATGTCGATTGTCACTTCCTTCTGACCGGATGCGCGGCGCAGCAATTCGACAATGTCGAACATGGCTGCGATGGCGATCAGGGAAATGAAAACACAGATCATCCAGAACATGAACTGGCGACCCATATAAAAGGCGAGTGTTTTGGATATCCGCATCGTTGCGCCCTGACCCTAATTCGCCACTGTCGTGGGGACCACACGCTTATGGCGGGTCGGACGGAAGATGAAATACAAGCCCACAAGGGAGGGGATCACAGAGTTCAGATAGATCAAAGGAATCAAGCGATTGTCCGAGCCGGAGGCCGAAACCAGGCTCATATGACCAATCAGAAGCGCCATCATCGCGCCAATCGCGCTGACCAGGGCCGAAAAATTCCCCCGCCTGGAATAGCCACCGCGCAGGATAAACGCCAATGCAGCGATGGAATAGGCGATAGGCAGCAGTGCCGTGGCTATTCGGCTGTGTCCTTCTGCGATCAGCTTGCTGTAGTAATACATGTCATTTGAGTTATCCGGATCCGGCGACAGCAATTCCGGAAGAAAGCGTTCTTCAGGCTGCGCCCAGACCGCGCTGGCAGCGGAGGCGGGGACGCCGATATCAATCATTGTCCGGTCAAATTCGACCAGATGCATTTTACCGTCCTGGAAGGTCTGGCGGCTGCCATTGACGACCAGAATGCGCGGGCCATCATTGGTTTCAACGACTGCGCCCCGTTCGGCCATGATCGTATAGGGTGCTTCGGGGTCTTCCCGATTGTCGTATAGCAGGCCGAACAGCTCGGACCCTTCGCGTTCTTTTACGAAAATGGTGATCGCCTTGCCAACTGTTGTAAACTGCCCTTCACGCAACAGGGCCGCCCCCCATTGGGATCGGTTCTTGTCGACATAAAACCGCATTTCCATGGCAGACATCGGCATCAGATACAGGGTCATGCCCAGACAGACTATGCTGGCCGCGGAGGCGATGGCCAATCCGGGCATGGCAAGCGAGGATGAACTCATCCCAGCCGATCGCATCACAATCAACTCGCTGTCACTAATCATCCGGTTATAGGTGAAAAGCATTGCGCCAAACAGGGCAATCGGCATCACCAGAGCCACGAAACGGGGGATCATCAAAGAAGCCATATAGGCGAATTCCGGCAGCGGCAGACCGCGATTTACAATCAGGTCGACCAGACGCACGGATTGCACCAACATCACCGCCACGCACAAAACAACGGTCGCGAACACTGTCACACTGACCAATTGGCGCATTATATAGCGGTTAATTTGTTTCATCGTTACCAGATATAGCGTTATATGGATCGCTTGAGTCTCAGATGTAATAAATATCAGAAACCAATTGATTCTGCACGATTTTTCTTGCTGTTAAGTCTTAAAAATACTTGGCGATACTTAACATTCCAGGTCTTTCGCCCGCTTTTCCGTATCTGGAAAGACTTTAACAGCCTTCTTTTCCCGATTGGTGACGATCTTGTCAAGGACCGGGGGACAGGTCGGTCTTTTCGTCACGGGCAGTGTATCTTATGGTAACACGAATGACGCATGTCAAACTTGGTCCAGGCCCTGTTTTCAAACGCAAAAGGATTGCCCTTCATGAAGATTAGTTTTTCTGAGAAAATGGATATGCCAAAGGCAGGCATGTTGGCTGTTGGTATTGAAGAAGGCGGGCATCTTCCGCCTGCTGCACGGTCCGTGGACGAGGCTGCAGGGGGCGCAATTTCCCGCGCCCTGTCTGGCAATCGGTTCAATGGAAAAAAGGGGGAGTCCCTGACCCTGGTCGCGCCGTCTGGTGTTGAGGTCAGCCGTATTGTTCTGTTCGGTGTCGGTAAGGAACTGGCAGAGGCGGATTGGTTGAAATTGGGCGGCTCTCTTGTCAAAGCGGCCAATGGGGCCGGTGATGCGGAAATCCATGTTCTTGTGGATTGTGGCGCGGAAGATTTGGTCGCGGCCGCCACCAATGTTGCCGAGGGTGCAAGGCTGGGCGCGTATCGCTTTGATAAGTATTTCACCAAAAAGAAGGCGGAAGAGAAACCCAGCGTCAAATCCATGTCCATCCATGGAACCGGGGCGACTGCGGCGCGCAAGGCGTTTAAGTTGCGTGATGCGGTAGTGGATGGGGTTTACCTGACCCGCGATGTGGTCACCGAACCGCCAAATATTCTGTACCCGGAAACCCTGGCGGCCCGTTGTAAGGAATTGGAAGAACTGGGCGTAAAGGTAGAAATCCTGAACGAAAAGAAAATGGCGAAGCTGGGCATGGGCGCGCTGTTGGGCGTTGGTCAGGGCTCTATTCGCGAAAGCTTCCTGGTCACCATGCGCTGGGATGGCGGACCCAAGAACAAGGCACCCGTTGCCTTTGTTGGTAAGGGCGTGACCTTTGATACCGGTGGTATTTCCTTGAAGCCCGGCCCCGGTATGGAAGAAATGAAATGGGATATGGGGGGATCCGGCACGGTTCTGGGCCTGATGAAGGCGCTTGCCGGTCGTAAAGCAAAGGTCAATGCTGTCGGCGTTGTTGGTCTGGTGGAAAATATGCCCGACGGCAATGCTCAACGGCCCGGCGATGTCGTGACCTCTATGTCCGGTCAGACCATCGAAATCCATAATACGGATGCTGAGGGCCGATTGGTTCTGGCCGATGCATTGTGGTATACCCAGCAACAGTTCAAGCCTCAGGCGATGATCGATCTGGCGACCCTGACGGGGGCGATTATCATCGCTCTGGGGAATGAGAATGCCGGATTGTTCAGCAATGATGACAGCTTATCAGCACAATTGACGGCGGCGGGCCTGGCGACGGGCGAGCCCGTCTGGCGACTGCCGCTGGGGGATGCCTATGACAAGCTGCTGACGTCGGATTGCGCGGATATGAAGAATATCGGCGGGCGGGGTGCAGGCTCCATCACGGCGGCGCAATTCCTTCAGCGTTTTGTGAAGGATACCGCCTGGGCGCATCTGGACATTGCGGGCATGGCCTGGACGTCAAAGGACTCGGCAACCGTGCCAAAAGGTGCAACTGGCTATGGGGTACGCCTGTTGGATCGGTTCGTCACGGATGTCTATGAAAGCTGATCTGAAAAGTTCATGACAGAAATCCGCTTCTATCATTTGCAGCGCACGAAGCTGGCAGCGGCTTTGCCCAAAATGCTGGAAATGTGTCTGTCGCGGAAATGGCGGGCCGTGGTGCTGGCGGAAAAGTCCGATCAGGTGATCGCGCTCAGCGAGGCCTTATGGACCTACGATCCCGCCAGTTTCCTGCCCCATGGGGAGGCCAGAGACGGGCATGCGGGCCAGCAACCGATCTGGCTGACCCATGAGGATGAGAATCCAAATGAGGCCTCCGTTTTGTTTTTGACCCATGGCGCACATTCTGAAGCAATCGGCCGATATGATCTGGTTTGCCGCCTGTTTGATGGGGCAGATGATGAAGCCGTGGCAACCGCGCGGGTCTTCTGGAAACAGGAGGAGGCGGACGGCCATCACCTGACTTACTGGCAGCAAACCGATCGTGGTTGGGAGAAGAAGGCAGAGAGGGGTGCTGTGGAAACCGGTTGAACATATGAGTGAAAGCCTTATGTTCTGCTGTGAGACCAAATCATGGCTAAAACTGTGATTTTGGCCCCGAAATACGACAAATACGTGAAGATTTCACCGATCTAAACACATTAACGAAGGATACGAGGACACTATGGCTATTGAATTGCCCGCTCTTCCTTACGCGCAAGACGCTTTGGAACCCCACATTTCCGCAAACACCCTCAGCTTTCACCATGGCAAGCATCACAATGCTTATGTGACCAAGTGCAATGAGCTGACCGCCGGTACGGACCTTGCCGACGCGTCAGTTTCTGAAATCACCATGGCAGCCCATAAGAAGGGCGACCAGGGTCTGTTCAATCAGGCAGCCCAGGTTTGGAACCACACCTTCTATTGGAACTCAATGAGCCCCAATGGCGGCGGCAAGCCAACCGGTGCGATTGCTGACAAGATCAACGAAGATTTCGGGTCTTATGAAGAATTCGCAACCCAGTTCAAAAATGCTGGCGCAACACAGTTCGGGTCCGGCTGGGCCTGGCTGGTGCTGGATGGCGGCAAGCTGAAGGTTGAAAAAACCCCGAATGCCGGCACACCGCTGGTCGATGGCAAAACCCCGATCCTGACCATGGATGTCTGGGAGCATGCCTATTATCTGGATTTCCAGAACCGTCGCCCGGACTATATGGGTGCCTTCCTGGAACACCTGGTAAACTGGGACTTCGCCAACACCAATCTGGCGGCTGCGTAAGTCTTAGGCGAAATTGAAGATTGCAAACGGCGCTGCCTGGAGACGGGTGGCGCCGTTTTCTGTTTTGATGACGTTTTTTTAAATTTGTCATACACTGCCTGAAAACAATCGGGAGGGTATGCCATGAGCTTTCAACTAAGCGCACAGCAACAAGCTGCCTATCACGCAGATGGATTCGTTACCATAAAAGGGCTTTTTGACCCGGAAGAGGTCACGGCCCTGAACCGCGCGATGGAACAGGATCCAGCGATCCGTGACCATATGCTGATCCGTGCCGATCAGGAAGGATTTGGCACAAAAATCGCCTTATGGAACCGCGCCGGGGACAGTGTTTATGGGCTTGCCGCGCGCTTGCCGCGCATGATTGATGCGTCGGAGCGGCTGATTGGCGAACCTGTCTATCATTATCAGTCCAAACTGACCGCTAAGGAGCCGCGTGAGGGTGGGGCCTGGGAATGGCATCAGGATTATGGCTATTGGTATTACAATGGATGCCTGCGGCCTGATATGTTGAGCTGCATGATCGCCCTGGATCGGACCACACCGGAGAATGGCTGTCTGAAAGTTGTGCGGGGCAGTCATAAAATGGGTCGCATTGATCATGTGCCGCTGACCGATAAGCAGAACGAGGCAGACCCCAAGCGCATGGAAGAGATTCTGGCGCGCCATGAGGTCGTCGATGTCCTGTTAGAGCCGGGCGATGGGTTCTTCTTTCATTGCAACACCTTGCATCGTTCGGACCGGAATACATCCGACCAGCGGCGTTGGACCTTGCTGATCTGCTATAACGCCATCACCAATGACGCCTTCGTCAAAAATGATGATCGATCCTATGTCCCGCTGGACCGGGTGGAGGATGATGCTGTTCGTAAGGCGGGGGTTCGGTTTTCGGATGGCGCGCAGGAGCATTTTGCCTCCAAACCCTATGTTCCGA
This sequence comes from Rhodospirillales bacterium, assembly GCA_002696645.1. Lineage (GTDB taxonomy): Bacteria > Pseudomonadota > Alphaproteobacteria > UBA8366 > Aestuariispiraceae > Pacificispira. Next base: position 1,260 of record NZSA01000022.1, on the reverse strand, counting down.
ACTTGCGTAAAGTCTCATAATTCACCCATCAGGCTTGCCTCACCTTGTGCTAAGGGCTATCTCCGAGACACGGATTTAAGCATTGGAACCAGGCACGATGATGAGCAATTTGGTACAGGGCAAAACAGGCGATTGGGAAGTGGTGATCGGGATTGAGATCCACGCCCAGGTGACGACACAGGCAAAGCTGTTTTCCGGCGCGCCAACCACGTTTGGGGCAGAGGCGAATTCCCAGGTATCCCTGGTGGATGCGGCCATGCCCGGCATGTTGCCTGTGATCAATGCAGAGGCCGTGCGCCAGGCTGTGCGCACGGGATTGGCCCTGAATTCCAGGATCAATCGCCATTCCGTCTTTGCGCGGAAGAATTACTTCTATCCCGATCTGCCCCAGGGCTATCAGATCAGCCAATACGAACAGCCGATTGTCGGCGAGGGCGAGATCGAGATTGACCTGGAAGACGGCACGACCCGCGCAATTGGCGTGGAGCGCCTGCATCTGGAACAGGATGCGGGGAAATCGATCCATGATCAGGTGCCGGAAAAAAGCCTGATCGATCTGAACCGCGCAGGTGTCGCCCTGATGGAAATCGTCTCCAAGCCCGATATCCGGTCAGGGGATGAGGCATCGGCCTATGTCGGCAAGGTACGCTCCATCCTGCGCTACATTGGCTCCTGTGACGGCAATATGCAGGAAGGCTCCATGCGGGCCGATATCAACATTTCGGTACGCAAGCCGGGCGATGACCTGGGCACCCGTGCAGAGGTCAAGAATGTGAACTCCCTGCGCTTCATCCGTCAGGCGGTGGAAGTGGAAGTAAAGCGCCAGATCCGCCTGATCGAAGGCGGCGGCACGGTGGTGCAGGAAACCCGCTTGTTCGACCCCAACAAGGGGGAAACCCGCTCCATGCGGACCAAGGAAGATGCCCACGATTATCGCTATTTCCCGGACCCTGATCTGTTACCCGTTGTGTTTGGGGAAGACTTTGTTGCCGACTGCCAGGCAACCTTGCCGGAACTGCCGGACGTCAAGAAGCGCCGCTTTGTCGAAGAGCTGGGCTTAAGCCCCTATGATGCGGGTGTGCTGTCGGCGGAACGGGAAATGGCAGAGTATTTTGAAGCAGCCTCGGAGACCTGTGGCGATGCGAAACTGGCGTCGAACTGGGTGACCGTCGAACTGTTCGGTCGCCTGAACAAGGAAGATCTTTCGATTGGCGAAAGCCCCGTGAGCGCGGCGCATCTGGGTGAATTGCTAGACTTGAT
>NZSA01000021.1 GCA_002696645.1 Rhodospirillales bacterium | reverse complement strand
TGTGCTGATTTCTCAGGGGGCGTATCTGATGCCGCCGGGCTGGCCCCGTCTGAGGATACAGACGTGGCTGGAGAAATGGGTGTAGGCGTTGGATTGGACGGGGCGCGCGCTGCCAAGAGTCTATGAACCGTTTTTCGAATTTTCGCGTCTTGCTTGGTCAGGAACTGTATCATACTTAAGTCCCATAACACTATAGTCAGCGTCGGCAACATACGGGAATGATTTTCCTTATGATTGGCTTTCTCAGTGGTTTTTAGCTTCTTGAAAATATTAGTACTTTCAGTGACGCGCCAGATAACGTTATAAAGTGGAAAAAATGGGTGGGAAATTGTGTCGGAAAAAACGCCATTTCAGCATGAGATTGCAGAACTGATTGTCACGGCCTTGCATCTGGAAGATGTTGCTGCAGACGATATCGGTTTGGACGATCCGCTTTTTGGGGACGGTCTGGGTCTGGATTCTGTCGATGCGTTAGAATTGTCCCTGGAAATATCAGAGCGTTACGATTGCATGATCCGATCAGATGATCCGGATATTGACGTCTTGTTTGGGTCCTTGCGATCCTTAACAGCAGCGATCGAGACCCGTCGGGGAGAATAAATGCCATGGGCCCCACGATTCTGAGGATTGCCATCCCAGTTTTGACGATCGTTGGTGTTCATATCTGTATCGTAACTGGCAATGGTATTTATGCCTTATCGTGTCTGACCGTGGCAGTGGCTTTACATTTGTTTCTATCCTACCGGGCTGGGTTTGATCGGCGGATACTTTTCATTCTGATCGGGATCATAATGGTCTTGTTGGTCCTTCAGAGTATCATCCTGCAAGGTCAGAAGGATTGGGCCAATATCGTCGCTCTGCCGCCGGTTCTGATCCATGGCTGGTTGGCGTGGATGTTCGGCAGCAGCTTGTTGCCCGGACGCGAACCCTTGATCCGCCGGTTCAGTCGCTTGAGCCGCGGTACACTTCCACCGGAATTGGAAACTTATACGCGGCGACTGACTGTTATATGGACCGTCATGCTGACAATCATGACGGTTGTGTCCCTGTTGTTAGGACTGTTCGCCCCGCTTCCTGTCTGGTCCTGGACAGTCAATATCGCAATGCCGGTTTTTTCCGCCAGTATCTTTTTGTTGGAGCATGCCTATCGGGGTATCGCCTATCACCATCTGGGCAAGAATACCCCCTATCACACGCTGCGCACGCTGCTTCGTCCTGATACCTGGATCGCACAGTGACCATACATCCAATCGTGCTGAGAGACGGTGTCCCGATCAGTCGGGATGACATCGCCCGGCGATCCCATGCCCTGGCGCGGGTTATTGACGCTCTGCCACCGGGTCCAGTCATTCCTCTGTTTCGTCGGGTCGGGGATTTGATGGTGGGCCTGATCGCTGCACAACAGGTCGGGCGCGCTGTGATCCTGCCAAATGATGAGGCTGCATCGGCGGTGCGCATGGTAATAGCCGATAACCCGGGCGCCACGGTTTTATCTGCGCCAAATGAAACAGACTATCGCGAATTTGCGCCCGTTATCGTCGATATGGAGTCTTTGGATTCACCACAATTCGCACCTGATATCATTTGGCGCGATGATGCGTCGGTCATATTGTACACGTCGGGCACAACGGGACGACCGGTTGCGCATTGTCACGGTCGTAATTTTATCCTGGCGGCAATGGCAGCCTGGCGCGATGCCATCGTACCCGATGCGTGCCACACAACGCTGATTTCAACAGTTCCCGGTCAACATATGTTTGGTCTGGAATCCACCGTATTGCTGCCTTTGGGGTGCCCCTGGGTGACGATCCTGGAGGAACGCCCATTCTATCCGGCAGATATCGTGCGGGTGTTGAATTCTGTCACCAATCGCCGTGTTCTAATCACAACACCTCTTCATTTACGGGCCTTAATAGAGCAAAAGGTTGCCCTGCCAGAGATTTATCGGATTGTGACGGCGACAGCCTCACTGGCTCCAGAATTGGCAATTGCCGCAGAGGCAGCCTGTGGCGCACAGGTGATAGAGGTCTTTGGCAGCACTGAAACAGGCATGATCGCAACCAGACATACCGCCCAGAAAACATCCTACACAGTGCGTGCCGATACAGTTGTGACCCTGGCAGACTCGGGATCCGAAGCCTTGGTCGATGCACCCCATTTTAAAACGCCAGTGCCCCTGCAAGATCACCTGCGATTAACCCAAGGCGGGTTTGAGGTGCTGGGGCGGGGACAGGACATGATCAAGGTCGCGGGTAAACGTGCGTCCATGTCGGGATTAAGCGCTATTCTATCGGCCTTGCCAGGCGTGAAGGATGGGGTTTTTGCGATGGGCAAAGAGGAAAGTCCCGGATCGCCAGCGCGCCCGATTGCGGTTGTTGTTGCGCCGACCCTGTCTGCCCATGATATTCAACATGCCTTGCGCCGGGAAATACCCAGTGCTTTTGTACCCCGGCGGATCATTTTTACAGACCAGATTCCCAGGACAAGTCTGGGTAAAGTGCAGGCACAGGCCTTAAAGGGCCTGATAGAAGATAGATCCAGTATGCGGTTTTCAGTTCCAGTCGATCATCCCGCCTTGCCCGGACATTTTCCGGGTAATCCGATTGTGCCGGGTGTCGTAACCTTGGATTACATGTTGAATCTGATCAACTTTGAGGTGCCCTGCATGGTGCAGTCGGTTCGTTTCTACTCAACCCTGAAAGGGGGGGAACCCTGTGATGTAACAGTGGTTCGTGGACAAAATCAGATTACAGTGACATGTCGGGTTGGCGTGCGAAAAATTATGACTGCCAAGCTTGCGGCGGCGCAACAATGACCGCGTTTGGGCGCAACGCCAAGATACAAGACTGGTTGTATCGTAAGGAAAGGGGCAGCCCGTTTCTGATCCGTTTCATCGCGTGGTTGGCGGTTACTGTGGGGCGCGGACCGACGCGGCTATTATTGCATCCGATTGCGCTGTATTTCCTGATTTGTGCACCGCGACAGCGCAGGCAGTCACAGGCGTTTCTGAACCATGCGCTGGATCGGCCTGCGCGCATCGGGGACAGCTATCGCCATTTTTTATGCTTTGCCTCAACAATCCTGGATCGGGTTTACTTCCTGACAGACAGGTCAGACCTCTTACAGGTTGAGTATCAGGGGCTTGAAGCCTTGGATGCGGTGCGTATGCAGGGTCGCGGTGCCGTGCTGGTGGGCGCACATTTCGGCAGTTTCGATGCCATGCGCGCCCTAGCCATCGGTCGCCCCGAATTCAAACTGAAGGTTTTGATGCATGTCGGCGCGGAAAGCAGGATTTCGGCAATTCTTCATACGTTGAATCCGCATCTGAAAGAAATGATCATCCCATTGGGTCAATCCGGCAGCATGCTTCGGGTGAATGAATGTTTGAAACAGGGTGACTGGATCGGTGTTTTAGGGGATCGTGTTGTAATGGAGGGTAAGACCCGCGCGGTGCCATTCCTGGGACAGTCGGCTGATTTCCCCGTGTCTCCCTGGATTCTGGCAGCTGTTTCTAAGGCGCCGGTTGTCATGTTCGCCGGCGTTTATCTGGGTGGCAATCGCTATCAGGTAAAATTCAGACTTTTGTCGGAAGGGAATATATCAGGCCCGGGCGAGCGTGATACAGCCTTCCAGACGGAGGTTGATACCTATGTCCGGACATTGGAAGATTGGGTTCGTGCCCATCCCTATAACTGGTTCAATTTCTATGATTTTTGGGCTTAAAATTTTATGTCTTGTGCTCCTGTTCTTTGGGGGGGCATCTCCGCTGCATGCGGATTGGCCTGGCGCTTGGGGGCTTACCCAATTGGGGGAGGCGCTGGCGGAAGCACCAGAAGGGCGCGTGGCTTTTACGGAAACACGGACGGTTTCCTATCTGGATGCGCCGATCACGTTGTCAGGCTATGTCCTGCGTCAGGGCGATCGAATTGAAAAACACATTGTCTCTCCCATGCAGGAAAGTATCGTAATTGACGGTACCACCGTCCAGGTTGATACGGCGGAAGGGGAACACCACCGTTTTGATATCAATGATCATGGTTTGATTAAAGGCCTGGCGATGGCGCTGAAGGCAACGTTGACCGGCGATCTGAACGGTTTGGACAACCAGTTTGATGTAACCCTGTCTGGTGCTGATTCTGGTTGGCAATTGCATTTGGTACCGCTGGACGATTCTGTTCGGAAAAGCCTGCCGGGACTGACACTGGCTGGTGCGGAAGGAATTGTGGAGACGATAGAGATTGAGGGGGAAAACGGGGATACTAGCATTATGACGCTGCAGCATTCTGTACCGTGAACCCGATTTCTGATCTTACCAAGGGCCGGTTGGTTGCCTTTGTCGTCCTGCTGGCGGTGATGGGTGGGCTGTCCCTGCTTGCCATATCCTGGGTCCGTGTCGTCACAGATATGTCCTTCTTTCTGCCTGCAGAACGCACGGCCCAAACCCAGGCCCTGACGGTCGGGATGCAGCGTCCCGGCAGTTTTATTATGATCAGGGTGACGGGCAGCAATCCAAAAGACCTGGTGCAGGCCAGCGACCAGATAACAAAGGCATTAAGAGAGAATTCGGCCTTTGTGCAGGTGCAGAATGGTCGCCCGTTCCTCTCTCCGGATATTCAGGCTTTTCTGTTGGCGCATCGATATCTTTTGGGACCAGACATTGCGCCATCTGCCTTTTCCACCCGTGGACTACAAGAATCCATTACCGACAGCATCAACCGCCTTTCAACTGTTACCGGCTGGGCCTTCCGGGATCTTTTTCCCAGGGACCCGACAGGGCGCTTGCGACAGGTCGTATCCGGCCTGCAATGGCAGGAAGGGTCAGATCGTGTGGCGGGAATTTGGCAGGACGCGGAGGGGCGGGCGCTGATCCTGGCCCGGCTGCACGCGTCGGCTGGGGATTTGTCGGCCCAGGCCGTGGCCCAGGATGCAATTGGGCAGGCGGTGGAACAGGCAGGTCTTACCTGGGAAGCCAGTGGACCGGGTCTGTTTGGCCTGCGCGCCAGCCAGCGTATTCAAGGGGATATGACCGTGCTGACCAGTCTGGCTGGCGGGGCGGTTGTGATTATCCTGCTCGCAGCATTCCGCAGTCTTGGCCCTGTTCTACTGGCGGGCGTGCCTGTGTGCCTGGGGATCCTGGTGGGCGCTTTGGTGACCCAGGCACTTTTTGGATCGGTGCATGGGGTCGCCCTGACCTTTGGGGCAGTCCTCAGCGGGGTGGCCGTTGATTTTCCCATACACTTGATGGGGTTGCGGCAGCCGGGGGATACTGCCCGCGCGGTTGCACGTCGTATTTCACGCCCAATGATTATCGGGGCCGGAACCACGGCAGTCGGGCTTTTGGCATTAACCCGGTCCAGCTTCCCCGGTCTTGCCCAGATTGGCACATTGGCCGCTGTCGGGGTGGTTACGGCCTTGTTGTGCAGCCTTGTTTTCCTGCCTTATCTGGTGGGAAATCGCGCGTGCTCTCCGGACCCTGGATACATGCAGGCGATTTGGCGCTGGCTGTGCCTAAGACCACATTTGCGTAGCAGGGCTCGAATTGCTGTTGGTGTCCTGTTCATTCTGGCCGTTGGCTTTGCGGTGCAATCCACCACCCCAATCTGGGAGATGGATCTGTCCCGCCTGAATGTTGCGCAACAGGAAGAGCGTAAATTGGATGCAGACCTTCGCCACAGTTTCAAACTTCCCGACGTACGGCAGATGCTGCTGATCGAAGGACCGGATACACAATCGGTTCTGGAACGTCAGGCGACATTGCTGCCCCTATTGGATAAGGCCGTCGCGAATGGTCAGTTGGGGCGATATTTTGCAGCCGCGACGATCCTGCCTACACAGGCGGCACAACATGCAAGGCAGGCTATCTTGCCGGGTCGGCGCGACCTGATGGCGCGGCTGGAAACGGCAACGCGATCCTTGCCTGTTTCTACGGCGACATTTGGTCCTTTCCTCAATGATGTGCTTGATCAGAAAAGCATGCAGACATTAGATGCGGATGCTTTGGCGAACAGCCCGCTGGGGCCGTTCTTTTTGGCGCCCTGGCCTGTGTCGGGCGGATATGCGGGTGTCATCGCACTATCCGCCCCCATTCAATTGCAGGACCCTCGCTTGACGCAGGACCTGATTGATTTGATGCAGGTCGCCGGTCAAATCATTGCTGATTATCGCGAACAGGCAGTCACCCTGTTAGTGGCTGGCCTGGGCATTGGCCTTATGATCCTGATAATCGGGTTGCGCAATGTACGGAAGATCTTGCGGGTCGCGGTGCCGCCTTTTGGGGCGGTGGTTCTGACAGCAACCTTGTTGCTGGCTTTTAATGTGCCGCTAAATCTGTTCCACATATTGGCTTTTTTGTTAATCGCCAGTGTAGGGGTTGATTACAGCTTGTTTTTCCCCGCATATCGCAATCTCGACGCCCTGCATGCGCGAACCGAGTCCGCCCAAGCAACGGCGGTCTTTGGTTTTCGTTCTGTCACATTGTGTTGCATTACGACCGTGACAGTTTTTGGCATTCTTTCCACGTCCAGCATCCCGGTTCTATCCGCAATGGGCATGACCGTGGCCCTGGGCACTGGTTTGAGTTACCTGTTGACCGTGCTTTGCGCAGAGTAATAAGGATTCAGTTGTGAGAACGTTATCACCCTTTGTAACCGCCTATAGCTGCGTTACTGCGATCCGGTTAGGTGTGGGTGGGTTGCTGCAGGCGTTGAGGCACAATAGGGGGGGATTGCGTCGCCTGAACGGTTGTCTGCCGGATCTGGATACCTTTGTGGGACAGGTCGATGGGGTGGAAGATGTCACGCTGCCCAATGCGTTGTCGCAGTATGACTGTCGCAACAACCGGCTTGCGGAACAGGCTTTGGGGCAACCAGGTTTTCTGGAACAGGTCGCTCGTGCCAGACAGGACTATGGTGCGGCACGGGTCGGTGTTTTGTTGGGGACCAGCACATCGGGTATCGCCAGTGCGGAATCCGCGTATCAGAACAAGCGGGATGATGGCACCCTGCCTCAGGATTTCAATTTTCGTACCACCCACGAATTGGCGTCACTCAGCGATTATGTTCGCGAAAGACTGGCGCTGAAAGGGCCGCATTTCACGATTTCAACAGCCTGTTCTTCCAGTGCAAAGACATTTGTGGATGCGGCGCAGTTGATTTCGGCTGGTTTGTGTGACGCGGTCGTCGTCGGAGGGGTCGACAGCCTGTGCGAGACATCGTTGCGGGGGTTCAATGCCTTGCAACTCCTCTCTCCGGAACCGTGCCGCCCGAATGATCGGGCCCGCAAGGGTATTTGTATTGGGGAGGCCGCTTGCTTCATTCTGTTGGAAAAGGAAAGCACAGGCCCTGGCGCAAATATCGTCTTGAGCGGGTACGGGGAAAGTTCGGATGCCTATCATATGTCCTCGCCGCATCCAGAGGGTTTGGGGGCGCGGCTGGCGATGCAACAAGCTTTGGACAGGGCGGGATTGGCACCGGATCAGATCAGCTACATCAACATGCACGGAACCGGCAGTGCCCAAAATGACAGGATAGAAGATGCCGCCATCGCCGCTGTTCTGGGTCAGGATGTGCCCTGCAGTTCGACTAAGGGCTGGACTGGCCACACATTGGGGGCTGCGGGTGGGACCGAAGCTGTGATTGCCCTGATCTGCTTACAGGCCGGTCTTATACCCGGTAACCTGAACATGCGAGAGCCCGATGCGCGGTCCCGTTGCAACCTTGTTCGCGTCAGTCAGGAAAGGCCGCTGACCCATGTCATGACGAATAATTTTGGCTTTGGTGGGAACAATTGCAGCCTGATTTTCAGTCGCCAGGAGGCGGCAGTATGAAAGCGCGGGTTGCGGGAATAGCGGTACTGGGCGCTGGTTTTGGATCCTGGGCAGAAACACGGGCGATCCTGTCTGGTGCGCAAAGCTGGCAGGCGCAGCCCCTGGTGCCGCCCAAGGCGATGGTCCTGCCGCCGAATGAACGCCGCCGGGCCAGCCCCCTGGTGCGCCTGGCGCTGAGTGTTGCACAGGCCGCTTGTGACGATGCCAGACTATCCGGGGCGGATATGGATTGTGTTTTCGCCAGTGCCCTGGGCGATGGCCAGGTCGCACATGCTATTCTGACCGCGCTGTCATCCCCTGAAAAAGCTGTATCCCCGACACAGTTCCACAACTCAGTCCATAATGCGATGGCTGGATATTGGAGTATCGGCGTTGGTAATTATGCGGCATCGACCAGCCTGGCAGCGGGGGATTACACTTTTGGTGCGGGATTGTTAAAGGCGATGTTAACAGTATCGCAGGACAAACGACCCACTATTCTGGTTGCGGTTGATTATCCGTTTCCAGATCCATTGAATGCGACGCGCCCGATAGGTGCGCCCTTCGGTGTCGCGCTGGTCCTTACTCCGGATCATGATACCGGGCTGGGGCCATGCCTGGAGGTGACATACAGTCAGGCGCAGGACGCTACCCCGCCCCGCAATGATGATGTTCGCACCTTATGGAAGGATTGTCCGCCTGCTAAAGCAATACCGTTGCTGGAAGGATTTATCGCACCAACCCGTATCGTGGTGGAAGCGGGATCTGGGTATTTTCTGGATGTTGAGGTTTCCTGATGGATGCTCCCCGTACATCAATCGCGGATCTGATCCCCCATGCCGGGGCGATGGTGCTGCTGCAGGAGGTTTTGCACTGGGATGCGACGGGGGTCCAATGCCGCACGACTTCCCATCTTTCTTTGGGTAATCCATTGCGCAGAAGGGACACGCTTCCTGCCATCGCTGGCGTAGAATACGGCGCGCAGGCTGCGGCGGTTCATGGTGCGTTGATGGGCCAATCTGCAGCGGGATATCTGGTCAGTGTTAAGGATTGCCGGGTGGATACCAAATACCTGTCGGACCACCAGGGTGCCCTGCTGGTTTCCGCGATCCGGCTGATGGCGTCGAACGGTGCGCTTATCTATCGTATCGTGATTGAGGAAGAGTCTGTTTCAGCCCCCCATAGAAGCCTGTTGTCAGGTCAGATCACCGTGATGCTGGATTCGAATGATACCAGCATATCAACTTGAACTTGCACATTGTGTCAGCTACCGTCCCAGTGGATGAGGGGGAGGGGTTTTAATGGGTTGCTCTAAGACCGTTGCCACGGAATTAGCCTTAGAATCAGCCTCGTGGGCACCCAACTCGGCCCTGGCGGTGATTATTCCAGCGTATAACGAAGCCACAACAATTGCGGCTGTTGCGACAGGCGCGNGGCGCATGACGCCGCATGTGATTGTCGTGGACGATGGATCCCAGGATGACACCGCCCTGATTGCGGAACAACTGGATGTTGTCGTGCTGCGTTTGTCAGAAAATCAAGGGAAGGCGGCGGCTTTGATCACTGGTTTTCACTATGCCATGACCCTGGGCGTCCGGGGCGTCGTAACCCTGGATGGTGACGGGCAACATCAATGGGGGGATATCGGCAAGATTTCAGAAGCAGGGTTCGTGGCTGGCAATCGGATTGTGATCGGATCGCGCCTGCATCAGCCCGAGAATTTCCCTAAATCGCGCCTACGGGCCAATCGCATCGCGAATTTCTGGATATCCTGGGCCGCAGGCCATCGGATATCGGATTCACAGAGCGGATTCCGGTACTATCCGATCACGCTGTTGCACATGATGGATTTTTCCAGGCTGCGCAGCAGCGGATTTGTGTTCGAAAGCGAATTGCTGATTGCCGCGGCGCATAAGGGTTTCCCCAGCATTTCAGTACCAATACCGGCGCTGTATGACGGTGAGGTGTTTCGCCCTAGCCACTTTAAGCCGGTGCGGGATATCACCCGGATAGTGGTGATGGTTGCCTGGGCATTGATTCGCCGTGGTATGAACCCGTATGGGCTGTATCGGTCCCTGAAGCCAGAGGTATGAGTGTTACGCTTGGGATAATGCCCCTTGTAAGACAGGGGCAATTATTTCAAGTTCACGCGCACTGATAAAATTCGCAAATTAAAAAAAACAGGAGGAAAGTATGCCTCGTACCATTATCCGATTTTTACTGGTTCTGGCATTCGCTGGCACCTTAGCAGCGTGCCGAACGGCCCCCGTTTACAATGTTGAAAATGATACCTTTACAACAACGGCCCCCTCTCTTGACGCCGCTGCTAAAATGATAAGCAGCGCAGGTTCCAGCCTGGGTTGGCAGATGCAGGAACAAGGCCCGGGGCATATTCTGGGCCGTTTGCCGATCCGGTCACATTTGGCCGTAATCGACATTAATTTCGATGTGGAACGCTACAGCATCCACTACAAGGACAGCACCAATCTGAAATATGACGGCACAACGATTCATACTAATTACAACGGTTGGATCGAGAATTTGCAGAACGCAATTACTGCCCGCAGCAGTGTTTACTAAGGATTGATTCTGAGCGACTTATCGCCGATCTGTTGGAGGCCTGAAATGCAAGGTCCCACCAGGTCGGCGTTGTTCCTTTGCCCTGAAGCGGGGTCGCTGATCACAAGGATTGTATAGCTGTGGCGGGTGTTTCATTATGCTTCGTGTTAGAGTTCATAGCACAAAAGCGGCGGTGTAATGGCAGATCAAGAACGCCTGGATATACATAATTCATCGGTGCCAGTGCTGTGTCAGGCCTGTGAGGCGCGCCATAAAGGTGTATGCGGCGCCATGACTCCTGATGAACTGACGCGGCTTAGTCGGCACACGACGATCAGGCAGCACCCGGCCAAAACTATTCTGGTGACAGAAGAAGAGCCGGTGAAAAGCTACGCAAATCTATTGAATGGAGTGGTAAAGCTCAGCAAAACCATGGCCGATGGTCGCCAGCAGATCGTCGGGCTGCAATTTGCCCCCGACTTCGTAGGTCGCCCGTTTCATGCTGAAAGCCAGGTATGTGCCGAAGCGGCATCGAATGTTACTTTGTGCTATTTCCCCAAAAATACCATCGAGGCCATGTTGAAGGAACAACCTGAGTTGGAGCGGCGGTTGCTGCGTCAGGCCCTGGGAGAACTGGACGAGGCGCGGGACCTGATGCTGACATTGGGCCGGAAATCTGCGGAAGAGAAGCTGGCCAGTTTCCTGTATCTGATCGCCCGACATATTGATCCGACCATTGACATACGCGCCGCCACCGAGGTGACGTTTGATCTGCCCCTGACACGCACAGATATTGCGGATTTTCTGGGGCTGACGATAGAGACTGTCAGCCGTCAATTGACCAAAATGCGTAAAGCAGACGTCATCCGGGTCGAAAACAATCGACATATAATCATACCGGATCTAAGTCGCTTGCGGGAAATATCTGGCAATTGACTTAAAGGTTGACCAGTTTTTGGGTCATGGGAATGTATAAGAAGTCGCGTTCAAATGCGATGTGGCGACGCATTTGTCCGAAAAATCCCCGAAGCATATAACCCGTAACTTCCGCATTCCTCTGATTGCCGCCCGTAATCAGACTGCGCATTTCCTCGCAAATTTCCTCTGCAAAGAACTGGTCCTCCCGGTGCTCTTCACAAAGCCGCGCGATGGCATCGTCCAGGGCGCGGCCGCCGTTCAGGATAAGCCGAGCGTCCCGAAAAAATCTGTTTTCTTCGAAGTGATGGGATGCCGTCATGGATGGCAGAAGATCCTGTGTGACGACCTGACATTCTGCGGTGTTCAGCGGAACCGGCAGGGTATCAGCAATGCATTCCAGGCGATCACACATCGATAACAGCAAATCGTGATAGACGCGCATGGCCGTCAGACAGGCAGACGGGGCGGACTCTTCCCCCTCTATTTGTGCCAGTTTCAATTGGATTACGGTTGAGTCTGTTAGCGACATCTTTCAGGTATCCCTGTCCCTGCATTCTCAGTCACTTGATACAGTGACCTTCTCTCTAAACAGCGACCAGAATGAACGCCAGAAAGTTCTTTTACGTTGATCCAGATCAAGGTCGCGCCATCTCCGGCGCTGCATAATCGAAATGTTGGATAGCCTCAGTTTATCGCGGCGGGGCTGGTCGGCATCGGTGTTGGCCTGATTACCGCAAAAGGGTGAGAGATATGAAATATACTGCAACCGTGATCGCATTAGCCGTTGCTGCGGTTTTAGCCTTGGTCGGGGCGGCGTTAGGGCGGGACGACTTATTCCGGGCGCATTCCGGTATCCTGTTTTTTGTCCTGACCGCTTCGGCGTTTTTCCTTCTGAACCGTGCGCCTCTGTCGGTTTCGACCGATGCGGGGGCAATACCGCTTCGGGGTGCAGAAGATGCACCGCCTAACTATATCGATGGGCCGATCCGCTATGGTGTCATCGCGACCCTGTTCTGGGGTATCGTTGGCTTTCTGGTCGGCATTGTCATCGCCGCTCAATTGGCCTGGCCGGACCTGAATTTTGAACCTTATCTGAATTTTGGGCGGTTGCGCCCCTTGCACACCTCCGCTGTCATTTTTGCCTTTGGTGGGAATGCCCTGATCTGCACCAGTTTCTGGGTGGTTCAGCGCACGTCGCGCCAAAAGCTGTTTGGCGGGGACCTCGCCTGGTTCGTGTTCTGGGGCTATCAGCTGTTCATCGTACTGGCCGCGACCGGTTATGTGATGGGGGTAACACAATCCAAAGAATATGCTGAGCCTGAATGGTATGTGGATCTGTGGCTGACTGTTGTCTGGGTCGCCTATCTGGTGGTCTTTCTGGGTACAATCATGACCCGGCGCGAATCTCATATCTATGTCGCCAACTGGTTCTATCTTTCGTTCATTGTCACTGTGGCGATGTTGCATATTGTCAACAATCTGGCGGTTCCGGTCTCTTTGATGGGATCGAAAAGCTATTCCGCCTTTGCCGGAGTGCAGGATGCGCTGACCCAATGGTGGTATGGTCACAATGCGGTCGGCTTTTTCCTGACGGCAGGCTTTCTGGGCATGATGTATTATTTCATGCCAAAACAGGCAGGTCGCCCGGTCTATTCCTATCGTTTGTCGATCGTGCACTTCTGGTCGCTGATCTTCCTGTATATCTGGGCCGGTCCGCACCATTTGCATTATACCGCGCTGCCGGATTGGGCGCAGACCCTGGGGATGGTGTTTTCAATCATGCTGTGGATGCCGTCCTGGGGCGGTATGATTAACGGCCTGATGACGCTGTCTGGTGCCTGGGACAAGGTGCGTACCGATCCGCTGATCCGGATGATGGTCATGGCGCTGGCTTTCTATGGCATGTCGACCTTTGAGGGGCCGATGATGTCGATCAAATCAATCAACTCTTTAAGCCACTATACGGATTGGACCATTGGTCACGTGCATTCAGGTGCTTTGGGGTGGGTCGGCATGATCTCCTTCGCGGCTGTGTACTTCCTGGTGCCCAGACTGTGGGGCCGCACACAGCTGTATTCCTTGCGCATGGTCAACTGGCACTTCTGGTTGGCGACGCTGGGCATCGTTGTTTACGCGTCTGTAATGTGGGTTTCGGGCATCACTCAGGGCCTGATGTGGCGGGAATATGATGAACAGGGCTTCCTGGTCTATTCCTTCGCAGAAACAGTCGCTGCGATGCATCCCTACTATGCGCTGCGGGTGCTGGGAGGGGGCCTGTATCTCCTGGGTGCCCTGATCATGGCCTACAATATCTATCAGACCATCCGTGGCCGGGTGCGGGACGAGCGTCCGCTCGTTTCCCTCGCGCCGCAGCCAGCGGAATAGGAGAAACCAGAGATGTCTATACTGGATAAACATACAAAACTGGAAACCAACGCTTCTCTGTTGCTTGTGTTCTCCTTTCTGGTGGTCACAGTGGGTGGGATCGTTGAAATTGCCCCATTGTTCTATCTCGACAATACGATCGAGAAAGTGGAGGGCGTGCGACCATACTCTCCCCTGGAACTGAAAGGACGCGACGTTTATGTCCGGGAAGGGTGCTATCTGTGCCATTCCCAGATGATCCGCCCTTTCCGGGACGAGGTGGAGCGTTACGGCAATTACTCACTGGCGGCGGAATCTATGTATGACCACCCGTTCCAGTGGGGTTCCAAACGAACCGGGCCGGATTTGGCCCGGGTTGGTGGGCGTTACTCCAATGATTGGCATGTTCAGCATTTGACCGATCCGCGCTCTGTCGTGCCGGAATCGGTGATGCCGAAATATGGCTTCCTGTTGGACAATGATCTGAAATCCGATCTGACAGCCGACAGCCTGAAAGCAAACCAGATGGTCGGCGTGCCTTATACCGAGGAGATGATCGAGAATGCCACGGCAGACCTGTATGCACAGGCGACTCCCGATGGCGACTGGGATGGCGTTCAGGCGCGATATCCCAAGGCTGTGGTCGGTGACTTCGACGGCAATCCAGACCGGGTTACGGAGATGGATGCGCTGATTGCCTATCTTCAAATGCTGGGCACGTTGGTCGATTTCTCGACATACCAGGCCGACCAGAACT
Organism: Rhodospirillales bacterium; assembly: GCA_002696645.1. Taxonomy (GTDB): domain Bacteria; phylum Pseudomonadota; class Alphaproteobacteria; order UBA8366; family Aestuariispiraceae; genus Pacificispira. The sequence goes on along the minus strand of NZSA01000021.1, from coordinate 31,166 downwards.
ACCGCTGAAGGAGAGGGCTATGGATTACAATGAGTTTCGACATTTCGCGGATAGCTGGGGCCTTGTGTACCTGTTTGTCCTGTTCGTTGGCATCCTGACCTACACATTCTGGCCAACCGGCAAGAAGAAGGCAGATGAGGCCGCAAACATTCCCTTGAAGGACGATTAAGCGATGGGCGATGACAAGAAAAATATCGACGAGATCAGTGGCGTTGAAACCACAGGTCATGTTTGGGACGGCATACAGGAATTGAACAATCCGTTGCCACGCTGGTGGTTATGGACCTTCTATGGCTGTATCGTTTTTGCAATTGGCTATGCGATTTATTATCCCTCGATTCCTCTGGTCAATGAGGCCACGAAGGGTATCAGTGGATATTCCAGTCGTGCAGAAGTGGCGGCGGAATTGCAGGCGGCAACCGACGCCAACAGCCAGCTTGTTGCACAATTAGCATCCATTGATGTCACGGAAATTGCGAATAACGAGGAGCTTGAGCGTTTCGCGATTGCGGGTGGCGCATCGGCTTTCAAGGTCTATTGCTCGCAATGTCATGGGTCGGGCGCACAGGGATTTGTCGGCTATCCCAACCTAAATGATGATGCCTGGCTATGGGGAGGATCGGTCGATCAGATCTATACCACCATCGCCCATGGTGTTCGTTATGATCAGGACGAGGACACGCGCCTGTCTGAAATGCCCGCCTTTGGTCGTGATGGAATTCTGTCGGCGGCGGAGATCCGGGATCTGGCGAATTATGTTCGATCCTTGTCCGGCCAGGACCATGATGCGGCCTCTGCGGAAGCGGCGGTAACGCTTTTTGCGGATAACTGTGCGGCCTGTCATGGAGAAGCCGGAGAGGGAAACCAGGATTTGGGGGCGCCCAATCTGTCCGATGCGGTCTGGCTGTATGGCTCTGATACCGATGCCATCGCATCGCAAATCCAACAGCCTAAGCATGGCGTTATGCCCGCCTGGATGGATCGTTTGGGCGATGTGACAGTCAAGAAGCTCAGCGTCTATGTTCATTCCCTGGGTGGGGGTGAATGATTTTATGAGTATGTCTGGTGAACCACTTGCGCCTATTCATGATGTCGAACCGGTAAATCGGCGCGACAAGCAACAGCCGCTTTACACCGCCCGCAAGAAAATTCATCCCAAGCGGGCGGAAGGCACCTTCCGGCGGTTTAAGTGGTTCGTCATGGCGATCACGTTGGGAATTTACTATGTAACCCCCTGGCTGCGTTGGGATCGGGGGGATTATGCACCGGATCAGGCGGTTTTGATCGATCTGGCGAACCGCCGTTTTTACTTCTTCTTCATTGAGATTTGGCCGCAGGAATTTTACTACGTCGCCGGCATGTTGGTGATGGCAGGGATCGGGTTGTTCCTGGTGACATCGTCGGTCGGGCGCGCCTGGTGCGGCTATACCTGTCCCCAGACCGTCTGGGTTGATCTGTTTCTGGTCGTCGAACGCGCTGTTGAGGGTGATCGCAACAAGCGCATCAAATTGGATAAAGAACCCTTATCCGCCTCAAAGCTTCTGAAACGGGCAACAAAGCATTCTATCTGGCTTTTGATCGCGGTTTCGACCGGGGGTGCCTGGATTTTCTATTTCGCCGATGCACCGACCCTGGCAATGGAGTTCCTTGCTGGGGAAGCCCCGCAAGTCGCCTATATGACAGTCGGTATTCTGACCGCCACGACCTATGTTTTAGGTGGCCTGATGCGGGAACAGGTCTGCACTTATATGTGCCCCTGGCCGCGCATTCAGGGGGCAATGCTGGATGAACATTCCTTAACCGTCACCTATAACAATTGGCGCGGTGAACCCCGGTCACGCCACCAAAAACGGTCGGCGGAGGAAGGGAAATCAATTGGCGATTGCGTTGATTGCAATGCCTGTGTCGCCGTCTGTCCGATGGGGATCGACATTCGCGATGGGCAACAGTTGGAATGCATCACCTGTGCCTTGTGTATCGATGCCTGTAACTCTGTCATGGATAAGGTCGGTCGGGAACGGGGCCTGATATCCTATGCAACGCTGGCGGATTACAATCACAATATGCGCATGGCGATGCCCGATGGTCACAATGCCATTCAGCCGGAACGCGTTCGCAAGGCGGATGGGCGTTTGTCGGATTCTGTGAAGCACACAAATATCCGCTCTATCCTGCGCCCCAGGACAATCGCTTATTTCGTCGTCTGGGCCATGATCGGTTTGGCGATGTCGTATCATGTTGCCAATCGGGGCCGGTTGGAAATGAACGTTCTGCATGATCGCAACCCGTTATTCGTGACTTTGGCCAATGGGGATATCCGAAACGGCTATACCCTGAAAATTCTGAACATGATGCCGGAACCCCGCACTGTGCGNNTTACCCTGTCAGGATTGCCAGGTGCCGAAATGTCCCTTCCTGGCACATCGGGTCATACGGTGGATGTGTTTTATATCGATGTTGAACCAGACACATTGAAAAGCCAGCGGGTCTATATACGGGTGAAACCGGAACTACTGACGGACCCTGTAATTGGTTTTGAATTCATCGCACAGGATATCTTCGGGTCTGAACGGGCCGAATATGAAGCACGCTTTGAAGCAGGAGACAGATAAAATGACGACACTGACCCTGAAATCGCGACACTTTACGGGTTGGCATATGCTGGGGGTGCTGGTGGTGTTCTTCGGTGTCACCATCATTGTGAATCTGACCCTGGCTTATTTTGCCAGTAACAGTTGGACCGGGTTGGTGGTTAAAAATTCCTATGTCGCCAGCCAGCATTTCAATGAGCATCTGGCCAACGAGAGAAAGCAAGCCAGCCTGGGGTGGTCAGATGAATTCACCTATAAAAACGGTATTCTGACCCTGCGATTGACCGACGCCGCTGGCACGCCGGTAAAAGCCGAAACAGTACATGTTGTTTTGCGTCGTCCGGTGGCGGAACAACAGGATCATGAGGTCCGTCTTGTGACCACGCCTGACGGTCAATTCACCCTAAGGCATGAATTGGCTTTGGGGGTTTGGGCGGCGGATGTGCGGGTCGAAATCCCGGGTCAGGCCGATTGGATGAAACGCTATCGCTTCACCGTCAAGAATACGGATGTCGGAGCATCGCAGTAATGAGTTGTTGTGTCCCTACGCAGATATCCCAACAAAGCCCATCGGGCAGGCCCGACGGCTACCCGTCCCGGGATGAGGTCTTGTTTGCCAGCACCAATGTCGGGGATGGCTTGCTGGAAACCCATATTTTCGTCCCCGAGATGCATTGTGGCGGTTGTCTGGCGGCCATTGAAAAGGCAATGGGGGCGCTGCCCTGTGTCAAACATGTCAGGGTCAATCTGTCGGCCAAACGGGTCGTTGTCCATTGGACGCGGCAGGATGCGGATCCTGATGCGGTTTTCGATGCGCTGGCAGGGCTGGGGTACCAGGCGCATTTGGATGACGGGTCGACGGCGCGCAAGGATAATACGCTCAGTCGGTTGTTGCTGTCCCTGGGCGTTGCTGGATTTGCTGCGGCCAATGTCATGTTGTTATCCGTCTCCATCTGGTCCGGGGCGGAAGGTCCGACCCGGGACATGTTTCACTGGATTTCGGCCCTGATCGCCATTCCAGCCGTTGGATATGCCGGTCAGCCCTTCTTTCGGCCAGCGCTGCGTGCACTAAAGGCCGGACATTTGACGATGGATGTTCCGATCTCTCTGGCCGTCATACTGGCACTGGGGATGAGTGTGTATGAGACTTCCAATCATGGCGAAAATGCCTATTTCGATGCGTCGATAACATTGCTGTTCTTCTTGTTGATCGGGCGTGTGCTGGACCATGTGATGCGTGAACGGGCGCGCGGTGCTGTTGCCAGTTTGGGGCGTATGGCACCCAGCGGCGCGACCGTGATCGCAGAGGATGGAAGCCGCGATTGGGTGCCATTGGATGCAGTGGTACCAGGCATGATCTTGTTTGTCGCCCCCGGTCAATACCTGCCGGTTGACGGTATCGTTGTCAGTGGGGACGGAGAGGTGGATTGTGCGATTGCGACCGGGGAAAGTGATCCAGTTGTCGCGAAACCAGGCAAAGCCTTTCCCGCCGGCGCCCTTGCGGTTGGGGCACCGGTTATCCTGCGGGCCACACGCCTTGCACGGCAATCCTTTCTGGCTGAAATGGTTTCTATGTTGGAAGCCGCGGAAAGCGCAAAGCCAAGGTTCCGGCGTATTTCCGACAGAGCTGCGGCGATTTATGCACCCACCGTGCATCTGGCCGCCTTGCTGACATTCATCGGCTGGGTCATTGCAACGGGTGACTGGCATCACGCTATCTTTACAGCCATTGCCGTGCTGATCATTACCTGCCCTTGCGCCTTGGGCCTTGCTGTGCCGATTGTGCAGGTCGTCGCCGCCGGTCGGTTGGCGCGTCAGGGAATTTTGCTCAGCGACGGGTCGGCCCTGGAGAAAATGGCACAGGTCGATAAGGTTCTGTTCGATAAGACCGGCACGTTGACAACGGGGAACCCGGCCCTTCGCCAGGCAGAGCGCCATAATCCTAAAGTACTGCGCCGTGCAGGATCTTTGGCAATGGTCAGTCGGCATCCTTACTCACGGGCTTTGGTGGCGGCCTGCGAAGACCTGTCGTTGGTTGTGGAACAGGAACCGTGGGAAAGCGTGCGGGAAGAACCAGGCAAAGGCATAGAAGCGGAATGCGATGGCAGCCGTTATCGTCTGGGGAAGGCATCCTGGGCCTTGAAGGACAGAATGGACGACGGTCAGGACAGCGTTGTATTCAGCCGCGATGGATGCGCCCTGGATCTGTACTATTTCGATGAAACAATCCGGGACGGTGCGGTGGAAACCGTCGCTTGGCTGCGCGACCGGGGTTTCGCGCCAGAAGTGATGTCTGGTGACTCTGCTGCCAAGGTGGCGCTTATTGCCGACACTCTGGATATTTCTCAGGCTCAGGCGGGGATGAGCCCCGCCGACAAGATTGAGCGGATTCAAGCACTGCAATCACACGGGTATCATGTGTTGATGGTGGGCGATGGCATCAATGACGCACCGGCGCTGAATGCGGCCGACGCATCCATTGCGCCCTCTACGGCATCAGATGTCGGGCGGCGTGCATCTGGATTTGTCTTTCTGTCCAACAGCCTGGATGCGGTGCGGATGGCGATTACAATTTCGCGCCAGGCCCGCACATTGATTTATCAGAATTTTGGACTGGCGGTGGTGTACAATCTGATCGCGGTTCCGGTGGCTGTTGCCGGATTTGCCACGCCGTTGGTTGCCGCGATTGCGATGTCGGCCTCTTCCTGTCTGGTGATCGCCAATGCATTGCGCCTGAATCTGCCATCAGTGCGCGGTAAATCCCCCCGCGAAGTGTCTGTCGGACATCCTCACCCAGGGGCGCGTGTTTCCACTGAGATTGCGGGAGAGGTCGGTTGAGCATCCTTGTGATCCTGATACCTGCCGCTTTGGTGCTGGGCCTGATCGGCCTTCTGGCATTCCTGTGGTCCCTGAAATCCGGTCAATATACTGATCTGGATGGTGATGCATGGCGGGCCCTGAATGAAGAGCCGGATGAAGAAAGCACACGCCGTTAACTCCGCGCCACTCATGGTATCGGTGCGGTTGGTTCATCTTGAGTCACGTGATGATGGAGGACACAGGAATGGCACAGGTTAAGAAAGCAATCGTACGGGACGCCATTATGCGGGCCGCTTTTGATCTGTTCTCTCAAAAGGATTATGCTGCGACGTCGCTTGTGGATATTGCCCGTGAAGCGGGCGTTTCTCCCGCCAGCCTGTATGTTTATTTCCCCTCAAAGCTAAATCTGTTCTGGGCGGTTCTGCAGCCTTGGCTGGTTGCACAAATGGATAAGCTGGAAAGGGAAACCCAGAAAATCACAGATCCCAGAAGCAAGCTGGAACATATTCTATACGCATTATGGGGGAACATTCCCGCGGCCAACTTTAATCTTGCCGCGAATTTTGTGCATGGCGTCGCGATGTCTTCGCCGGGCGATGTCGAAAGCCAGAATGCGGCTTTATATCTGGAAGATCGACTGAATGATATGCTGCAGGATTGTATTCCCGCAGATCGCCGCGCCTTGTTGGGACGCAATACAGAATTTTCCCAATTTGTCATTTTGACATTCGACGGCTTGATTGTAACCAATCGCCTTCGGCGTTCCCAAAAGCAATTGGATGATCTGGTCAGGATTGCCTGCATGATGGCGTTGGGGGCCCCTGAGGAGGCCGGGATATTGGTAAAGCGCCAGACATTTCCCGGTTATGACGCCAAGACCTGTAACGCCGTGGGAATCAGTGACCGATACTGAAGTTATTGTTTGCCTTATCGGTACCGCTGACCAGATACAGCGGACGAACGCCATATCCCTGGGCGGGATGCTTCTTACCGGTTTCTGCGCCCAGCGCATGATCATAAAAGCTGGTTGCAGGCATTAGGCGCACGATAAAGGCTGCGCGGCGCTTATCTGTGGTGTTGGGTTTCGATCCATGGATCATATACACATCATGAAATGAAACCTGCCCGGCGCGCAGCAATAATGGCTCTGCTGTGGCAACGTCATAGTGTTCAGGGTCACATGTCAGGTTGATGGTTTTGTTCTCGCCCTCAATCCAGGAATGGCTATAGAGCTTGTGGGCCTTGTGAGAGCCGGGAATGAATTCCATCGGGCCATTTTCCGGGGTTACATCGTCCAGGGGAATCCAGACGGTCAAAACCTCAAGGGGTTTGATGGGATAGTATTCCCCGTCCTGATGCCATGGGGTTTCCTTGCCGCTGAATGCCGGCTTACCAAAGATTGTTGTACCCCACAGGATGATATCGTCACCGATCAACTGTTGCGCAATTTTGATCAATTCTGGATGGGTGGCAAATTCCAACCACTTCTTGGATCCGACAACCCCCATAGATCCGCCATTGGTTTGGTGCGGGGCCATCATGATATCTGACTTTAGATGACTGTTGCGCTCCAAAAGTGTGGCATATTCTTGGCGCATGTCCGCGATCAGGGACTGGGGCAGTTCCCATTTCGGCACAATCCATCCCTTTTCCTGAAATTGTGCCAGTTCTTTGTCGGATAGGATGGATTGGCTCACGATGGGATCTCCGATTTTGCTGTCGGTTGGGATACTTAATATCTGAATGTTAGGCAGTCCGGCCCCGAATTGCCAAGGTTTCCGTCCCAATGATCTCTTGTTTTTACCCTCAAAGGAACAGGGGGGATGGGCACAAGTGCTGCGACGGTGGTTACAGATGACGCCTGGCGCGTCTCAATGTAATCAAGGGGGAGCGAAATTGGGGGAAGGTCATTTGCACTGTCAGAACCGGGCCCCTATTGTTGGCGTGTTTCAGGGCTGACCGCCAAAACAGCATGGGTGCATGGGGCGCACAATGACATCATTTCATCGCGATAAGATTTTACCAGAGACACGTCTGCCCTGTTTCAAAGACGTGGTGGCCGAAGGGCAGGCCCACGCCGCATCTGTCACAATCGGCGACTCTGCCTTTCTGAAAGAACAGGGTGTCGGGTGTGAAGCTGATTTCAAGCAACGCGAGGCAGGCCAGGGTCGGATCATGCAGCATGCCCAAATCGGCTATCGCAGCCTGCAGCGCAGCATTGAAGCGGCACGAACAATCCATCACGATGTCGCGGCCGCAGGATTCCGGGTGGATCGCTATGGAATATGCCTGGACTGGTCCATGGGCTATCCAAAGGATCAGCGCGCCGGGCGACCAAAGGGAACCGGTTTGATCCTGCATGACAGCGATGATTTCGCACAGCTGGCCAATGCCGCACCGGTGGCGCCGCATTTTGGGGATTTCGTCATCGGCATGCCCTCAGCGCTGGAAAATACGGTGGCGGCCTTGCGCGTTGGATCGACCTCAATCGGTAATTTGGGCCAGTATTTCACCTTTGAATTGCCCGGCTGGCATGACGATGTGGCGACAACCCGTGCCACCGTTGCTGCAATCGCGCTGGCGGCGGCCCAGCCACAACCGGTGCTTATTCATTCCAATATCGATGATGGCTTTGCTGCGCGGTTCAGTGACTTGGCCTCTGCCCTGGGCGCGGTGATGCTGGAAATATATATCGTTGATGATTTGTTGGGGGGGCATGCCAGTCATTGCTATGGGCATACCTTTTCCGGCCCGCTGGCCCGGTTTGCCTTTCAGCGTGCGCTGGGTCGTGTTTCCCGATCACCAGGCACCATGGTCTATGGGAATACGACGGGTTTTGGGGAGAATGAAGCGGCCAATTACGCGGCCTTAGGTGCCTATCTGATGGTGGATATTCAGGCGCAATTGGCGGGCCCGACCGGTCATGCGATCAACCCGGTTCCGATTACAGAGGCAATGCGAATTCCCGATATAGAAGAAGTCGTCGCGGCACAAATTTTCTGTGGTCAAATGATCCGCCGGTCACAGGGGATGGAAAGCCTGATTGATGTGACACAGGCGGATTTGCTGGCGGACCGGATGATTGAAGGGGCGGAGCGGTTTAAGGATGCTGTGCTGACCGGATTGGATCAGGCGGGCATCAATATCAAGGACCCGTTCGAGCTTTTTCTATCGCTGCGTCGCATCGGGGCCAAGCGGTTGGAACAGGCATTCGGGCCGGGCAGGGAAGATATCTCCGCACCAAACGGCCATGTTCCGATACAACCATCCCCCGTCCTGAAAGAGATTTCCGATCGGGCCGCACAAGCCTTGTCCGGCTTGTCTGATGCAGACCGGGCCTGTTTTGCAACATCGGGTCTGCGGGTGGTGACCGCCACCACCGATGTCCATGAATATGGCAAACGCCTTCTGGAGGAAGTCTTCTCGGAACTGGGCATAGAGACCATCGATGGAGAGGTCAGCACCGATCCGGATCAATTGGCAGAAGCTGCCCGGGGCAGCGACGCCATATTCCTGAGTACGTATAACGGTGTGGCACTCAGTTTTATGCGGTCTCTTAAGGCCGAACTCGCCGCAAGGGATTTGTATATCCCTGTTTTTGTGGGGGGAAAACTCAATGAAGTCCCGGCAGACTCCAACACCAATCTTCCGGTTGATGTCAGCGGTGAAATCGCAGCTGAGGGGGCGTTTGTCTGTCGGTCTATTGAGGACCTTTACGGCCCCCTGTCCGAACTGGCCGCAGCGATAAGAGGGAGAGAGTGATGATTCGCGTGGGTATAATCGGAGTTGGTTATTTGGGGGAATGTCTGGCGGAAGGATTGGCCGCCACCCAGACGCCAACAATCCTGTCGCCGCGCAATGCACAGCGGGTCGCTGGATTAGCGGAGCGTTTTGGCTGTGATGTCGCCGCCAGCAACCAGGAAGTTGTTGAAGGATCTGACCTGGTATTTCTGGCCACCCGCCCGGGGGATATCGCCACCAGCGCACAGGGATTGCCCTGGCGCGAGGGACAGCGTGTCGTTTCCATTGCAGCAGGTATCAGCCTGAAGTCTTTCCAACCCGCCGTCGCGCCGGCGATGGCGGTGCGCGCGATGCCCATCGCCGCCAGCCGGATTTGTCACAGCCCAACAGCCTTTTTCCCTGATGATCCAATGGTTGCCGATATCTTTAACCGCATTGGCACTGCGCATCCTTTTGACGATGAATCACAATTTGGGACGGCCAGTATCTTCGGGGCCTATTACGCCCTGTCCTATGCCTTTATTGGGGAGGCATCGGGTTGGGCGGAACGCCAGGGGTTGCAACCTGTTGCCGCCCGGCAGCTTGCCGCCCGAATGGTTCAGGCCGCCGCCGCTGTTATCATCGACAGCAGCGAACGCCCCCCGCGTGACCTGTTGGATGATCTGATGACACCGGGTGGCATCACCGAAGAAGGATTACGGGTACTGGAGGAAAAACAGGCAATTTCCAGTTGGTCCGACGCGCTGGACGCCAGCCTGAAACAGGCGCTTTCTATTGATCGGTAATGTTTTGGGGAGATCAAATTTATGTCTGTGGAAATCAATTGTGACATGGGGGAGAGTTTCGGCCTCTACAAAATGGGGGATGACGAAGGGGTTATGCCCTTCATCTCCCAAGCCAATGTTGCCTGTGGGTTTCATGGCTCTGATCCCAATCATATGCGCCGCACGGTGGACCTTGCACAGCGGCATGGTGTGAAAGTTGGCGCGCATGTCTCTTTGCCGGATCTGGCGGGATTTGGGCGACGCGAAATGAAGATTGATCGCGAAGAGATGGCAAACATCATCCTGTATCAGATCGGCGCGCTGAAGGGCTTCCTGGATCAGGCAGGCATGCCCCTGTCCCATATAAAGCCCCATGGTGCCTTATACGGTATGGCCGCGCGGATGGAGCATATTGCCCACGCCGTTGCGGATGCTGCGGATGTGTACAAGGTGCCGGTGCTCGGTCTTGCCAATACACTGCATGAAACCGTCTATGGCGCGCGGGGGCTTGAATTCCAGGCCGAATTCTTTGCCGACCTGGACTATGATGATGACGGGCGGCTGTTGATCACGCGGGAACACCACGCGGTTGATCCTGCAGTCGCGGCTAAGCGCGTAGTCGATGCGGCGATCAGTGGAACAACGACCTCAGTCAATGGCGTTTCCTTGCAGGTTCGGGCGGAAACCGTCTGTATCCATTCTGATACGCCAAATGCCGTCGAAATCGCCAGGGCCGTTCAAGAGGCGGTGGCCGCGCTTAAGGCTGCGTGATCTGCGGCATATAACGCCACCCTGTTTTGCGACGTCAAAAGCCTGGTGCAATTCGCGGCGGATTGTTGTGGTGCTTTACGCCGGGCCTGACACGCCGTACAAGACCGCTGATCAGGGCAGTTCGGTCATGCCCTGGATTGCGCAGTTGCGCGCATCCTTAACGGTAATGCAGATGTTGGACCGACCAACACACTGAAAGAGATATAATGATAGGGTTCGAAAGCGTCGTTCCGATGCTGGCACAGGCGTTGACGAAGCGCGGTTATGAAACACTGACCCCGGTCCAGAACGCGGTGCTGGCCCCAGCTCTTGTGGGGGCGGATGCGCTGGTTTCAGCGCAAACCGGTTCGGGCAAGACAATCGCTTTCGGAATGGCGATGGCGGGTGACCTGCTGGAGGGCGCGGATCGTTTCGCGCGTGCATCGACGCCTTTAGCGCTGATCGTCGCGCCAACCCGTGAATTGGCACTACAGGTCAAACGTGAACTGCAATGGCTGTACGAAATGACTGGCGCGGCCTTCGCGTCCTGCGTTGGGGGAATGGATATGCGCGACGAGCGTCGCGCGCTGCAGAACGGTGCCCATATCGTCGTGGGCACGCCGGGTCGTCTGCGCGACCATATAGAACGCGGCTCCTTCAATCCATCCGGGCTGAAAGCTGTGGTCCTGGATGAGGCGGATGAAATGCTGGATCTGGGTTTTCGGGACGATCTGGAATTCATACTGGATTCGGCGTCAAAGGACAGACGCACTTTGATGTTTTCCGCGACCGTGCCGAAATCCATTGAGACATTGGCCAAGCGCTATCAGCGCGATGCTGTCCGGGTCAATGTTGTTTCGGAACAGAAACAGCATCTGGACATCGACTATCGCGCCCTGATGGTCGCGCCAAAGGACCAGGAAAACGCCATCATCAATGTGCTGCGCTTTTTTGATGCCAAGAATGCCCTGGTTTTTTGTGCTACCCGCGCGGCGGTCAATCATCTGACCAGCCGTTTCAATAATCGGGGCTTTGCCGTCGTCGCCCTGTCGGGGGAGCTGAGCCAGAATGAGCGATCCCATGCGTTGCAGGCAATGCGCGATGGCCGCGCCCGGGTCTGTGTCGCAACCGACGTTGCCGCCCGGGGGATTGATCTGCCCAATCTGGAACTGGTCATTCATGCTGACATTCCTAAGACCAGTGAGACCCTTTTGCATCGAAGCGGCCGCACCGGTCGGGCCGGGCGCAAGGGTGTTTGCGCGCTGATCGTGCCCCAGAATGCGCGCCGACGGGCAGAGCGGCTGTTGGACAATGCGTCGATCAAGGCCACCTGGGAAACACCGCCGACCGCGGATGATGTCATTGCGCGGGATCGCGAACGCTTGTTGTCGGACTCCTCCTTGACCGAAGTCTTGAGCGAAAGCGAAGCGCAATTCGCCCAGGAATTATTGGCCAGACACAGTCCGGAACAGATTGCCGGTGCTTTTATACGCCAGCAGCTTTCAACCATGGCCGCCCCTGAAGAATTGCAGGATGTCGCCCCCGTGCCAGAGCAGAACCGAAAGCAACGGGATGACTTCAAAGATGGGATTTGGTTTTCACTCTCAGTCGGGCGAGAACAATCGGCAGAGCCGCGCTGGCTGTTGCCGCTGTTATGCCGGGCGGGCAATCTGACCAAGGCAGATATTGGCCCGATCCGTATCCAACCCCGGATCACCTATGTAGAATTAGCCCCCCATTGCGTTGATCAGTTTCTGCGTGGCCTGGGTCCGAACGGGACATTGGAAAAGTCGATATCAGTGATCCGCTTGGAAGGTGCGCCGCCGATGCAAAATGCCCCGGGTCGTGGATTAGGCCGGGGATCAGACCAGGGATCAGGCCAGGGATCAGATCGCGGATCAGATCGCGGATCAGATCGGGGATCATCCCGCCCGGCACGATCGCCGCGCAAACAATCCGGCGTATCGTCGTCCTCTGCGATGACATCCAGACCAACGCCCCCTGGCTCGACGTCCCCTGTCGCGCCGCCATCTGTTCCTCCTGCACAGGGTCATGTGAAGCCCCTGGGGGCGCCGCCGCACCAGGAAAAGGCCCGGCACGCACCACCCAAGGACTCCCCCGACCACGCCCCGCAGGATCGCAAGTCGGAAAAATCCGATAACAAGCGCCCTTGGAGCAAAACGCCGAAAAAGCTGAAGGGCAAAATGTTCAAACCCAAACCCGCCAGAGCGATGGATAAAAAGCAGGAAAAATCCCATCCCGCCGCCGCACACAGCCCGTTGAAACGGAAACAGAAACCCTGATAGTTCGGAAACGCTCTAGGCCAGCGATTCAACTGCCATGGCGATGCCTTGACCACCGCCAATGCACATTGTGATCAGCCCCAGTTTTTTTCCAGTGCGGCGCAATTCGTACACTGTTTTGACGGTCAGAATAGCGCCTGTCGCCCCGACGGGATGACCCAGTGCAATGGCCCCGCCATTGGGGTTCAGCTTTTCAGGGTCGAATCCCAACTCATTGGCCACCGCACAGGCCTGTGCGGCAAAAGCCTCGTTGGATTCAATAACATCAAAATCCTCAATCTTTAGGCCGGTTCGCTCCAATAGGCGTCGGACGGCCGGCACCGGGCCAATGCCCATGCGTGTTGGATCAACACCGGCATGCGCATATCCAACAATACGCGCCAGGGGGGTGCGACCGGCTTTCTGGGCGGCTGTTTCCGACATCAGCACCAGGGCGGCGGCCCCGTCATTGATACCTGACGCATTGCCTGCCGTAACCGATCCATCCTTTTGAAAAACCGGACGCAGGCTTGCCATTCCGTCCAGCGTTGCATCCCGGCGGGGATGTTCATCCGTGTCGAAGGAGACGGTTTCGCGCCGTGATTTCACTTCAATCGGGATGATCTGGTCTTTGAAAAAGCCCTTGTCGATGGCGTTGATGGCCCGACGATGGCTTTCTACGGCTATCTTATCCTGGGTTTCACGGTTGATCCCCTTATCTTTTGCAACATTTTCTGCTGTCACCCCCATATGCGCCCCATCGAAAGGGTCGCTTAAAACGCCAATCAGCATGTCGGTGAAGGCAAGGTCCCCCATTTTATGGCCGGTTCGGATAGATCGTGTGGCATGGGGGGATCGGCTCATCGATTCCGCGCCCCCGACCAGCATTGTCGATGCATCGCCCAGCATAATCGATTGGGCGCCGCTGATGATAGCCTGCAGTCCAGAGCCACACAGGCGGTTCAAGGTCAGGGCAGGGGTATCCAGTTTCACCCCGGCTGCGATGGAAACCGCGCGGGACAGATACATGTCGCGCGGTTCGGTATGGATGATGTTCCCAAAGACAGCTTGATCGATCTCTTCGGCATCTACGCCGCTGCGGTCAATCGCGGCCTTTGCCGCCGCTGCCCCCAGTTCGATGGGTGGGATGCTGCTCAGGCTGCCATCGAACGACCCGATTGCTGTGCGGGCGCCGCTTAAGATTACAACTGATTCTGCCATGATGGCCTCCATTTGGTTAGGGTCGTCGGTTATTGGCTTTTGCCACCTTTGACGAAGCGGGAAATGGCTGCAACCATTTCTGGGGAGCCCCCAAGCTCGCCCTGATAATCTCGCTCCAGGTCCAACTGCGCAGCCAGGCCGGTTTCACAGGCGGTATTGACCAATTGTTTGGTTCTTTTGATGGCGTTTGGGGCCAGTCGGGCAATTCTGGTCGCAGCTTCCTGAACCTTTGCATCCAACATGTCAGCGGGATGTACCTGCCAGACAAGCCCCCATGTCAGGGCGTCTTGTGCTGATATCTTCTCGCCCAACAACATTGCGGCCATTGCGCGTGTGCGTCCTGCCGCTGCGGGGAAGAAGAATGTGTTGCCGCCATCGGGCACCAGGGCAATCTGTGAAAAGGGCTCCAGGAAATATGCATCCTGACTGGCGATGACGATGTCACAGGCCAGCGCAATGCCGACCGATACACCGGCGCAGGGACCATTGACCCGTGATATGATCAGCAATCGGCTGCGCCTCAGGGCCAAGATCAGTGGATTGAAATGATCCTCCAGTACCGTGTACAAATCACAGCCCGTATCCAAATCCACGGTGGAGAGGTCATAGCCTGTGCCAAAGGCCCGCCCATTTCCGGTCAGAATGACAACTTTGACTCCAGCGCTTTGTTCCAGGGAATGCAGCGCGTCGATCAATTCATCTGCGGTCTGATCACGCAGGGCATTCAGTTTCTCTGGTCGGTTTACGCAGATCGTGGCGATGGCGCCGTCAATCTCTACGGTTAGATCTTGATAGGTCATGGGTTCCCCGCTTGTTGTTGTGCCAGGCGCCACTTTAGTTGTGGCATCCGGTCTGCGCCAAAAAAATTCTCGCCCTTGAAAATGAAAAAGGGTACTCCCCAAACCTCTAGCTCGATGGCACGCTGATTTGCTCTGATCAGAGAATCTTTAGAGTTCTGCGCGGATAGCAAGGTCTGTGCTTCTTGCGCCTGGATGTTTAAATCCGCACATAATTCGATCAACACTGCAGCGTCACTGATATCAAGACCTGAAGCAAAATGGGCCTTAAACGCCATTACGGCAAAATCGGTTTCCAGACCAGGATGGGATTGTCGTATCCCATAGAATAACCGTGCAGCGATATGGGTTGATTTTCCAAAAGTCCGGGGAAAAGTGAAAGGCACGCCATAAAATGCAGCGGACCGTTCCATGTCTTTGCGGATATAGGCGGCCTTAGGGCCGTCTTCCATCGGTGGGGTCATCCCAAAATGCTTGCGCGCCGTCCACAGGAGAATGGGGTGCCAGACAAATGTGCAATCATGCGCCGCTCCCAACCCGATAACCTCGTTCAGGCAGCAATATGTATAGGGTGATCCAAAATCAAAATAGAAGTCGACCGTCTTTGCCATTGTGCATTCTCTAAAAACGGAACACGCCATAGCCCGTATCGGCCAATGGGGCATTTAATGCGCTGGTGATCGCCATACCAAGGGCGTTTCGCGTGTCGACCGGGTCGATAATGCCATCGTCCCAGATTTGTGACGTTGAATAATACGCAGATAATTGCTCCGAATAGGCGGCGCGGGTGGTTTTGCGTAATTCTTCGATCACCGCTTCATCAATTTCTTCCCCATTGCGGCGCATCTGGGCAATTTTGACATCTGCCAATGTGTTGGTTGCCTGTTCTCCCCCCATTACGCCAATCTGATGATTAGGCCAGGTGAACAGGAATCGCGCGTCAAAGGCCCGCCCGCACATGCCATAGTTTCCAGCGCCAAAAGACCCATTGCACATCACAGTGAATTTGGGCACGTGGGAACAGGATTGCGCCATGATCATTTTTGCGCCGTCTTTCGTAATGCCCAATCGTTCATATTCTTTTCCGATCATATAGCCGGTGATATTCTGCAGATAGACAAGCGGCGTGTTGTTCTGATTGCACAATTCCATGAAATGCGCCCCTTTCAGGGCGGAATCATTGAACAGAACACCGTTATTGCCCAGAATACCAACCTTCCAGCCCCAGATATTGGCGTAACCACAAATCAAAGTCGTGCCATAATCCGGTTGATATTCGTGGAACCTGCTGCCGTCGACGATGCGGGCGATCACCTCGCGTATGTCAAAGCCCTTCTTAATGTCATCGGGCAGAATGCCGTATAACTCAGTGGGATCATAATACGGTTCGACCGGCTCTTCCCGCTGACAGTCCCATTTCTTTGGATGTTCCCATTGCGCGACGATTTCCCGTCCAATGGCGATGGCTTCGTCTTCTGTTTCTGCGCGATAGTCGCAGGTGCCGCTGATTGAGGTGTGCATCGCAGCTCCCCCTAATTCCTCAACGCCAACTTCTTCACCCGTTGCGGCCTTGACCAGCGGGGGACCGCCCAGAAACACTGCGCCTGTGCCCTGAACAATGACATTATAGTCGGATAGGGCGGGAATATACGCCCCACCCGCCGTGCATTGACCAAAGACCAGAGACAATTGCTTGATCCCCAGCTTGGACAACTGGCACTGATTTCTAAAAATGCGACCCGCCATATGACGGTCGGGGAAGACTTCGGACTGCAGTGGCAGAAATCCACCGGCGGAGTCGCACAGATGAATGACAGGGCTATGGTTTTCCAGGGCAATATCCAGACAGCGGATGATTTTCTTAACTGATAATGGATACCATGCCCCCCCCTTTACGGAGGAATCATCAGCATGAATAAGAACTTCCCGACCAGAAACGATCCCCAGTCCCGTAATGATGCTGGCACCGGGAGCCTCCCCGTCATAGTCCATATTTCCCGCGAGGCTGGACAATTCCAGAAAGGGGGTGCCGGGATCTAACAATCTCTCGACACGTTCTCTGGGCAGCATTTTTCCCTGACGGGCCAGACGGTTCAAATCCCGTTCCGGGCGCGTGTATCGTGCCGTATTCTGTTTCTCGCGAAAGGTCTCGACCAGTTTGGTATTATGGGCATACCGCGTGCGGAATTCGGGGCTGGAGGTATTGATCGCCGATTGAATCCTACGCATCATCTGTCTCCATCATGGCGATCACCTCATCTTTCTCGAACGTCTCTCCTACTGATTTAAGGATATTGGCCAGGATGCCATCGCGGGGAGCTACCAAATTTGTTTGCAATTTCATACTCTCAATCGTCAGAACTGTTTCGCCGCGCGCGACAATGGCGCCCGGTTTCTTTTCCAGGTTGATGACAACACCAGGCATGGGCGCGCGGATTGCATCTGTTCCTGCCGCTTCAGCTTTGGCGGCATCCCTGGGATCAATGAATTCCACAATCCAGTTTCGACCGTTTAGATGCAGGTGGACCGTATTGCCGTCGCGGGCCTGTTGATAGGAAATCGTCTCTCCATCAAGTTCAATGGTGCGGTCGGATCCTATGCCGTTGCGCTCTGTCAAGGCATGGTCGCGCCCGTCCACGTTAACAGTCAGGCCGGGGCGCAACTGTTTCAGGTTCAGCTCGTGGTCGGTTTCAAATAACTTCAGCTTTAATGTCATGGGATCAATTCCTCCACGCGCCCATCGCGGCATAGGGGTCCGGTGCCTCAAAAGCGAGTCTTCTGAACTCTCGGAAGGTCAAGGCGGCGGCCAGCAGAACCTTTGCCGTCGTTGCCGCATCATGGTCCGGCTCGTCCAGGGACTTTTTATGCTCGACGATAAAGTCTGTATGGAGACGTGCCTTGGCAAAGGCAGGATGTGCAATAATGCGCGCCAGATAATTGATGTTCGTTTCGACCCCCAGCAGAACCGTTTTAGACAAAGCCTGTTGCATCGCCGCAGTTGCAGCCGTCCGGTCATGACCATGAACAACCAGCTTTGCCAGCATGGAATCGAAATTCAATGTAACATCCTGGCCTTCCAGCAAACCATTCTCGAACCGGATGGCTTCACCTGTCGGGATGTTGATTTTCAACAGGCGCCCCGTTGCTGGCATGAAATCGCGCTCAGGCACTTCTGCACAAATCCGGCATTCAATGGCACTGCCATTTACAACGATTGCTTCCTGGGGAATTGATATTGGTTGCCCCGCGGCAATTTTGATTTGCAATTCAACCAGATCCAGCCCTGTCACCATCTCAGTTACAGGATGTTCGACCTGCAATCTGGTGTTCATTTCCAGAAAATAAAATGTGTTGTCGGGCGCCAGGATGAATTCAACGGTACCGGCATTCAGATACTTTGCCGCTTTTGTCAGTCGAACCGCCGCTGCGCAGATTTCCTGCCGCAGGCCCTCAGGCAGGTTGGCCGCTGGCGCTTCCTCCACAATCTTCTGGAAGCGGCGCTGAATGGAACATTCGCGCTCATAAAGATGAATGGCGTTTCCTGCGCCGTCGCCAAAAACCTGTACTTCGATATGACGTGGGCGCTCAATATAGCGTTCTGCATAGATCGCGCTGTTGGCGAAATAGCGTTGCGCCTCATTCATGGCTGTCTTTGCCAACGATGCCAGTGTTTCGCGATTGCGCACAATACTCATGCCCTTACCGCCCCCGCCGGCAGATGCCTTGATCAGCAGCGGGAAACCTATTTCACAGGCGGCCGCAACAAAGTGGTCAAGGTCGTCGCCGGCTTGTACAGAAGGGGCAATTGGTACGTCATGCTTGCGGGCAAATTCCCGCGACCGAATTTTATCCCCCATTAAATCGATGGCATCCGGCGTCGGGCCGATAAAGGCCAGGCCTGCTGTTATGACGTGTCGGGCAAAGCCGCTGTTTTCCGATAAGAATCCATAGCCTGGGTGAATGGCCTGCGCTTCGGCTGTCTGGGCTGCCTGTATGATCTGCGCCCCATCCAGATAGGCAGAGACAGGCGTATCGCCAAATATTTCAATGGCTTCATCGGCCATTTGGACAAAGCGGCTGCGGCGTTCGCTTGCATGATAAACTGCGACGGATATGATTCCGAGACGACGGAGGGTTTCCATGATCCGGCACGCAATTTCACCCCGATTTGCGATCAGGACCTTTGCAAAATAAGGGGTATCACTCGCCATACTAAAGGCTCCAAAATATCAGAAAAGAAATGGCGATGGGCACAGCTTTCGCGGCCCATCGCCATAGACCTTAAAACTGTTCGAACTCAGTCACCGGGGTCACCGTGCCGGCTTCTGGATCGACCTTCAAAACGCGTACCGCCGTTGCAGAGATATGACGGTCCGGTGTGAATGTCAGGGGTAGGGTGATCCCTGCAGTATCGAAGGGTTCCCCGGATGTCATTTTATCAACTGCACAGGCACGCGTCGGCTCGTCACCGCAACGACGAATTGCCTCAATCATGATTTTAGCAGCAACATATCCTGTCAGAGAATAGCGGTTCAGGGCACCTTGTTCCTCTTCTGTCAGATGTGCCTTGGCCATTTCCATAAAATGCGCCGATCCTTCTGAGCCCATGGGGGAGATGTAATCTCCGCTGTAATAGGTGTAACCGGATGGGGCCGACAGCTTCATGATTGGTGGCAAAGTTGCGGTTGGGACAGTAGAGATCCGCAGATCCATTTTAAATTTACTGGCTTCTTTCAACATGGCAGGAATTTCTGTGGTGACGCCGCCGGCAATCAAAACATTAACGCCGTTTGATCGTGTTCGCAGGATCTCCGCCCCGAAGTCTTTCTGACCACGCTTATAGCGGATTGGTTCTGCAGCATCCGCCCCGAATGCATCGATTGCGCGGGTAAAGGCCTCTTCCAATTGATTGCCAAAGTCATCATCCTGACGAATGATTCCGTATTTTGCTTTCTCGGGGCTGTCATTGTCATGAATGTATTTTAGTTGTGCGAATAACAGGTCCTGATAGGACGCTCCGATCATAAAAATGCTTGGTTTGATCGGATCGATAGAAGCTTTAACGGGAGAGAATGATACGATCGCTGGAATGCTTTCATCTTCCAGAATTGGCAGGATCGCCGTCGTGCCAGCCCCCGCACCGGTGCCGATCAAACCAAACAGGCCCTCATCCATCAGTTTGCGCAGCCCCTGAACGGTGCGGGCGGGAACATATCCGTCATCTTCTGTTTTGATCACAATATTCCGGCCGTTTATGCCGCCATTGGCATTGATTTCCGCAGCGGCGACGACTGTGCCAAAATGCGCTGCACGACCAACAAGTGCGGCTGAACTGGTCATTGGCAGGACGTTGCCAATGACAATTTCAGTTTTCGTAACGCCTTCTTCCGCTGATACAGGGGAAAGCGGCATCAGCAATGTAAGAGCGCATAAAGCGCCAAACCTTAATCTACGCATCAGTTTTTCCTCCTCTGGTGTGAAGACCCTCATTTTTTTTACCCTTCTTGTCATTTTGACAGGGGCCAGTGGGTCCAGTAACGCTTCACATCCCGCCATAGGCCGATAAGGCCCTGTGGCTTGATGCGAAGCATAATTATGATCGTGAGACCGGTCATAAGACCGCGGATTTCATAGATATAGGTGGATAGCGCTGCACTGACGCCATCGGGCAAAAGGTCTAGAACCTCGCGCGTTGCTTCCGGCAACAGAATAATGAAGAACGACCCCAGAACCGCGCCTGCAACCGACCCCAGACCGCCCACAATGATGACAGCCAGGGCTTCAATAGACAGCAGGACATTAAAGATGTCGACATTGATAAATCGGAATTGAAAGGCCATCAAACCGCCTGCAATCCCAACCATGAAAGACGAGATTGCAAATGCGAAAAGCTTATAGCGTGTCAGGCTAATGCCCATGACGCGCGCGGCGATATCATGATCCCGGATCGCGTTGAATGCGCGTCCAACCCGGGTCCGTAAGATATTCAGCGCCGCCAATGCTGTCAGGATCGCAACAGCCAGCACCAGCAGATACAACTGAACCGGATCAGCAAGGTCCAGACCCAGGAAATTTAAATCTTCGATCCGAACGCCATAGGGGCCGTGGGTGATATCTTCCGCGTAAAGCAGGAAATGGGTGACGATAAACGAAAATGCCATCGTCGTGATCGCCAGATAGAGCCCTTTTAACCGCAATGAGGGGATACCCACAAGCAGGCTCAGCAGCGCTGAAACAACCCCAGCAGCAGGCAAGGCTAATTCCGGAGGCCAGCCATAATCGGCGATCAGCAATCCCGTCGTATAGCAACCCGCGGCCAGGAATCCGGCCTGACCTAATGATATCAGCCCTGTTGATCCCGTCAGAATGTTAAGGCCGATCGCACCCACCACCATGATCCCGACAGACGTCAGCATAGCGATCAGATAACCGCTGGCCCAGAAAGGAAATACGAACAGTGCGATTATGAAAACCCCGACCCAGCCCCAGGTGATCGGGTTGTCGCTTAACGCGACATGTTTCTGATAGGTTTCGATGAAATGGTGAGTCCGCATCAAACGCGCTCCAGATCTTTATCGCCAAACAGCCCATAAGGTCTGATCATGAGGACGATGATGATGACGAAGAAGCCAGAAATCTCTTTCAGACCCTGACCGATATAGCCTTCGGAAAGCGCGCCGATTACACCGATGATCAGGCCGCCAAAGCCGGATCCCAGCGGGGAATCCAACCCCCCCAGGATCGTTGCGGGGAAGGACCGTAACCCTTCGAACCAAAGGTCGGGTGCCCGCGAAAACATAAGCGCAAAGGCAATGCCGCCCAATCCAGAGACAACTGCAGAAATAGCCCAGGCCAAAGACGATATCCGGCGGACATCAACCCCCATCAAGAGGGCGGCCGTTTCATCCATCGCGGTTGCGCGCATCGCGACGCCAATGCGGGTAAAGCGGAAGAACAGGAAGACCACACCACTGATAACGAAGAACAGAAGAATGGCATACAGCTGTTCAGAAAACAGAATGACGGGCCCGATCTCGACAATGTCATCCTTTATGGACGCATCAAAAGCAGCGGCGTCCGGGCCCCAGATCATAACGATCATACTGCGCAGAAAAACCGCCAGACCGATGGTTACCATTACGATGGAAAATGCCGGTTGGCCGGTCATCGGGCGTATAAACAGGCGTTCAATGATGATCCCAATCAGCGCGGCCCCCACAATTGACACGGGTATCAAGGCATAGAAGGGCAGCGTAAGCTCGGTGCCCAGGCTCCAGGAGGTATAGGTGACCAACATCATTACCTCGCCTTGTGCGAAGTTCAGGACGCCGGTGGTTTTGAAAATAATCGCAAAAGCGATGGCGATGATGCCATAGATGGAACCGATCACCAGACCAGATGCTGCGAAGTTGAGAAACAGATCCATAGCGCCCTCCTTAACCTCCGTACATCTGGTCGATCAGATGTTTGAACTTTGTTTCGATGACCGACCGGCGCACCTTCATTGTCGCGGTGACTTCCCCGTCGTCGTGGTCCAGTTCCTTTTCCAGCAGTGCAAATTTCCGGACATTCTCCACCCGCGAGAATTCCTTGTTCACGGTATTGATTTCCCCGGTGATCAGATCGCGAATGTCGGGCAGGCTGGCCAGGCTTTTGAATGTCGTATAAGCCAGATTGCGCTCCTGAGCCCATTTCCCAACGGTTTCGTAATCAATCTGGATAAGGGCGGTCAGGAAATTTCGCCGCTCTCCAATCAGGACGGCCTCGCGGATATAGATTGAATCCTTGATCCGGTTCTCAATCAGCGACGGGGTGATGTTTTTACCGCCCGATGTGATGATCAGGTCTTTCTTCCGATCCGTGATCAGGATCGATTGGTCCTCTGCAATTCGGCCGACATCGCCGGTATGCAGCCAGCCATCCACGACAGCGGCCCGGGTCGCTTCTTCATTATGCAGATAGCCCGGAAAAACCGCCTTGGAACGCACCAGAATTTCGCCATCTTCCGCAATCTTCTGTTCATATGTATCCAGCGGCGGGCCGGCATTCCCCAATGCGGTGTGCCCAGGATACTGACAGTGTGATATACCTGACAGTTCAGTCATGCCATAGACCTGATAGACCCGAAGTCCAATGGTCCAAAAGAATTCCAGCACTTCCGGAGAGATTGAGGCCCCGCCGCATAACATAGTCTTGGCGCGGTCCAACCCCATCGCTTTTTGCAAAGCCCGAAAGCAAGCGACCCATAACAGAAAAAAAGTCAGCCGATCCCGTAATGAGGCTCTGTCGCCGCCATTCGCCATTTGCCTGCGCGCAATTGGGCGACCGATCCGTAAACAGGTCTCTACCACGCGCTGTTGCAGGGGCGATGCGTCCTTTAATTGGACCATGACACTGTACTGCATTTTCTCCCAGATGCGCGGCACACCCAGAAATCCTGTCGGCGCGATTTCTCGCAGGTTCTGGGCGACGGCATCAATCGATTCCGCAAAATTCACGGGGGTTCCATTGACCAATTGCATCACGGTTGAACATAACCGCTCCGCGACGTGACACAGCGGCAGGTAACACAGGACTTCCCAGTTAGTCTCTGTGATCCCGTAGCGCTCGGAAACCCGCAGCGCGCCCCAGATAAGGCCACGATGAGACAGTTGGGCACCTTTCGGCATACCGGTTGTACCGGATGTGTAAACCACGACGGCCGTATCATCGGGTGACAGGGCGTCGATCGATTCTTCAAAGCGATCTCCATAGTCAGCCCGCTTTGTGCGGCCCAGTTCGGACACTTCATCAAAGCTCATCAACATGTCGCGCGAATAGTGATTCAGTCCCTTCATATCGACGCAGATGATCTTTTCCAAATGCGGCAGGGTGCCTTCATGCTCTATGGCATCCAGGACCTTGTCAGTCTGTTCCTGATCACCACAGACAATGACACGGGCTTGGGAATGTTCCAGAATGTAACGCAATTCGGGCCACGGATTGGTTGGATAAATGCCGATGCAGGCCCCGCCCAGGGCCTGGATTGCGAGATCGCTGAACATCCATTCCGGCGTATCTTCACTGGCGACGGCGACAAAATCCTTAGGCGTTACGCCCAGAGCCAGCAGACCATAGGCGAAATCTTTCGTGTGCTCGTAATAGTCGCGATAGGTAAAACGGTTCCAGATTCCGAGATCCTTTTCCCGAAAAGCAAGTCGATCCGGATAGCGCTCTGCCCAATACCGCAACAGGCCGGGCATTGTTGTTTGTTCGGCAAATTTTACGTCGCGCGGCATCGTTACTTCTTCCCCAGATAGGCTTGTATGACATCATCGTTGGAGGAAATTTCAGATGGTGTGCCCTCAGCAATCAGGGCGCCGTGGTTCAGCACGGCGATGCGGTCAGATATATCCATGACGATCCCCATGTCATGTTCAACCATCACCACCGTGATCCCTAGTTCCTCACGAATGTCCAGGATGAAGCGGGCGATATCTTCTGTTTCTTCGCTGTTCATGCCAGACACCATTTCGTCCAGCAGCAGCATTTTTGGCCCTGTTGCCAGGGCGCGCCCCAATTCGACCCGTTTCTGCAGCCCATAGGACAGCAGGCCGACAGGCATGTCGCGCAAATGTTCAATTTCCAGGAAGTCGATGATTTCTTCCACCCGCTTTCGGGCCGAAATTTCTTCATGCCGGGCCGGTCCCCAAAACAGGGCGGCAGTAATCGGATTGGTTTTTAGCGTATGGTGCAGTCCCACCAGCAGGTTCTGCACCACGGTAGCGTGGGAGAATATCGCCAGGTTCTGAAAGGTTCGACCAATGCCATATTCCACCAATTGATGGGTTTTCGATTTGTGAATCGCATGACCATCGAAAATGATCTGTCCGTCGGTTGGGGGGAAAAGGGCGGTGACCAGATTAAATAGGGTCGTCTTGCCCGCACCATTTGGACCAATCACGCTGTAGATGGACCCTTCCGGTACGTCGAAGGCGACATCGCTGACCGCAGTCAGTCCGCCAAAGGTCTTGGTGACATTCTTCAAGGACAGAAGTGTGCTCATGATAACCACCGCTTGCGTCGTTTGTAGTGCTTGACCTCGCGATAGTTCTTTTTCGCGCCTGCTTCGGAAAACCCCAGATAGAATTCCTTCACATCATCATTCCCGGCAATCCGCTGAGACGGGCCGTCCAGCACCACGCGTCCGTTTTCTACAATGTAGCCATAGGATGCGATGTCCAATGCCAGGGAAGCGTTCTGCTCAACCAGCAGGATTGACATGCCCTCGTCGCGATTCAGTGCGATGATCGTTTCGAATATTTGATCGATGATCTGTGGGGCCAATCCCAGGGACGGCTCGTCCAACATCAACAGCTTTGGTTTGGACATCAGTGCACGGCCAATTGCAGCCATTTGCTGCTCTCCGCCGGAAAGATATCCAGCAACCGCCGTTCGGCGGTCCTTCAGTCGGGGGAACAGCGCATATACGCGTTCCAGATCCGATCCCAGTTCTTTGTTTGACTTCAGGAAGCCACCCATCATCAGGTTCTCTTCAACGCTCATCAGCGGGAAAAGACGGCGACCCTCTGGGACGTGCACGATGCCACGCCGCACGATTTCATCAGCGGGTAAGCCCAGAAGATCGGCGCCATCGAATCTAATGTCCCCGTGCAGAACTTCGCCTTCCTCCGGATACAGGACATTGGAAATAGCCTTCAACAGCGTTGATTTCCCGGCCCCGTTCGATCCAAGCAGCGCGACAATAGTGCCAGTTTCAACCGTCAGGGAAACATCCCGTACGGCCTCTATGGCCCGGTCATACATGATCTGCACGTTGGTAAGCTGCAGCATGGCTATCCCTTCTCAGACGACGCTTGATCCAAGCGGTCGGTCACTTGTTCCAGGCGTTCGATCAGGGCGTTCAGGTCACGTGGCGGTTCCGGCGGTGCGGCAGCAATTCCGCAAAAGACCAGTTGAGACAATTGCCCCGCGACGAGTTCATAATCGAAATCCCCGCGGTTCATCAGATAAGCGGTTACATGATGCTCAATGCCGCCAAAGATGACATCGCGTACCAGGGCCGGGGATGTATCCGGGCGTATGTCGCCTTTCGCTATGCCTTTCGCCAGAATGCCCATAAGCACGCGGGTATATTCCCGGTTCATTTCATACAATTCAGTCGAATAGTAATCGGGAGCATTGCGAACTTCGGAATAGAATAAGCGGCACAGATCCGGGCTTTCTTTGATCGATTTCATATGCTGCCAGATAACGATATGAAGGCGCGCCCGTGTTCCTTCGATTCCCTCCAGCTTTGCTTTGAAATCGTCGATCATACTCAGATACCAGGTGCGCAGAATGGTATGCAAAAGATCGCGCTTGTTGGTGTAGAACTTGTAGATTGATCCTTCGGATATGCCGGCCTCTGCGGCGATTTCGTTTACGGGTGCGGCATCGAATCCATGCTGGGAAAAAACCAACCGAGCAGCTTTTTCAATATCGCGCATCCGCTTTTCACGGGGCAGCCTGACAAAGCTGCGTTTTTCCGGCGCAACGCTCATTCCAGACCCTCCTGTTGAGTCTTAGGGATTGACCACTCGGTCAGTGCGGGAAATTCGTTTAAAAGAGAAGCGGGCACTCGAACAGGGGTATCGAGCAGGATTTGTGCGTATCCCTTACCTTGCGGATCATTCCGAAGCGAAGCCACGCCACCGCCACCCAGGGCGTCGCGCAGAACGAAATTAAATCCATTCAGGCCGGGCCATTCATACCGCTCTACCGCGCCTTTCGCGACATGGGAGAATATGGCTTTTACATGCTGTGGCGTTAGGTTTGCGCGCAGTATTGGCAGGAAATCCGGATCTCTCGCAAGCAGTCCAATATTGGCGATATCACCTTTGTCGCCGCTGCGACCATGGGCTAATGCGATTAACGGTATGGATATCGCGCCGTTTGAGTCTGGGGCATCAGCATCTGTGCCTATCGAGGGTGTGCGTTGGGTTTTGACAGCGCGTGATGTTTCTTTTTGCCCCGTTGGTACCGGAATAGGGATGGCATGGTCATCAATATCGATAGCGGTGTTTACTTTGGTTTTCTCAACGAGGCAGGAAAAAAGCCGAATTACCGGTTGGGGTGCCGGGCGACCGCCTGCAAACCCCGTAATGCCTTGTGCCATAGAACTTGCGGCAGGGTAAATTTCCCGCGCGAAAATGCCCAGAGCATCTTTATGGTCGTGCCGTACGGCAATGCGCAGTACAACTTCCCGTGCACCCTGTTGTACCGGGTCCATGCCAAAGCTGGCATCCGCGCCAAGTACTTCGATCAGGCTTTCGGAAAAGGGGGCGAATCCTGCTGTCGCAATCATTCTGCCGGTTCTGGTAAGGATTGCCTCTCCGACAGCTTGCGCTTTTGCGCCTGCCTGGCGACCAGCAATCGTCATTGTTGCTACGGAGCGATAGCCATCTGCATAGGTGGCGCAGACCTTGTAGAATGGCGTTGGGGCCGTTCCCCGTGCACCCGCCACATGAACGCGATCGATTGCTGTTTGCGTTACCGTCACCTGGGAGAAATCACAGATAACGTCCGGCAGGAGATAGGCCGCAGGATCACCAATCTCATAGACAATCTGTTCCGCCACTGTCATGGGCGTGATCAATCCGCCCGTGTCCGATGGTTTCGTTAGTTCGAAGGAGCCGTCAGGCGCACAGACTGCAATTGGGGAGCCCATTTCATCCCATCCCCGAACGGCATCCCAATCCGTGAAGATGCCCCCTGTCGCTTGTGGGCCGCATTCAATCACATGACCGGCCAGGCTGCCGCCTGCCAGCTTATCGTAGTCCGCTTCTGTCCAGCCGAATTCATGAATTAAGGGGCCTAATGCCAGCGCTGAATCAACGACGCGCCCGGTGATGACAATATCCGCCCCTTCTCTAAGTGCAGCGGCAATAGGGAATGCGCCCAGATAGGCGTTGATGCTGGAAACCCGCTCTGGCAAAGGGGCGCCAGTCGCGATTTCTGTCACGCCGTCTTCTCTCAGGGTCATCGCGTTTTCGGCCAGATCATCGCCCAATACCACTGCGATTTTCAGGTCCAGTCCTGCTGCCTTTAACACAGTTTGTAAGGCAGACCGGCAGGCCAGCGGATTCAGACCGCCGGCATTGGTGATAATGCGGATGCCTTTTGTCGCGATGTCCTGTGCCAGGGGCGTCATCACATGGCTGATGAAATCCGTTGCATAGCCCTGGTCCGGGCTTCGCGCCTTTAATCGAGCCAGGATCGACATGGTGATTTCTGCCAGATAGTCCAGAATCATGTAGTCAATGCTATCTGACCGGACCAATTGCGCCGCGCCTTCGGGCGAGTCGCCCCAGAACCCTGTGCCACATCCGATCCTGACTGTTTGCGCCATTCTGACTAGCTCCCCGTCCAGTTTGGGGGGCGTTTCTCTGCAAAGGCGGTGAAACCTTCACGGGCATCCTGGGTTCTTGCCATATTGGCCAGCATGAATTGCGCATATTCCAGCGCGCCATCGAAGGACATTTCGCGAATGCGGGTCAGGGATTGTTTGCCCAATCGAATGCCAGTCGGGGATTTCGATACCACTCGCTCTACCAGCCAATTGAGTTTCTGGTCCAGATCCGCCTTGGGTACAGCATAATTCACCAACCGCATATCCGCGGCTTCTGCCCCCGTAAAAGGCTCACCCGTCAGACACATTTCCATGAGAATTCTTTCGGGAACCACCCGCAGCAAAAGCGGCAGGATCATCATTGGGAACAACCCGACTTTGACCTCTGAAACACCAACCAGAATATCATCCCGCGCCACGGCCAGATCACAGGCGCAAACCAGACCAAATCCACCGGCCAGAGCATGGCCGTTCAGGCGTGCGATCAGGGGTATACGACAATCGCGCATGCGTCGCAGCAAACGCGCAATGTAATGACGGGGATCTTCTGCAGCGATTGTGAATGGCGTGCCGTCAGCATTTAGTTGCAGGTCGCCACCGGCACAGAACGCCTTGTCACCGGCGCCAGTCAGAACGATGGCCCGAATGCGTCGATCTGCCTCTGCCTGATCCAGCGCAGAGATGATGCCTTCCGCAACAGATTCGTTGAGCGCATTTCGCCGTTCCGGCCGATTGATGGTGACGGTTTGCACCGTGCCATCCGTCCGGATCTGCACAACGTCTTCCACAATTTACCTCCCGTTCCTGTGGCGGATTATGTTTCGATTTCCGCCTTCTTCACTTTAGTGAGCCATACTCATTAAAAATGTCAATTGAAAAATTTTAGTGTGCGCTGCAGCATAAGAAATTGCATTGATCCCCTATAAAACGGGTTTTTTCGATACAGTAAGTTAATGAGTATGATTTACTTAAAGTCTGGACAACGGCACAATCGTTCATTAGCCTGATGTCAATAAAAATACCGTCTATGCCGGAACTACCGTGCAAGACAGATATCAGGGAGGACGTGATATGACCGGTGATGGACCATCCGGGCGCCTGGCGAATTTTGACCATGGCGGTAGTTTTGATCTCGATGTAACGCAACGTGAAATATTAGACCAGGCGGATCGGTTTGGTCGTAATGAGCTCTATCCGCTGGCCAATCGCATGGATGCCGAGGAATGGTGGCCAGAGGAGGCATTTCCCAAGATGGGGGAGGCCGGTTTCTTTGGCATCACCGTGCCAGAGGAATATGGCGGTGTCGGCATGGACCTGTTCACGTCTGGCTTGTTGCTACAAGCTTTTGGTCGGTGGAATCATGCATTGGCGTTAAGTTGGGTTGCGCATGAAAATCTGTGTTTGAACAATATCTATCGCAACGCGAATGAGGCCCAGCGGAAGANATATCTGCCTGATTTATGTTCGGGTAAAAAAATTGGCGCGTTGGGGCTTACGGAACCGGGGGCGGGGTCTGATGCATTAGGTTCAATGCGTACAACGGCAGTGCGGGACGGCGACCATTATGTTTTGAATGGCAGCAAGATATACATCACCAACGGGCCAGTGGCCGATGTTCTTCTGGTCTATGCCAAAACCGACAAAGAAAAGGGCGCGCACGGAATCTCCGCCTTTATTGTTGAGAAAGATTTCCCCGGATTTGAAGTTGCCCAGAAATTGGAAAAGATGGGCTATCGTGGCAGCCAGACCGGGGAGCTGGTCTTTACCGATTGCCGCGTGCCGGTCGAAAATCTTGTTGGCGAGGAGAACCGCGGCGTTTCAATTGTGATGAGTGGCCTTGATATCGAACGGGCCATGATCTCACCGCTGTGTCTTGGCGTTGCAGAGCGGGCGTTGGAGCTTTCGATTGACTATGCAAAAACTAGGAAGCAGTTCGGCAAGCCGATCGGATCATTCCAAATGGTTCAATCCATGTTGGCAGAGATGTATGTGCATGTAGAGACCATGCGGGCCTTCTCCTATCGCGGGCTGGCCGTAGCGGAGGGGTTGGAGTCCGGTTCTGGTCCTCGTGGTGATATCCATATGCTCACGGCGGCCTCTGTTATGTTTGCGGCCCAGACCACGAACAAGGTCCTGGATCTTGGCGTTCAAATTCATGGCGGATCCGGCTATATCTGGGAATCAGAAATCAATCGTTTGTTCCGTTCAACCAAACTGTTGGAGATTGGGGCGGGGACGACTGAAGTGCGCAAGATGATTATTGCGGGTGAATTGCTCAGGGATATGAAGTGAAATGACGGAGCAAGCAGCTGATACCGTGATCGGGATGAGCGATGCCGATCTGGCAGTTCATCCAACTGTTTATGCGCCGGGTTCATTTCAGGGCAAAACGGTTCTGATTTCCGGGGCGGCAGGAGGGCTTGGCCGGGCGGCGGCGTGGTTGCTGGGGCGACTTGGAGCCAGACTTATTCTTGTCGGACGCAAGCAGGATCGGTTGGACTCCCTTGCCACTGCTCTGGCGGAAAAGGAGATTGTTGCAGAAACAATTGCCCTGGATATCCGTCAGCAAGGCGACGTTCAGGACCTTTTTCGCCATGTCAGAGAAAAATTCGGGCAGCTTGATTTGCTGATCAACAGTGCGGGGGGACAGTTTCCGCAGGCGGCCATCGACTTTTCTGAAAAGGGTTGGAATGCCGTAATCGCTACTAACCTGACCGGCACATGGTTCATGATGCAGGCGGCTGCTCAGTTTTGGCGTGATACTGAATCCAAGGGCTCCATTGTTAATATCGTGGTGGTAACCCGCCATG
>NZSA01000020.1 GCA_002696645.1 Rhodospirillales bacterium | reverse complement strand
CTGGCAATTCCCCCAATCAATCCACCGCCACCCACGGCGACCAGAACCGTGTCCAGGTTTGGTGCCTGATCTTCAAATTCTACTGCCACTGTCCCCTGACCCGCCAGAATCTCGACCTGATCGTAGGCGTGCAGCAGTAAGGCCCCGGTTTCTTGCTGGCGTGATTGACAAGCCGCCAGGGCATCCGCGAATTCACGTCCACCAACATGCACTGCTGCACCATACGATTCTAACCGTGCCAATTTAGCCGGCGCGATTATCTCCGGTACAAAAATTTCAGCTCTATGTCCTAATTGTCTGGCCACATAGGCAACGGCAGCCCCATGATTACCGCCAGAGGCTGCAATAACGCCGCTTTTGGGGACATCCATGGAAAGCATGGCATTGAACGCGCCGCGCGCCTTAAAGGAGGCAGTATGCTGAAGCTGCTCCAGTTTAAGAACAACAGGTGTATTTGGCAGCAAATCCCCTTCAGGAAGCGCTATAGTTGGTGTTCTTCGGACGTATTGTTGAATCCTGGAATGCGCGGATAAGATGTATTTTTGCGTTAGCATAAAATCTATATCTCGAAACGTGGAATAAACAGCTACGCCTTGATATACGTGGAGGAACAGACAATGCAAGGATGAGTTTAAATTCTATACTTTTGTATTTCTGTTCTAGATAAGTTACCTGAGTGTGATATTCTACAATCTACTGGGGTATCGGGGTGAGGGTATTGTCTATGTCGCTCGACTTTGAAGAGCCATATTTTGAGTTTCTGACTGCGCCTGTTTGTAATGAGGCCCGGGCATTGCACGCCTATTGGCTACAGCATCAATCATCAGATGACCGGAACGGCATAATTTTACCCAAACGGGATGATATCGCATTGCCGGATCTTGTGGCGCTGGGATGCGCTGATCGGGCCTTTATCATGGAACCGATAGAAAACGACGATTGGCAGTATCGATTACTGGGCAGCGAGATTGTCCGCTATTTCGGACGGGATGTCACAGGCGTCCCCTTCCGTCAGCATATGCTGGAATGCGAGGCCGACACCGCGATCAGGATATCAAACGAAGCCGCACGCACCCGAAAGCCGGTTTTTCTGAAAATGCGATTTGTCAGTGGGGAGCATTCGGGAATGATCGAAACCATGTCACTGCCGATTTTGGCCCGTGATGAGACAACCATCTGGCTGTTTGGCGCGACATTCTTTCCTGAATCCAATTAACATCCTTTACGCATCATCATTCCCAACACAGGCGATGATATCGTCCAAAAATCCGTGATCAAACAAGTCCGTGTGCCGTGCAGACGGCTTATGAGCAAATGACTTGGGCATGTTGGCGGCGTCATACAGGCGTCGACCATGGGCAATGGGTATCACCCGATCCAGATCACCATGTCCGATAAGGACCGGAATCTGCACTGCGGAAATTCGATCAACAGAGTTAAATCGATCCTTTAACAGCAGGCCAACCGGCACGAACCAGTAATGCCGGGCCGCCACAGCCGCAATGCTGTCATAGGGGGCATCCAGAATTAAGCACCGCGCGGCATCCGGCTGCATCGCCAAAGTGACGGCAATACCCGTCCCCAGAGACTCCCCATACAGCACCGTCCTTGCCGACCCGATGCCCTGTTGGCGCAACCAGGTCATGACAGCCTGAGCATCGGCCAACAGGGCGGTTTCCGATGGCGTCCCCCCTGCCCCGGAATTGTAACGATATCCTGGCATCAGAACGCCCCATCCCATGGCATTGAATGCAGCCACACGTTCTTCCCGATCCGCCTGGGTTCCGGCATTGCCATGAAAATAGACGACCACCGGCTGGCTAGTGTCGGATGGGGGCGCCCACCAGGAAAACAATCCCAAACCATCATGCGATGGAATTTCCTGGATCGTCACCTTTCCGTTCAGGTCTGGGCCGGGTCTGGGGCGCGAAGGATCAGGATGATACATTAAGGAACGCTGCGCCACATAAAGGCCCGCAACCAACAGGGCATATCCGATCACAATCGCCACGGCGATGTTTGCGATTACCCCCATACCCATTCTCGCCTCACCGTATTTTACCCACACGTCAAAGCGAAACCATATCCCGACCGATGATTGTTTGCATCCCATTAGCGAAGCGATCGTGCAGATAGCCATCGAGCCCTATGAGCAATCGATATCATAACAGGCCTCTTTCGTCATGCCCTCGCAGGGGCCACAGCCCCCCGATCTGCCTCTTTTATTGGGACTTTCAGGCTCTCAATCGTGCAAAAAAAGATCAACAACTCCGCCTTACGATAATACCGCGCATGTCCGATGAAAGCATATTTTCTGATTTTGATTATATCTTTAGCGCAATCTATTGAGACTTTACCTTGCCGAACCCTGGCAAATCTTGGTATGGACGCCACAGCAGGAATCGTTCTTAATATGCTGTGCATACTCCGGTATTGCTTTCAGGTTTTGATTCTGGATCGTGCTGAGACTTGGAATTGAGTGAAACACGGCAGGCAACGCAGAGGCGCAAATAAATGACGGATTTGTCCCGCGAGGAACTCCGGGCACACCTGTCTGCGGTAGAGGCGCAGGTTAGAGCCGCCTTGCGCATTGTTGCGGCCGAATCGAAATCGGTTCAGCAGGCGCACAGCGCCCTGCGCGCGGACTTGTCCGCCGCCCTTATCCGGCTGCAATCAGAAATGAATGACGGCAACAAGCGCGTCGACGGTAAATTGGAACGGGCAATCACCGAAATCAATGGCCTGTCCCGGCAGCGCCGCATGACAGCCGCGATCCTGACGACGTTGGTTTTACTTTTTGGCATTACCCTGGGTCTTTTTGCGGGCGGCGGGTGGTATCTGTTCAGTCGCGGCGGTCAATATGAAAGCAGCTTCATGCCCAGCAGCGGCCAGCAAACAACATCGCAGCAATCCAGCAGCAATGCAGCCCCCACCTCTTCGACACAGCAAAATTCAACGTCTTCCGCTACAGGGTCATCGACCAGCATCGCGATTCCTTCCAATGGATCACCGGCTGCGACCCAGCCCGTCGAAGAACCCCGTCGCGTCCTGTCTGCACAATAAAGAACACAAATTCAGTCCCAAAATTGCCCCGCTCACGAGATGACCGGGTAATACTGGTCTGTTTAATGGATCGCACACCCACCCCATAAAGATTGTATTAAAATTTCCCTTGCTCCATTTGCGCGACTCGAAACACCTTTTGAGTGTACAATTGGGCAAAACAGATGATTCTTCGCTTTGAGACAGTCTCCTCAGCCCTATGGCTGGTTACGAGTCGGCGCGATATCGCATCGGTCGAACCCGATGGAGATGGCTGGACCGAACGTTGGACGCGGCTGAACCGTAATCGTGCCCTGGCTTTTCTGGAAGGGCTGCACAATCGACGAGAAACCATCCGAATTTTGCGCGAGGCCCTGTCTCGTAACGGGGATATGCGTCTGGGATCACAGGAAGACGATGCGATACTAAGGGCTGCCGCAGATCAAATGGCCTTTGGCTGGGCTGTGGAGATCGACCGTGTCCCCCCTTATGGTGGATGGCAGGATCCGGACCCTGCCCCGACGCCGGTCGCTTTAGAATCAATCCCACCACAGGAAAATCCAACCGGACTGCCTGACAGGAAAGAAAAAGACCATTTCATCATTGTCGAGTTGGTCGGCGAGACGGGCGATCCTATTCCCAATGAGCTGTGCCGCCTGACCCTGCCCGATGGGTCCATCGTAGAGCGCGAAACCAACAGCCAGGGCAGACTGGAAGAATATGGCATTCTGGAGGGAGACTGCATGATCGAGTTTCCGAACCTGGATCAGGATGCCTGGGCCCCCTATAGCGGGACGATACAATGAGCGACGCGACCCCTGACATCCAATTCCAAGCCCCGCTGGGCACGGGTCAGCACGCAGTCCAGCCGGGGGAAACGACGGATTCTCTGGCGGAAACATATGGCCATTTCTGGAAAACTATTTGGACCCACCCCGACAATGCTGTGCTGGTTTCTGCCCGGAATGATCGCAATGTCCTGTTGCAGGGGGACCAGGTCTTCATTCCAGACAAGCGACCAAAATCCGAATCCCGCCCGACGGATCTTATTCACCGCTTTGTGCGCAAGGGCGTTCCCGCACGGATAAAGCTTCGGGCGTTGGCGCCCGATGGCACACCGCTCACCAATTGTGATTACATCCTGCGGGTCGGCACCCGCCGTTATGAGGGGAAAAGCGATGCAGATGGTATCATTGATCAATCCGTCGCCCCATCAGCACAAACCGGACAGTTGACCGTTTATCCCGCACAGGAGGATATGCCGAAAGAGCTGCACTGGAGCCTGACAATCGGCAGTCTGCAACCGGTGGACACAGTATTGGGCATCCAGGCCCGACTGCAAAATCTTGGGTATGACCCCGGTGCGTTGGATGGCCAGTTGGGCCCTGCGACACGCAAAGCAATTGGGTATTTCAGACTGCGCAACAATCTGCCGGATGGCACCGCCGCAGATCAACAATTTGTTGATGCGCTGGAAAAACAACACGGGAGTTGAGCCATGTCGATGCAGGATGACGACGGCGTCCCGCAAAAGGCCTTTGTGACCTTATCAGATGGCGACGGCATGGGCTCTGTATCGGTATTACCCTCCTGGCTGGTCTATGCCTTTGTCGAAACCGTTGAGGAGATGGTGGACGCTGACCAAGAGCCGGCTCCCCTGGCAGAAACGACCGTCTGGATCGAGCTGGATGTCATCGATGCCCAATTGGTCCAGCACTATGCATATGAGGCGGAATGGGACCCCATCGATCCAGATACCGCGACCCGCGAGCAGATTGCGGATCGGAAAGCTCTTCTGGGGTCATTTTTGGACCATACCGACGAGAATAAAACCGTGTATATAAATTATCACAGTTATCTGGAAGCAACCGCCGAAGAACGACAAGTATTTCTGGGGGGTGATTGGCATCTGATCACCTTGAAAAATATCTTGTCATCAGAGGCTGACCTGGGACAGGGAAGCGATGAATTTGCATATGACCCTGTTGGGCGAAATATTTTCCTGGCACGTGATGCGTATACGGATCAAGCGGTCGAAGTCATTGATTTCGGATTTCATGCGCCAGATCCCAGATGCCTCGCCTTTTTGCGCGAAGTCATCAGTCTGAATCATATTGCCGACGATATTGACCCGGGCGACGGCGATGGCGGCGCGGTTCCCCCCATACCTGTACCGTCTGGCCCCCCTCCTATCGTTACCTTCCCCAGCAAGAATTTATTTGTGATGGCATACGACTTCAGCGCCGCCCCTGCCTATGATTCCGACGGGGAAAACGCTGGCATGTGGGACGGACAAATCTATAATTCTGCAGATGCGCCAATCTGGGTTATAGACGTCGGGGATCAAAGACTGACAACCGCCCCAGAAGACAATCATGCCAATTGGAGAACGCCAGACGGCCAAGCCTATACCCTGTTTGTGTTTGAAGATCAGTGTGTGATTTTTGCAAATAGCGCCTTCACCATGGCGTCCCCCCCTTCTCCCTATAAAGCCAGCCCTGAACTTTCCATGCCCGCCCCTATCGGCATTTTGGCGTATTAGGCATGGCGGTCTGGGTCGATACGGTTGGCACGGTCACGGTTCTGCTGAATACGGGGGGATGGCACCCGTTAAGCATTGCCGGACAAGCCTATATGCATACAGCCAATACCAGTTTGCACAGTGTAAGAGCGGTCGATGTGGGACAAGGGGACTGTAACGCCATCATCGGCGCGCGCCGGGATGGGGGCGGCGCTGTCACAGGAACCCGCATCATCACCTATTTTGATATGGGGGGTGGTTGTGGTCGCTGTGCCAGAACCAATCCGGACTATGGAAATGTCGCTAACATGGCGGCGCGGTTTGATTTTGCCGTCAATCCCTCGATCATCCTGTCCCATTGGGACAAGGATCATTATTACGGGGCGGTCAACGCGCCCACTTCTCACGGGATGAACTGGCTGGCCCCCCGTCAGCGGATTGGCGTCCAATGTGCCCGCTTCGTCAATAGATTAACCAATATCCAATGCTATCCAGCGGCTGGAAACGCACATCGGTATCAGATCGCTAATCAGGGTGGCACTGCCCATGGTGGCAATGGACATATCTATGTCGAGCAAGCGACCGGGAATGCCAATGACAGGAACCTGAATGGTCTTTGTGTGACCGCCATTACACTCGATGCCGTGAATACTGCAGATGTCGGTAAAATCGTTATGCCGGGCGATGCCCCCTACCAGGATATTCCATCCCTGGCCGCACCACCAGGTGGTGCACCGGGGGGAGCTCTTGCCGCCCTGTTTGCGTATCACCACGGATCGCGCACCCATTTTACGCTGGCAACCCGGGCCGCGATCCCCGCAGCCCCAACGGTCAATACGCCACTGGCCTTCAGCTATGGTCTGACGGCTGGCAATGCAAATGGGTTCGGGCATCCCCATGCCACAGCAGTCGCGCATTATCGCACAGGCAACGGCGTTGGCGCAGGGTGGAATGCGCGCAGCAATACGGCCAGTGTGCAGCCAAACACGACGGCAAATGCGACGCTGGGCCACAACGCGGCAACCCGCGGCAGCCGGGACTTTGATTTCTGATATCCGCTAATGGATTACGGTCAGGTCAGCGGTGCCCGCGCCAGATTAAAACCAATCTGCATCAGATTTCGGTCTGCATCCGGCGTATTCCAAGCGGCATGCGCCGTCAGGGTAACGTTTTCCAATGCCGTCAAAGGATCATCAGCTGGCAATGGCTCCGTGCAGAAAACATCCAATGCCGCATGACCCAACGGGCCATTCTTCAAGGCGTTCATCAAAGCATCGGTGTCGATGATTTCACCCCGTGCCACATTAACCAGAACTGCACCCTGTTTCATGCAGGCAAACAGATCCGCATTGATCATTCCAGCCGTTTCCGACGTCGACGCGACATGCAAGGAAACAACATCCGATTGGCGAAAGACGTCTTCCAGCGAGACCTGCTGACACGGCAGGTCACCTGTCATCGGGCTGCGATTCCAGGCCACGACCTGCATGCCGAAGGCTGCCGATATTCGCACCATTTCCTTGCCGATCCCGCCCAGGCCAACAACCCCCATTGTCTTGCCGCGAAGCTCAGGCCCGCCCAGCACGGACCATTGCCCTTGGCGAATACCGCGATCCATGACCGAAATCTGACGACACGCATCCAACGCCAGGCCGAAGGCAAATTCAGCAATGCTGCGGCTGCCATAATCCCGAACAACCTCAACCGTAATACCCAGGCTGTTTGCATGTTGGATATCGATATAAGTCGCCGCCCCGGTGCCCAGGAAGACAATGCGTTTCAGGGTTGGGGCCAATGCGTTCAGTGCTGCATTCGACATTGGGCTGTGACCGTTGACCGCAACCTGTGCCCCGTCCAGCCGCGCGATCAGGTCATCATCCCCAAAGACCTTACCCCCCTGATAGACATCCACCCCCTCCATCAAACCTGGAAAGGCTTGGTTCAGAGAGTCAAAATCACGGGTGCTGTCGAAATAGACGATCTTCATGGCCTTAACTGTCAAAGCCGTCTGGCAGGTCCAGGCCGATATGAACATCCTTCAACTGACGATCCGACACACTGGCCGGGGCGCCCATCATCAGGTCCTGTGCCATCTGGTTCATCGGGAAGGCAATCACTTCACGAATATTCGTGGTGCCAGCCAACAGCATGACAATGCGGTCGATCCCAGGCGCAGAGCCCCCGTGCGGCGGTGCGCCCAGCTTCAACGCGCTGATCATGCCACCGAAGCGATCATCGACCACTTCCGGCCCATAGCCTGCAATTTCAAACGCCTTATACATAACATCGGGCAGATGATTCCGGATCGCGCCAGAGCTCAACTCTACCCCATTGCACACGATATCGTATTGGAATGCCTTGATCGACAGCGGATCCTGGTTCTGCAGCGCGCCCATCCCGCCTTGCGGCATTGAGAAGGGATTGTGGGAGAAGTCGATCTTCTTCAAGTCTTCGTTGTATTCGAACATCGGGAAGTCGACGATCCAGCAGAATTCAAACCGGTTCTGATCAATCAGCCCCAGTTCTTCACCGATCTTCGTGCGGGCGGCGCCGGCGAATTTAGACGCATCATCAGCCTTGCCCGCGACAAAGAATATCGCATCGCCGGCCGACAGGCCTGCAATGTCTGCAATCTGGGCAATGCGACCCTCATCCAGGTTCTTGGCAATTGGGCCAGCGGCCCCATCCTCACGCCAGACGATGTAACCCAATCCGGGCTGCCCCTGCCCCTGTGCCCAGCTGTTCAGTTTATCAAAGAAACTGCGCGGCTGTCCGCCGACATTCTTTGCCGGAATGCCCCGCACGACAGCACCGCCTTCAACCAGCTTAGCGAAAATCTTGAAATCGGACCCCCGGAAGGCTTCGGACACATCGACAATTTCAATCGGGTTGCGCAGGTCAGGCTTGTCTGATCCATATTTCAGCATCGATTCCGCATAGGGAATGCGCGGGAATGGCAGGGCAGAGACACTGCGGCCATCGGCAAATTCTTCAAACACGCCATGCAGCACGGGCTCGATAGCGGCAAAGACATCGTCTTGCGTCACGAAGGCCATTTCAAAATCAAGCTGATAGAATTCCCCCGGCGAGCGATCCGCCCGGGCATCTTCATCCCGGAAGCAGGGAGCGATCTGGAAATAACGATCAAAGCCGGAGATCATCAGCAACTGTTTGAACTGCTGAGGTGCCTGTGGCAACGCATAGAACTTGCCCGGATGCAGCCGTGACGGCACCAGGAAGTCCCGCGCGCCTTCCGGCGAACTGGCCGTCAGGATGGGCGTCTGGAACTCAGAAAATCCCTGATCCACCATGCGACGGCGGATCGACCCGATGATCGCGTTGCGCAGCAGGATGTTGCGGTGCATTTCTTCACGGCGCAAATCCAGGAAACGATTCTTCAAGCGAATTTCTTCTGGATAACCCGCATCCTGATTAACCGGCATCGGCAGGGCCGCAGCAGCCGACTGAACGGTACAGTCTGCAATGCTGACTTCAACAGCACCTGTTGGCAGATTGGCATTGATGGTTTCTTCGGTGCGCTTCAGCACCTTGCCGGTCACGGTGATCACCGATTCCGCGCTCAACCCCTCGATCTGCTTCAACAGGGGCGAGGACACATCCACCACGCATTGGGTCAGGCCGTAATTGTCCCGCAGATCAACAAACAGCAGATTGCCATGGTCGCGCTTGCGATGAACCCAGCCGGAAAGACGAACCTCTGCACCGGCATGGTCCGCGCGAAGTTCCCCACAAGTATGCGTGCGATAGGCGTGCATCAGGCATTACTCCAAAATTATATGAATTCAGACCGAAACGGCCCACAAGTTTCCGGCGCGAAAGGGCCCGTTTCCGCCCGAATTGTCAAGGCCGCAGGAAGGGGATGGGTGGGATTGAGATATCAAAGTCCAGCCCATTCCATCATTCAATGTAACGGGAAGAACACGCAGAGCGAAATCAATGGGCGGCGCTAAGGAGATCTGCAGCATGTCCGTCCCTTAATCACCCGGGGGTCTGATTTTATCGGTTACATCCAACGGCCCGTGCCCAGAGGTCAGAACACCGCGCAGAACGGCCTGAATGACCGCCAATACATCTGCTTCGTTCGCCCCTGCGGCGACATCCATAGCGGCCCGTTCAAACATCGCGGAGAGTAAGGACGTCAGTGGTAAGATCGGAAGCTTGATTGTTACGCTTTCCGCAATTGCTTCTTCTAGTCCAATGCGCAGGGTCTCATCACCATGTCGGGCCTCGATCTCTCGCATTTCTGCCAAGCCTAGAACCGCCGGGCCTTCAATTAAAAGAAGTCGAACACGCCCGGCCACCTGCATGGCCCGCATATAGGCCGATGCGCCGGAAAAAAGGCGTTCCCGTGCAGACAGGCTGGGGTCATCTTCGGTTTCAATTGCCAAGGCGACGGCGGCCGCCTCTGCATCCACCACGGCGCGAAAAATCGCCTGCTTGTCTGGAAAATGATGATACAGCGCGCCCCGCGTTACCCCTGCTGTTGATACAAGCAAAGGCGTGCTGGTCTCCGCATATCCATTTTTGACAAACAGATCACGCGCGGAGGCAACCAACCTTGCGCGCATTTGCGCGCTGCGATCAGAGTTGGATTTGCGTTGCTTTTTAATTTGCATACAGTCTGCCTGTTTGTTTATAGTGATTTCAGCACAATAATCACGTTCTCATAAAAAGGAAACGAAGAATGAAGATCACCAGCTTTTATCCGGTTCTGATGGTACAGGACGTATCGAAGACTGCAGCATTCTATATCCGTCATTTCGACTTCCGATCCGTGTTTGAAGCAGATTGGTACGTCCATTTGCAATCCATCCACGACACGACGGTCAACCTCGCCATCCTGAAAGGCGACCATTCCACGATACCTGTTACCAAACAGGCCCAAGCTGCCGGAATACTACTAAACTTTGAGGTAGAGGATGCGGATCAAGCATTCGAACGCGCCCTGAAGGAAAATCTTCCGATCCTCCTTTCCCTGCGAAACGAAGAATTCGGGCAACGTCACTTTATTACACAAGACCCGGAAGGCGTTCTGATTGATGTTATCACCCCAATCCCCCCCACCGACGCCTATGCCAGCCAATATTCCCAAGATGAGGTTCCACAATAACTTTATTTCTGCAAAAGACCAAACACCCTAAACTCTAAAAGGTCCGCAAAACCAAACAATCCGAAGGCAACCGACGTTCAAACCAGCACGCAACCGCTGCTATTCGTAAAACAATTTTTCCTGTTCTTCCAACGTAGCGGGATCATAGCTGTAGACCTCAAAGCGTTGGACTGCATTTTGAAATCGGTCCAAGTCAGTATAGTATGTCTGGTTATAATTGGATATGCCAAAGACATAGATCACTTCGCCATCTGCATTGGTCAGGGGCGCATAAAGGCGCTCTGCAAAGGAATGATCCTTTGTTTCCGTAACATTAAAGCCGTGAATAATGCACTGTTTCTCTAAAAGATAATTAAACCGCTTTTCGACATGTTTATGGCCGCCCAGGGGGATGATTTCGGAAAGGGGCTTGCCCTTCATCCTGACGCCCCAATTGGTTCTGATATGGTCGCCGGAAATGGCACTGACATAGCTGCCATCTGGCAGCTTTTCATACAGCCACACTTTTGCCAGAGCGCGACCAAGGTCCAGCGGATCAATAGCTGTGCGCGGTGGGATACCGTCAAATTTCTTGTACAGGGTATGCCATACCTGAACGAATACGCGTATATCTGGATCCAGAATTCTTTCTAGAATAATCACCCCATCAAACCTTTAAGCCAAGAGTTTCTTAATTAAACCTGTGAACCTCCTTTAGACGTGATACCAAGGGCACAGTGAATTCTACTAAAATGAAATATTGGTAGGGTTGTGCAAGAATATAAATCAAATTTTACAGCATGGCCCGACAAATGCGAATTTCTTCCAAGCAGGCACAAACCATGCGGCTGTCAGATGCCAATTCGATAAGGCCGCGGTCCCTTATATGCTTTATTCCCCTCAAGCTTGGACAGGATTAATCCTTAAACAACGAGTCACTCGTCCGCTGCAGGCTTGTTCGCATGGGCGTTCAGGAAAGCTTCCAGGTCCTTTTGCGACACCCGCCATTCGCGGCCAAATTTAATGGCGCGCAGATCAGCATCATGGATCCATGCCCGCACTGTCGCTTCCTTGACCTTCAACAGATCAGCAACTTCATGCAGGGTTAAAAGCGGCTGGCTCAGCATTTCAGTATCTTTTCACCGGAAAATGTTCGAAAAGTTTAACGCTGTATCTTGATGTTTTCAAGGTTATATCGTATTTAAAGCATGTTTGTTAGTGTTTATCACTCATTGGGGGGCAGGATGCCAGTCAAAAAGATCTATAAATCCGTCGCGGAAGCCTTTGGTCATGACACCGCCCCCGGCCTGACCCTGATTGCCGCCGCCGTTCTGGCGATGGTGGTCATGAATTCAGGCCTGGCTGGCACCTATACAGAGGCACTGGCGACGAAGTTCACCATTTCCTACGGTGATATCGGCCTGTCCAAGGCCCTGATCCTTTGGATCAATGATTTCCTGATGGCGATTTTCTTTCTGCATGTCGGGCTGGAAATCAAACGCGAGATTGTTGAAGGTGAGCTGTCCAGCATTCGATCTGCTTCGCTTCCCGCCCTGGCCGCTATTGGCGGGATGATCGCCCCTGCCCTGATTTATGTCGGCATCAATATGGGGGACCCCACCGCCCTTAAAGGTTGGGCTATTCCCGCAGCAACCGACATCGCGTTTGCATTGGGTATTCTGGCCTTGCTGGGTAAACGCGTACCGACCGCGCTGAAGGTATTTCTGCTGGCTGTCGCCATTATCGACGATCTGGGCGCGATTGTGATCATTGCTCTATTCTATACCGCCGATCTGTCTGGCCTTGCGCTTGCCATTGCGGCCCTGATGATTGCCGCCATGATGGTCTTGAACCGGTATGGCGTCCGGTCCATCACGCCTTACATGCTGTTGGGCCTTGTGCTGTGGGTTGCGGTTCTGAAATCAGGCGTCCATGCCACCCTGGCAGGGGTCGTGGTCGCCTTCTGTATTCCGATCACCGGCGCAACAAAGGATGAGGAAGGACCCCTTCATATCCTGGAACATGCCCTGACGCCCTGGGTCGCCTTTGGGATCATGCCCCTGTTTGCTTTTGCAAATGCAGGGGTGTCGCTTGCCGGAATGACCCCGGCTGCGTTGCTGGAACCCATTGCGTCTGGCATCGCGCTTGGTCTGTTGCTGGGTAAGCCAATCGGCATCATGGGGGCCTGTTTCCTGGCCGTGAAACTGGGGTTTGCAAGCCTGCCCACAGGCATCAAATGGCACCACATGCTGGGGGTTGCGCTGTTGGCGGGGATTGGGTTCACCATGAGCCTGTTCATCGGTAACCTGGCCTTCGACACGCCAGACCAGGCCGCATCGGTTCGGATCGGTGTGTTGTCAGGATCCATCATC
The DNA here is from genome assembly GCA_002696645.1 of Rhodospirillales bacterium. GTDB lineage: Bacteria > Pseudomonadota > Alphaproteobacteria > UBA8366 > Aestuariispiraceae > Pacificispira. Next base: position 60,298 of record NZSA01000020.1, on the reverse strand, counting down.
GCCGCCCTTGCAGGATACACCTTGCTGCGTGCGACGAATAAAACATCGAACTGACGCGATAGATGGCAAGCCTTATTGGATAGGATACGGCGGTGGATTGGGCCCTTGCGATACAGAACCTGATTTCACCGCCTGTCCTGTTTTTTGCCCTTGGGTTGGTTGCGGCGTTAACCCGATCTGACCTTTCCATTCCAGAAGCCATTGCCAAGGCCCTGTCGCTGTATCTGATGCTGGCGATCGGGTTCAAGGGCGGGGTCGCCGCCAGTGAGAATGGTCTGACCGTGGACCTGCTGTTGGTGATCGGCGCGGCTGGCGTGCTGAGCGCCAGCATCCCCATACTGGCCTTCTGGCTGTTACGAGCAACCACGCAAGTATCACAGATCGATGCGGCAGCAATCGCGGCGCATTACGGGTCCATCTCCATTGTCACCTTCATTGCCGGAACAGCCGCCCTGGATGCGGCTGGCATTGCCTTTCCGGGCATCATGGTCGCCGCCGCCGCCACGATGGAAGCACCCGCCATCGCCATCGCGCTGTTTCTGGCCCATCGGGGACAGGCTGGTACCCCCCAGACGCCAAGAGCCCCCTGGCGGGAAGTGGCCCTGAATGGATCCATCGTCCTGCTGATAGGCGCGTTTGTTATCGGGATGGTCACCGGTCAGAAAGGGTATGGCGATATCGAACCGTTCATCGCCCATCCGTTCAAAGGGGTGTTGTGCCTTTTCCTGCTGGATATGGGACTGGTCGCCGGGCGGGAATTGCGACAGGTCCGCAAGACACTGACACCATCCTTGCTGGCTTTTGGGCTGTATATGCCGCCCATCGCAGGCATGATTGGTGGAGTCACTGGTGCATTGATCGGGTTGCCGGTTGGCGGCATTGCGCTGCTGGCGATCCTGGCTGGAAGCGCATCCTATATCGCGGTGCCAGCAGCCATGCGCCTGGCCCTGCCACAGGCAAAGCCCGCGCTGTATCTGACGCTTTCCCTGGCGATTACCTTCCCCTTTAATCTGACCATCGGCATCCCCTTCTATATTGCCCTGGCAGGATGGCTATCCTAGAAAAGGCATAACGATGACACAGACCTATCCAAAAAAGCGGCTGTCGATCATTATCGAAGCCCCTTTTCTGAACCGGCTTCTGGACCTTTTGGACGGGCTGGATGTGCCTGGCTATACGGCGCTGCCTGCCTTAGCTGGGCGCGGTAAAAGCCGATCCTGGCGTCGCGACGCGCTGTCTTCGGATGCGGGCCGCATGGTACAGGTGCTGATCGTTCTGGATCAGGGCAAGGTGCCCGCCGTTCTGCAGGAAATCCGGACAGTGCTGGACCAACAGATCGGGATTGTCACCCTGTCAGATGTTGAGGTTCTGAGACCGGAGCTTTTCTAGCGCCTGATCAATCGTCTGTTCAAACTCTGCCATCGAACCGCCGACACCATGGGCCTGTAGCATGGATCGTAAATTGTCACTGGCCCCGGTGATGAAAAACCGCACGCCGACCTGCTGTGCCTTTCGTGCCGTTCCTTCCAGAACATTGGCAGCGGTCGAATCCAGGAATGGCACCTGTGACAGGTCGATTATGACATGTTTGCGCCGTTCTGAAATGCGATCCAGAACGCGCCCGACAGTGCTGGCCGCCCCAAAGAAAAACGCCCCCGAAATGCGATAGACTTCCGCATCCAGCGCATTCCCCTGCCCGGCATCTATCAGGTCCTTATCTTCCGAAATACGATCTGATTGATCGCTGACCATCAGCGGCGTTTCGCTTTCAATCGCCAGGTTCTTACCCATGCGGTTGATAAACAACAGCGCGCCCAGTGCAACGCCAACGACAATCCCTTCTGTCAGGTCCCGCAGCACCACCAGAAGGAATGTCACCACCAATACCAGCAAATCCCCTTTAGAGGATTTTGCCACGGCCAGCATGGCGTGTTTCTCTACCATATTATAGGCGATCACCACCAGCACGCCCGCCAGACTGGCCAGCGGGATATAGGATGCCAAGGGTGCCGCCAACACCATGAACGCCAGAATGATCAAAGAATGCAGCATGCCGGCGACAGGCCCCCTGGCACCGGCACGAACATTGGTGGCGGTCCGGGCAATCGTGCCGGTCACACAAATTCCACCAAAAAAGGCAGATCCGATATTCGCAACGCCCTGGGCTACCAATTCACAATTGGACCTGTGACGCCGCCCCGTCATACCATCTGCGACAACAGCGGAAAGCAGCGATTCAATCGCGCCCAACAGGGCAAAAGCAATGGCATCGGGCAGCACCGCCAATGCTTTATTGAATGAAAAATCCGGCAATTCCGGCACGGGAAGACTGGATGGAATGCCGCCAAACCGCGTGCCAATCGTCTCCACCGGCAAGGCCAAAAATGTGGCGATCAGAGAACACAGAACAACGGCAATCAGAATTCCGGGCCAGGACGGCCGCCACCGACGCTGCGCCAGAATCACCAACACTGTTAACAAAGACAGCGCCACGGCCGCAGGTGTGATGGAGCCCGCAGACTCCGCCAGAACGGTCACTTTCGGAACAAAGGCTGATGGTTCTCTCGCTACAAGAGAAAGCCCAAAGAAGTCCTTGATCTGACTCGTGAAAATGATGACGCCAATTCCAGCAGTGAAACCGATTGTAACGGGATAGGGAATAAGCTTTATGAAGGTCCCGATCCGCGCATAGCCTATCGCCAACAGGAAGACGCCCGACATCATCGTCGCCAGGATCAGGCCATCAATCCCATGCCTTTCCGCTGTTGCGGCCACAAGGACGATAAACGCCCCGGCAGGCCCCCCGATCTGAAACCGGCTGCCCCCCAGCAGGGACACCAGAAAGCCCCCGACAATCGCCGTGAACAGGCCCCGTTCAGGGGATACGCCAGACGCAATTGCAATAGCCATGGACAACGGCATGGCGACAATCGCTACGGTTAATCCGGCCAGCGCATCGGACCGGAAATGCGACAGGCCGTAGCCTTCCCGAAACACTGTCAACAGTTTCGGGGTGAACAAATCCCGGAATCCAACCGTTTGGTCGGGGTCTGGTGGGCGTCCTGATGACATCAAATGATCAATCCAAAAAAGGCGAGAAGCCCTTACCCTAATCCCATTGATTGCAGACGGAAAGGGGTGACGCCGGTGGTGCGACATCAAATACAAATGATGCGCTTTACGCCTTCCCCTTGGGATAAGACTCACGTATAGCCATCAGGTCATGACCGATAAACTTATTACCACATCCGATGCCTTGGCAGCGCATTGCCGCACGCTCGCCGGTGCCCCCTGGGTCACCGTTGATACGGAATTTATGCGTGACAAGACCTATTGGCCCAAGCTGTGTTTGATCCAGATATCATCCCCAGACCCTGGCACAGAACGCGCGATCGATCCGCTTGCGCCAGACCTGGATATGACCCCGCTCTTCGACCTGATGCGTGACAAAAGGACGTTGAAAATCTTTCATGCGGCCCGTCAGGACCTTGAAATATTTTATAATTTGATGGGGGAGGTCCCTGCCCCTCTGTTTGACAGCCAGGTCGCAGCCATGGTGTGCGGCTATGGTGATCAGATCGGGTATGAGGCGTTGGTAAAGCAGATCTGTTCCGGCGAGTTGGACAAATCCTCCCGCTTCACTGATTGGGCGAACCGACCGCTAACGGATCGACAACTGACCTATGCCCTGACAGATGTCACACATCTGCGCGATATCTATCTCAGCCTGTCCAAGCGACTGAAAGAAACCAATCGTGAGCAATGGGTTGAAGAGGAAATGTCTATCCTGTCCAATCCTGATACCTATCGCAATGCGCCGGAAGATGCCTGGAAACGGGTCAAAGTGCGCGGTGGCAAGCCAAGATTTCTTCAGATCGTGCGGGAGGTTGCCGCCTGGCGGGAACGGGAAGCGCAAGAACGCGACCTGCCGCGCAATCGCATCATCAAGGATGATTCCTTATTGGATGTTGCGGGCAGCGCGCCAAAATCTCTGGATGACCTGTCCCGCATTCGGGGCCTCAACCGGGGTTTTGCCGAAGGTAAGCTGGGTAAGGGATTGCTGGATGCAGTGGCAGCCGCGCAAGCCATTCCAAAGGATCAACTACCGGTCCCAGAAAAGCAGGAACGTCTGCCACAGGGCTTGGGTCCTATGACAGATTTGCTTAAGGTATTGCTGAAACGCAACTGTGAAACCGCAGGTGTCGCGACCCGGCTGGTCGCAAATGGCGATGATCTGGAACAGATCGCGGCCTATGATAATGCGGATGTGCCCGCCCTGAAGGGGTGGCGCAAAGAATTATTCGGGAAGGACGCCCTGGCCTTGAAAAGTGGCGTCATTGCATTGACCGGCGGTAAAAATGGCATTGATGTCATTCGGAGGGAGCCATGATCAGGCGCATTCTGGGAGTAGTTTTCGTTGTTGCCATTCTGGTCGGGCTCGGGTTTGCCGCACGATTTCTCGATATTGGCGGCTCAGGCACGTCGATGGATATCACGGATATCTCAACCTCCACAGAAACCACGACGGATGGTGCAACACAGCAGACGGAACAATCGGCTACAGATCCCATACCCCCTCTACCCAGTGACGTAGCGGAATCTGTTCCCCCCCAACCTGCAACCGATTCCAATACAAACAGCACGGATGACACGTCATTACCGCCGCCCCTGCCGGATTTGCAGGCCACGCAAGAAGATGGTCCATTTCGGCTGAGCCTGCCCATCGACTGTGAAATTGGGCGGGATTGCTATATTTTAAGCTTCGTGAATGCTGGCTCTGTGACTGAGCCACGCGACTATACATGCGGCCCGATGACCTATGATGAACATCGTGGTACCGACTTTCGCCTGTACGATTACGTTCAGTTGGAAAGTGGCACTCAAGTGCTTGCCGCCGCCGCCGGAACGGTCACAAGAATTCGCGATGGTATGCCCGATGCGAATTTCAAACTGTTCGGCCGCGCCGCTGTCACCAAACGGGGTCGGGGCAATTTTGTCGCCATTGACCATGGCAATGGCTATGTAACCTCTTATGCCCATATGCAGCGCGGCTCTATCACAGTCGTACCAGGCGACGAGGTCGTGCGTGGGCAAGTTCTGGGTACGGTTGGCATGTCGGGACTGACTGAATTTCCCCATGTCCATTTTGAGGTTATGAAAGACGGCCTGTTTATCGATCCGTTCACAAGCGCCGCGCGTCATGAAGGATGCGGCATTAGTGGCACGTCATTGTGGCAGGACGACGTTGCATCCCTGCTGACCTATCCACGCACATTGGTAATGCGCACCGGCTTTGCCGATCAGATTCTGAACCGGGCTGCGGTCGACTATGCACTGTTCAATGCCGACCCCATCCCCACCACATCCACCGCCCTGGTATTCCATGTCTATCTTGCCGGAATTCAGCCCGGTGACGGGTTTGTTGCGGAAATCACCGATCCGGCGGGCAATCAATTTGTGCGATCCGGACGACGGTTTGAGGAATTCAGCATGTCCAAGCTGCTGGCGATTGGAAAGCAGGATCTGGCGGAGCCTCTGATGCCTGGAACCTATACCGGCACTTTCCGATATTTCCGTAAAGATGCCAGCGACACGGATTTGCAGATCATTTCACTGACAGATACTGTCGAGGTCCAGTAAGCCTTTATGTCAGGCTGGCTTTATGATTCTGCGCCAGCCCGACATAATGGGATTGCGTCCAGGTCATCATTTCCCGGTCTTTGTCGGTCAACGGGCGGGCGTATTTCGCAGGCCACCCCGTCCACAATTCCCCGGTTTTCACGCGCTTTCCAGGCGTGATCAGGGCACCCGCAGCAACCATGCCACCGGTTTCAACCACCGCGCCATCCATAATCACCGCCTTCATCCCAACGAAGGCGCGGTCTTCCAGCGTACAGGCATGCAACAGCGCCATATGACCAACGGCAATATCATCGCCGATATAGGTCCCCTGCCCCTTTGAAGACACATGGATCACGGTGCCGTCCTGAATATTCGTGCGGGCCCCGATGCGAATTTCGTTGACATCACCCCGCAGGATACAGCCATACCATATGCTGGACTGTGCCCCGATATGGACGTCCCCGATGACTTTGGCGCCGGGCGCAACAAAGACATTTTCTCCCAGTACTGGCATCACGCCGCCAAAGGGCAGGATATCATCGCTCATACCGTTTCGCTTTCATCTGTATTCGGGCCCTCCAATTTGGGCTCTTCTTGGTCGGTTGCAGACATCGGCTCATCTGCTGCAATGCCGCTGAGATGTTTAAACGGTGTCAGTGCACCATAGAACCGTTGGGCAATATCACGCACACGGGTCGGATCGCCGCTGGTCAGAAAATCCACCCCCGGCAATTCTGTGGGTGCACGTCGGTATTCGGGATGCCTATCCAGATAGGATATCAGGCTGGCGGTGACAACGCTGGGCTGGTCCATAATTTTGNCCTCCGCCGGCAAGGCCGCCCTGAAATCCTGTTCGATCAGCGGGAAATGCGTGCACCCCAATACGACCAGATCAAGCTTTGATCGCCCCGCTTTCGCCAAAAGCTGTTCGCAATAGCGGGCAACCCCGCGTGTGATCAGGTCGTCACTCAGCCCTTCCTCAATCGCCTCCACCAGCCGTGGACAGGCCTGTTGAATAACAGAAACGGAACGAAGCCTGCGTTTCACTTCCTCTGGATAGGCCTTGCTTTCCACCGTGCGCCGGGTCGCAAATATGCCGATGGTTTTTGCCTGTTGCTTGGGCGCATAAGGCGAAGGTCCCTGCACATACCAGCTCTGGTCCGTCAGTGCCTCCACCATTGGCACAAAGACCCCCAGGATCCGACATGTCGGCGCATAGCCCGGCAGCCATTCCTGCTGAAGCCTGCGCAATGCGATGGCTGAGGCCGTGTTGCAGGCAATGATGACCAACCCGCAGCCGCGATCGATCAGGTCCTTCACGCGCCGCCGCGTCAGTTGATAAATTTCCGTATCGGATCGCATGCCATAAGGCGCATAAGCATGATCGCCCAGATACACGAACCGTTCCTCTGGCAGCGATGCGGCCAATGCCCGCAACACGGTTAACCCACCATGACCAGAATCAAACACGCCAATCATTCATGCGGCTCCTCAGCCAAAACCCTGATGCCAGGCCACCTGCCTTGCCAGTGCTTTTGCTGAACCCGCTGCAAGAACCGGTCCACGCGATCCGGTGCCGTCGGGCGCAAGAAACCAGCAAACAGGTCCTGCAATCCATAGGCTGAGATAATCTCGATTCGATCCTGAACAGCATTCACTTTGTGCAATCGAACAGCAATTGCCGTCGCGGTTTCCAGCCAGAAAGATATCGCATCCTTAATATCACGATAAGGTCGGTCGCCATGTTTCAGATGCATGCGCGCCTGATTGCGCACTTGCCATAAGGCACCGGGCTCTTCTGTGTTTAATCGATTTTCAAAGGCTGCTTCGCTGTCTTGCGACAGGTCGGCGGGGTCGAAATACAGCACATCAATATCGTCCTGCAGGGGCACAACACCCCCATCGCCGAAGTCACGATCCCAGATCAGATTGCGCAGGAACCCCGCCCCGATCCAGGCATCCGCCCCCAGAACCGCGCGACAGATTTCCAGGCGCCGCATTCGGGTTTCATCGGCGTGCAATGCCGCGGTCAATTGGTCGGCCAAGGGGCCCTGTTCCAGCGGGGTCATTCAATCCGCGCGGTGCGGTCCAGGCCTTCACCCTCAGGCAGGCCCAGCATGATATTCAGATTCTGCACCGCCTGACCGGATGCACCCTTGCCCAGGTTATCCAACTGGCCGATGACGACGGCCTGCCCTTCCATTGCATTACCAACCACATGCAGGCGCAATTGATTGGTGCCGTTCAACGCTTCAGGGTCCAGCTTTGTTGCAGAAAGGCTGTCTGACAACGGCGCGACGGTCACATAGGTCTGGCCCGCATAATGGGTCTCCAGGGCGGCGTGGATTTCCTCAACACTGGGTTTATCAGGCAGCGCCCACAATTGCAGAGGTATCTGAACCAGCATTCCCTGCACGAAGCGACCAACGCTGGGAACGAAAAGCGGCCGATGCATCAGGCCGCCCCAGGTTTGAATTTCCGGTACATGTTTGTGGGCAAGCCCCAAGCCATAGACCCGAAAGGCTTCATCGGTATGGTCAGGCGATGCGGGATCCTCAAAGGCTGCAATCAATTGTTTACCACCGCCGCTATACCCTGACACCGCATTAATCGTGACAGGCCAATCGGCTGGCACCAGACCCGCCTGAACCAAAGGGTGCAGCATCGCGACAGAGGTGATGGCATAACAACCGGGATTGGTGACCCGCGTGCTGGACGCGATATCTGACCGGCTGTTGGCGGCATATTCTGGAAACCCATAGGCCCAGCCTGGCGCAACCCGATGCGCAGACGAGGCATCAATGACCCGTGTGTTTGGGTTATCGATCAGACGAACGGCTTCCTTTGCTGCATCATCTGGCAAGCACAGGATCACGATATCTGCGGCATTCAATGCCTCGCGACGGGCAGCGGGATCCTTACGACGGTCGCCTTCCAGCCGGATAAAATCCAAACCCTCGCGCCCTTCGATCCTGCTTTTAATTTGCAGACCGGTGGTTCCCGCTTCGCCATCAATGAAAATCGTCGCAGCCATTCCAAATGTCCTTCTGTCCCAACAAGGTGCCCTTGATACAGGGCTTTGCCACCTCTCGCAAATAAGGACTATTGCGCCAACTGCAATGCATTTCCTTTGGATCGACAGCTGACCTGCCGTCTTAAAATGATATATTTTTAGCACCCCCGATTTCTATTGCAGGACGGGGGGGCGACAGGCCACAGTCCGGCCCCTATATAGGGGGTGAGCAAATTAGTCCCTTACCTTGCCCCAAGGCTGAACAGGAATTCGCAATCGCATGCAGAAACTTTCTATTTCCAGCATTATCACCCGCAGTTTGACGACTCTGAAAGATAATTTTGCTGCTTTTTTTATGATCAGCTTCCTCATGAAGATTGTGACCCTTCTGCTGATGATGACTTTAGGGGTCTATGACCTGATGAAAATCGGCATGATGAGCCCCGCAGACATGGCCCAGACTCCAGGTGGCCTGTTTGGCAGCTATGCCTCCCTCATGCTGGCTACGATTGCGCCATCCATGTTGGCATTGGGCATGATAACCGTGGGCACAGTCGCCTATTTGCAGGGCGATCCGACAACCATTGGGGACTGCATAAAACAAGGGCTGCGAAAATCTGTCCCTTTGATTCTTTTAGGTCTGATCACCGGGTTTGCGGTCAGTTTTGGCATGATGTTGCTGATTATTCCGGGCCTGATCATTCTGGCCGTCTGGTTTGTTGCCGGGCCCGTGCTGATGGTTGAAAATTCTGGCGTGATAAAATCCTTAACGCGCAGTATGGCGCTGACGACAGATGCGCGGGGCATGATCATCGCCCTGGTCGCACTAATCTTTATTATCAGCCTTGTCGTCAGCAGCATCACGCTGTTTCTGGTAATGTCCTTTGGCATAATCGGCTCGGTTATTCTGACAGCGGTTGATGCGCTGTTTCTGGCATATGGCTGTATCGTCTGCGTTGTCGTCTATATGGATTTGAAGAACGCAGCCTAGAGCATCATGCGCCCGCATGCGCTCACTCAGACTTTCATGCGCCCGCATGCGCTCGCTCAGGCTTTGCTCTACGCAGTCGCTGGGGTTGTAGCCGTATTTTCTGCCCCTGCTTTGGGTGCCCAGAACCGCTCATGAAGGGTATAGGCGACGGTCTGGACCATCGGTTCCACGATCCCGATCCCCAAGGCAATGCGCCAGTCACCGGACAGGATATAGGCAACCGTTATCGCGACCGTCAGGTGCATCACCGCGTAACTTGCTGTCTTTTTGATCTGTCTGGCCATCGTACTGCCCTATCATTTGCTGTTTACTGTCTCCTATAATTAAGAATGATTCTCATTCGCATCAAGAGAGAAACAAGAAAATATTTTTGGATTGCAAACAAGAAATCTGTCGCCGATCAGTGTTACAGAATTTTAGTACCCGACGGGGCGCCGCATCAGGCTGACAGCCTTTTTACCGCCCTCTGTTTCCTGTTCACCGACCGTGACAAATCCCAAGGCAGCGTGAAACTTCAACGACCCCGCATTAAAGGGGCGCAAGTTCACTTCACATGTCACAGCGCGAATGCCAGGCAAAGTCGCAGCAAATTGAAAGACATCCTGATAGAGTGCCTTGCCGATCCCTGCCCCGCGCGCCCGGTCATCCACCATAATGCGGTCCAGATACAAATAGTCATCAAACCGTTGATCAAACCACAGGTAATTCATGCTGGTATGAGGAACTCTGGGGGGCAAAGTCATTGCAACCCCAACCGGCTTTCCATCCAGTTCAGCAACCCGTGTCACAGCAGTTTTACGAACCAGGGCCCACAAATCCTTTTGACTCAATTGANTAACGGCTGGCAAACATGCCTCGTTCAAGTCATGCAGCCAGTCAGAATCGTCCTCAGAAATATCCCGCAGAATGACATTCATACAAATCACAACCACCGTTTCGTTTTGAATAGGGCAAACACACCAATGCCCAGAAAAACCATCAAGACGCAGACAATCCAAAAAGCCCATTGATCATCCACACCGGGCATGCCCCCAACATTGATACCCAGCAACCCTGTCATAAATCCCAGGGGCAGAAACAGTCCGGCGACAAGGGACAGGGAATACATTGCCCGATTCATTTTATCATTCCGCCGATCCGCAATTTCTTCCCGAATGAATTGGGTGCGGTCGCGCAAGACTTCCAGGTCATCCAACAGGCGGGCCGTGCGCTCGCGGATCTCTCCAAACTGGGCATGGGCGCGATCGTCCAGTGTGTCATCAAACTGCGCAGAAGCGCGGGTCAGGGCCTCTCGCTGTGGCGCGACATAGCGTCGAAGCTCTAGGATACGCCGCCGAAGATCGCCCAATTCCGATTCGTTGGGAGCCTCCATCTCCTCCATATCATCGACCTGCTCATCCATTTTCAGCACCAGATCGCCGATGCGATAGGTCAGCCGGTCCCCAATCGCGGTCAGTACCTGACCCAGCGTTTTGGGACCGTGCCCTTCTGCCAGGCTGGCGCGCACATCATCCACGGCGCGCAGGCGCGGCAAACGGGCGGTTATCAACCGCTTGCCATCACAATAACACCGAATGGACACCATATCCTCTGGCTGTGCACCTTCATTCAGATTGATACCCCGCAGATTGACCTGCACCCCGCCTGGAACAGTATCGAAACGCGGGCGCGTTTCAGGGGCCAGAATGGACTTAACAATTAACGAATCCAGGCCAGATTGCTCCCTCAGCCACTGTTGCGCCTGGGGGTTTTCCCGATTGATATGGACCCACAGCCCATCGACCGCATCCGTCCAGGCTTGCTGTGCCTGATCCGCATCAATCAAGGTGGCCTTGCCCGTGCCATCCAAAAGATATGCACATATGAATAGTGGTTCTATCATAGCCGACAGTAATGCGGGATTCTTCCCAAAGGTCGAGAGGGCTTTGCCCGCCTGACGTCAGGCGTCACGCACTGTTAGTTTTGATTACAGAAGAAGCGGGCAGATTCAATGACACCAGTGTCCCTTTACCCAACTCACTCTTAAGTTTTATGGTCCATCCCATCGCATCACACAATTGCTTCACAATCGCCAGGCCGATGCCAGACCCGGACTGATCGCTTGTATTGCTGGGTTTAAGCTGGGTGAAAACCTCAAAAACAGCCTCCAGGTCCTTATCCGGGATTCCGATGCCTGTGTCGTGAACCAGAATGGTCAGGGTCCCATCCGCCTGATCTTTCACCGACACAACCACCTCCCCATTAGAAGGTGTGAATTTCACGGCGTTTGACAGCAGGTTGATCATAACCTGATGAACGGCGCGACGGTCCGCAGCAATCACTGCCTTAACTGTTGAGGAAACCGCCAGTTTTACATTTTTTTCGGCCGCTAAGTTTGAAACAACATTCAAACTGCCATCCATTACCTCTTTCAGATCAAGGATGTCCTCAGCCAGGTCCAGACGCCCGGCCTCAATTTTAGACAGATCCAGGATATCGCTGATCAGATCCAACAGATGGCTGCCACTTTGAAATATGTCGCGCGCATAGACCTTGTATCTTTCAGACCCGATGGGGCCAAAGACCTCTGAGCTTAAAATTTCAGAGAACCCTAATATGGCATTCAACGGGGTGCGAATTTCATGGCTCATATTTGCCAGAAAATCAGATTTGGACCGATTGGCTTGATCTGCCTGCTCTTTTGCGATCAACAATTCCCGCTGGAAATGCTTATGGTCGGTAATATCGACTTCAATGCCCCCAAGGCCGACAACCTCTCCAAGCTCATCAAAAATTGGAAACTTGTATATCTTGACGTCCAATATCTGCCCGGGGGCTATGGTCCGGCTTTCGTAGGATATCGGCATTTTTGTTGAATATACTTGCCGGTCCGTGGATTGAAACTTCTGCAATTGCTCCCCATTATACAGATCCTCAATTTTTCGCCCCAGAATCTGTTCCTTCGTACCCCCGATAAACTGGCATATGGCCGGATTGGTAAGGGTAAAATTGCCCTCTTCGTCCTTCAGGAATATACCAACCGGGGCATTCTCAAGAATAGCGTTCATTTGCCGATTGGTATTCTTCAACAATTCAGTCATTTCACGCATGGGCGTCACATCCGTTACAACCGCCCCAATACTGGTCATTTGACCATCTGGCCCCGAAATTGGAAATTTTATCGTCTGCAGATAGCGAAGCCCCTGTGCCGTTTCGGAATAAGCCTCACGCACAACAACTTTACCGCTATTAATAACTTCCAGATCATGTTCTCGGGTGCTCTTTGCCAGAGCCTCATAGTGAACCTGGTCAGGAAGCACTCCGATGACATTTTCGTTCTTCACATTAAACAGCTTCTCAAACTGGGCATTAATATGCATGTACCGACCATCCAGATCCTTCAGATACATCTCGACAGGCGCATTATCGAACAATGCGCGAAGATGAAGGGATCGAGTTTCCGCCTCTTCAGCCCGCTTTAGCTGAAGTTTCACAATGTAATTATGTCGATAAAACAGAACCAAAAGTGTGATGACCAAAACAATCAATAAGCCAGGAACAATTATGGTTAAATTCGGATGCTCATTTTCAATCAAGAATTTATGTAGAAGGTAACCAAAAAGGAAAGTATTGGCCAACAATGCCAACCACACCATCATGCCAATGATGTTCCCCTTGTTACCCATCACCCCCTCACAACTTTAAATTTAAATACGGAACTTCTTAATGTGCACTATAAATAGATTTGTGTTAATAGAACCTTAATTTTGCGCATCGACAGGCTTGCCAACCGGTCATAAATCTTTATAACCCTGCGCTGATGAAGCAGACACCGGAAACAGCCTTTTCGCATCGCCATCTTCTTGGCATCGAAGGCCTTTCTCCTATCGACATCACGGCAATTCTGGACCTAGCAGGCGGCTATGTAGAACAGTCCCGGCGGGTCCATAAAACGTCTGATCTGTTAAGTGGTCTGACGGTCATCAATCTTTTCTTTGAAAATTCCACCCGCACCCGCACGTCTTTTGAAGCTGCGGCCAAGCGCCTGGGGGCCGACGTCATTAACATGGCGGTAGCGGCCAGCTCGATCAAAAAGGGTGAAACGCTGATCGACACAGCCATGACCCTAAACGCCATGCATCCAGACGTCCTGGTCGTGCGCCATGGAAATTCCGGGGCCGTGCGGTTGCTGTCGGAAAAGGTGGACGGCGCGGTCATCAATGCCGGGGACGGACGTCACGAACACCCGACCCAGGCCCTGCTGGACGCCCTGACGATCCGTCGGCGTGTTGGAAAAATCAGCGGCCTGACCGTCGCAATCTGCGGCGACGTTGCCCACAGCCGTGTCGCGCGATCCAACATCCAGCTATTACAAACGATGGGTGCGCGTGTGCGCCTGATCGCCCCCCCGACACTGTTGCCCGCCAAGGCGGAGCGCTTTGGCGTTGAGGTCTTCACCGATATGCGCGAAGGCCTTCAAGATGTCGACATCGTGATGATGCTGCGCCTACAATTAGAGCGGATGCAGGGAGCCTTTGTCCCCTCTGTCCGGGAATATTTCCGCTTCTTTGGTCTGGACCGTGAAAAGCTGTCCTTTGCCAAGCCAGACGCCCTGGTCATGCATCCCGGCCCGATGAATCGCGGCGTGGAAATCGACTCCGAATTGGCGGATGATCTGGATCGGTCCTTGATCCGGGATCAGGTTGAAATGGGTGTTGCGATCCGCATGGCATGCCTGGATCTGTTGACGCGCCCGCTCAGAGAAACAGGGGCACCGTGATGTTGGAAGGTCGCATCGCCTATCTGAATGCCCGATTGCTGGACCCTGAAACCGGGCTGGATCAGACTGGCGCCCTGTTGGTTGAAGACGGCCTGATCGCAGATTTCGGCGCGCATCTATTCCGCACAGGCGCGCCATCCGTTAATGAAGTGATCGACTGTCAGGGTAAATGCCTGGCACCCGGCCTGATCGATGTGCGCGTGCAATTGCGTGAGCCTGGAGAAGAGCATAAGGAAACCCTGGCCAGCGCAAGCCTGGCAGCATCCCATGGCGGAATTACGACCCTGGTGCAGTTGCCAAATACCAATCCGGTTATTGATGATGTGCCGGTGCTGGAATTTGTCGCCCGGCGATCACGCGAACTAAAACGCACCAAGATTTATTGCTATGGCGCGCTGACCAAAGGTCTTGAAGGCCGTGAAATTAGCGAAATCGGGCTTCTGTCGGAAGCCGGTGCCGTCGCCTTCACAGATGGAGAGCGCGCGCTGGCGGATGCAAAGGTCATGCGCCGCGCGATGAGCTATGGCAAAGCGTTTGACGCCTTGATTGTCCAGCACCCGGAAGAACCATCACTGGCCGGATCCGGGGTGATGAACAATGGCGAATTGGCGTCCAAGCTGGGCCTGTCGGGCATCCCGCCTGTCGCGGAAGTCATTATGATCGAACGCGACTTGCGCTTGCTGGAAGGAACCGGCGGGCGTTTGCATTTCGCCCATGTGACCACAGCAGCGGCAATTGAGGCGATCCGCAAGGCAAAGGCGGCTGGCATGAATGTCACCTGCGACACCGCCCCCCATTACTTTGCGCTAAACGAGCTTGCGATTGGCGACTATCGCACTTTTGCGAAGGTCTCTCCGCCTCTGCGATCCGAAGAAGATCGCCAGGCTGTGATTGCGGGCCTGGCCGATGGTACGATCGATATTGTCGCGTCGGACCATGCGCCCCACGATCAGGATTCAAAGCGCCTGCCGTTTGATGAGGCCGCCTTTGGTGTTATCGGCCTGGAAACGCTGCTGCCGATGGTATTAAGCCTGTATCACAACAGCCATTTGGGACTGATCGAGGCTTTGGCCCTGGTCACAACCCATCCGGCGAAGCGCTTTGGGCTGACCGGGGGCTGCCTGAAACGGGGTGCGCCCGCGGATCTGGTGCTTTTCGACCTGGACAAGCCCTGGAAGATCGACGAGGACAAGATGCACAGCAAATCGAAGAACTCTGCCTTTGGCGGGCGCCCGGTGCAGGGTAAAGTGCTGCGCACGGTCGTTGATGGTCGCCCCCTTTTCGCAGCCGACGGCTTTTAACAGGTCCTGAACATGTTTGATCCAACCCTATTCCTTGCAGCCTGTGGCGGCTATTTGCTGGGCAGCATTCCATTTGGTCTGGTCCTGACCCGATTGGCGGGCATGGGCGATATCCGTAAAATCGGATCTGGCAATATTGGCGCGACCAATGTCTTGCGAACCGGGAACAAACCCCTGGCTTTCGCGGTGCTGGTTTTAGACAGCGGTAAAGGGGCAATCGCTGTCCTTGTCGCAAGAGCCCTGCTGCCTGATCTTCCGTTAGCAGCGGTTCTGGCAGGAACCTTGGCCGTCCTGGGTCACAACTTTCCTGTCTGGCTGAAGTTCAAAGGGGGGAAAGGCATGGCGACAAGCCTGGGGACCTTGACCGCGCTGAGCTGGCCCGTTGGGTTGGCTGCCTGTGGTACCTGGCTGGTGGTGGCGGCGGTGTTTCGCTATTCATCCCTTGCCGCGCTATTGTCTCTGGCTTCTGCACCATTCTGGACGATGGTGCCCCTGTTGCACGGCCCTGCCCCGCTGATTCAAGCCGCCGCTGCATTCCTGGCTGTAGTTGGATGGGTGCGCCATTCCACAAATATTCGACGCTTACTGCGTGGCGAAGAACCAAAAATCGGGCAGAAGAAGTAAGCCCGATCTGGCCGATAACCTTATTGTAGTTTTCCTACGCGGACGGATTGAACTTTAAGCCCCAGGCCAGGCCAATGCGACGTAACAACGTATCTTCTCGCCTGTGCAGTTCCCGGTCAGAAATCGCGACCCGCATCAAGGTTACATAGACCTTTTGGCGCAGATCAATATCATCAATCTGATGCAGCACGGTATCCAGAATGCCCTCGATACCGCCAGAGTCGATTTCAACATAGTATTGATTTAAAGAGGCCATCAGGGCTTCGGGTTGTCCCTTGGGATCATCCGCCAAAGCAGGTGCCAGATCATTCAAGCAGCCCTGAATTTCGGAAAATTCGATATCCCGCCGCTTTCCATCCGCATCCAGTACAAGCATAAGCAACCACAAACAGGCCGCTGTCGAGTTTTTCCCCGGAGTCGTCATAGCGTCTGCCCCAATCCCGAATATCCCTGGTTACAGCATAACACTCTTTTGCGATAGCAAACGTCAAGGCTTCCATAGAACCATAGTACCGTTAAATCCGGTTAATCCGTCTGATTATTTCGCTTTATGGAACAGACATCGCCCTTTAAGGTTGATACCAAATGAAACACTCTCGCTTCCCGGAACGGTTCCTATGACGCCTGCCCCCCTGGATATGTCCGAACGTTTGGATCGGTTACGCCTGATCCGATCCGAAAATGTAGGCCCGATCACCTTTCGCCAGTTGTTGATCCGCTTCGGTTCCGCCGCCCACGCCCTGGAGGCAATCCCTTCCCTCGCCAATAAGGGGGGCCGCAAGCGCCGCCTGCGTATCGCCAGCCGTGCAGAAGCACAAAGCGAGTTGGACGCGCTGACCAGAATTGGCGGCCAAATGGTGCATTGGGGTCAACCAGACTATCCTGCCGCACTGGCAGCGACCGAAGATGCGCCGCCTGTGCTCAGCGTCCTGGGTCACCTTCATCTTCTGACCAAACCCTGTATCGGCATCGTTGGCTCCAGAAACGCCTCAACAAATGGCAAGCGCCTGGCCCAGCAATTCTCAAAAGCATTGGGGGAAGCTGGCTACTGCGTCATCTCCGGCCTGGCCTCTGGTATTGATGCCGCCGCGCATTTCGGCAGCCTGTCCAGTGGCACAATTGCAGCAGTCGCCGGGGGTGTTGATGTTATCTATCCGCGGGAAAACACCGACCTGTACCATCAGATCGTGGATCAGGGTGCCATCGTTGCCGAATTGCCGGTCGGCACGGTGGGTCAGGCCCGTCACTTTCCACGACGCAACCGCATCATATCAGGCATGGCATCGGCTGTGCTGGTCGTGGAAGCAACCCAACGATCCGGATCGCTGATCACGGCGCGGCTGGCCGCCGATCAGGGCCGCGAAGTGTTTGCCATTCCCGGCTCTCCCCTGGATCCTAGAGCACGAGGTGCGAACGACCTGATCCGGAAAGGTGCCGCGTTGATTGAAACACCAGAAGAAATGATCGGCATTTTGAATAATATGCCAGCCCCGCAACTGGATGCGCCGTCTAATCCTGAATTCCTGCCGGGCAGCGGCCCCCTGCCAAAAGAAGAAGAGCTGCTGCGCGCCCGCGCCTTGATGGATCAGGCTTTGTCCCCGACCTCTGTGGCGATTGATGATTTGATTGCGGATTTGAACCTAGCGCCCGCACTGGTCGCCATGGTCATTCTGGAACTGGAATTGGCGGGACTGGCCGAACGCCATCCCGGCAACCGCATTTCACGCCTTGCGCCAGAGCCGTCAAGCACCGAAAGCAACAGTGAAAAACCTACAAAAAAGCCAGCTTCTCTCCAGAAACAAGCAGACCTCTTTTAATCCGGCCGATGAACTCTGCATATTTGATAGATTTTGTAATCAAATAATTAAAATCACTTATATCTATTTTTACTGAAATTTTTACTGATAGTGCTTCTCATTTCCAGTCAAACATAGTTAACTGCGCAATAGAGTATGCAGGAACGGCAGAATGCCGTCTGAAATTTATCGTCTTCCTGGATTTGTCCAGGAAGCGCCCGGGGCAGGGCAAGGAAGAAGACCGAACGATGAGTGATCGCGCAGTTTCATATGAGCATTTATTACGCCTCGCGCACCAGCGCGCCCTGGATGGCAAGGGCGGACTGGCCGCTTCTGTCGCCAAAATGTGCCTGGAATCCCGTTCAGACCTGACCGAGCGGGAATTGACCCTGACATTTGAAATATTGCGCATGCTGATCGACAAGGTTGAAGTCGAAGTGCGCCGCAACATTTCTGATTACCTGTCAGAGCGCATAGATGTTCCCAAAGATCTTATCGCCTTTCTGGCCAATGACACCGTTCATGTCGCCTACCCAATTCTGCGCAATTCAAAGCTGCTGACCGACGCGGACTTGATCCGACTGATATCCGATCATGGGCACGGTCACGCCATGGCGATTGCGACAAGATCGGACCTGGCAGAACCGGTCAGCGCCATTCTGGTCGCCATGAATGATGACCTGATCGACACAACGCTGGCAAAGAATCTGACGGCACAGATTGGTCATTCGGACCTGTCGCATCTGGTTGATCGTTCCGTCGAAAATGTGGGGCTGCGCGCGCCCCTGGCGCATCGGGGCGACCTGGGTAACGACTTGGCGCGCAACCTGTACACTGTTGTTGGGGAGGCGTTGCGCCGGCATATCGTAGAAAACTATGATGTGGATGAAGCCCTTGCCTATGAGGCAATGGATATGGCGGTTCTGGACTCTTTGGATCGCCCTGACCCGCTGGCGGATGCCATGGGAACCGGCTGGGCCGAATTGGAAGCTCGCGGCGGAATCCTGCCTGCCACAAAGCTGCTGACACGATTGTTCCGCGATGGTCGCAGTGGGGCCGCGCTGGCATTTTCCGAACAGACACATCTGCCATTAGATGTCGCGACTTGGGTCTTTGAACGTGCAGACGATCAAACTCTGGCCGTTGCAATGAAGGCGATTGGCATGGAGGTGGATGGATTTACCAGTGTTCTGGACCATCTGGGCAGAGGTCAGGAAACGGATGCTTTGGACCGTCTGATGGCATATTTTGACCGTATCGACACCAAAACCGCAGCCATGGTGGTGAACCATTGGAAGACGCGGGCACCCGATTTTCGCGACTCAGAAGCCTAAAACACCCTAAATTTCACAAGATATCCAAAGACTTAGAAACGAGCAGTTGACGCTGCCTGTTCCGAATGCCAATTCTGTCACCCATGCAATACGTGATCTATAAAGGCATTTTCCACCCATGACAGGCCAAAAAGTTGTCGTCGTCGAAAGCCCGGCAAAGGCCAAGACCATTAATAAGTACCTCGGTGAGGACTTTTATGTCTTGGCGTCCTATGGACATGTAAGGGATCTGCCCCCCAAGGATGGATCCGTTCAGCCCGATGAAGATTTCTCGATGAAATGGGAAGTCGACGCCCGGGCCAAGAAACGCATTGATGACATCGTGAAGGCCTGTAAGGGCGCAACCTCCCTGTTCCTGGCGACTGACCCGGATCGCGAGGGGGAGGCAATTTCCTGGCATATCCAGGAGGAACTGAAACAGCGCAAGGGATTTGACGGCCTGCCGATGCGCCGTGTTGTCTTTAATGAAATCACCAAATCGGCCGTTACCACGGCGATGGCCAATCCGCGCGATCTGAATCAGGAATTGGTCGAGGCCTATCTGGCCCGCCGTGCCCTGGATTATCTGGTCGGATTCACCCTGTCGCCGGTTCTGTGGCGCAAGCTGCCGGGCGCAAAATCCGCCGGACGGGTGCAATCCGTCGCCCTGCGCCTGATTTGTGAACGCGAAGCGGAGATTGAAGCCTTCAAAGCGCGCGAATATTGGAGTGTTGAGGCCTTGATGGCAACGCCAGACGGCGTGCCCTTCACCGCCCGCCTGACCCATTTAATGGGCAAGAAGCTCGATAAATTTGATCTGGGCAACGAAACCGCCGCCAATTCGGCCCTGACAGCCGTGAAATCCGGTGGTCATTCGGTCAGCGCGATCGAACGCAAACAGGTAAAGCGGCACCCTGCCCCGCCTTTCACGACCTCAACCCTGCAACAGGAAGCCAGCCGAAAGTTGTACTTTGGCGCGACCAAGACCATGACCCTGGCACAGCGCTTATATGAAGGGATCACCCTGGGCGGTGAGACTGTTGGTCTGATCACCTATATGCGCACCGACAGCACGGTTATGTCTGGCGAAGCCATCGGCGCGGCGCGCGGCATGATCAGCGATGTCTATGGCAATGACTATCTGCCATCCGGCCCGCGTCAGTATCGCAGCAAGGCAAAGAATGCCCAGGAAGCCCACGAATGTATCCGCCCCACCGATATGCGCCGCCGCCCGGAACAGGTCGCGCGCTATCTGGATAAGGATCAATTGCGGCTGTACGAGCTGATCTGGAAGCGCGCCGTTGCCAGCCAGATGGAAAGCGCGACCCTGGATCAGGTCGCCGTTGATATTGTCACCAAGGACAAATCCGCGACCCTGCGCGCCAATGGGTCCGTCGTGCGCTTTGATGGCTTCCTGACGCTGTATATTGAGAGCGAAGACGACAAGGACGAGGACGACGCCGACGGCGGTCGCCTGCCCAATATGAATGAAGGCGACGCCCTGTCCCTGACCAAGGCGGACGCCAATCAGCATTTCACCCAACCCCCACCCCGTTTTACCGAGGCCAGTCTGGTGAAGCGCATGGAAGAGTTGGGCATTGGTCGCCCCTCTACCTATGCCTCTATCCTGAAGGTTTTGCAGGACCGCGAATATGTCGTTTTAGACAAGCGTCGCTTTGTCCCGGAAGATCGGGGGAGACTGGTGACGGTTTTTCTTTCTTCCTTTTATGACAAATACTTCGACTATGATTTTACGGCGGCACTTGAAGAAAAACTGGATGATGTTTCCGGTGGTCGCATTGATTGGAAGGCCGTCTTGCGTGAGTTCTGGACCGCGTTTAACGCGACAACCCAACAGGCGATGGAACTGTCCGGACAGGAAGTGCGCGACAAGATTGACGAAGTTCTAGGCCCGCACTTTTTCCCCGCTGACGAGACTGGCAGCACGGAAGCAGCGCGCAAATGCCCGTCCTGTGGCAATGGTCGACTGGGCCTGAACTTCGGGCGCTTTGGGGCGTTTATCACCTGCTCAAACTATCCAGATTGCCGCTTCACCCGAAACCTGGACGAGGCCGCTAATCTGAATGGGGAGTCGCCCGATGCGACGGAATATCCCCGCATTCTGGGCCCGCATCCCGAAACCGGAGAAATCATCAGTGTCCGCCAGGGTCCCTATGGCTATTACGTCCAGGCAGGCGAGGCGGAGAAGGATGCGAAGGGCAAGGCAAAGACCAAGCCCCCCCGCGCGTCACTGCTGAAATCCATGAGCCCGTCAGAAATTGATCTGCCGACCGCGCTGCGCCTGTTGAGCCTGCCGCGCGCCTTGGGCGATCACCCTGAAAGCAAGCTGCTGGTCCAGGCCGGGATCGGGCGGTATGGCCCCTATCTGAAGCATGGCGATGCCTTTGTGTCCCTGCCCGCCGATGATGATGTGCTGACCATCGGCCTGAACCGTGCCGTTACCGTGTTGGCGGAAGCCGGCCCGAAAGGGAAAGGGCGTGTTTCAGTCGCCAAAGAGCTTGGCAATCATCCAAGCGACGGCAAACCAGTCTCTCTGGGCGCTGGGCGCTTTGGTCCCTATGTGAAGCATGGCAAGATTTACGCCTCCATTCCGCGCGGCACGGAGCCTGATGACGTGACCCTGGAGCAGGCACTGGAGCTGATCGCAGTCAAGGCCGCTAAGAAGGCAGCCGGAAAAGCCCCCGCCGCAAAGAAGGCCAGCGCAAAGAAAAGCACAGCGAAAAAGTCCTCCACTAAAAAATCCAGTGGCAAGAAAGCCAGCGCGAAAAAAGCGGGTGCAAAGAAATCGGGGGCGAAAAAGTCGCCAGCCCGAAAGGCGTCCTGATTTGGACAACCCAGACGACATAGCACGCGAAATCAAGGGCAAGCTGCCCGACAAGGCCCAGATCAAGGCCTATATCGATAACAGTGACCGCCCCCTGGACAAGCGCGACCTTGCCCGCGTCTTTGGTCTGAAAGGCGCGCAACGTGCAGCCCTACGTGAAATCCTGAAAGAAATGGAAGATGACGGTCTGATTGAACGCGGCCCGAAGAAAAAGATCGCGCCAAAGGGCGCCCTGCCAGAGGTTCTGGTGCTAATCATTGATCGCCTGGATGCGGATGGGGAACCCTGGGCCCGGCCTGCCACCTGGGATATCGANGAAGATGGTGTCGCGCCCAAGATCCTGGTTTCTGGCGGTGCCCGGAACGGTCCGGCCCCCAAGATGGGCGACCGCATACTGGGCCGCCTGCGCCGTTTGAATGATAAAAGCTACGAAGCCAGCGTTATCCGCGTATTGCAGCCAGGCCCCAGTCGCTTGTTGGGCGTGCTGGAGGAATGCCGTGGTGGTGCAACCCTGGTCCCCACCGACAAGAAGCAGAAGGAAAAGACCTGGTTCATCCATCGCGATAATATGAATGAAGCAAATCCTGGGGATCTGGTTCTGGCGGAACCTTTGCGCGGCGGACAACGCGGCAATCACGAAGCGCGGGTCTCGGAAATCATTGGGCGGTTGGACGAACCCAAAGCCTTCAGCCTTATCGCCATCCATGCCCAGGGCATACCGGTTGAATTTCCTGACGAAGCCCTGGCAGAAGCAGACGCCGCGCAACCTGTGACGCCGGAGGGGCGAACCGATCTGCGGGACATTGCGCTGGTCACGATTGATGGCGAAGATGCGCGCGACTTCGATGATGCCGTCTTTGCGGAACCAGACCCGGACCCTGCCAATGCCGGTGGCCATAAAATCCTGGTCGCGATTGCCGATGTCGCCCATTACGTAAAACCGGAAGGACCGCTGGATCGCACGGCCAGAGAGCGCGGCAACAGCGTCTATTTCCCCGATCGCGTTGTTCCCATGCTGCCGGAGCAACTGTCTAACAATCTGTGTTCCCTGCGCCCGGATGGGGACCGTGCCTGTCTGGCGATTCGCATGAAGATCAGCGCGGACGGCACCCTTTTAGACCGCAAGATGCTGCGCGGTATCATGCGGTCCAAGGCGCGCCTGACCTATACCCAGGTGCAGGATGCGATGGAGGGCCGCCCCCTGCCCGATATCGCACATCTGATAGAACCGGTCATCAAGCCCCTATATGCCGCTTATGACAGCCTGTTGCGGGGCCGCGCAGCCAGAGGCACGTTAGAACTGGATATCCCGGAATTGCAGGTTGTTCTGGGTGAGACCGGTAAAGTGGAGCGCATCGCGCCCCGTCGTCGTTTCGACAGCCACAAGCTGATCGAAGAATTCATGATCGCCGCGAATGTCGCCGCCGCAGAATTGCTGGAAGCGAAACGCGCGCGCGCGGTGATGTACCGCGTGCACGAACCACCCGGTCTGGACAAGCTGGAAGGGTTGCGGGAATCGCTGGGTGCGCTGGATATCAAACTGGCCGCGACACGCAGTTTGAAGCCCCATGATTTCACCAAGATTCTAAGCAATGTTGCCGGGACAGATCGGGCGCAACTGGTGTCGGACATGGTCTTGCGATCCCAAAGCCAGGCGGTCTATGCCCCTGAGAACCAAGGGCATTTTGGTCTGGCCCTGGCGCGGTACTGTCATTTCACCTCCCCCATTCGGCGATATTCGGACCTGCTGGTCCACCGCGCCCTGATCTCCGCCTATAGCCTGGGCAAGAACGGTCTGCCTGACGAACAGGCGCAGGAATTTGAGAAATATGGAGAGTTGATCTCCAACACAGAACGCCGCGCCATTCAGGCCGAACGGGATGCCACCAATCGCTACCTGACCGCCTATATGTCAGAGCGGATCGGGGCGACTTTCTCTGGTCGTGTCACAGGTGTGAAGCGGTTTGGCCTGTTCGTGCGGCTGGATGAAACCGGTGCGGATGGCCTGGTCCCGGTCAATTCCCTGCCCTATGACCGCTATTGGCATGATGAAGTGTCCCAGCGCCTGATTGGCCAGCACGACGGCCTGGCGTTCCAATTGGCGGAAGCTGTCACCGTGAAGCTGACCGAAGCCAACACGATCACAGGCGGTCTGGCCTTTGAAATCGTTGATGGCGGACATATCATTAAGGACCGCAAAGAACGCACGCCCGGTCACGGTCAGGGCCCCCGCGGTGGTGCCGGTCCCCATAAGGGCCGCCGCAGCCCACCCGGAAAAGGCCGCCCCAAAGGCCTAAAGAAAAAAGGCGGCAGCAAGCGCAAGGCCAAACGTCCCGGTGGTTCCGGAAAGTAATAAAGAACCCAGTATTTTCCGCTCGCTTACGCCGCAAATCTGCATTTAGGGCATGGCGTCAGGCGCGGCGTATGTTTATCCTGTCGGGTATTATGCAATTGCGCCCTCATTTCTTTAAGATGGACAACACACCCGGAATTTTACTCGCGGTGCCCATTCTGCTGGCCGCCTGTGCATCGCAACCCGATGTCGACCCCGTTCTGTCCAACCGCATGCATGACATGTTCCGCGCGGTCTATGTCGATGTCGATACAGTGCACATCAACCCTATGGATATGCAGCATTTTACCCTGGCCGGACTGCAGGGATTGCGGGGAATCGACCCGGATTTCAACGTGATGACAGACGAGGATGATATTGTCCTGACGCTTGATGACTCAGAAATCGCCTCGGCCCGTCTTCTTGGTCCAACTGACTCGCCACAGGAATGGGCGGATCTGGCAACATCGCTGGTATTATATGCGAAAGCATCCGGTACCGCCTTGGGAGACGCCCCTGAGGATATCTATTACGAAAAATTCATAAATTCCGCCTTGCGAACCCTGGACAAGTTCTCCCGCTATGCGACGCCAAAGGCTGCGGCTGACCTGAAAGCGGAAAGAGAGGGCTTTGGTGGCATCGGCGTCACGATTGACAGCCACCCCGACGGGGCCAGAATCGTTCAGGTCGACCCTGAGAAACCCGCTGCGGGCGCAGGCCTTCTGACCGGCGATCGCATCGTGGCGATAGATGGTGTGCGTATCGCCGGAATGTCGGTGCGACAGGTAGAGCGGCTGTTGCGTGGCCCCATAGATAAGCCGGTACGCCTGACCATCGTCCGTGTTGGATTGCCAGAACCCCTTGCCGTGACCGCAGGGCGCACCCGAATCGTGCCAAACACCGTCAATCTGGAACCAAATGGTGACCACGCCATAATTCGGATTTCCAGCTTCAATGAGCGCACATCCAAGCGTTTGTCCGAAGCTGTCAGCCAGGCGCGCCAGGACATCGGGCCAAACCTGTCTGGTCTGATCATCGATTTGCGGGGAAATCTGGGGGGGCTGTTGGATCAGGCCATCGATACCTCTGACCTGTTTCTGGATTCCGGCCTTATTTCTCGGTCGGACGGGCGACACCCTGAAAGCCACCAGCGGTTCATGGCGGAACTGGGAGACATTGCCGCCGGATTGCCCATCATCGTCCTGATCAACGGGGCTTCGGCAAGCTCCGCGGAAATCCTTGCCTCTGCCCTGCAGGACCACGGTCGCGCCGTCCTTGTTGGCATGAACAGCTTTGGCAAGGGCAGCATTCAAACAGTGCTGGATATGCCCAATGGGGGAGAGTTGTATGTCACCTGGGCCCGCTTCGTTGCGCCCAGCGGCTATGCCCTGCATCGGATGGGCGTCATGCCGACAATCTGTACCAGCGGCGCTTCAGACGCCGTCAGCACACTAAATACTGCCCTGGACGATGGGCCGGATGGCGCTCGCAGCCTGCTAAAGCAACGGCGCACTGCCGATATCAATGACGAGGCGGCTGTAAAACACATTCTGGCCCTGTGTCCCTGGGAACCGCATGCTTCGGGAGATATTGACTTGTCGATTGCTGAATTGTTGCTGGAGTCACCCACATTGCTGCGACGCGCCCTGGAAATCGCGCGGGCACCGGATGGTGCCTGATATGGATGCCACAGACCCTACACCCATGCCCGTCACCCCAACAGAGGCGGCCAGTCTGGTCATTCTGCGCGGCCCCGTGGATGCGCCAGATGTTCTGTTGGGACGCCGCCGGGACACCGCCCGTTTCATGCCGGGCTATTTCGTCTATCCGGGTGGGGCAGTGGATGCGCCGGATATTGCACTGGCCGACAGTGACTGGCCGGGAAGCCGCTTTCATGCAGCCGCGATTCGCGAAACCTGGGAGGAAGCGGGCGTCAGCCTGGCCAGACCCGGCACATTAGACGCCGATCTGGTCACTCTGGATCCCTGTTTTTCTGCCCTGAATGCAATGGGCCTGCGCCCTGCTGCGGAGGCGTTGCAGTATATCGCCCGGGCCATAACCCCCGCGACATCCCCTATCCGGTTCGATACCCGGTTCTTTCTGACCGGCACAGACGACATGCATGGAACCGCCACCGCCATTGGGGAATTGCCCGAAGTCGTCTGGATGCCGGTCGTTACAGCCCTTTCCAGCACGAAATTAAGCGGCGTCACAAAGTTCGTCCTGGGGGAAGCGCTGAGCCTGTGGCAGCGCGGCGAAGGCCTGATCGAGCCAAGCCGCCCGGTGCGGGTTTACACCTATGAACACGGTGCCAGACTGATCCGGCGCGAGTCCCAGTCAGACGGATTGGCCTGAGAAACGCTTTGTGGTGGATATCCGCTTGACATCGCGGGCCGCACGGCTATTTTCCAGCACCGTTGAAAGCGGCGCACCCGACAGGCGGGGGGCGACGCATTAAGTAGAAAAGGATTACTCCGATGGCTAAACCCGCGACCATTCGCATCAAATTGGTAAGCACCGCCAATACCGGTCATTTCTATGTGACCAAGAAAAATCCGCGGACCATGACGGAAAAGATGGAATTCACCAAATACGATCCGATCGTGCGCAAGCATGTGGCGTATAAAGAAAGCAAGATGAAGTAATCTTGCCGCTCGCCCTTTCGGGGTGTGCCAAATGTTGAAAAGCCGCTCTTTGAGCGGCTTTTTGCGTTGCCAATTGGACCTTTGGAATTCGTGTAACTATGCCAGCCCCCTACGAAAGCGGCATGGCCTTACAATAAACGCCCCGTTGCGACAGGGTTGAGCAAATTTTGGTCGCCTGAGACTGACTGTCGACCGGCCCGGCATGCAGGCGATAGAAGATCCCCTTGCTGCCCAGATCAACGCGGCGAATGATGGGACGCAGTCCTTCCAGTTGATCGCGATTCCCATTCATCAGAATCTTCCATCCCTCTTCCGCATGGGCCTGATCCTTATAGGATGCCAGATGCAACCCGAATGAGCCCGGTGTAACACCAGACCCGCTTTGGGCGACGCCCTGCTGCGCTGTCGTATCTGTCGCCATACTGGATTGCGGTGCGGTGGACGGTGCCGCCTGTATCGCAGGCTGTGTGCCTTCCCCCGGCTGGGGAATGCCCGCGATCATGCCCAGCGCCTTTGGTCCGCTGGTCGATTGGCTATCACCCTGCATTGTCGCCATCTGGTCTGGTTGCTCTGCTTCCATCACAACCTGCCCCTGGGGCGGCACAGCGGTGCCTTCCGGCATCATGGCCGATTGTCCGGTTCTGCTATAGCTCTGCAAGCGCCGAATGACCGGTGGCCCGCCCGCACTGTCGCGCGCGATCAGCGTCACGTAATTCCCGATCTCTGGCGCATATAGAAAGGTTACTTCATCGGGCGTTTCACGACCACAGCCGATGCGATAGACCGCAAAAGTTCCCGCGGGAACCATCGCGGATTCCAAGCCACCGGTGACGCATTGCCAATCATATTCCCAGGCATAGGGCGGCACATCCGTATCAACAGTGGATCGAAATGTGATTTTTCCGCCCGGCTTCAGGGGGAACATCGACCCCTGCATATCCGTAATCAGGCGCTTACCACGGCCACGGTCCGGGCTGGACCATTCCAAGGCAGGCAGCAGGGGATTGGCGTCTGTGATCTGACTTTCTCCGCCCGATGACCGCCATGCAATGCGCCCTTCTTCGACGATTGCCGCAACCTCCCAGGTGACATCAGGATTGTCATAGGTAAATCGGTTCCCCGGCTGTAATCGGGGCAAGGCGCTGGCTGCCATCTGAACCTGCGTCAGTTGTTGCTGCGACATGCCGTTTGGGGGCGCGTCCTCCCCCAGGCCAAGACAGGCCGACAAGGTCAGGCACAGGGCAGACACACAGGCCAGGGAAGCGACGGATGATGGAATTTTATGTGGCATTGGACCTGCCCTCCCCGATCACTGTGGCGGCGGAGTTGGCCCGCCGAACAGGAAAGATCCAGGTATCTCAAAACTATTGGCCCCGGACGCCGATGTAACAGAGATTGCATTCACTTCCTCAACGCCGACCACCGGAACAGGACCCTGTGCAATCGTCGGGGCCGCAACGGGCGTAATCGAAGGTGCTTCCGGTCCAGCGGTTGGGGGCTGCAAAGAAAGGGGGTCTGATACCGGCGCAGCACTCAGCGATGGACTTGCAGAATCCGCAGCGGGAACTGCCGCTACCGATCGATCCAGCGGCCCCTGAACAACCGCAGCGTCGACCGCTGAGACACTGGTTTCAGACGACCCGCCAAGCAGACGACGCACAGAACTGAAAAAAGTCTCTGATTCGTTAGGGACCGTGGCAGCAGCTTCGCTCACGGTTGCGGTCTCATAGACAGGCTGAACCCCCGAATCGGATGGAACCACAGCGGGTGAAGGCGCAACAGTTGGCGGTGTGAGACGCGCGGTACTGACTTCAGGAACTGCGACCGGGGTTGTTGCCGGACTATCAGCAGGGGCATCCAGTGGCGCCATGCCGGTCGTCGGGGCGGGAACAGTTTCGGGCTCAGCGGATGAGGGCGCGGTGGTGCCCGCTGCGGGCGCATCTGAGGATGTTTCCGGCGGTGGCGTGATCGTAGAGGCAGGCGCGCTTGGTTCAGCAGGCGNCGCTAAAGGCTCAGCTGGCGGAAGTGGTGCGGGTGCTTCTGACCTCAGCTTGTTTTTCATCTGGCGCGCCTGAACATCTTCCAGGGGCGGCAGTTCCTGCACATCCCCATCATTGCTCTTATAAAACTCAAGGTCTTCAATGACGTCGACATCCAGCTTCATAAAGCCCGGCGTCATCAAACCCATCGCAGTCGCCAATTCATAAACGGCAATACGGGTATCATAATCGGCCCGGATAAGATTCTGTTCCGCCTGGAAAACCTCGTTTTCCGCATCCAGAACGTTCAGGGTTGTTTCCTTCCCGGCCGACCGCAACTTCTGCCGCGCGACAAAAACCTCCTGAGCAATAGAAACGGCATTGAACAGCAATTCTTTGCGTTCAGAGGTGTTCTGGTACTTCGTCCAGGCCTGTCGCACCTGACGCTCAACCTCGCGTTGCGTGCGGTCTGCGGCAGCCAATTGTTCCAGCCAGCTTTCCTGCGCACTGGCGACGGCGGCATCTGTGCGGAAGCCTGAGAAGATTTCCCAGCTTGCCTCAATCAACACCGCCATGTCCTTGTCGACATTGCGGGTGCCACTGACATTGCTTTCGTAATTCATGCGCCCAACAGCGCTGAGGCTGGGCAGATAGGCACCGCGTTCCGCCTCAATCGTGAAGCGGGCGCTTCTGGCCAGAAACTCCCGGCCGGTTATTAAGGGGTTTTCATCCCTGGCAATATACAGCGCGTCATCAATGGTTGGCGGGATGACTTCCATCGGTACCGGTTCCAGGCGCATCTGGGTAATGTCTGGTGACGAATCGAATGACTGAATATAGGAGGCAACCGCCTGGCGAAGCTGGCCTTCCAGATCAACGCGGGCCTCAATCGCCAATTGCAGACGCGATTTCGCCTGCAGCACATCAACCTCAATCCCCGCGCCGCGTTCAACCCGTTCGGTTTCCAGATTCAATTGCTCCCGGATTGTGCGTTCCCGGGCGCGCGCCACGCGGATCAGTTCGTTCAATCGCAGGACACCCAGATAGGCTGTGACGCCTTGCAACATGACGGTTTGAACGGTGCTTTCCAGCGCATAGGCCACACTGTCACGCGCCATTAATGCAGATGACACGCGGTTATCAGTCCCGCCACCATCGAACAGAACCTGTCGGATCTGGATGCCCAAAGCTTTGAACTGCTGAAAGTCCCCTTGGGTCCCCGCCGCGCGGGTCGTGGTGTTTGAAACCAGTTCCTTACCAAGGCTGCTGGTGGCGGTGACAGTCGGCAGATACCCGGACCGCGCGCTGCGCACTGATTCCTGCGTGCGGCGCAGAATCGCCCGTTGTTCTTCAATTCTTGGATTTGTTTGGATCAGGGACCGCAGCTCTTCGGCCATTAACTGGGCGTGTGCCTGCGGGGTCTGTGCCGTGGTCAGAACGCAGAAAGCCAGCGCGCCAAAATACATGCCGCGCACAGCCATTCCAAAACCGTTCAAATCTCTAGCCACCGACGCCCCTCTTACCCCTATTCCTCGCTTAATGCCCTGATTCTTAGCCAGTGCAATAAACGAAACCGCCAACCACCTTATTCTTACCAGATAGATCGGCAGTCTACCAACAGACTCTTACCGCTCCCGGAACGCTTCATGTTGCAGCTTCAGTACGGGCCTGACCATGTAATCAAGCACAGTTCGCGTTCCTGTGTGGATATCAACAGTCGCTTCCATCCCCGGTGTGATCGGAAAATCACCTTCTTGTGTCCCTAAATACGTCTTATCCGTCCGCACCACAACTTCATAGTAAGTCTGCCCCTGCTGCCCTGTGCTGGTGCTGGCTGATACACGTTCGACAACGCCGTCCAAGCCCCCATACCGGGCATAATCATAGGTGGTGATTTTAACGACAGCCTTCTGCCCGGCGGCAACAAACCCTCGATCTTTCGGGTTCAGTTTCGCCCGAATTTGAAGGTCGTCGGAAACCGGAACAATTTCAGCAATCGGTTCACCGGGGCGAATAACGCCGCCGATCGTATTGGTCCGCAAATCCATCACGATCCCATTTATTGGACTTTTGATTTCGGCCCGCAACGCCTGATCAGTCGCAGTGGTCAGGGTCTCTTTCATTTCAGCAATTCTGGTTTCAATAGAGACCAGGTCTTCAAGCGCCCGCCTGCTGTACTGTTCGATCTCCCGTTCACGTTCCGCATCAATCTCGCTTAACGCAGATCGCGCACGCGGAACGGATTGCTGCAAAACCGACAATTCCCCTTTTAACTTTTCGACTTCCCCTTCAATCTGGACATGCTCCATCTTAGGGGTCAGGCCTTCCTTTAACAAATTAGCGGACATTTCTAAGCGCTGCTGAACCAGCGCCAGATCCCGGCGAACGGAGCTGGTATGAGCCTCCAATTCCGCAATCTCTAACTGACGCTGTTTAGAGCGTTGATCCAGCACGCTTAATGACGACTGAAGATCACGTTTGCGCGCCTCAAAACTGCGCAATTCCGCTTCGACCATGTCGGGGCGGTTTTCAACGATATCGGCGGGGAACTGGGGATCAGACTCACCGCCCTGCGCCTCCGCCGTCAGACGCGCCTTCGCCAGATACAGGCCATCCAGGCGGACCTGCAACTCCTGCCGGTTAATGCCAACACCCGCCAGGTTCAACTGCATAAGACTTTGCCCGGCGGTCACATGGTCCCCCTCCTTAACCATTATGGACTCGATCACGCCGCCTTCCAGATGCTGTACGAACTGGGTCTGCTGTTCAGGAATANCCTCCCCGATCGCAACAGAGACTTCNTCCAGTTGCGCCATCGACGCCCAGCCAAAGAACCCTGCCAGCAACACGCCAGGCCCCCAAATCGCGAATCGAGAAGATCCTGTCTTGATCGACGCTCGCAGGGCGTCCAGCGGATTGTCGGAATTCGGATCAATACGGGTGGCGACCATTGCTAAAGCCCCCCAAACATACAGGATTGCCTGAAGCCAGACTGGGCCAAAATGTTGCTATTCCGCCGCATTGGGAGAAACTTCCTTTTTCACAGATCCCGCCGCTCCAGGGCCCATTTTTCCAGGAGGTGTTGCCCCCTGAACCGCCGGGTTTTGCTTTTCTGCCGCCCCCCCTTTGCGCAATTGTTCCAGCACAGAGCGCGCCGGCCCGGCCAGTGCGACACGCCCGCGATCCAAAACCAGTATCGTATCTGCAACCGCCAACAAAGAAGGCGAATGCGTCGCCACCAGGATCGTGTGATCGGCGGCCATCTGGCGCAGGCTTCGGGCCAGGGCTTGTTCCGCCTCCCCATCCAAATCTCCGGATGGCTCGTCCAGCAACAGAACCGGCGGATCGCTGATCATGGTACGGGCGGCAGAAATCCGACGGCGCTGCCCCCCGGACAGCCGGCCCCCGGACTCCCCGATTTCAGATTCATATCCTTGCGGTAACTGGGCAATGGCTTCATGGGCCCCTGCCCGCTTTGCCGCCGTCACGATATCGTCGTCCTGCGCANCCGGGCCGCCCATCAGGATATTTTCCCGAACAGTGCCGCTAAACATCACCACTTCCTGCGGCATCAAGCCGATCCATCGGGCAATCTGGGCCCTGGGAAACTGGGCAATATCAGCACCATCCAGCAATATCCGGCCGGTATCAGGCGCATACAGTCCACCCAGCAGCTTAAACAATGTGGTCTTGCCGCTGCCATTCCGCCCAACGATGCAATGCAGCCCTCGGGGGCCAATGGTCCCATCAATCTTTTCAATCGCCGCCTCCCCTTCAGGGCTGTAGCGGAAGGAAAGTTCTTCGATGCGCAGCACACCTTCCGGGCGATCAAACGGCAGTTCAGGGGCACTGACATCATCTGCCATCGCCAGAACGACTTCCAGGCGTCGCGCGGCTTCTCTGGCGCTTTGCAAGGTTTTCCATTGCCCGACCAAACCAGCAATCGGGGCGACCATGCGTCCCGCCAGCATGTTCGACGCGATCAAAGACCCGATCGTCATGGATTGGTCCAGAATCAGCAAAGCCCCAACACATGTGATCGAAATCGTCGTCGCCAGACTCATGACATGGCTGATCGTGACATGGGCATCCCCTGCCGAACCACGGGCCAGCGACGCCTTGATGGTGTCAGCATGACGTTGCGCCCAGATGGGCCGCAACCGACCGGCCAGCGCCAGGGATTTTACAGTGGCACGCGCGGCAATGATTTCAGAAACAAGAGTTTCACGTTTGGTGCTCTGTAGACGCTCTTCTTCGGTCAGCGTCGCTGCGCTGGAGCCCGACCGCCATGCCAAAATCATGAAAAACGGCAGCACGATCAGAACCACCATCGCCAAAGGCGGGGCCAGCCAGAAGATGGCAATCAGGAACACCACCGCGAAGGGCAGATCCATCAGCAAGCCCATAGAGGGCCCGGAGACCCCGCCCCGCACAGCATCAATATCGCGAAACAGAGTTTGCCAGGAGGTTGTCGTGCGGGATTCAAGCACGCGCAACGGCAGGTTCATGATCTTCTCGAACAGGGCCCGACCGACATCGATGTCAATATCCAGCCCGATTCGCTGGAACAGTTTCGACCGGCCCAGGCGCAACAGACCATCAAACCCGATGGCAACGGCCATTCCGATGACCAGCCCCTGCAGCGTGGTCAATCCCGCATGGAATACCACACGATCATAGACCTGCAGCATGAAGATCGGCACAGCCAAGGCCAACACATTGATAAACAGGGAAGAAAACAATGCTTCCAAGAGTTTCCCCTTGGCGCGCTTCAAGGCGCGATGCAACAGTTTCCCCACCTGTCCTTCGGACATTTCCATTTCCCTATTCGAATTAACCTGAGCCCCATTATTCGGAGCACTGCTGCATTTTATCCCAACGCGACGGGTACAATAGCATAGTTAAAGCGACTAGAACCATACGGGCAAAGTGACACGCTGCAACCCCATCGAATGGCAAGGCGATATAGAAAGGTTCAAAAAAATCATTAAAGTTTTACCAAACATAAAAAACTATGCCTGAAATCTTTCCAAAACTTCCATCAAATGCTATATAAATTTTAGGAGGGGCGCTTAGCGCTTGAGGCGTTGCTGGTTTATGAATGCATTCTCGCACAGAAGTGCTATGGATACTGATAAACTGGGGCTCCTGGGGATTGAAAATGGCAAAACAAGAATCAACGCTTCGCCCAGGCGATAATGGCGCTTCGTCTGAGGAAGGCTCTAACTTTTCAGTGGAGCCCAACCACGAAGCCAATAGTGATTCTGCTTCACCCACCGTCGATCCAGCGTTAAACACCCCGCGCAATCAAGATGGCGATGCCTTAGCCAGCCCCAACGGCGTTTCCAACATCATTCTAACAGACAATGATCTATCTGATCTGGCGGCACGCAGTGATGCCTTACCCGGATTCCAGGCGACATCAGAGACCGGGCTGCAAACCGGAACATTGGGCGGCGCTGATGTCAGCATCGTAATGTCGTTTGATGCCCGCGATGGCGACACTGTTTCCCTGCCCGACATCTCCTACATCTATGACGGCGATTATGTCCGCCAAGGCACGGACCTGCTGTTGATCAAGCCGGATGGAACGGCTGTTCAGATTGAAAACTATTTCGCCGTGGAATTCACCCCCGATATCTTGGGGGCTGGCGGACGTCGGTTAACGCCGGAACTGGTCGAATCCTTCCTGCACCCGGTCGCGCCCAATCAATTGGCTGCCTTGACTGATAATCAGGTCGCGCAGGCCCAGGGCAACAGCATTGGCACCGTGGAAACCATTACCGGTGAAGTCTATGCGGTTCGGCCCGATGGCACCCGCGTGCGGCTGCAGGCCGGTGATCCCGTTTTCCAGGGCGACCAGATTGAAACGGCAGACGGCGCGTCGATTAAAATGACCTTCATCGATGGCACGCTGTTCACCCTTGGCGGCGATGCGCGGCTGGCGCTGGATGAAATGGTGTTTGATCCGGCCACCAGTTCTGGGGAATCTGCCTTCTCCATCCTGCAAGGCGGGTTCCTGTTTGTTTCGGGTCAGATTGCCCAGAACAATCCAAACGACATGACCGTGACCACGCCTGTCGCGACCATCGGGATTCGCGGAACCATCGTGACCGGGGAAGTGTCTGGCGAGCAATTGAGTACGGGAGAGACCTTCCGCTTCACTATTGTGGATGGGGAAATCGCCATCACGGCGGGCACCCAGACCATCGTCTTGAGTGAGAATTTCGCCACCGCTACCGGCACCGCCGATGGGACCGGCGGCACAGCCATATTTGATTTCGTCGATACGGCGCAAAATGTGATCGCCCGGAACTCCAGCCAGTTCAAAGCTCTGTCGCCCAGTGATCTGCAAACAATTGAAAATGCTATTAAAACGACTATTGAGGCCAGAACCGGCCAAACCATTGATCTGAATTTGCAGGATCTTGTGACAAACGCACCGGATTCCAATTCCGACGATGAATCCGATAGCGAAGAGGATGACGACAATTCAGCAGGGGAAGTCGAAGACAGCGGCGGCGACGATGAAGAGTCGCCAACAAATAGTGAAACTGACGAAAGCGGTGGCGGTGAAGATTCTGAACTGACCGAAGAAGACCTGCAGGATCTTCAGGATGCCGAAGAAACGGATGAAGAAGGCGCAGGCGACGACGAAGAAGAACAGGAAGAGATTGGCGATATAGAGGGCGGTGAGGATCCCGGTGACGAAGGCGGCGGTAATGACGGGACCAATGCGCTCGGTGATGAAGTAATCAATGTTGTCAGCCCCTATACCGGTGGGTCGGATGACACGGAACAGACAACGGGTAACGATAGTCAGGTCACCCCAAATCAAACACCCTCATCAACCCAATCCCCTGTTTTCTCTCAAGATGACTCGTTCAACGAATCGGTCACGCCGGTAACCGGTTCCTCATCCACGGTTGGAGATGGCAACAGTTCGTTCAATGTCACCCAGGGCAGTTTGCAATCCTCCCCCTCTTCCGGGTTTGATTTTGGATATCAGGCCCCCAACAGCACGGCCAATACCACCTTCAACAGTGCTAATTTTTCAAATCCAGATGCAAATTACCTGGTTACGACCGGATCGGGTACAGATAACATAACAACGGGCGGCGGAAACGATTCCGTCAATACCGGGGCGGGCAATGACACGATCACGACCGGTGGGGGCGATGATACCGTCAATGCAGGCACCGGAGATGACACGATTATCGGCGGTACGGGCGAAGGCAATGACTTCTATGATGGCGGCGAAGGATATGACAGCGTCACCTATGATTCCGTCTCCGGCCAGAACAGAACCTCCCTTTCGGTAAACCTGTACAGTGTTTCCGGCACCACGTCGGTGAATGACTATGGCGCAGAAATTATTGATTACGACACATTAACGAATGTTGACTTCATCCGCCTGGGCCATGGCGATGACACCGTGAGAGTGTATGAGGCCGGAATTGATGTTGATGGCTCGCAGGGGCAAGACACGTTGAGCCTGAATTTTGCGGGCGGCGATGTCACCTTCAGCTTTGCCGATGGCGTGTTTAATAAGAACAGCGCCAGTTCGACCTTCACCAACTTTGAATACGTCCTGGGCGGTGAAGGCAATGACAAGATCACTGTCGACGATATTTCCCAATCCGCCAGCGGCGGCGATGGCGGGTCTGATACATTGGTGATTGGTGACAACGCCCTGCTGTTGAATCTGGGCGGCAGTGTCAGCAATGTTTATTTAACTGATGGGGAAGCGACGCAGACATTCGCGAATTTTGATTTTGTCGAACAGACCAGCGGCACACTGTCCCTCGGCAACGGGACCTATAACGCGACCGGTCAGGTAACCCTGAACACGATTACTTTGGATAACTATATTGCGCCTGTATTCGATGGGCCCGGCACATTTGTAAATACCGGCGCGATTGAGTTCGACTATTCCGCAGGGGCGGATCTGATCGGCAATTTGGACATGCGCGACGGCACGTTCCACCTCACTGGATATTCATCGCAATTGGATATCTCAGATGGCGGTCGCCTGATCATCGGGACGGACACCGGGTATCTTGGCAGCACGCTGTCGGCGCTCAGCATAAATGTCGGATCAGATGGCATTGTTGAGATTGCCGAAGGCGAAACGGCCTCCCTGGCCAATGCCAAGTATCGTTTTCTAAACGACACATCGACATTACAGGTAAATGGAACCTGGCTGAATTCTGATTCAGACACATTCAATGGATTCGGCGCCAGTCTGAACAGCTCGGTCATCAATGGGACAGGCACCGTCATCAATGGCGGTGAGATTTCGTTTAATGGCGATATCCTGAATATCGATATCCAAAACGAAAACCCCTCTGAGGAAGCCGACGGTGATATCTATGTCAATAACAGCGGCAGCTTCACCGTCAACTCCACCATAACCGGTGGATCAATTACCCTGTTTAATGATGCGCAGCTTAACGGTACCGGGTCGCTTGCGGACCTGTCGATGCTGCAGTTGAACGATGGGGCTGCCCTGGCGGTGACTTACACAGAAGTGATCGGGACCGTTAACCTGCAGGGAACGAGCAGCGTCACGGGCATTTTGGATATCAACGAAGGAACATTGGCCTTTGAAGATTCACAAGCCACATTATCCGTTGGCACAAATGGTACCCTGATTGTTGGATCAGAAACTGACCTTGGCAGTGACGGGACCCTGAATATCGGCAGCGGCGGGACGATCAGCATCGAAGCCGGAGGGCGTTTCGATCACGTCGGGGGATACTCGTCAGGCGATGATTCACAGATAAATCAGACGGCTCTGGGCAACCAGTCCAATCCGGATATCGCGCTGCTGGGCAACGGTAATTATGCCGTTGTCTGGGAACAGGCTGGCAATGACAAGGGTGCCATCGTCAATGCATCCGGCACAGTCATTGCCGAATTTGATGCAACGGCAACAATGGGTGGCACGCATAGCCCCCGCGTTGCAGCGGCGGGCACGGACCACTTCATTATTACCTACAACCAACTCAATGGCTCGACCGTTGTTCAGAAATGGGCCTTGTTCAACAATGATGGAACCTATGTCGATGCCTACCATGAGTTATCAAACGAATCTGGAATAAATTATGTAGATTTTGACGCTTTCTCCTTTGGAAGCAATGGATACGGCTATATCACGCGCTCAGAAAACACCAGTTCATTTACGGTAAAAATCCTAAATGGCGGCACGACCAGTCCGTTCACCCTGATCCCGGGTGGCCCGATTGTTCAGGGGGCACAAATTGTTGAACGTACGGGCGGATCCCTGGTTGCAATTTTCGGAACGGAAATTAGTGGCGACAACAAAATCTACCATCAGGTTTTAAATCCGGTCGGCGGCAGCATGGGCAGCCAGACTTTTCTGGATGCGCCAGGCGCGCAAGGAAAGCTGGGCATCGCCGCATTACCCAGTAATGGCTATGTCATTGCGTGGAGCAACGGTTCGGAGATTTTTGCGCAACGGTTCGGCAGTGCAACCCAGCAGGTTGGAAGCCAGATAAGTGTTACGAATGGTGCCATCGATGGCACCGACCCTTCCATTGTTGCCTTCGCGGATGGCAGCTTCCAGATTTTCTATGAAAGTGCGACGGCTGCCGCGATTTACATGCAGTCCTTTAATTCTTCCGGTATCGCAGAGGGCGATAGAGTCCTGATCGCGGACACTACGAATTCATCCGGCGCGCAAACAGATGTTGTGGCTATCCCCAATGAAAGCGGCGATGGCGTGACATTTGTTTATGTCAGCAACGGCACGAATGGCACCGATATTTTCTTTGGCAACACCGCGGATGATGTAAACGGCACCGCCCTAAACCTTGAAGTTGGCTCCACAATTGGTGGCACAGGCACGTATGTTGTTTCCGATGCGGAAACCATGGATGGCATCACCCTGGCTGTGGGTGCCCATATCGACAATGACAGCACCCTGACGGTCGGCACCACGGGCTTAGATATACAGGGCGAAGTCGACAATGACGGTGGGACAATAGTAGTCTCGGAAGGATCCGCCTTAAGCGTCAATGGAACCAACAGCATCATCAGTGACGGGGTAATAAACGTCCAATCCCTGTCTGTGCTCAGCGGCAGTGGTCAAATCAGCGTCGATGACCTGATCCTGAACGAAGAATCATCTCTTTACCTTTCCGACACCCAAGTGAATGGAACCCTTTCTGTATTGGGTGAAGCCGACATAGCCGGAAATCTGGATATCACCAATGCAGAATTGTATTCTGAAGAAGAACGCACCAAGGGGGATTTAGATCTCGTCGACGGTGGTGTTCTTATCATCGGCAGCAATACTTCCTTTGATAACTTCGACAATGGGGGGATCAATTTCTTCAGCGGTGGTGTTTTGCGGATAGCCGCAGGTGAATCCTTTGATTTAGGAGAATTCTACGAAGCAGGAACCTCTGTCTTTGAAAGCCAATCCGGCGGAACCTTAGAAATATTGGGTTCTGCAACGATCGGAGAATACGAAACTTTCGATGGCTTGGCAGAAGCGGAATCTACGACGATCAATGGATCGGGCAACTTCTCCAATGCCGGCAGCCTGACCTTAAGTGGCGACACCGTAAACATCCAATTTGCCAATCTCGATACAGGCACGCTGCAAATCAATTCCGGGACGACGACCTTCAACGCCGACATGACGTCATCCGGCAGTATCGATATCAACGGCACCATGGCGATGAACAATACACTGACCAATACCGGGACGGTCAGTGTCGATGGCACCCTTATGGGCAATGGCCGTGTCATTAACTCAAATGGAACGATTTATCTGGGCGACGGTGCGGAGATTTCCGTCAACTATTTTGACAATTCGAACGGCACGATTGATTTCTCTGAAGGCGATGGGACGTTCACGGGCGGCACGCTGGACATGACGACCGGAACGCTGGCCGCAAGCTCATCCACGGACAGCCTGACCATCCTTGAGGCCACAGCAATCTTTGGCGGCACCACGGATTTAGGCGAAACCGGCGTCACAGAATTTTCCGAAAATGGTACGTTAAGTGTGGCTTACGGTGAAACCTTCACCTACGACGCGGACAGTACCGAAGCGCAAATCCACTTTCTGAGCGGCGCCACTATTGGCGGCGATGGCATGTATCTCAGTCAGGGAACGCTGGATGTTTCAGGGCTGACGATTGGCGACAATGTCACATTCAACAACCAGGGTCAGATTGATGTCGGGACCCTTGGTCTGACCCTTGGTTCCGGCACTTTTTATAACAACGCTGGCGCGATCGAACTGAACTACGGTGCGATGATGACAATCGCCGGTGGTGGCACGGTAACTCTGGACGGTTCCATTGGGATGAACGACGGTGCCACGATTGCGGGTGCCTCTACCTNGGACGTTTTTCAACTGGATGGTTCCTTATCCAGCAATGCCGCAGGCGGCACGAATGTGATCAGTGTGGACCTGGTGGTCAGCGAAAGTGGCAGTATCGTCATTGGTGGCGACAGTGGCAGCGATGGGACGCTGTTGATTACCGGGGCGTTTCAAAATGATGGCTTCGTTCAGGTTGACCCAGTCAATCAGAACGAAAATGGCGTGCTGAAAATCTCGCAGGATTTCACCAATTTCGGGACATTACAGGTTGATAATGCCGCGACATTGGTCGTGGGCGACGGATTGGGCACGCTGACCAATGAAGGAACCCTGCAAGGTCAATCCAGTATCCTTTTTGAGAACGGCATTATTCAGGCCGGACGGATCATAAATGACGGCGTGCTTCTGGTTCCCGGCTTTACTGAGGTTGGATCACGGCTGGAAATTCAGGGAACGCGATTTGACAGTCTGGATGGCACGATCACGATTAATAACGGGGGCGTACTCTCCTTCCTGTCCTCAACACTGACAGTCGGATCGGACACGGAATATAACAACAGTGGTTCCTTGGTGATCGGGTCCGGCAGTGTTCTTGATCTGGGTGACGACTTCCAGTTTGAAAACACCAACGCCAGCAAAATCATACTGAACAGCGGCGCCAGTCTTGGCGGCGCGGGGACATTGTTGAATTATGGAGATATGGATCTGGGTGGCGTCATTATCGATGCCACTTTCGAAAATGCGACGACAGAAGGTGGCGTCGGGTCCATTGATGTCGCTTCGGGCGAAACATTAACGGTCCATGGCAGCCTGACCAATTCCAGTTATGCTGATTTTACCGTCGAAAGTGGCGGTGTACTGGCCNGTAGCGGGTCGATCACAAACTATGCGGCCCTTGAAGCTGCGGGCGTAACAATTGACTCTGGGCTAACCTATACCGGCGATATACAGCTTCTATCCACGGCAGATACCTTCACCGTGAATGGTACCGTTGAGGGCGATCTAGATATTGATTTGAGCCAGGTAATCGCAGAGATCAGCGGTGATGGCGACTTCAATGTCACCGGCGGCACGCTGAATGGTTTTGGTGAAATTCTGCAAACATCGGTGACGATGCGTCAGTCGGGAATTCTGACCCTGTCGTCCAGCGATGCAACGATCAGCGTTCAATCCCACAGTTGGATAATGGACTCCGGTGCAGGATTTGCGGACAATCACGGAACCTTGTCTTTTGTATCCGGGGCCAGCCTGGGCATGGCGGATGGTGTTGATTTCTCTTACAATGCCACCGGAATGCCAGAAATCCAGTTGGGGATATCCGGCGGACAGAATGAAGGCAACAGCGCGATTTTTGGTGATGCGACATTCACCGTAGCCAGCGGCACACTTGCCCTGAGTAACGAAGCCGTCGACATCGATTCCAGTGGTTTTATTGTAAATGGCGTGTTGAGAATCGAAGAAACGGATGTATCGGTCTCATCCTCCGCATTCCAGACGACAGCCAACGGAACCATTTCGGTCAATAGCGGCTTATTGGAAACGGACAACCAATGGACCAATGCCGGAGAACTTTCGCTGATAGGCGTTAACGCCTCCTCCGTCCTGACCCTGACACAGGACCTTACAAATTCCGGTAGCCTAACGCTGTATGCACTGGAAGGCCCCTATGGCGGCACGATTGAGGTTTCGAACGATCTGTCTGATGCAACCCTGGTCAATACCGGCGTTATCGAAACCAACCTGTATGGGACCGCAACGGCGCAGCATCTGTTACAGGTCAATATCGACAATCAGGGCACGATAGACATCCAACAGGACACCCGCTTAGG
The DNA here is from genome assembly GCA_002696645.1 of Rhodospirillales bacterium. Taxonomy (GTDB): domain Bacteria; phylum Pseudomonadota; class Alphaproteobacteria; order UBA8366; family Aestuariispiraceae; genus Pacificispira. The sequence goes on along the minus strand of NZSA01000020.1, from coordinate 17,890 downwards.
GCAAAGTGAAGCATTTGAATTGCCAACCCTGGACACGAAGGACGGCACCGTCTCAATCAGTTCAGGTAAGGATTTCCTGATTTCCGGCACGATGGTTGTCGGCGCAGATACAAACCTGAACGGGTCAGGTACACTGACGCTTGGGGATCAGTCTTCCTTCCAGGTGGTTGGGGGCGAAACCTTCACAATTGGAAATTCCGGCGGCACGCTGTCTTCTGCGCTGGTCAATTTTCAGGGTCAGGCCTTTATCAATGGCACAGGCGTCTTAACGAATGACGCCATAACCAGTTTTGAAACATTGGAAGTATCCAATGGGGCCAGCCTGACGAATGATGGCACCATGACAGGAACCGACTTTGCTATCGATACAGAGGGCGAGGTTACAAACTCCGGATTATTCGAACTCAGTGGCGGATCTTTCAGCGTAGCGGGCTCTCTGGCAAATGAAGGCACGATTTCTGTTGATCGTGGTGCTGTCATCCTGAACACGTCTGAATTTGATAACACGAATGGGACAGTTACGTTTTCGGCGGATTCCATGGGTGGATCGACGTTGACGATCAACAGCGCCGTAACAAATGCCGGCAAAATCGTCGCATATCTCAGTGGCACTCAAATGCAGGGTGAAAATGTTGTCGTGAATTCCGATAACGGCAGCACATTCACAAACAGCGGCACTTTCACCGTTGATCAAGACCCGCAATCGAATCCGGGGTCCCTGATAATCGGAACAGACTTTAACAATTCCGGTCTGCTTGAAATAGATGGGGTTGCTGAAATCCAGACGGGCAAGAACCTGGACACGCATGATGGCGACATTGATTTCGATTTTGAATCAGAAATCGTGATCAATGGCAACGCCACCTTGTCTGTTGGTAATGATACCAGCATTACAGGGTTCGGCTCTCTAACATTTGGCGACTCCGCGCAGCTGAACATCGTTTCCGGTGAAGTCTTTACCATCACCAATAATACATCTGACATGGATTTCACCGCAGGCGGCACCATTTCCGGCGATGGCGATCTGGAGATTAATGACAGTTCGTATTTCTATGCTGCAGGCGCATCTGTCAGCCTGAGCACGATTGAAAACAATGGTTTCCTGCGCATCGATAACAGCACGGCAGAATTGTCTGTAGGCACGATTACAGGCACCGGAACCACGCAGCTTCGGTCCAACAGCACCGCATCTTCGACGCTGTCGCTGACGGACGATCTGACCATTGATACCAACCAGACACTGCGATTCTATTCCAGCAGCTTCCAGTCTTCCCTGGGGGGGCAGGTTACGGGGTCAGGAACCCTGACGAACCAGGGCACAATATCGACAGATACGGCAGGTACTGCGCATATTTTTGACGTTGATATCATCAATACGAACCTGATGGATATTGCCGGTCAGGTCGATGTTCAGGGTACCATAACGCTGGACTCAGTGAACGGAACGATAAAGGTATCAGACACCGACAATGGCCCAGATGGGGTGATAAACTTCCTGGCCAACAGCACATTGAATGTCGGCGATGCCTCTGTTCTGACATATGATACGGGCATAGGCTCCAGCCGCGGCACAATAGACTTTGCCAGTGGGGCTGTTATGTCCATTGCTGATGGTGAGACATTCACTGTTGACGATGACACGGTATCCCTGAATTTCGCCTCTGGGGGACATATCGGCGGAACTGGCACCTATAAAGTTGCCCAAGATACCGACATAAACATGAATGGTGCCACTTTCACGACAGCCGCCTTGTTGAATGAGGGTACAATCGAAGTGGAATCCGCCCATGGATTGCGCCTGAACAACAGTGCGGTGAACAACAGTCAGGGACTGTTGGACATTTCCGCCCGTGCGGCCGGTGTTGAACTGGACATCGGAACGGATATGACGCTGGATGGTGATATCCGACTGAGTATGATCAGCAACGGCACGATTGCGACGCAGGCGACCTTGGCTGTGGACAGCGGGTCGACGCTGACCCTGACCGGAACGCTGCAATCGGCCAAAGAAAGTGGTGCGGGTATAAGCAATCACACGTCGGGAACGATTATCAATCAGGGTATGGTCGACATTGACCAGACACTGACAGTTGCTGACAATTTTGATACGCGCGACGGCCAGATCGACATTGCCTCCGGCCAGGCGCTGAATGTGGACGGCACCCTGACCATTGGAAGCGACACTGCCCTGACCGGCGCAGGGACAATCAGTGTAGGGAGCACCAGCCTACTGGATATCGCGTCGGGGGAAACCTTCACCCTGACCACGCTGACACCCGATCTGGACTTTGCCAATAGCAGCACATTTGGCGGTGCGGGAACGCTGCGCGTCAACAGCGATGTCAGCTTCGACATTGGCGGTTTCACTCTGGCCCCAGGCGAAATTACCAACAATGGAACGATCACCGTTGACAGCGCCAGCGGGACTTTGGGGGCCGACACAATTGGCGGCACGGGTAGTTTGGCGATCATTACCAACAGCGACTTTGGCGCAACGCTGGTTTTGTCAGATGATGTCACAAACGCGTCTGGTCATACCATTGCCTTTGACGCTTCGGATGGGATTCTTGCCCAAGGGGGCACATTAACGACTGTTGGCAATGAAAAGCTTACCAATAATGGCGTCCTGCAATTGGACGATGCTGGGGGTGCCCATCGTCTGAACCTGGATATCCAGAATAACGGGCTGATTGACCTGGATGGATCGGCCACCCTGACCAGCGGGCACCATTTGGACAGCGTCGGCGGTGACATTTCAATTGCCAGCAGCAAAACCCTGTTTGCCGACGGCACTTTAACATTGGGCAGCGGATCGACGGTATCGGCGGCGGCTGCAGAAATTGCGGGCGTGGGGACATTGGCGATCAGCGGCGGTGCGGTCAATCTGACCAACGCCACCTTGTCCACCAGCAATATTGATAATGATGGCACCATCCTGGTGAATAATGGCGATCTGACGCTTGCCTCCAGCAATTTTGACAATGCGGGCGGCACAATCGATTTTTACAGCGCGAATACCAACAGCACGATCTGGTTCAATACCGATTTCGACAATGCAGGCACGATCAAGGTCCAGGCGAATTCGGAATCCATGTTGAGTGGCGGCTCAACGAACATCCTCACCAATTCCGGCCTGATTGCCTTTAGAGATGGGGACAAGGCGGGCACGAATGACGGGGGTGGTGAAAATCAGATCAAAACCATTTCCGTCGTCAATACAGGAACCATCACACAGGGCGTGAATGACTATTTACGTATTCACCAGGGTGCATCGGTCAACAGCGTCAATGGCGCCCTGCTGCTGGCGGCCGGTGCGGTTTTCGATGTGAATAGCGGCTCAACTCTGTTCCTGGGAACCAATACAGATCTGACCGGGACAGGGACGATAGAGTTGCAGGATTACGCGACCCTGAGCCTGGGTTCTGGTGAGAATTTCAGCTATGACAGCACCGATTCCAGAATTGTGGCGTCATCTAATGCAGCTATTTCCGGGGCGGGAACCTTTACCAACCAACGGGATTTTGATGTTACTGAATTGACCATTACGTCAAATTTCGTGAATGGCGAAAGCGGAACGCTGAACATCGGGGACCTATCGTCTTCAACAGGCACCACAATAACAGCCAGCAGCTTCACCAATCAGGGTGAACTGAATATTATTGGATCAAATGGTGTTGAATCCTCAACCAACGCCTATTTTGATGACTTCACCAACACCGGTACCATAAATCTGATCTCAGGCACCTCGGGCGTTTCTGCCAATATCACCATCGGTGATCAAGGCGCCGGAACATTAACAAATGATGGCTTAATTTCTGTCGATGGAACCGATGGAAGCTACCGTGGCGGTGCCTATTTTGACGGTAATCTTGTCGCTGGCACTTCCGGTGGTGAAATCTTTATCGGGGCCTACAACGCTGCCTCGGATGAAGACTTCAATCCGCTCCAAATAACTGGAAATCTGACGCTTAATCAAAAATCCATCCTGACGATGGAATTGGGGTCAGGGAATGCAGTTCTTGAAAACCATAGCGCAGGCCTGCAAGTTGATGGTGACCTGACCTTTGGTGGAACATTCAAATTGCGTGTCGGGGATGACTATGACTATTCCTTAAACCCGCAATTTGGCAGCGGTGCCCAAATACAAACAGACAACTTAACTGGATTTTTCCAACGGGTTCACATCACCAATGAAACCGGAACCGGTGACGCCAATATGGCGATAATTGGTAATGTCCTTCTTCCCACGTTTACAGACAGTGGCTTCAAACTAATCGCTGCGACAGCACAGGGGGACTTCACTGGGACCTCGGGCGACGAAAGCAAGTTTGGGACAGCCGCAAATGAAGCGTTCACCACAGGCAGTGGCGGGACATCCGTCTGGTTTGGCCTGGGGGGCGATGACACCTTCACGCTGGAACCGGGTGGCACGATTGGCTTCCTGGATGGTGGACAGGGCGGTGCGGATATTCTGTATCTGCAATCAACCACATTTGCGTCGACTCAGGATAACGAATGGCGCGTGAACAATATCGAAGCACTGGACTATTCTGGCGCGGGCAGCAATACCTTCTTCCTGTCTGAAAACTTCGCTTTTGGCGCCTCCGAGGACTTAAATTCTCTGGTCAGCACGCTGGGCGTCAGCGACGCGCTGAAGGATGATGCGCTGGTCATAGAAGGCGATGTCGGCCAGACCCTGGACCTCAGCATGGGCAACTGGACGTCGGAAGGCATCAACGTAACCATTGACCATGACGGCGGTGGATCGCCCCACAGCTATGCAATCTATTCCGCATCCAATGGGGCACATGTCTATGTCGATACCGAAATGTCGGTCGATCTTGTGGGGGCATCGATTTAAGATTTCATCAAATTCGTTTGGTGTGATTGTTTAGCTTGCCCGTCGGGGCGGACAGTAATTTGGCGGTTACAGACGTTGGGGACTATAATTTGATATGAGTGATACAAAAGCACCCCCTGCCCAAGGCAGCGTCGATAAAAAGCCCAACCTGATCTTATCCTTCTTTACCCGGATGTTCCGTGGGTCGGGAAAGAAGCGCCGCGGCCCCTGGTGGAAGCCCGGCCTGCCGACCCTGATCGCCTTTGCTGTTCTGGCAACCGGTGTTACCGTGCGCGTCTGGGATCCCGATCCCGTGCAAACAATCCGGCTGCGGACATTCGACATGTACAATGTCGTCAAGCCCCGCGTGCCTTTGGACCCCTCCCCCGTCATCATTGTTGATATCGATGAAAAAAGCCTGGCAGAAGTGGGGCAATGGCCCTGGCCGCGAACCCAGGTCGCTCGCCTGCTGACCGCCCTTCGTGATTATGGAATTGCCGTGGTGGGGTTCGATATTGTGTTCGCTGAACTGGATCGGACGTCTCCGGACCTGTTGGCGAAATCCCGCGAGGACCTTCCAGCTTCCGTGCGCGACAGTCTTGCGCAAACGCCCGCAAATGAATCAATCATGGCCGAAGCGATGAAGACCGTCCGCACCGTTCTGGGACAGGCGTCCACCCAATCCACGCAGGCCCTCGCGCCCAGTGATTTTGCATATTCAACCTCTTTTAAAGGGGCGCTGGGCACAAAGGACGTGCCAGACCCGAATGACGAATTGTTCAAGCGCGCCGTGCGTTTTCCAACGCTTGTGTATAACCGACCTGAACTGGAACAATTCGCCTCTGGCCTGGGGGTGTTTTCCATCGGGGAAGAAGTGGATGGTGTCGTGCGCCGGGTCCCCCTGGTTGTGCATATCAGCGATGTCATCAAACCCGCCCTTTCTACAGAAATGATCCGGGTCGGGTTCGCCGGTAACAGTATATTTGCCTTTCTGACGGTTGGCGGAATCAGTGAAGTACGGCTGCAAACACCACGCGGGAATTTCCCAATACCGACAGACAGCAAGGGCCAGATCTGGGTCTATTTTGCCAAGCCAGACAGCTTCAACATGCCCAATAATGAAGGCCGCATGTATATTTCGGCCTCTGATATCATGGAAAAGCGCGTTCCACCGGAACGCATCTCCGGGCGTCTGGCGATTGTCGGGACATCGGCTGTTGGCCTGTTGGATATTCGGGCCACTCCCATCAGCCCCCGCCTGCCAGGGGTTGAGGTCCATGCGAATATTCTGGAAAACGTGCTCAGCCAGACCTTTGTCCGGTATCCTGAGACCATGCAATTGACAGAATTTGTCGCCATGGGCGTGGTTGGCCTGTTGCTGATTTTCTTCATTCCGCGGGTTGGTCCAGTTGTGACCCTGGTTGGTTTGACCGTCGCCATTGGTGGCTTTGCCGGGACCAGTTGGTTCCTGTTTTCTGAACAGCGCCTGTTGCTGGATGCCACCTATCCTGCAGGCCTGTCCCTGGCGATCTATGGCGTGCTGGCCTTTGCCAACTATGCCCGTGACGCGGCGGAAAAGCGGCAGGTACGCGGGGCCTTCGCGCAGTATCTGTCCCCTGATCTTGTGGAGCAATTGGCGGCCGATCCCGACAAACTGAAACTGGGCGGCGAAACCAAGCGCATGACCCTGCTGTTCTGTGACGTGCGCGGATTCACAACGATTTCAGAGCAGTATAAGGCAGATCCGCAGGGTCTGACCGTATTGATCAACCGCCTGTTGACGCCGCTGACCGATGACATTCTGAAGCGCCAGGGCACGATTGATAAGTATATGGGCGACTGTATCATGGCGTTCTGGAACGCCCCCCTGGATGTGCCCAATCAGGAACGCATGGCATCCGAAGCAGCCATTGCAATGTTCCAGTCCCTGATCGTCTTGAACGAAGAGCGCAAACGCGAAGCCCTGGAAGAGAATAAAACCTTCCTGCCGCTGAATATCGGGATCGGGATCAATTCCGGCGATTGCGTGGTCGGTAATATGGGATCAGCGCAACGCTTCGACTATTCCGTGTTGGGCGACGCGGTCAACCTTGCCGCCCGATTGGAAGGTCAATCCAAGAGCTATGGTGTTGGTATCGTGATTGGGGAAGAGACCGCCCTTGCCATCGATGGTCATTTCCCCCTTGCGGAGTTGGACCTGATCGCCGTGAAGGGCAAGACAGAGGCGGTTCGTATCTTTACTATCCTGGGCGGTCCTGAGGTTTTGCAGGATCCGGATTATAGCAATGTCGTAGCGCAACATGCAGAGATGCTGCGGGCCTATCGCGCCCAGGAATGGGATGACGCGGCGCGCACAATGAACGCCCTGAAAGGACGCCTGTCCGGTGTACTGGACGGATTCTATGATATCTATATGGCGCGTCTGGAAGAGTTCCGCGACAATCCCCCTCCCGCCGATTGGGATGGGGTCTATGTCGCCACCAGCAAGTAAGATCTAGAGCAATTTCAGATCACACAGGATGCTCTGATACTTATTTTTTGGCGGCGGCCTTCTTGGATTTCGCTTTCTTGGATGGCTTTCCGGCCTTTGACGCGGGCGCATCATCTGCGACGATAGATGTCGGCACATCCGGCTTCTCAGCCGCTTTGGATCGGGCATTCTTGACCGCTCCTTCCAGGCCTTCCCGCACCCGGTCCAGGACAATGCCCCAATCGCTGAGAATGCGCTGGCGCACCAAGCGCATCGTGGGATACCACGGCGTGTCTTCCCGATTGCGCAGCCACCGCCATTCGCCGCCAAAGGGCAGCATGGTCCAGACATCCTTGCCCATCGCGCCCGCCAGGTGACAGACCGCCGTATCCACGCTGATCAACACATCCAAATCTTTCAAAATGGCGGCTGTATCGGCGAAATCCTTTATATCCGCCGAATGATCAAAAACAGTGCCCCGTTCAAGATAGGGCTTCAGATCAGAGACACCGTTGCCAACTTGCAATGAATGAAAATCAACCCCGTCAATGTCGAACAGGCCTGCCAGTTCCTTCAAGGGGATGGAGCGATACAGGTTATCCGAATGGGTGGGACGCCCCGTCCAGACGATCCCCGCCTTGATCACGCCATCCTTTGATTTTGGTAAACCCTGTTGGCGTGCAGCGGCTTCCGGTACGCTGAGATAGGGGATATTGCGCGGGACGGTGTCCAGGGTCGTTCCGAAACGATGCGGCAGGGATAACAGCGGTATCTGCACATCAAACACGATCTGGCCGTTCTCCTGGCGCAGATGATACAGATCATCCACACCACCCAGCGTCTTCATCAGGCGAAATACTTCTTTTTCACACAGGAAGACAATCTTGCCCCCCGTCCCCAATTTCTGTTGCAGCAAGGGAAGATAGCGACAGAACTGGATTGTATCGCCGAACCCTTGTTCGACATGCACCAGCAGGGTCCGCCCATTTAACGGAGATCCATCCCACAGCCGTTCCCGGATGTTTGGAACATTGGGCTTGAAGGCCGACATCGCATAGCGCGATTCATACGCAGCCCAGCCCTTTTCATACTGCCCATCCATCAACAAGACTGCAGCGGGTGCAAAGGTACCCCGCGCCTGATTGGGCTGTAACTCCCGAACCCTCAGATACAGGTCCATGGCGGGCTGTAGCTGTTCCATCCGCAACAGGCAATTGNCATAGGAATACAGAACATCCGGGTCTGCCGGGGCCAGATCCCGGGCGCGGGCCAATACATGTTTGGCCTCTACCGAATTGCCCAACTTTAACGTTACATGCCCCAACCCCTTCAGGGCACCGACATCATCGGGGGCAATCGTCAGGACGTGGCGCAGATGCGACGCAGCCGATGTCAGACGCCCCAGCTTTTCCAACGTCATCGCATATGTCGACAAGGCCCGCAGATGATTGGGGCTTAACCGCAAGGCCTTGCGAAACGCGGCTTCCGCCTCGACATGTTTTTCTTCCGAATGACGGCTGGTGCCCAGTTTTACCCAGGATTCGACATTAAGCGGATTAATTTCCACCGACCGTTCATAACATGTCATTGCGGCGATGCGGTCCGGATGCCCCTTTGTCTTGCCCCGGGCAAACAACGCATCGCCCTTGTTTGACCAAGCCTCGGAATAATCCTCTCGGATTGTGATTGCTTCGTCATATCGGGTAAGGGCTTCATCCAGGCGATTGCTGCGGGCCAGCACATTGCCCAGATTATTCAGAACTTCCGGGAATGCGCTGTTGGCGCTCAGGGCTGCCTCATAAGCGGAAATCGCCGCGTCGGGCTGACCGGATTCTGACAGGGCGATGCCCAGATTGTTCAGGGCCTCACCATAGTTGGGTCGCAATTCAACCGCGCGCCGCAATGCCGCCACGGCCTCTGCATGTTTTCGTTCAAGACGAAGCAGAAAACCCAAAGTATTCAGAAACGCCGCAGAATCCGGTTCAATCTCCAGGGCTTTCTGAACCAATTGAACACCGACATCCGTTTTCCGGGCCTGATGCGCAATCACGCCCAACAGGTGAATCGCCTGGGCGTCGCGATCATTATCCTGCAACACGTCCCTGACGCCCGTCTCGGCCTCCTGCAGATTGCCCGCCTGCAAGGCAGCCACGGCGGCATGATAGCGCGCATCGGGATGAATAGCTGCGGATTTATCCCCAATCCCCGTTTCCTGTGTCGATTCCTGTGTCGCTTGCGATTGAACGTCTTGTTCCGACATATTGTTATCCGATCCGCGTGTATCCGCTGGCTTCTTGTTCGTTTCGCCCCTGCCTTAAACTAGGTCAGGGCGGCGGAAAAGTCCCGCAACAATAAGCGCATCCTGCACCTGCATCGGCAGCCATGGCCTGACATTCCTTTTTCCCGTCCGAAAGAATACCAATGAATGTCGTATTTTCAGTCGACATTCACACATCGTTGTTTACATCTACTGTCCGGTTTTTTGAACTGTACGAATGGATTCCAATGCGGTTTGTACTCCGTTTTCTACTGATACCGATCCTATTGCTGTGGTCCCTGCCCGCCCTGGCGCAGGATCGCCCGTTGCTGATCCTACGAATTGAAGCGGAACAGGGCTTTACCCTGGATGGGCGCAAGGCCGGATTGTCCGGGGCCATCTATGCCCTGTCCCGAAAAAGTGCCATCCATGGCGCGCAATCCCTGCAAATCGCCTATGACGCCCGAAACCGCCCGGTATTGATGCGCCTGGCCCAGATCGTGACCCAGGACAAGGATCGCGCCGCCCTGATCGATGCGGCCCGCCAATTGGCGACAGTGATACAACCCACCTGGATGCAGGTTGATACGGACCTTCCCACCGTGATGACCCCGCCCTTGACTGAATTCATTCAATCCAAGAAAGCACTCCCGACCGCCATTCCGATACCACAGAGCAAACCCGGAAATCTGTCCTTTGTTCCAGATCAGAAATTGGCTGTTTTGGACCTGCCGATCCAGGTAGCGGAAGAGACCAGGCTGAGCGAAGCGGCCCTGAAAAGCATGATTTCGGACGCCAGCTTCATCTTCACCCCGAAGACTGGCGAAGAGGTTCCTTATATCCGGTATCATACGCCGAATGGTCNCTTTGCTGCGGGAATTCAAGAGGAAGGAACCGCCGATACCGGATCCTGGGCGGTTCAGGCGGATGGGCGATATTGCATTGAACAGGCGCCCTTACCGATTTCCCAATGTGCGGTGTTGTATCAAACCGCCCCGGATAAATACCTGTATGTCCCAATCCAAGAGCAGGACTTGGATGGCAAGGATATGCGCCCCTTCACCGTGGTCTTTGGAAATCCGGGAGGATTGGTCGCCCCGCAGCGCAGCGATGCAACACAGGCGGCAGTCACCCGCATGATCCTGCGGGGAAACACGGAAGAACGCCGCACACCAGGGGGGACGCTGGACAAACTGTATCTTGATCCGACGGGCACGTATCGCGGTGTTCAGAATGGCGAACCCGCACATGGCGACTGGACGGTTCTAAGCGATGGCCGGCGCTGTCTGATCGATGGTGACACACAAGAAGCCGAATGCGCGTTTCTGAGCGAAACCGACGGCGGGACCTATCGCCTGTTTGATGCAGAAAACCGCAGCCTGGGGGAGGCCCTGTATCGCAGCGGTAATCCGTCCGGCCTATAGCCACCATTTCGCAGCAAGAGCGCCTGACCTTTGCCTTACGCCCCCACCACGAAGTGGCTTTGATTGCCCAATCCGTCCACACCGGCATCGATGCGATTGCCTGCGCGCAGATATTCCGGCGGGTCCATGCCGGCCCCGACACCCGGCGGGGTGCCTGTCGCGATCACGTCGCCCGGATGTAAGGTCATGAACTGGCTGACATAGCTGACAATCTGGGAAACGCCGAAGATCATCAATTCGGTATTGCCATACTGCTTGCGCCGCCCATCCACTTCCAGCCACAGGCTGAGCCGCTGGGGATCCATAATTTCATCCCGGGTGACAATCCAGGGGCCCAGCGGCCCAAATGTGTCACAGCTCTTGCCCTTGGTCCATTGTCCACCGCGCTTATTCTGAAAATCCCGTTCGGACAGGTCGATAAAGGTGGAGAATCCTGCGACGTGGTTTATGGCGTCATCTTCGGAAACATAGCTGGCGGCATCGCCGATCACGATGGCCAGTTCCACTTCCCAATCCGTTCGCGTCGAGTCTCGCGGCAACCGGATGTCATCAAACGGCCCGGTCAGGGAACTGGTCGCTTTCATAAAAATAACTGGTTCTGTTGGTGTATCCGCCCCCAATTCCTTGGCATGATCGGAATAGTTCAACCCAATACAGACCAGCTTGCCAATCCCGGTCAGCGGCACACCAAGTCGGGGCTTGCCGTCGACCATCGGCAGATCCTTGATATCCAGATCCTTGATCGCCTGAAGCGCCTGCGACGTCATTGACTCCGCGCCGAAATCAGAAAATTCATGGGACAGATCACGCAAATTCCCATCGCCATCCAGCAGACCTGGCTTTTCCGATCCCTTTTGTCCATAGCGAACCAATTTCATGGCCACGCCTCCCTAAGTTTCATCCATTTAGAAAGGATGGTGCATGCCAGTCAGGCGAATTGCAACGCTTCGCAGATTTCCGCTATATTTCCGCCATTTCTGACCCATGCTTCTCCGTTCTGAAACAGGAAAATCCACACAAATCGATGTTAAGGGGTCCATCCGGGCCAATGAAACGCCGGATATTGGCGCAAGAAATGCCGATTCGCAGCTGTGCGGCCATTCTGTGAAACCGCACTTCCGGTTTGACAGACCTTCATACCCATGATGTCTTTAACCATCAATTTAGCGGTTAAATAGGGTCAAGAACCCGAATACACCCAAACAAAAACTGCGGTTGATAAACCTCTACAGCACATCCGGCACGGGGGTGACAGTGTCGGACGTAAGACAGGGAGTCTCAAAAGTGCGAAAAATGCTACTCGTGGCCGCGACCGGCCTTTCCTTGGCTCTTGGCGCGCAAGCGGCTCAAGCCAAAACCCTTGTCTTCTGTTCAGAAGGCAGCCCTGAAGGGTTCAACCCTTCCCTCTTTACCGCTGGCACAACCTTTGACGCATCCTCGCGCCAGATCTTCAACAAACTGGTGGAATTCGAACGGGGTACAACCAAAATTGCCCCCGGTCTGGCCGAAAGCTGGTCGGTTTCCGATGACGGGTTGGAATATACGTTCAACCTGCGCAAAGGCGTGAAATTCCAAACCACAGAAAATTTCACCCCGTCGCGCGACTTTAACGCCGAAGATGTGGTCTTCTCTTTCAAGCGTCAGCTGGATAAAGAAAACCCATATCATATGATTTCCGGCGGCACGTACGAGTATTTCAACGGCATGTCCATGCCAGACCTGTTGAAAGACATCGTCGCGGTGGACGATTACACCGTGAAATTCATGCTGAACCGCCCGGAAGCGCCAATGATTGCCAATCTGGCGATGGATTTCGCCTCTATCATGTCAGCGGAATATGCCGATCAGATGCTGAAAGCCGGGACGCCCGATATGGTGGATCAGGCGCCAGTCGGCACCGGACCTTTCCAACTGGTCGCCTATCAAAAAGATGCTGTGATCCGCTACAAGGCTCACCCAGATTATTGGGCTGGCAAGGCGAAGATTGATGATCTGATTTTCGCCATTACACCTGATGCCTCTGTGCGGTATGAAAAGCTGAAAGCGGGCGAATGCCACGTCATGCCCTATCCAAATCCTGCTGACATCGAGTCGATGAAGGGCAATTCGGATCTGGTCGTTATGGAACAGGAAGGCCTGAATGTCGGTTATCTGGCATACAACACCCAGGTCGCCCCGTTCGACAAGGTTGAGGTCCGCAAGGCCCTGAATATGGCTATCGACAAGCAGGCCATTATCGACGCCGTTTTCCAGGGCGCCGGTAAAATTGCGAAAAATCCGATCCCACCGACCATCTGGTCCTATAACGAAGCCACCGTTGACGATCCTTATGACCCGGAAGCTGCCAAGAAAATGCTGGCGGATGCAGGCGTTACGGATTTGAAAATGGAAATCTGGGCGATGCCCGTTCAGCGCCCTTACAACCCGAATGCCCGTCGCATGGCCGAACTGATGCAGGCCGATCTGGCAAAAATCGGTGTTGAGGTTGAAATCGTCTCCTTCGAATGGGGCGAATACCTGAAACGGTCAAAGGAACTGGACCGCAAAGGGGCCGTACTGCTGGGCTGGACAGGGGATAATGGTGATCCGGATAACTTCCTGGCTGTGCTGTTGGGCTGTGATGCCGTGGGCGGGTCCAACCGCGCACAATGGTGCTATCAGCCTTTCGAAGACCTGATCCAGAAAGCGAAGATCGTATCCGATCCTGCCGAACGGACCAAATTGTATGAGCAAGCGCAGATCGTCTTCAAAGAACAGGCACCATGGGACACGATTGCCCATTCCGTTGTGTTCAAGCCGATCCGCAAGGAAGTCAAAGACTTCAAGATTGATCCCTTCGGCGGTCACATCTTCTATGGTGTGGATATCGAAGAGTAAGGGTTAGCCCGGGCTCAGACGACCGGTTCAGCCCCCTTGGTTGAGCCGGTCGTTTTGACCAAGGCGACGCTTTGCGCCGTCGGATAGGACAATCCCCTTATGTTTCAGTATTTTCTGAATAAGCTTTCAACTACGATTCCCACCTTTCTGGGAATCAGTTTGATCGCGTTTGCCTTCATTCGGGTGCTGCCCGGCGACCCTATCATGCTGATGGCGGGAGAACGCGGCGTAACACCTGAACGGTATGAGGAACTGGCCACCCAATTCGGCTTCGACCGCCCTTTCTATATTCAATACAAGGATTTCCTGTTTAACATTTTATCGGGGGATTTCGGACAATCCTTTGTCACCAAGCAACCGGTGATCGAGGAATTCCTGGCGCGGTTCCCTGCCACCCTGGAACTGTCCCTGTCTGCGATGTTTCTGGCCGTACTGTTTGGATTGCCGGCCGGCATTGTCGCGGCGGTCAAGCGGGGATCGTGGTTTGACCACACATTAATGGGGATATCGCTGACGGGTTATTCCATGCCGGTATTCTGGCTGGGCCTGCTGCTGATAATTCTGTTCTCCAGCATTCTGGGCTGGACCCCGGTATCCGGTCGCATCTCGTTATTGTACTTTTTTGATATCCATACCGGATTCATGACTATCGATGCCCTGATGTCCGGACAAAAGGGGGCATTCGCATCGGCGATTAGTCACTTGATCCTGCCTGCCATCACCCTGGGCACGATCCCCATGGCCGTCATCGCCCGCCAGACCAGGTCTGCCATGNTGGAGGTCCTGAGCGAAGATTATGTGCGCACCGCCCGCGCCAAAGGATTGAGCACATTCCGCATCATCGGCCTGCATGCCTTCCGGAACGCATTGATTACTGTGATAACGGTTATCGGCCTGCAAATCGGTGTGCTGCTGGCCGGTGCGATCCTGACAGAAACAATTTTCGCCTGGCCGGGGGTCGGCAAATGGATGGTCGATTCCATCTTCCGCCGCGACTATCAGGTCGTGCAGGGCGGGCTGATCCTGATTTCCAGCATTGTGATCCTTGTTAATCTTACGGTTGATCTGCTGTATGGGCTGATCAATCCCCGCATCCGCCAGACAAGGGGCTAAAGATGAGCACCACCACAGACGTCGNCAGCGCCAGCGCCACCCGTCGTGCCTTTGACGAATTCTGGCATTACTTCTCGGAAAGCCGGGGGGCCGTTGCGGGCATGGTGTTCATGATCTTCATCATCCTGGTCGCAATTTTTGCGCCCGTCATTGCGCCGCACAGCCCGATTGAAACCAACACTGAATTCCTGCGCAAACCACCTGCCTGGCAGGACGGTGGCAGCATGCAATTCCTGCTGGGAACCGATGCGGTTGGACGTGATATCCTGTCGCGCCTGATTCACGGATCGCGCTATTCACTGCTGGTCGGCTGCATCGTTATCTTTCTGTCCCTGACTTTCGGCATATTGTTAGGAGTCACGGCGGGATATTTCCGGGGGNTTTACGAAACAGCCGTCATGCGGGTGATGGATGTCATTCTGTCGGTTCCAAGCTTGCTGATGGCCCTGGTGCTGGTTGCGATTCTGGGGCCTGGCCTGGAAAACGCCATGATCGCCATTGCCGTCACCTATACGCCCCATTTCGTCCGATTGAGCCGGGCACAGGTGATTTCAGAGGCAAAGCGCGACTATGTCATGGCCAGCCGCATCGCCGGGGCTGGGCGGTTTCGACTGATGGCGATCACGATCCTGCCCAATTGCATGTCCCCGCTGATCGTGCAATCGACGCTCAGTTTTTCCACCGCGATCCTGGATGCGGCGGCTCTTGGATTTCTGGGCATGGGTGCACAGCCCCCAACCCCGGAATGGGGCACCATGCTGGCAGAGGCACGCGAATTCATCACCAGCGCCTGGTGGATGGTGACCTTCCCCGGTCTGGCCATTCTGGTCACTGTTCTGGCGATAAATCTGATGGGCGATGGGCTGCGCGATGCCCTGGACCCCAAGATGAAGCGGTCCTGAACGCCATGGCCCTGTTGGAAATCAAAAATCTCACCGTTGAATTCTCAACCGCGCATGGTCCTTTCCGGGCCGTGGACAATATTGATCTATCCGTTGACGCCGGGGAACTGGTCGCGATCGTGGGGGAATCCGGGTCGGGTAAATCTGTTTCCATGCTGGCGCTGATGGGTCTATTGCCCTGGACAGCGAAGGTCACGGCAGACCGGATGGCGCTGGATGGCAAAGACCTGACAGAGATGCCGCACGATCAACGCCGCCGGATCGCCGGCAAAGACATGGCGATGATTTTTCAGGAGCCAATGACCAGCCTGAACCCCTGTTTCACCGTTGGCTTCCAGATCAATGAGATCATGAAGCGCCACCTGTCCCTGACCCGGCATGAGCGGGATAAACGCGCGGTGGAGTTGATGTCCCTGGTCGGCATCCCCTCCCCGGAATCACGATTGCGGGCCTTCCCGCACCAGCTTTCCGGCGGCATGAGCCAGCGGGTAATGATCGCAATGATGATCGCCTGCAACCCCCGCCTGTTGATCGCAGATGAGCCGACCACAGCGCTGGACGTCACGATCCAGGCGCAGATTCTTGAACTGCTGGCATCGCTGCAGCAGGATACGGGCATGGCATTGGTGCTGATCACCCATGACATGGGTGTCGTCGCAGAAGTCGCCCAGCGCGTCATTGTGCAATATGCCGGACAACAGGTGGAATCACGCGATGTCATCGACCTGTTTGATACGCCCAAACATCCCTATACCCAGGCCCTGCTGGCGGCCCTGCCGGAACGCGCAACGACCCAGCACCTCCCCTCCATCCCCGGCGTTGTGCCCGGTCAGTTGGATCGCCCGGATGGGTGCCTGTTCAATCCCCGCTGCCAGTATGCGCTAGAGGCCTGTCGGCATACGCCCCCCGGCATCCAGAACGGGGTTCGGTGCCATACGCCTTTAAACGCCCAGGGCCATCCAACCGACCCGATGAACCTGCGCCAGAAGGAGGGCGTGTCCTGATGAACACGACCCCTGTTTTGAAGGCACATGACCTGCAACGCCATTATGATGTCGGCGGTGGTGCCTTTACCAAGGCAACGCCCCTGCGCGCCCTGGCCGGGGCCAGTTTCGATCTATATCCGGGTAAGACACTGGCGGTGGTTGGTGAATCCGGCTGTGGGAAATCCACCATGGCCCGTCTGGTGACAATGATGGAGCCCCCGACATCCGGAACGTTAGAGATCGATGGCCTGGATGCCGTCCATGGCAAGAAAAGCCGCAATGTGGCGCGCCAACTGCGCCAAACCGTTCAGATGGTCTTCCAGGATCCCTATGGTTCCCTGAATCCGCGCCAGCGCGTCGGGGCCATGCTGGAAGAACCGCTGAAGATCAACCGCCCTACCCTGTCTGCGAAAGAGCGGGAGGAAGCCGGGCGATCCATGATGCAGCGGGTCGGCTTGCGGTCGGAACATTATGATCGCTATCCCCATATGTTTTCCGGCGGTCAGCGCCAGCGAATTGCGATTGCACGCGCCCTGATGCTCAATCCAAAGATCGTCGTATTGGACGAGCCTGTTTCGGCCCTGGATGTCTCCATCCAGGCGCAGGTCTTGAACCTGTTGAATGACTTGCAGGAAGAATTCCAACTGGCCTATCTGTTCATCTCCCACGATCTGTCTGTCGTGAAACATGTCGCGGATGACGTGATGGTGATGTATCTGGGCCATCCGGTCGAATCCGGCCCCAGCAAAGAGGTATTTGCCAATCCACAGCATCCCTATACCCGCGCCCTGCTGTCTGCAACGCCGGTAGCGGATCCACGCCGAACCCGAAATCGGATCAAACTGACCGGGGAAATCCCCTCCCCCCTCAATCCACCGTCAGGTTGTACCTTCCACCCGCGCTGCCCCCTGGCCAATGAACGCTGTAAGGAGGAGGTCCCAAAAACCCTGACACGGGGCCCCGTCACCGTTGCCTGCCACGCCGTCGAAGAAGGCCGTAACGAGGCGGGCGCGCGCGCCAA
>NZSA01000019.1 GCA_002696645.1 Rhodospirillales bacterium | reverse complement strand
AGCCCCTCCTTCGAGACGGCGCTACGCGCCTCCTCAGGATGAGAATGGGGCGGTGGAATTGTGTGTGCCAGGCCGCTCCGCGTCCTTTGCGCCTTCTCTGCGTTCTTTGCGATTACTCTTCAAAGGTGGGAACGCGGAGGGCGCAAAGACAATCTCTGTACGTCTTACCCGCGAAGGCGGGTATCCAGGGCCACAGGCACCAAATTCACCTGCCGCCCTGGACCCCGGATCACGTCCGGGGTGACGAAATTCTCACAAATACGCACCCTCACCCTGAGGAGCGGAGCGTCTCGAAGGGTGATCTGCCTGCAAGCACAGTGCTTACAGCCCCTCCTTCGAGACGGCGCTACGCGCCTCCTCAGGATGAGAATGGGGCGGTGGAATTGTGTGTGCCAGCCCCTCTGCGCCCTTTGCGTTTTCTCTCCGCCCTTTGCGGTAAACCTTAAAAAATGCGGCAGGGCTCACACCCTCGGCTCTTCCGCGCAGGCGGGGGGATCGCGTCCGGGGTGACGTTTCGATAAAGCAGGCCTTCAGACGATCAGGATTGCCCTGAAGTCGTTGACATTGGTCAGCGTCGGGCCGGGTTTGATCTGATCGCCCAGAGCCTCAAAGAAGTTATGGGCGTCGTTGTTTTCAAGGGCCGCGCGGGCATTCAACCCGGCGGCATCGGCGCGGGTCAAAGTATCTGGATCGATCATCGCGCCTGCTACCTCTGCGGCCCCATCCACGCCGTCGGTGTCACAGGCCAGGCCATAGACGCCTTCCATGCCCTTCAAGGCCAGTGCCAGTGCCAGGGTGAATTCCGCATTCGGGCCACCAATGCCATCACCCTTGATCGTCACCGTGGTTTCGCCCCCCGACAGCAATACCGCCGGGGCAGCAACCGGCAGGCTATGGTCGCGGATCGATCGCGCGATGCCGGCCATCACCGTCGCAACGTCCCGGCTTTCGCCTTCCAGGGCATCCCCCAGGATCAGGGGCATTATTCCCGCCTGTCGCGCGATGTCCGCCGCGGCCTGTAAAGAGGCAAGGGGCCGCGCGGCCATGACTGTGGTGGTGTTTTGGAAGATGGGGTCTTCTGAATCCGGTGTTTCCGCCTCCGGCTGGTTCAGGCGAATACGCACTGCGTCGGGCACATCAATTTTGCGCCGCTCCAGAATTTCCAGGGCCTGCGCCAGGGTTGTGTTATCCGGCACGGTTGGGCCAGACGCGATGACAGCGGGGTCGTCGCCCGGAACATCGGAGATCAGGATCGTATGGACCCTGGCCGGATAGGCAGCTGCCGCCAGCCGGCCGCCCTTGATGGCCGACAGGTGTTTGCGCACGCAATTCATCTCCCCGATCGCGGCGCCAGACCGTAATAGGGCTTTGTTCACGGCCTGCTTGTCCGCCAGGGTCAAGCCATCACCGGGCAGGCTCAGCAAAGCAGAGCCGCCGCCGGAAATCGCACAGATCAGCAGGTCTTCAGGTCCCAGTTCCTGGGCCAGGTCCAATATGCGTTGTGCAGCAGCTTCGCCCGCAGCGTCTGGAACAGGATGAGAGGCTTCGATAATTTCAACATGGTCGCAGGGCACCGCGTGGCCATAGCGGGTGACCACCAGGCCTTCCAGCGGATGGGGCCAGGCCTTTTCAATGGCTTGTGCCATCAGGGCCGATGCTTTTCCCGCCCCGATCAGGACCGTTCGACGTCCAGGTGTCTGGGGCAGCATGGGCGGCACACAGCGCAACGGGTCGGCGGCTGCCAGGGCGGCATCGAACAGAGAGGATAAAAAGGCGCGTGGATCATTGAGTGACATCATATCTTCTCAATATCGTGCTTTTTATCATCCGTCGAGCGCTTGCGGGATTGTCCCGGCCCTGCCAGCATAGGGCATGAGAAACGCCCTGACCCTGTCGCCTGAAATTCGTGCAGCCCTGGCCGATGGTATGCCCGTCGTCGCGCTGGAATCGACCGTAATCGCCCATGGCCTGCCCCATCCGGACAACCTGGAAACCAGCCAGGCGATGGAACAGGCCGTGCGGGATGCTGGCGCAGTCCCCGCCACGATAGCCGTTGTGGATGGTCGCATCCGGGTTGGTCTGTCGGCAGAAGACCGTGCGCATCTGGCCGACCCCGATGCTGATATTGCCAAATTGAGTCGCCGGGACATCGCGGCCTGTGTTGTTGTCGGCGGAACGGGGGCGACGACGGTCTCTGCCACAATGATTTGTGCACAGGCAGCAGGGATTGAGGTTTTCGCCACGGGCGGCATTGGCGGGGTGCATCGGGGCGCGGTGGAGACGATGGATATCTCAGCCGACTTATTGGAATTATCGCGCACGCCGGTACTGACCATAGCCTCCGGCGCAAAAAGCATTCTGGATCTGCCCAAGACGCTGGAATATCTGGAGACACAGGGCGTGCCGGTTCTGGGGTATCAGACAGATACCTTACCGGCGTTCCACAGCCGTGATAGTGACCTGCCGCTGGATCATCGCGTTGATACGCCAGAACAGGCCGCGCGCATTGCCCGGCTGCACTGGTCACTTGGTCTGGGCGGTCTGCTGGTTTGCAATCCGGTACCCGAAGATGCCGCCCTGGCCTTGGGGGAGGTGGAAACCTGGATCGACGCTGCCCTGGCAGAGGCCGGTCAGGCCGGAATTGCGGGCAAGACCGTAACCCCGTTCCTGTTATCGCGGATTGCGAAATCATCCGGCGGGCGCAGCCTGACCGCCAACCGGGCGCTGTTGATCGACAATGCCAGGGTCGGCGCCGAAATAGCCATCGCCTTGTCTCAGCGGGAATGAAGCATGACGGATCGGTTTGAACTGCACCCGCAATTGGCGAAAGACACCCATCCGGTTGGTCAGACCGACTTATGCGAGGTCCTGTTGTCCAGGGATGCACGGTATCCCTGGCTGATCCTGGTGCCGCGTCAGGCCGGCTTGCGCGAGATGCATGATATGTCCAATGCAGACCAGATGCGGCTGATGACGGATATCACCCATATCAGCAAGGCCATGCAAAAGGTATGGCAGGCCGACAAGGTGAATGTCGCGGCCTTGGGCAATATGGTGCCACAGTTGCACATCCACATCATCATGCGCTATCGCGATGATGCGGCATGGCCCGGTCCGATCTGGGGTGTAGGCGCGGCACAGCACTATTCAGACGCCGCCCTGACGGACGCGCTGACCCGGGCAGCAAGCTGCCTCCCCTAAACGTTCGCGATACCCCAATCGGTGCTCAGGTGGCTTAGAGCATCATGCGCTCGCATGAGCTCACACATGATGTTCTACCCCATTTCAGCAAATACGTCGTCGCAAACGATTCCGTTTGCTCAGGATTTGCTCTAATGCGCCTGTTCACCCATTGTGAATTCACCGTTTCTGATTCGATAGGGCAGGGTTTCGATAATGTCAGCGACATCGTCCTCCCCATGATCCTCTACCAGGTCCGTCAGTGCCAGATACAGACAGACCTCAGACAGCAATTCGCTCGGAATCCCCTCGACGCAGGCTTGGTCCCATACGTCCAAAAACAGGGTCATCACTTTGCGTTTTTGCTCTTCGGCAAAATCCACCCGGGTCCCCCCGGTTAATTCCATCGTATTTATCATCGTCCCTCCACTCGAACCGGTTCGCCAGAAGGCCCGAGCTGTTAACCAAGTCGTACAGCGATTCTTTTGCGCTTGTCACCATTCCATTTTTTGTTTTTTGCAAAGGAGCTTAACAGGTGTTGCTAATGCGTCATTACAAGCCGTTAAACTACTAGATGATGTGGTTGAAGAAATACTTTAACGCTAATACGGCGCTCGCGAATTGGCGCTGAAAGGCTATACTCAGTCCTGTTATGACCGAAATCGACCCAGTCTTGCCAAAAAAATTCAGTGATTGGTTCCAGCAAAAGGGCTGGCGACCCCACCCCCATCAGTTGGATATGGTGGCGGCGGATGGACGGGGCGCGCATACTTTACTGGTTGCTCCGACGGGGGGTGGGAAGACCCTGGCTGGATTTCTGCCCAGCCTGATTGATCTGGCCAGCAATCCGACAGAGGGCCTGCACACGCTCTATATTTCCCCACTGAAAGCCCTGGCGGTGGATATCCAGCGTAACCTGATGACGCCGGTTGAAGAAATGGGGCTGGATATCCGAATTGAGACCCGAACCGGCGACACGCCCGCCAACCGGCGCCAGCGCCAGAAGGAAAATCCGCCCCAGATATTACTGACCACACCGGAATCTTTGGGCCTGCTGATCTCTCAACCGGAAAGCTTCACCCTGTTTAAATCACTGCACCGCGTCATCCTGGACGAGGTTCATGCGATTGCGGGAACCAAGCGGGGGGATCAGTTGGCGCTGTGTCTGGCGCGCTTGTCTAAAATTGCCCCGGACCTGCGGCGCGTTGGTCTGTCGGCAACGGTCGCCTGGCCCGATGATCTGCGCCGCTACATCTCCCCCTGCGCGGATGCGGATGAGGTGGTGACAGTGACCGGCATGGGGGCGAAACGGGCGGATGTGCGCCTGTTGGAAACCGCCGTGCGGCTGCCCTGGTCGGGTCATTATGGCCTGCATGCCATCCCGGAGATTTATCAGGAGATTAAGAAAACCGGCACGGCGATCATTTTTGTTAATACCCGTGCCCAGGCCGAACTGGTCTTTCAGGAATTGTGGCGCGCCAACGAGGATGCGCTGCCCATCGCCTTGCATCATGGCTCTCTGGCGCGCGATCAGCGGCGCAAGGTAGAGGCCGCGATGGCCGATGGCAGCCTGCGCGCGGTGGTTGCGACGTCATCGTTGGATTTGGGGATCGACTGGGCGGCGGTGGATCTGGTGGTTCAGGTCGGGCCGCCAAAAGGGGTATCGCGCATGATTCAGCGCATCGGGCGTGCCGGACATCGGCTGGACGTGCCCAGTCGCGCCCTGTTGGTGCCGTGTAATCGGTTTGAGGTGCTGGAATGCCGCTGTGTCATTGAGGGCGTGGCGGAAGGCACGCTGGATGGTGACCCGCCCCGGGACGGCGGCCTGGACGTTCTATGCCAGCATATCATGAGCCTGGCCTGCGCCGCCCCATTTCGCGCCGATGATATTTTCGCGGAAATCAGGCAGGCGGCCCCCTATCGCACCCTGACCCGCGATGCTTTCGATGCGGCCTTGCGGTTTGTCGAAGATGGCGGCTATGCCTTGAAAAGCTATGATCGCTGGAAGCGGCTGTTCTTAACGGCAGCCGGTACCTATGAAGTTGCCAATCCAAGGCTTGCCCATCGCCATCGCATGAATATCGGCACAATTGTTGAGGCGGTCACCCTGAAGGTGCGCCTGCGGGGTGGCGGGGTTCTGGGGGAGATCGAGGAATATTTCGCAACCGGGCTTGAGCCTGGCGATACCTTTGTCTTTGCCGGGCGCATGTTGCGGTTTGAAGGGATCAAACAGACCGCGGTGGAGGTCAGTGTCGCGCGCGGCAAAGACCCTAAAGTTCCGGCCTATATGGGGGGGCGGCTGCCCTTCACGACGCTGCTGTCGGACCGGGTGCGCGCCACGCTGGCCGATCCCACATCCTGGGTCGAATTGCCTGATCAGGTGCGCGAATGGCTGAACCTGCAGCAATGGCGGTCCCTGCTGCCGGGGCGTGATGGATTGCTGGTGGAAACCTTCCCCCGTGCGGGCAAGGAATATCTGGTCGCCTATAGCTTTGCGGGGCGCAATGCACATCAGACTTTGGGCATGCTGTTGACCAAACGCATGGAGCGGCTGGGCCTGGCACCCTTGGGCTTTGTCGCCAGCGATTATGTCATCGCCGTCTGGGGACTGCATGCGGCGAAGGATATGCAGGCGCTGTTTGATGAGGACATGCTGGGTGATGATCTGGAAGCCTGGATGGAGGAAAGTTCCCTGATGAAGCGGACCTTCCGCAACGTCGCGGTGATCGCCGGCCTGATCGAACGCCGCCAGCCGGGGCAGGAAAAGACGGGACGTCAGGTCACCTTCAATTCCGACCTGATCTATGATGTTCTGCGGCGGCATGAGCCGGATCATGTGCTGTTGCAGGCCACCCGCGCCGATGCCAAGGGCGGGATGATTGATGTGGGGCGGTTGGCGGAATTTCTGGCGCGTGTCAAAAGTGGCGGGATACGCCATCGTCGTCTGGATCGGGTTTCCCCTTTGGCGGTGCCGATCCTGTTAGAGATCGGTAAGGAAGCCGTTTATGGCGATGCGGAGGATCAACTGTTTGATGAATTGGCCGAAGAATTGATAGAAGAGGCCATGCGGATGGACCCGCAAGGCGGACTTCCGCTATAAATGGTCATGATGAATTCGGCGATACGAAAAGATCACAGCGCCTTTGTGCTGAACGGGGCACAATTACAGGCCTTAGCGGATGGCAGCCTGTATTGGCCGGATCGCAACACCCTTGTCGTTGCTGATCTGCACCTGGAAAAAGGGTCCGCCTTTGCCAGCCGGGGTCAGATGCTGCCCCCCTATGACAGCCGCACCACATTGGCGGTGCTGGCGACATCGCTGGCCCGTTTGCGACCGGACCGGGTTATTTGCCTGGGGGACAGTTTTCATGACGCGCAGGCGTCAGATCGATTGTCGCCCCAGGATCGCGCCGTTTTGGGCAAGCTGGTTTCCAACGTGGATTGGATCTGGATCGCAGGCAATCACGACCCCGCCCCGCCTGCAGATCTGGGCGGCCGCGTTCGGGCCGATTGGCTGGAGGGCCCTTTGGTTTTCCGGCATGAAGCGGAACATGGTTCAAGACCCGGTGAGGTTTCCGGCCATTTTCACCCAAAAGCCAGTGTCCAGACCCGCGCAAGGCGGCTGTCGGCGCGCTGTTTCATAGAAGATGGGGCGCGCCTGATCCTGCCGGCTTATGGCAGCTATACTGGGGGTTTGAGTGTGTGGGATCCCGCAATCAGCGGCTTGTTTAAAAAAGGGTTTTCAGTGCATCTGGCAACCGGTCGAGCCGTCATTCGCGTGCCAAAGGCACGGTTGTTGCGCGCAACATGATCCCCCAAAACGCACTGGACCAGCGAAAGTATCGCCAGTCCAGTGGTGCCCCTGACGAATGTGGGGGGAAGGACCCGCCAGGAACACGGCAAGCGATGCTCACCACGTATAAGGAATTACGAATACGGAACGGGGCTGGATCAATCGTGTTTGTGAAACTTTTCTTGTATTCCCCTAATCCGAAACGGGTTTCCAAGGCGTATCACCTTTAAGAAATGATTTGCTCCGCCTGTTGGTGGAGGCACAGGGTCGGAAGGGTTTATGTCAAAAGTCAGTCTTCACTGGTTTCGCAAGGATTTACGCCTGTCGGACAATCCCGCGTTGCGCGCGGCTCTCGCGCATGGGGATGAAACCGCTTGCGTGTTCATCCTGGACCCCGACTGCGAGGGCGCATTGCCCGTGGGCGCGGCTGGCGCGTGGTGGCTGCATCACAGCCTGACCGCCTTGGCACAGGATATCGCAGCGCTTGGCGGCCAATTGATCCTAAGGCGTGGCCCGGCCCGACGCTGTCTGGAGGATGTGTGCCAGGAAACCGGGGCGACCGCTGTCTATTGGAACCGGTGTTACGAACCAGAAGCCATTACCCGGGATTCTGAGATCAAGCAGCATTTGAAAGAACAGGGGCTTCTGGTTGAAAGCTTCAATGGGTCCCTGTTGCATGAGCCCTGGGAGGTTAAAACCAAACTGGGCGGGGCTTATGGGGTGTTTTCCCCGTTCTGGAAGGCCGAATTGGACCTTGGCGATTTGCCAAACCCTATGGCGAAACCAAACATAATTACGCCCCCGTCACAGCAGATTCCCAGTGATACTTTGGCGGAATGGGCTTTGCTGCCCACCAAGCCCGACTGGACAGGTGGGTTGCGTCAAAGCTGGACACCAGGAGAGGCCGGGGCGCGGCAAAGATTGGGCGATTTTCTGGATTCGATTGCCCAACGATATGACGACACGCGCAATCGACCGGATATCGCCGGGACATCCCGGTTAAGCCCCCATTTGGCCTTTGGAGAGATCAGCCCGCGCGAGATATGGCATGTCGCGCTGGACAGGAGTCGCACTGAAAGTGGGGCGGTGCTGGATAAGGGCATATGGTCCTTCCTGAGAGAGCTTGGCTGGCGGGATTTCAATCATAACCTGCTGTTTCACAATCCGACCTTGCCACAAGAGAACTATAATTCCCGCTTTGATGCCTTCCCGTGGCAGGAAGACCCGACCGCTTTGAAAGCCTGGAGAACGGGTGGAACCGGATACCCGCTGGTCGATGCCGGGATGCGGGAATTGTGGCAGACAGGATTTATGCACAATCGCGTGCGCATGGTCGTCGCATCCTTTCTGATCAAACATTTGATGATTGATTGGCGCGTGGGCGAAGCCTGGTTCCGGGACACGCTGGTCGATGCGGATCTGGCCAATAATGTCGCCAACTGGCAATGGACAGCAGGCTGTGGGGCGGATGCGGCGCCGTATTTCCGAATCTTCAATCCGATTGGCCAGGGGGAGAAATTCGATCCAGACGGCCATTACATCCGCCACTGGGTGCCGGAACTTAAGAACATGCCGACCAAATATCTGAACAAACCCTGGGAAGCCCCCCAAGAGGTCCTGCGGGAGGCTGGGGTTGACCTTGGAAAAACCTACCCGAAACCTGTCGTGCGCCATGTTGAGGCCCGCAATCGGGCACTAGAGGCGTATAATGACATCAAGGGGGCGGCATAATTTATGAAAATCGCTGTTATCGGAAGCGGCATTGCAGGTCTGGGCAGCGCCTGGCTGTTGAACGGCGCATATGATGTCACGGTCTATGAAAAGGGTGGCACGGTTGGCGGGCATTCCAACACAGTCGATGCCCCAACGGGTCTGGATGGGGAAACGACCCCCGTCGATACGGGGTTTATCGTCTATAATGAACGTACCTATCCCAATCTGATTGGATTGTTCGACACGTTGGGTGTGACCCGGATCAAGACGGATATGTCCTTTGGCGTATCGGTGGATCAGGGGCGGCTGGAATATGGCGGCAGCGATCTGAAAAGCCTGTTCGCGCAGAAGCGAAACCTGATTTCCCCACGGTTCATCCGAATGGTCCGTGACATTCTGCGGTTTTATAAGGTGGCCCCTGGCTTATTGTCATCCGGGGCGGCAGACGGGATGACATTGGCGGATCTGTTGGCGCGGGATGGATATTCCAGGGCTTTCATCGACGATCACCTGTTGCCCATGGCCGCGGCAATCTGGTCCTGCCCGGTCAGCAAAATGGGTCAGTTTCCGGCGGCCAGTTTCATTCGGTTCTTTGACAATCACGGGCTGTTGCAGGTTGAAAACCGGCCGCAATGGTGGACGGTTCAGGGCGGCAGCCGGAATTATGTTAATCGCATTCGGGCGGATCTGGGTCGGGATGTTCTGGTCAAACAGGGCGTAAAGGCCGTGACGCGGGGCGATGATCAGGTCACCCTGCATCTGGAAGATGGCGGTCAGGCGGACTATGACCGCGTGGTCTTTGCCTGTCATGGCGACCAGGCCCATCACCTGTTGGCGGATAAAACCGATAAGGAATCTGATATCCTGTCGCGGTTCACCTATCAGACGAATCGGGCTGTGCTGCATAAAGATGTCGCACAGATGCCCCGCCGTCGGAAGGTCTGGTCCAGTTGGAATTATCTGACACAACGGGGAACCGATCTGGACACCCGCCAGGTGTCGGTCACCTATTGGATGAACCAGCTGCAAAGCCTAGACCCCGATTTTCCGCTGTTTGTGACGTTAAACCCAATTCACGACATTGATCCTGGAATGATTCACCAGGAATTCGACTATGATCATCCGGTATTCGATCACGGGGCCCTGGAGGCGCAGGCCCGCCTGCCAGAGATTCAGGGGCATGGTGGTGTGTGGTTCTGTGGCAGCTATTGCGGCTATGGCTTTCACGAGGATGGTTTGGGCTCTGCCGTTGCCGTCGCCCGTGCCTTTGGGGTTGCCGCCCCCTGGGGTCATTACCCGGTGCATGCCATGCAGGCCGTCGGGCCAATCTCTGATGCTGCTGTTGGCGTTCCAAAGGGCCGGGCTGAGAAAGAGGTGGCAGCATGACCGATCCGGCGCTCCAGTCTGATGGAACCCTGTATCGGGGCCAGGTCATGCATAAACGCATGAAGCCTTTTATTCATGAACTGACCTATTCTGTCTTTTCAATTCTGGTCGATGTGGACGCCCTGCCACAGATGGATCAGCGCATGCGGTTGTTTGGTCATAATCGTTGGGCGCCGATCAGCCTGTGGGATCGGGACTACGGGATGCGGGACGGCAGCGCCATTCGGGGCTGGGTCGAAGCTGCCTTGCAAGAGCAGGGTCTGGCGCTGAAGGGTGGGGCAATCCATCTGCTGACATTTCCCAGATTATGGGGCTATGCCTTCAATCCGTTGAGCCTTTACTACTGTTATGATTCTGATCACCAGCTTCGGGCTGTCTTGTATGAGGTCTCAAATACATTCGGGGAATCTCACGGCTATCTTATTCCTGTATCGGCGGAACAGGCGGCAGGTGCGGCCATCCATCAGGAAACGGCTAAGGTTTTTCATGTCTCCCCCTTTATTGAGATGTCATGCCGATACCACTTCAGTCTGACAGCGCCTGGTGCACGCCTGTCAGTGCTGATCAATCAGTCCGATTCGACAGGCGATCCAATCCTGATGGCGAAGCATACCGCCCGGGGGGTACCGCTGACGGATAAGGCGTTGCTGGGGGCAATTTTGCGCTATCCTTTGAT
Source organism: Rhodospirillales bacterium (assembly GCA_002696645.1). Taxonomy (GTDB): domain Bacteria; phylum Pseudomonadota; class Alphaproteobacteria; order UBA8366; family Aestuariispiraceae; genus Pacificispira. The sequence goes on along the minus strand of NZSA01000019.1, from coordinate 69,670 downwards.
GACCGCGAAAGTGATCGGCGGCATCCATTGGGAGGCGCTGAGGCTTTGGCTGAAGGGGGCGAAATATTACCCGAAACCACCCGCGCCAACAAAACATGTAACGCGATGACGATACCAAAACGGGCAATATGGATGGGGACGAATTGATAATGAGCGATGGCGTTACCAAAACTGACTATTCGACTGGGGATCAGATGATTGGGCGTAAGAATCAGGATGAACCGAGGCTGTCACTGTTAAGCCGGTTACATTTCGCCATGGCAAACCGCATCCATTATGGCACGTTTGAAGTCACCGTGCCGGAAGGTGTGACGCGGAAATGTGGCGGCAAGGAACCGGGTCCCAATGGCCCGATAACGCTAAACAACAGCCGCATGGTCCCTCGCATGATCCTGGGTGGCAATGTAGGATTAGGGGAAAGCTATCTGGATGGGGACTGGGACAGTTCCAATCTGGCGGATTTCCTGACAGTCGGTGCGATGAATTATGAGGCACTGGACGAAACCCTGAATGGCAGCATGGTCTATCGTGTCGCCAACCGCCTGATCCATCACGGGTTCAACAGCAATTCCAAGCGCGGCAGCCGCAAGAATATCGCCCATCATTACGATTTGGGAAATGCGTTCTATGAGCGCTGGCTGGACCCCAGCATGACGTACTCTTCTGCACAATTTGACGATGTGGCGGGGGATCTGGAATCCGCCCAGGCCCGTAAATATGACCTGCTGGCGGATCGCCTTAATCTAACGCCCGACAGCACCGTGCTGGAAATCGGCTGTGGCTGGGGCGGCTTTGCAGAGCGCGTCGCAAAGGAGCGGGGCGCGAAAGTGACCGGCATCACGATTTCCCGCGAACAGCACGATTATGCCCAGGCCCGCATGCAGCGGGAGGGACTGAATGACAAGGTCGATATCCGCCTGATCGATTACCGGGATCTGGAGGGTCAGTTTGACCACATCGCCTCAATAGAGATGTTCGAGGCGGTGGGAGAGAAATACTGGCCGGTGTTCTTTGATGGAGTGCGCGATCGCCTGAAAGAGGGTGGGCGCGCGGCCCTGCAGATCATCACGATTGGGGATCGGCATTTTGACAATTATCGCCGCCGTCCGGATTTTATCCAGCGGTACATTTTTCCAGGCGGCATGTTGCCATCGCCCAGTGCTTTGAAAATGGGCGCGGAAGCGGTGGGACTTAGCCAGATTTCTTCGGAAGGTTTTGGTCTTTCCTATGCCAGAACCCTGTCTGAATGGAATGATCGCTTTCAGAAAGCCTGGGGTGAAATTGCCGAAATCGGTTTCGACAATCGCTTCAAGCGGATGTGGGAATATTATCTGGCCTATTGCGAGGCGGGATTCCGATCCGGCACGGTTGATGTGAAACGCGTCACCCTGGCAAAGGTTTAACGCCATTAAACCCGCCCCTAACGCACCGCAAACCATGGTTCCATTGATGGTGCTGATCGCCTATGGCTTGCTGGGCCTGCCCTTGGCGGCAGCGACATTGCCGCTGTATGTGCATATCCCGAATTATTACGCCGTTGATCTCGGTCTGGGCCTCGCTGCAGTGGGTGGTGCAATGTTCCTGATGCGAATCTGGGATGTGGTGACGGATCCGTTGATTGGCATTCTGTCGGACCGCATTGGGGGGCGATATGGTCGTCGACGTTTGTGGGTCGGCATGGGTATTCCCGTCGCCATGCTGGGAGGATGGATGATCTTTCGCCCACCGCTGGGCGCGGATATCACGTATCTGGTCGTGGCCGGACTTGTTCTGCATCTGGGTTGGACCATGGTCATGTTGCCTTATCAGGCCTGGGGGGCGGAACTCAGCCGTGATTATAACACCCGCAACCGCATCGCGGCGGCCCGAGAGATGTTCGTGATTGCAGGAACATTGGTTGCGGGGGGATTGGTTGCTATGGCGGCGTCTCCAGCGGATCGGGGGCATGCCTTGGGCATTGTGGGATTGTTTCTGGCAATCGGATTGCCGCTGTCAGCGATACCGCTGTTTTGGAAAGTTCCTGATCCTCAGATTGCTGCGGTTACAGCGAAAGTCTCTTGGCGACAGGGCTTATCGGTGATGGTTGGAAACCGCCCCTTTCGCAGGCTTCTGCTGGCCTGGGTCCTGAATGGGATCGCCAATGGATTGCCCGCGACACTGTTTTTACTATTCGTAGAGAATATTGTTGGCGCGCCTCAGCAATCCGGTTTGTTTCTTTTGACGTATTTCTTAGTAGCCGTTGTTGGCATGCCGGTATGGCTGTGGATAGCGCGAAAATTTGGCAAGCATCGGACCTGGTGTATTGCCATGATCTGGGCCTGTGGCTGGTTTGCCTTGGCGCCTTTGATTGGGGTGGGTGACGGCGGTTTGTATCTGGCGCTGTGCATCGGCACTGGTTTCGCCCTGGGTGCGGATTTGGCGCTGCCCCCGTCAATGCAGGCGGATGTGGTGGATGTTGATACTGCTGCCCTGACCAAGGCCGGGGGCGGGGCCGCGCGTACAGGGGTCTATTTCGCCCTGTGGGGCATGGCGACGAAATTGTCGCTGGCCCTGGCAGTGGGCATCGCATTCCCCCTGCTGGACTGGGCAGGGTTTCAGGCCAACAGCCTGGAAACCAGTGGGGAGACGGCGTTGGTTCTGCTGTACGGATTTGTGCCGATTGTGTTCAAGGCGGGGGCCATAGCGGTCATGTGGCACTTCCCACTGAGCCTGAATGATCAGGAGGCGCTGAAGGCGCGGATAGAGGGTGTTGGGTGATATGAAACAGATTTTGACGGGCGCGCTGATCCTGGCGCTGACACTGTTAATGGGATGCAGCACTATGAAAATAACTGATTTTGAGGACAAGACACCGAAATTTATCCTGGAAGAGTATTTCGAGGGCAAGACCGAAGCGTCTGGAATTTTCTATGACCGCTTCGGGGACATCCGCAGGCAATTTGTTGTGTCGATCACGGGTAAGGTAGAGGGTGACAAACTGTATCTGCAGGAAGACTTTGTTTATGACGATGGTGAAACCGAACAGCGCATTTGGACCCTGACCCGCACCGGGCCGACGACCTATGAAGGCACCGCAGCGGGTGTTGTCGGGATTGCAAAGGGTCAGATCGCCGGGAATGCATTCCAGTGGACCTATACCTATGATCTGAAAATGAAGGAGCGCACGCTGCGTGTCACATTCGATGACTGGATGTTCTTACAGCCCAACGGGGTGGTCATGAATCGCGCCACGGTCTCCAAATGGGGGATAGAGCTTGGCACCGTTGTCATATCGTTCAGCCGGATGGACGAAAAGACATCCAAATCCCTGGCAATGGACCACGCCGCCGAATAGATTTCAGACCCGGATCATCGCCTGTATGCGCCGGATGATCCACCCAATCACGGGCAGTTTCGCATAAAGCTGTGCGCCGCTGTCCCAATGGTCATGATGGGCCTTAACGCGGCCGTCTTCGGCAATGTGAATCTCGCTCATTCCTTCAAATTGCCAGGTGTCCTTTCTGCCTTTCGGAATGCAGGAAAAGGACCAGCGGATGTAACCCGCCCGGTCAGAGGCGGTGATGTCATGCACGGCGAAGCTGGGCGCATGGGACCGCTCAAGCATATCTTCCAGAATGGCCGCCAAAGCGGGTTTTCCACGCACATCGTTGAACGGATCGGTGAAGTGGATATCCTCTGTCGCCAGGGCCAACAGGGCCGGCAGCCCACCTGGCATGGGGGCGGCGAAGGCCGTCGCCCAGCGTTCGGTAATTGTATGCAGGTGTTGTGATTGCGTCATTGGCCCGTCGCTTTTCGGATCAGCGCAAAGTACCATTTTGCGGGCAAAAGCTGCAAGAATTTCAATTGCCAGACAAAACGGCGCGGGAAGGATATCTCGAACCGGTCGCTCATCAATCCCGCCCAGATCCGACTGGCGGCATCCTCTGGCTCCATCAGATACGGCATCGGAAAATCATTCTTGTCGGTCAGCGGCGTGCGCACGAAACCGGGACAGATTACCTGGACCTTCACGCCCTTGGGATCGATCTCACAGGCCAGGGACTCGGCCATAGCAATGGTTCCAGCCTTACTGGCGCAATACGCCCCGGCGCGGGGTAATCCGCGGAATCCGGCAACGCTGGCCGTCAGGGCAATCTGCCCAGCACCCCGGGGCAGAAACCGCTTCAGCAACGGGTCCAATCCATTCGCCATGCCGGTCATGTTCAAGGCATAGATTTTCGCGACTTCCTGGGCGTCAAAGGCACTGGCGGGCATATCCGCATGGGTTCCCGCATTCAGAACGGCGATCGTAATGGGCCCGTGATCGTGTTCAATTGCCTCAACAACTGCTGTCGTCGCCTGCGGGTCAAGGACATCCAATGGATAGGCGTGAATTTTGCCCGGATGCTCATTCACCACTGCCGCCAGCTTATCTTCAGATCTGGCGCTGATTGCGACTTTCCATCCCTGATTGGCGGCATGGCGCGCCAGATGGGCACCGATCCCCATGCTGGCCCCGGTGATCCAGATCAGTCCCGGCTCCCTGTTGCTCATGCTGTTCCTTTCGGGCGCGCCACTGCGTACGCGTACATTGTATGCGCCACTATGGTAACGAGTCAGGCTTCAAGGTTCAAACGAGCTGATAATCAAACTCATCCCCTTTGAAGGGGAAGCTCAACTTCGTCCATTGGTTCTTTCGATCATACCACAGGTTTAATTCAATATCGCCGCTGATGGCAAATCCCTGGGCTTCGACCATGCCAGCGGCGGTCCTGACAGTCTGCCATCCCTGAGGCATGACGGTGACCGCCATGACCCGACCTTTCTGGGTATCCAGCAATCGGCTGCAGTGAACGGTCTGTTCATTCCAATAGGTGGTGGGTAAAATGCCCAGACCATCAATCTCATAATCTTCATCATGATCCCGCGTCACCCGAATGACGGACTGGTCCCGAACGGCCTGCACGGCATAGGGCGTACCGTCATCATCCGTCTTGGACGCAAAGGATTTAAAAGAGCCGTCTTCCCAGATTTCGGTGTTCTGATGGCGATACCGGTACAGGACCAGCGGCCCAATCCCGACTTCCAAAAGAATGTCGATTCGGGCTGTCGTGCGGTTGCCATCCTGTTGCAGATCAATCGTGTGATGACCGATCGCGGATCCATTGCGGAAGACATCGAAATCAAGCTCTCCATCTCGCGGGCTGAACTCGGCCTCAGACAGGCTGGCCCGGGAAATACCGGAAAACGGAGCCATCAACGCGATGCTGGCTGCACCCATAATCACATGGCGGCGGGTGTGATGCATTCTAAGAGCCTTTTTATATGTTTTTTACCCTACCATCGGTACGGTTGATGGGCACTTTTGGATCAGATCAACAGTAAGTATTGGCACCAGTCACGGATGTTTCACGGTCGAGTCACGGTGTGGAAATCCTGTTCCAATATCTTAGACACAGTGCCCAGTCATCGTTTCACGCGATCCGCCATGGGCTGCATCTTACCCAATCTTAATTGATAAGGAATTGATCTGCTATGACGCTTACCCGTGAACAGGCGATGGAATTCGCTGAAGACAAGCCCAGCAACCCGTCAGACAACGAAACCTTTGGCAGCATCAGTCAGCGGCGCTATTCCCGACGGGGTGTCCTGAAAGGGGCCCTGATGACCGGCACTGCGCTTGCAATTGCAGGCCTGTCCCGGCCAGGCCAGGCGTCGATGGATGCACGCTTTGCCTTTGATGAAATCAGCCATGGCGTCGATGAGACGCACCATGTCGCCCCCGGCTATGATGCCGACATCCTGCTGCGCTGGGGCGATGCCCTGTTCCCGGATTCCCCGGCTTTCGACCCTGCCAATCAGACAGAAGCGTCTCAGTTGCGCCAATTTGGTTATAATAATGATTTCATTGGCATGATCCCGATCAGCGATGATCGCGCGGTTCTGTGCGTCAATCATGAATACACCAATGAAGAACTGATGTTCCCCGGTCTTGGCGATCAGGAAAAGAAAGATTTCGCCGATATGACTGAGGCTCTGGTGAAGGTGGAAATGGCCGCCCATGGTGGCACGGTCGTTGAAGTGACGCGCGATGCCAATGGCAAATGGAAGGCGGACACGAACGGTAAAATGAACCGTCGCATCACTGCCAGCACCCCAATGCGCCTGTCTGGACCGGCTGCCGGTCATGCAAGGGTCCAGACCAAGGCCGATCCCAATGGCACGACCGTTCTGGGCACGATCAACAATTGCGCCGGCGGCATTACGCCCTGGGGTACCTATCTGATGGCGGAAGAGAATTTCAACGGATATTTCTGGGGCAAGGACGCCCTGGACGCCCATCCGGAAGCAGCCGCCCTGAAACGCTATGGCGCACCGGGTCAGTGGTATGCCTGGGGTAAATTCGACACCCGCTTTGACATCACGAAAGAACCTAATGAAGTAAACCGCTTTGGCTGGGTGGTTGAAGTGGATGTCATGGACCCGACCTCAACGCCGGTAAAGCGCACGGCTTTGGGCCGGTTTAAACACGAAGGGGCGGAAACCATCGTTAATAAGGATGGCCGTCTGGTTGTCTATATGGGCGATGATCAACGCTTCGATTACCTCTATAAGTTCGTCACCAAGGGCACGGTCAATATGCAGGACCGTGCGGCCAATAAAGACTTGCTGGACGAAGGGACCCTGTATGTTGCGAAATTTGATGATCAAGGCGGTGTGACCTGGATGCCTTTGATCCATGGCCAGGGACCGCTGACGGCGGAGAACGGCTTCAAGGATCAGGGCGATGTGCTGATCTCCACCCGTCTTGCAGCAGATGCCCTGGGCGCAACCAAAATGGACCGGCCCGAAGATGTTCAGGCCAACCCGAAAACCGGTCATGTCTATGTCATGCTGACGAACAATTCCAAGCGCAAGGCCGATCAGGTGGATGGCCCGAACCCGCGTGCGGAAAACAGCTTTGGTCAGATTGTGGAACTGACACCGCCGGATATGGACCATGCCGCGACGATGGCGAAATGGTCCTTGTTGGTCGTCTGTGGGGATCCGGCAAAGCCAGACGTGAACGCACAGTGGAATTCACAGACCACGGAAAATGGCTGGTTCGCCTCCCCGGATAACTGCACCGTGGACCCGGATGGGCGTTTGTGGATTTCGACCGATCAGGGCAGTGCATGGGCGAAATCCGGCACGGCTGATGGGATCTGGGCACTGGAAACCGAGGGCGCCTTGCGGGGTACGGGCAAAATGTTCTTCCGCGTGCCAATTGGTGCGGAAATGTGCGGCCCCTGCTTCAGTGAAGATGGCGCAACGCTCTTCGTCGCGGTTCAGCATCCGGCATCCGACGGTGTGAAGAACTATACCGGGTTTGAACGGGAATCGTCTTTCGAAGACCCGGCCACGCGCTGGCCCGACTTCAAAGACGGCATGCCCCCGCGCCCGTCTGTCGTGATGATCACAAAACAGGGCGGCGGCAAGATCGGCGTCTGAGGGTTGTCCTAAAGATTAGCACGTCGCAGGGTTGGGTTGGCGCGCAGGCGGTCTCTAAGCAAGTCTGCCGCCACCCGCAGCTTGGCGGAGGTGCGGTGCCCCTCCCCATGCAGGATATGGATGGGCAGGCTGGGGGCGGCAAAGGCTTCCAACACAGGGACAACCGCACCGGAGTCCAGGGCCAGGGCCACCTGATAGGATAACAACCGCCCAATCCCCCTGCCGGCACGGACCAGATCAAGGACGGCCTGATTGTCATTGACCGTCATTCGCGGTGTCACCCGGACGGTAAGGCGGTCTCCTTCTTTCTGAAACGGCCAGTTTGCGGCATTTTCGATATTGCCCGCCTGAAGGATGGAATGGCTTGTCAGGTCTGATGGCACTGCCGGGGTGCCATGCCGGGCCAGATAGTCCGGCGCGGCGAAGACAACCGGCCGGACCGCACCGACCCGAATTGCGCTTAGCGAGGAGTCTTCCGGTACCCCGATCCGGATGGCTATATCCAGGCCTTCTTCCGCAAGATTGACGACACGATCCAGCAGTAATGCCTGCACACGCATCTCTGGATACAGATCCAGCATTTCCGCAAGAATTGGGGTGATATAGTATCGGCCAAACAGAACCGGTGCGGTGATCCGCAACAATCCGCGGGGTCTGCCATGGCTGCCGGTCACGGAGGCTTCGGCGTCGCGCAGGTCTGACAGAACGCGGCGGGCATCGTGCAAAAACCGTTCTCCGGATTCACTCAAACGAACCTGCCGCGTTGTGCGCAGGAACAGGGTTACGCCCAACCGGGCTTCTAATTGCGCAATAATGCGTGTTACGGCGGGTGGCGACTGCCCCAGTCTTTGCGCCGCCCCATTAAAGGCACCGGTTTCCGCCACTGCGATAAAGGTCTCAAGCGCCTGGAACCGGTCCATTTATTATTCCAAAATTCTGAATTAATAAGTAAAATAATATGAATTAATTTCATTTAAAACAATGGTTATCTTGGTCGTAGCGAAAACCCAATCGGAAAGAAGCAATCATGAGCGACCATTATGCAAAACTTACCTTCACCCCTGCTGTTCAGGCTGAGCAGGTGCGCCACGGCAGCCGGTCTGCCTATGCCAATCGCGGCACAAGAGAGTCTGAGCCGGATGTCTTTGATGCAGATGCGACGGCCTTCATTCAGGCACGGGACAGCTTTTACATGGCCAGCGTGTCAGAAACCGGATGGCCCTATGTCCAGCATCGGGGTGGGCCTGTTGGTTTCTTAAAGGTGCTGTCGCCAACAACCATGGGCTTTGCAGATTTTCGCGGCAATCGACAGTATATCAGTGCCGGAAATCTGAAGCAGGATGACCGTGTCAGCCTGATCCTGGTGGACTATCCCAGTCGGGCAAGGTTGAAAATTATGGGCCATGCCCGTGTGACCTACGACCCAGAAATTCTGACGAGCCTCTCTATGCCGGATTACAAGGCCAAGGTTGAACAGGCCTTCCTGATCGATCTCGCTGCCCTGGAATGGAACTGTCCGCAACATATCACGCCGCGCTTTACCAATGCGGAAATCCAGCAAGCGGTGGCGCCATTGCATATGCGCATCGCAGAGCTGGAGGCGGAACTGGCACGGCGGGGGTAGGGTTACTCCGCCGCGCTCTGGGTCGTCAGCATGGTTGGGCTGGGCAGATAGTCTTCGATATTGACCGGGTCCACCTGGCTGGGGTCCAGGAATTCATCGGCATAGGTTTTCCAGACGCCAGAGCGCAGGAACAGGTCGAACAGATCTGCATCGATATGCTGGTCCTTGCACATGAATTTCATGATCTTCAGGGATTCGCTGACCGTCTTGGCCTTTTTATAGGGACGGTCGGCGGCCGTCAGGGCCTCAAAGATATCGGCAATCGCCATAATGCGCGCGGGGATCGACATATCCGCCTTGGTCAACCCTTTGGGATAGCCCGTACCGTCCATCTTTTCGTGGTGACCGCCCGCATATTCCGGAACCCGACGCATCTTCTTCGGGAAAGGCAGTTGTTCCAGCATCTTGATGGTCACGACGATATGGTCGTTGATTTTCTCACGCTCTTCCGCCGTCAGGGTTCCGCGCCGGATCGACAGATTGGTCAATTCGCCCAAATTATAATTGCCGGTCTTGTGCTCCGGCAGATCGCCGATCAAGGGTTCCTGGGCCGGGGCGGGCGGTGGTGGGTTTTTTGCCACCAGCATCGCTTCTGGCGGGCTCAACCCAATCCCTTTGTCGAAATAGCGGGTCCAGCGCCGTTGCCCGATCTCTTTCAGGCGCTCAATATCGGCATCGTCCATGAATTCCCCACCAACATTTGCATTGGCGACGAAAGCATATTCTTCCTGCAGCTTATCCACCGCGAATTGAAAATCCCGGTCACAGGTATCGGGGTCTTCTCCGTCCAGCTTCCGTTTCAGGCATTCGATTTCCGCATCCCGATGCATCACCTCAAAACGGGTGCGAACCTCGTGAATGCGGTTATAGATCGTCTCCAGCTTGGACGCCTTATCGACGACATATTCCGGCGTCGTGACCTTCCCGCAATCGTGCAGCCAGGCCGCGATATGCAATTCATACCATTCGTCCTCGTCCAGGTCGAAACCCGCGAAGATCCCTTCTTCGGATTCGCAGGCGGCTTTGGCCAGCAGTTTGGTGATCTCTGGAACACGCTGACAATGACCACCGGTATAGGGTGACTTGTCATCGATCGAGGCCGCGATCATCTCAATCAGGGAATTCCACAGCGCCCGCTGTTGCTGGATCAGCATTTGATTTTCCAGCGCCACTGCTGCCTGGCTGGTCAGTGCCTCGATCATCGGCTGAAGCGAGGTTTCAAAGGCGATGGTGTTGCTGGTCTGGTCCCGTGCATTGATCAATTGCAACACGCCAATCACTTCGCGCTGCGTATTGATCATGGGGACTGTCAGGAAGGATTTCGACCGATAGCCCGTTGTCTCATCGAATTTCTTGGTGCCGGAAAAATCGTATTCCTGGGCCTCATAGGCATCCACGATATTGCTGGCCACGGCCTGATGATACACAGCCGATGCAACATTGTTCATATTTTTGGATGAATCGGGCCGATACAAAGGCACGGGAGGAAATGGAATTTTCTTTCCCGTCGTACCGCCCATGGAAATGTTCAGCGTGTCATTGCGCATAATCTGAAACGACAGGCCGGTTTCGTCGTCGGTTACCAGATACAGCGTTCCGCCATCGGCGTTATAGATATTCTTGGCTTCCAAAAGAATCATTTCCATCAGGCGGTCATGATCTTTTTCAGACGACAGCGCGATCCCAAGCTCCACCAGACGATGGATCATCTTTTCGCCCGCACGGCGTCCAAACCGGTCTTCGCGCCGGTTGTCTTCTTTTAAATCGATGTCAGCGTCAGAATTATGTTCCATGGGAACGTATTTTTAACCCATACCGGCTTCAGTTGCTGTTTCACGCAGCAACTTTGTGATTATTGGAATAACGAATGCAGTTTATCACAGCATCGCGACTTGTATATCGCAACCTTGGAAAACATTTCCAGGGGTTATTTGCTGGTTGCGATATAAACGCCATCCCAGTTCGCCGGCGGGGGATTTTGGCGGTATTCGTCGATGCGTTCCTGATAAATCGCGTAAAATCCATCCATCTGGCCGGATAATTTTCCGGTCAGCGCCTTTAGAAGGGATTCAGCCTGATCCCATTCCTGTGCGCGAAAGGCGGAAAGCAGCGTTTCATGGTGCCGGGCATGATCCAGAAACTCCTGCGACTGTCTGAGGTCGCTGCGCCCGATGCAGGTTGCGATCGTCACCGCCTCGGACTTGCCCTTCACCGCTATTCGATCCAGTTCCAGCGTTGCGAAATCATCCGCAACAGCGTGCCATGTGTCGGTGCCCAGAACGATGCCCACGCCATAGCTTTTCGACTGACCCTCCAGCCGAGAGGCCAGATTGACGGCATCCCCCAGAACGGAATAGTCAAAGCGCTGGTCCGAGCCCATATTCCCGACCACGCAATCCCCGGTATTGACCCCAATCCCGATATTCAACGGCAGGAAGGGGTCGCCCGCCGCCTGTGCTTCTGCCTCACGCTCTTTGTTCAATGCTTCCAGGGCTTCAAACATCGATAATGCGGATTCGCAGGCGTCCTTAGGGTGATTCGGCACATCCAATGGGGCATTCCAGAAGGCCATGATACAATCGCCCATATATTTATCAATCGTGCCGCGTCGATCCAGAATGCAGTCCGTCAATGGGGTCAGGAAGCGATTGATCAGCAAGGTCAACCCCTGGGGATTGCCCTTAAAGCTTTCTGAAATCGTTGTGAAACCGCGAACATCACAAAACAGGAAGGTCAGTGTCTTTGTTTCACCGCCCAGTTTCAGGCGTTCCGGCTGTTCTGCCAATTGCTGCACCAGATCCGGGGAAAGATAATGCGCAAAAGCGCCGCGAATCTGGCGTCGCTGAGATTCTTCCCGAACGAACAGTATTACGGTTCCTGCCAGATAAATTGCCAGCGTCGCGCCGCTGGGAAACACAGGATCGAACAGCTGTAGATGCTGGGTGAACATCATCCAGGCAAAACCAAAGGCCCCCATGACGCAGATCCCGCCAAACAGCGCGGATTTGGCCGCACCCAATCGGGGCATCGCGATGATCAACAGCAGACCCAGGATCAGAATAAAACCCAACTCAAAATAAAACGCCGTGCCGGGGCGTTCCAGAAAATGATCGCTGATGACCTGTTCGGCGATTTCAGCATGAATCTCCACCCCTGGATATTGCGAGGCCAAGGCGGTTGCGCGCAAATCCAGCAGGCCCGCTGCCGTGGCGCCCACAAAGACGATGGCTCCCTGGACAAGGGTGGGATCAAAGGTGCCGTCTAACACGGATTTTGCTGAGATAAACCGTTCTTGCCGGTGGCCGGTGGAATGCAACCAGATTCGCCCAAAAGGATCGGTTGGGATGGTTTTTGCGCCGATCTGGATATTGGCCAGACCATTCACATTGCCCTGTTCCAACAGGGACGCTGTGCTGTCGGTTCCCGCCGCCCGGACGATCATGGTTTTAACCCCCTGAACCGTGCGGAAAGCTTCCGCGACCAGCGAGGGGTATAGCAGCGTGTCGCTCCCATTTTTGGGATCCAACTGGAAAATCACGGGCACGCGGCGAACCAGGCCGTCCTGTTCCAGGCGCATGCTGAAGCTGCCATTGCCAGATGCGGCCTTCTCAAAGATCGGCAGATTGGTGACAGCGCCCGTATAAACGGGTTTCAGGAAGCGCCGCACATCGCCCGCATTCAGTCCTTTGGTCGCAAAGGTTCCATCAAAATCCGGTATGCGGGGCAGGCGTTCATCCTGGCTGAGCACGAAACCCAGAACCACAGGGTTCAATGCCTCCAGATACTGGGCAAAGGCAGCATCGAAGTCTGGCAGGTTCTTAATCCGCTCCATCAGGTCTTCTGCGCCTTCCAGAACAGACCATTCCTTAACGGCATTCGGTGGGGAAATGCGGTCCGGTTCCGAAAACACAATATCAAAGGCGACAACTGCCGCGCCGGCCTGGCGCAGGTTCAGAACCATCTGGGCAATTGTCAGGCGCGACCAGGGCCATTGACCGTGAGCAGCCAGGCTGTCCTCGTCAATATCGACGATCCGGACGGGAATATCGGCGTCTGGATTATAGTCTCTTGGATAGGCGCGCATCAATTCGTCAAATACCGCGAATTGCAGCCCCTCCAGCCAATTGGGTTCTGATGCACGCACAAAAAGGGCGCCGATCAACAGCAGAAGCGGCGCCCAGAAATGTGCTTTTTTCCCAAACCAGGTCATGGTCGACATTCAGATCAGAAAAGAGTGATTATGATACAAAATCACATGCCGGCGCTGAGCGTCGCGCTGCCTGTTCCGGTTCCGCCGTTATGGCTGACCGAAAGTTCCAGTGAATTCGTTCCGGTAAATGTGACACCGCCGGTGCAACTGCCGCAGGTTCCGGTATTGTTATTGGATCCGATGGCGAAGCTGGAGGTCGAATCGTTCACGGCCACACCACTATTGGAATTCAGAATGACGGTCCCAATATCTGTCGACCCCTGCTTCAGGATTCCTGTGCTAATATCCACGGTGCGGGCGGAAAAATCGACATTGGTGTTGAAGCTGCCGATTATCGCGCCGGTCAGGTCCCCTGACCCGCTGACGCTGCTTTCCCCGGAAAATGCCGCAGCGATATCGGCATAGGTGAAACCCCGACTGTTGCCGGCCAGATCATTTGTATTGGCGACATCCTGAGACTGGCTTGTATTGGTGTTGGTGGTGCTGATCGTGTTTACCTGCTTGAAGGAGGTGTCATTCGATACGTTGGATTGGGACTGAGCATTCTCGGTACCGCTGCTTTCCGTATTGGTATCCGTGGAATTGGATTGGTCACCAGAAGAATCATTGCCGCTGTCGGCGTTAGAACTCTGATTGCCTCCCCGTGCCGTCAGACCGGCGCTGATCTGTTGCAGGGCGCCAGGTGGGGCGATGAAAAACACAGGGGGTTGCCCCGGGGTTGCCAGAACGGCACCGCCCGGACGATTCAGATCCACAGATCCATTGGGAGAGGAAAAGGTGAAGGACCCGATCGGCGCACCGGTCTGGGTCAGTGGCCCCGGTCCGGAAAGGGCTGCAAAGACCACCGGTTGCGGGTTACCGGATGTATCTTGGGCACCTTGATTCTGTTGTTCCATCTCCTGCGGGAAAATTTCAGTTGCCTCTTCCACGGTCAGGATGGCCACATCGCCAAGGGTCCCGCGAATCCCAATGGTGCCGACCGGCAATTTGATCGTCATGTTCTGGGGATTGCCAGACGATACATTCCCCGTCACGAACCGCATCACCCCCTTGGTCATGTTGGCAGCAAGAGAGCCCTGTCCGGTCGCGGGGTCATAGACAAAAGTATCGATGGAAATTTCACTTTCCGGACCGATGGTGAAGACGGTTTCATCCAACAGCATGATCTGCATGCCGGAGTCCGGCCCTGATGTGACGGCATCGTTCAGAAAGATCGGCTCGCCACTGTCGATTTGCCGCCCGACCGCATCGACGCGCGCAACACTGACTTGACCTTGCACCGCCGCGGAAACGCCGGCCTGCACCAGGTCTTGCGAAACGGCTGGACCGAAGGGCAGCAGGACCAGCGCGGCGACGGCGCAAATCTGTGCGGTAAGAGGGCGTGTCGCATATGTCATCGGGCTGATCCCTTCCTCAAAAATCAAAGGCGCGAGACAGCAAGAGCTGGATGCGCTTATTTTCGGTCTGGTAGTTTGTGATATTGGAACGCTGATAGCGATATTCCCCGGTCAGAGAGATCGTCGTCTCTTCGGCAAAAGACAGAAATTCCGCGTTTTCCGTGCGCTGTTCCTGTATCCAGTCCGACCCGATCAATTCTGATAGGGGCATCCCATAGGTCATGCGAACACGAAAGGGCTGTTCCAGGCGGTGAACCCCGTTTTGCACCAAGGGGTCCGGGTGTTTGTACTGTCTTGTGCCCAGCATCACGCTACTGACCAGAAATTTCCCGTTTTCGAGGATCCAGGTATGGTTCGCCTCAACATTTTGATAGGAGTATGAGAAGGTCTTCGCCCCATTGTTTCCACTATCGGCGGCACCGCTCTTATATTGAGACTGTGCGACCAGAGAGACATAGTGATCCGGGAATAACAGCGTTCCAACCCCCAGCTCCACATCTGACTTCTTGCCGCTGCGCAGGGTTAATGTCTGGAAATCAGGTGTGTTGTGATAGTTTTCATCCTGACCGGAGACCAGAAACCATGTGTCCAGCAGGGCGGCGTCCGGGTCGGGCAGACGAATCTTGTGATCCAGCCTCAGTTCAACACCTTTTGAGGTATAAAACTTGTTCCAGCCGATGCGCATATTGGACAGGAAAACCCGGGGCGCAATGGTGATGCTTGGATAGCGCCAGCGGAACCCCAGATCCGTATTCAGGGCCTGAATATCCAGCTTGTTCTGTTCTGACAGCGTGTCCCCATACAGATCGACGCCGCCAAAGAATTCATGCTGGTTCTGAAGGCCGGGATCATGGGTGAAGTCGTATCCCAATATTGTCAGTAACCCGATATCGCCGTTTGGGCGATCCCGCTCCAGGGCAATCGGACTGCGTGCGCCAAAGGCCATCAGGCTTTCCGAAACCGGTGCTGCATTTCGATTGGTATCGGCATAAACGCCGACACTGACCCGCACGGATTGTTTGGTTGCCTGTTGTTGCTGTTGAATGTCGGCAAGGTAGGTATTCACCTGTTGGCGCACATCGTCCGGCAGGTCCGCTTCTGCGACAGTTTGAAATTCTCGTTCGGCACCGGCCATATTGTCCAGGCGATACAGAATGATGGCATATAACAGCCGAACATTCAGCGCCTCTGGTGCGATCAGCAGAACCCGCTCCAGCGTGGCGAGCGCGCCCTTCACATTGCCGTCCTGAATCTGTTTGCGCGCATAACAGACATTCAAGGCGGTGTCGTCAGGATTGGACAGGACATCTGCAAAAGTGACCGGCGGGCAGTTTGGATCATTCATCGCTGAAATAGCGGCGCTGGTCGCTTGCCTGACGTCATTTAAGGCTGGCGTGCCTTGCTGAGCCTCATCAATTTGCTGATCCAGAGAGTTTTGTGCGACCTGCTGGGCGCTGGCCATTCCTGAAGGAATAGCCCAGGCGATGGAGGTCACAACAATCGAAAGAATAAAAGAATGCCGACAGTCCATTTCACGAACTTCCTTAGTCCAATTATATGCAGCTGATACCGCCCCCGCCATCCAAACAAAAATATAACTTAATGCTGATACTTTAGCATAAATGCATATTCGTTTTTCAATAAAAGTGACCGTTAACCACTATCTTTCGTAAAGTTGCGGGTTATTGTTGCCGGTTTGCAACGGAAAATCGTCTCTGTCTGCCTCTCTGCGTTTTGTCAGCCTTGATTGCTGTCCCTTGTGCGCCCTTACAGCAGATTGATTCGCATATTTTCCCGCGCGATGATCGCGCCGGACCAGGTTTCGCGCGCCTTGATTTCCAAGTCCTCCATAAAGGCATCATCATGGGTGGGATCGTGATGGAAAATCGCCAGCATTCGGACATTTGCGGCACGGCACAGTCGGATGCCTTCTTCCCATGTGGAATGGCCCCAGCCCACCTTTTCCGGAAATTCCTCCTCCGTATAAGTGCTGTCATAGATTACCAGATCCGCCCCCTCGATCAGGGCCAGGACATTTTCGTCCGGCTTGCCGGGCACATGTTCCGTGTCGGTCACGTAACACATCGCCTTGCCGCGATGTTCAATGCGATAGCCGGTTGCGCCATTGGGGTGGTTCAGGGGCATTGTTTTTACGCGGACATTTTCTGATAAATCGAAAACATCGCCTGCCTTGAAATCCGAAAACGTCAATTTTCCGCGCATCGCTTCCAGGGGGACAGGAAAAAACGGCTGCGCCATTTGCCCCGACAGAACCTTCCGAATGCCGCCCTGATCTTCTTCAACATGCCCGGCCATGATCTCAAAAGACCGGTCCGGCAGAAAGGCGGGCGTGAAAAAGGGGAAACCATTGATATGATCCCAATGGGTATGGGACAGCATCAGGTGGGCGTGCTTCACATCTTTTTTCAGCATCCATTGACCCAGCGAACGGATACCCGTTCCCGCATCGAATATGATGTGCTCCCCCCCGGCGGAGACTTCAATACAACTGGTGTTGCCCCCAAAGCCGATATGGCGTGGCGACGGGCAGGCAATAGACCCGCGCACTCCCCAGAACTTTACCTTAAACGCCATTGATCATACCTCTCAATTCTCCCACTAACTATCCTGAACCGGTTCCTCTATCAGCATAAAGGCTCATTTAAATAAAAAGTATATACAATTTTAAACAAACCGCACGGCTTTAGGGTCTTATGGATGAAGTCTGAGTGATATGCGCTCGTTCTGTTGCTGGTTCGCGACGATGGGATTCTTGGCGACATCCAGATTCGGGACTTTGGGTTGGGTGTCGGCAAAGCCGGTTGCTGTCAGCCATTTTGGTTCAACGCCCAGATCAATAAGTTCGCGCACAATGCGGGCTGCCTGACTGGCGGAAAGCTCCCAATTGGTTGGATAGATGGACCCTGACGGTGGGGTCCTGTTGGATGTGTGCCCTTCCACATCGACCTTAAAGATATCATAGGGCGGTTGGCGCAATTGTTCCCGAATGGCCTCCAGTACCGGGATCGCACCCTCATCCAGCTCCGTCGTACCATCTTTGAAAAAGGAGCCGCTGGAGAAATCAATGACCACCCCCTGATTATCAAATCCAACATTGATCGCATTGGGTGGAAACGGGCTGACTTCCGCCAATTCAAAATTCAACGATGCTTCCAGGTCGAATAACGGGGTATCTCCGCCGCCCGCACCGATCTTATCGGCAATTCCGGCCTTCACCTCATCAAACATGGGAAGATCGACTTTCGAGAAGGAAACCAGCATCACGAAAAACGCCATAAGCAGGGTGATGGCATCCGCATATGTGACCAGCCAATCCTCGACCTCGTCGGGCGCTTCCCCGGCGGGAGGTTTGCGCTTTTTAGCCATATCACCCCTCCCTTGCCTTGTTATTTCGCCTGCTTATCAATGTCGAAACGTATGTTGGGGTCCAGGAAACTATTCATTCGATCTGCAATATATCTTGGTGAGCGGCGTTCGGCGAGCATCACAAGGCCTTCTGTAATCAATTCGTGTCGAAAGCGTTGTATCTGTTGGCGCTGGGTCAATTTGGATGCGGCGGGAATCAGGATTAATCGGGCAAATAACACGCCGTATAGGGTCGTATTTAAGGCGACGGCCAGACCGATCCCCAGATCTTTCGGATCGGCGCCCAGGCTGGACAGCATAATAATCAAGCCAACCAATGTGCCGATCATGCCAAAGGCCGGTGCCGTCGCGCCCATGCCTTTCAGAATGTTGGCGGGAACCAGATTCCGCTCAAAAGTCTTATCGGCGGTAATTTCCAGGGTTTCGCGCAATTCTTCCCCGGTATAGCCACTGAGCAGATTTTCGACCCCGAAGCTCAGGAATTCATCCCCCTGCACTTTCTTGACTTCAGCCTCCAGACCGATCAGCCCCTTCTGCTGCGCCAGATACCCCCATTGGATCAAGCGCCCGACATCCTGATTCAGGACATTCCGTCCGGCCCGATAGACTGCAAACATGCTAAAAATGCTGCGCAGGGCCAGCATGACATAGCGGTATTCCTGACCCAGAAAGGTCGCCGCCAACGTGCCACCGATGACCATGACAAAGCTGAAAGGGTCAACGAATATCAGATAATTGTTCGTCTGCGATACGATCGCGAAGATGAACAGCCCAAAGGCCAACAGAAAGGCAATAAGCGTATTAAGTGACATCTGCCGTGAACGCCCCCCGCAAAACCCTTTTACAGCCCCATGACTTTCTGGGCTGTCTTGCCCGTGTTAATCATGTATCAGTATGCGCGATTCGGCCCCTGTCATCCGCAACTGAATGGGCGAGTATGGGTGACTTCGCGGCAAAAGCCAATAAATCTGCCCCATAATTGATACCAGGAGCCTTGTGCCCGTGCGCCCCAGACGAAAAAGCACTAAGAGTCGCGTTGCTGCACCGCCCGTTACTGTCACGGTTGATAGCATCGGTGCACGGGGTGACGGTGTGGCTCAGGGCCCATCGGGCCCGCTGTTTATACCGGGCACGGCGCCCGGGGATACGGTTGTCGCGGCACCCGGCGAAAAGCGGGGCGACGGCTGGGCGGCAAAGATGCTAGACCTTATTACGCCCGGTCCGGACCGCGTTGATCCCGTCTGTCAGCATGCAGCGACATGCGGTGGCTGTTCATTGCAGCATTTAGATCTGAGCGCGATTGCGCGCATCAAGCGCGGCCATCTGGTGGAGGCCTTAAGCCGCCGCGGGATCAGTGAAGATCTGGTTGCACAGACGCGCGAAGTGCCCCCGGGGACGCGGCGGCGCTTGCGTTTGACAATCGTGCGTCCGGGCGGAAGGGCCATGATCGGGTTTAACGTCCGGGGCACAAGCCGCCTGATCGATATCCAGGAATGCCCGGTCGCCCGACCGGAAATAGTCGCCCTGTTACCGGCCTTGCGAGACCTCGCTACCTCCATGAACAGTCTGGGAAAGGGCGGGGATATTCAGGTCACACTCAGTGATACCGGGTTTGACCTGATGTTTATTCCGGCCCGCCCGTCCGATCCCGACCTTGCCGAACGGCAGCGGCTGGTCAGCTTTGCAGAGAAACATGATATCGCGCGGATTGCCTGGGAATCGGATGGATTTGCAGAACCCGTCGCAGCAAGGCGGCCCGCCCGCNTGGTGATCGCCGGTGTGCCGGTCGATCTGCCCATCGGGGCGTTTCTGCAGCCCAGTCGAGAGGGGGAGGCAATCCTGGTCGATCTGGTGCGCGCCGGACTGCCGCCAGACGCTAAAATCATTGCCGACCTGTATGCAGGATGCGGCAGTCTGTCCTTGCCGCTGGCCGTGGGTGGGGCAAATGTCTTCGCCGCTGAGGGGGAATCAGCCCCCGTCGACGCCCTGCGACGGGCGGCAGCGGGCCTGCGTGTCCAGGCGGAATGTCGGGATCTGGCGAAACATCCCCTGACCGAACAGGAACTGGCGCGTTACGATGCGGTTATTTTTGATCCGCCTCGTGCAGGCGCAGCGGCCCAGGCAGAGCGACTGGCCTGGAGCACTGTTAAGACAATTGTTGCAGTATCCTGCAATCCGGCAACCCTGGCGCGGGATCTTGGCGTGTTAATGGATGGCGGCTATGAGGTGCAGAAGGTCACCCCAGTCGATCAATTCACCTGGTCATCGCATTTAGAAGCCGTCGCTGTTTTAACGCGGTAGAGCAACATTCAGGAGTTCATGCGGCCGCTTGATGCTCACAGAATAAAATACAGCAGGACGGGCAGGGCGACGAAGCTCATCACGGTGGAGACGACCACCAGGCCCGCCACTTCGGCCGGGCTGTTGTTGTAATATTGTGCGAACAGGTAATTGAACACCGCAACAGGCATGGTGCACATAATCAGCATCACCCCGGCTTGAACGCCGTGCAGGTCAAAGCCCCAGACCATGGCCAGACCGATGATCAACCCCCCGCCGATGCGAATAACCGATAGGATGATCGCGCGGCCCAGATTGCCAACCGTCAGGCGCGCNAGCGATACCCCCAACAGCAACAGCATGATTGGTATTGTAAACTGACCAANCAGGGAAATTGTATTGTCCAGCCACAGGGGCAGTTGTGTTTCCGTGCCCAGCAACAGCCCCGCCAGCAGGATTGCATAGATATGGGGTGTCGTCGCCACGCGCTTCCAGGAGATATTGCCTGCCGCAATCGACGACCCGATGGTGAATTGAATGACGGATGAAACCGTGAAAAAGCCAACACCCAGCGCCAGACCGACATCACCATAGGCAAACAGGCACAGCGAAAGCCCCATATTCCCGGTATTGGGCAACATCAGGGCGGGAAGAAACGGGGGCAAGGGCAGGCGCATCAGTTTCAGGGCGATGAACCCCAAAGCAAAGGCGGAAAAATGCACCAGCACCGCCATCCCGGCAAATTGCGACACCTCCATCAGGGAAATATCTGATTTTATCAGGGCGGAGAAAACCAGGCACGGACTGCCGATAAAGACCACAATCGGGGTGAACTGGTCACTGTCCAGGGTGCGCCCGGCCTTGACCCAGATATACCCGACGGCAGCGGTCAGAAAGACCGGTGCCAGAACCGCGATAAGGTTTTCGATCATGGTGCCCCGCCCTTATGCCCCCAGCACTGTCGCAACCAGGGCTTTCACATCCGCTTCCGGGCGCGCGCCATAGTGGGAAATCACTTCTGCTGCCAGTATTCCGCCAATCCGGGCGCATTTCGCCAGATCATACCCTTGTGTATAGCCATACAGGAATCCTGCGGCATATTGATCGCCAGCGCCTGTCGTATCCACGACCTTGGCGACCGATTCTGCGGGAACAACATGCATATCGTCCCCAGACAGGATCACAGACCCTTTTTCGGATCGGGTCAGGCAGGCAATCTTGCAATCCTGCTTTGCGGTCTTCAGCGCGGTATCGAAATCATCCGTC
Source organism: Rhodospirillales bacterium (assembly GCA_002696645.1). Classification (GTDB taxonomy): domain Bacteria; phylum Pseudomonadota; class Alphaproteobacteria; order UBA8366; family Aestuariispiraceae; genus Pacificispira. Next base: position 48,036 of record NZSA01000019.1, on the reverse strand, counting down.
TGATATAGGGAACAAATCTCCTGCTCATTGGCGAACAGAATATCGACATGATTGCGCACCAGATCCAGAAAGGCGTCGCGATGGCGGTCGACGCAGAACCCATCGCTTAAACTCAAGGAAACCTCACGCCCTGCAGCATGCGCGGCATTGGCTGCGGCAATAAAGGCGGCTTTGGCAGCATCGCGATCAAACAGATATCCTTCCAGATACAAAACCCGGGCGGCCTGGATCGCAGAAACGGATACGTCGTCTGGAGCGAAATTTGATGCCGCCCCCAAATAGGTCACCATGGTGCGCTGTGCATCGGGTGTCACCAACACCAGGCATTTACCGGTTCCCATGTCGCCAGGGGCTGCGGCTGTTGGGAAATCCACGCCCATCGCGGTCATATCATGGCGAAAAACAGCACCGAACTGATCGTCACAGACCTTGCCGATATAGGCCCCCACNCCGCCCAGCGCGGCAAAGCCAGCCATGGTATTGCCGCAAGACCCGCCGGATTTTTCAACTCCGGCTGGCAGGGTGTCATAAAGACTGTCAGAATCGGCGCGTTCCACCAGGGACATACCGCCCTTGGGAAGTCCGGCGCGTGTCAGCGCTGCGTCATCGACCTCGACCAAAACATCAACAAGGGCGTTGCCGATACCGATAACATCGTAGCGCGTTTCTGACATATCAAAACTCTCCTAAAGAAAATAAGGTATTGCCCGGAAGGGTCAGGAAGAACTTAGTGATCGCGTGATACCCCCATCAACAGCATTGTGCAACGGTACGCAGGAAAGTTGCGTTAAAATCTAACCCATTGACGTGTGATGTATTCTGATAAAGATATCTGTAACCGGTTCGTGTGGTAAGGATTGAGTGCTATGGCTCAAAATTTTGAGCGCCTGAGCGTCATGATCGTCGATGATAATGTGTCGATGCGTCATTTGCTGAAGGAAATATTGTTGGCTTTTGGCATCGTGCGTATCGCGGAATGCAGCGATGGGAAAGAAGCATTGATGCATCTGAAAAGTTTCCATGCAGATGCGATCTTTGCCGATTGGATGATGGAACCGATGAGCGGCCTGGAACTGGCGAAGAGCATTCGGACGGACTCGGACCGCCCGTATATACCCATCATAATGCTGACAGGCCATACAGAGCGGCATCGTGTTGAAGAGGCCCGCGATGCAGGAATAACGGAATTTTTGGCAAAACCAATTTCCGCCAATTCTGTTTATCAACGCCTTCAGGAAATTGTTAAGCGACCCCGAAGCTTTGTTAAGGCGCCGGGTTTTGCCGGCCCGGACCGTCGACGTCGGCCGCCTGTCGGGGACGGCTCCCTGAAACGTCGGGCGTCAGATATCGAAGGTAAGGACGCGACCTCAGCCGACAGCAAGCCCCCGGGTGGTGCGAAAAAGCCTTAAACTCAAGAGCCAACGTTCATGACCGATTGCACGATCAGGAAAATCCCGGCGGACAACAGCGCCGACGCAGGAACCGTGATCAACCAGGCGGCAATAATGGTCAGGAAATGGGACCGTCGCACCAGTTTGCGATGGGCAATCTCCTCCGGCACCATCCGGGGCAGGGATTTGGCCCCGCGACGCTCTGCGCCTGCCCAGGCAGCATCGGTTTGTAAACGACGCTCCGCCTTGCGGATCACCCGCTGGCGGCTGGTATAGAATTCCCGAAAGAAGCCGACACCGAAGACGGCGCCGACCGCGATATGCGTGGAACTGACCGGCAGGCCCAGCCAGGAGGCAAGGATCACCGTGATCGCGGCGGACAAGGCGACACAGAAGGCGCGCATCGGGTTCATCTTGGTAATGCGCGCGCCAACCATGCGGATCAGTTTCGGCCCATACAGAAACAACCCCAAACTGATTCCAAAGGCACCGATCAGCATGACCCAGATCGGCACGGTGACCGTCGCGGCGATCTTCCCGTCTTGCAGGCTGTGCAGGATCGCCGCCAGCGGGCCAATGGCATTGGCGACATCGTTTGCACCATGGGCAAAGGACAGCAGCGCCGCAGAACAGATCAGCGGGAAGCGAAATAAGGCACGCAAGGACTGATTGCGGTTTTCCATGCCCCTGGATTGACGGCGGATTATAGGGTTCATTACCGCCCAACAGATCAGGAAAACCACGCCTGACAGGGTCAGAATAACCAGACCGCTGGGTTTCCAGATATGGGATAATCCCTTTAGCACCAGATATCCGAAAAACGATCCAGCCATGATGGCGACCAGAAGCGGGATCCAACGACGCGCCGCTGCGATCTTGTCATCACGATAGATCACATAGACCTTAATGAAGGCTAGAAACAGGGCTGCAATCACGCCGCCCAATATGGGCGAAATAACCCAACTGGCAGCAATCGCCCCCAGGGTTCCCCATTGAATCAGGGAAATACCAACCGCCGCTATGCCTGCCCCCATGACGCCCCCGACCACGGCATGGGTCGTTGATACCGGTGCCCCGATCCAGGTCGCCAGATTAACCCAAATTGCAGCCGCCATCAGGGATGACATCATCGCCCATATGAATGTCTGTGGCTCTGAAACCTGGGTCGGGTCGATTATGCCTTTGGCGATCGTCGAAACGACATCGCCCCCAGCCAGCAGGGCACCGGCGCTTTCGCAAATGGCTGCGATCACCAGGGCCCATACCAGTGTCATGGCGCGCGCACCAACTGNCGGGCCGACATTATTGGCAACGTCATTCGCGCCAATATTCAGCGCCATATAGGCCCCCAGAATGGCGGCAAAGACGATCAGTGTCGCATTATTGCCGAAACCGGATATGACCAGAGCCAGCAAGCCTGAAAACCCCAGAAACAACAGCGCCAGCGACGGGGCCGTCAGGCGTCCTGACAGAGACCGTGCAGCGGCCTCGACATGGACGATCTTTTCCAGGTCTTTATCCAGGGATTGTTTTAAAGGGTCCATGGCACCGTGGGAAAAGTCCGCTGGGCAGACTGTAGTAAATGACACAATCCGGCATCGTCGACCTGACCGGCAGCTTCTGACAGGGTGCACCAGCGCATTTGCCGATCGCCACGTTCTTTCCATTCCAGCCGATGTTCGATCACGTGTAACGGATAAACCAGGACGGAACAGCGCACTTCATAGCCCTTGGACATGCGCTTCTGATAGTCGAAATGCCCAAAGGGTTCCGCCGAAACAGGTCCGATCACGCCGGCCTCTTCCTCCGCTTCGCGTGCGGCGGCGTCTGAATAGGACAGGCCTTTGACCGGCCATCCTTTTGGCAGAATCCAGCGTCCCCGCTCCCGCGAGGTTATCAAAAGAATTTGCGTCTGCCCGCCTACGGAAACATAGGGCAGGGCCGCGATCTGTTGCACTGATGCTGGCTGAATGAACACAGGCTTCTTCAAATCAGGGGGCGTTGTCACAAATATGTAACAATCACTATCGCACGATTCGACCCAGGCCAATCGTTAATGTGCGGGTTGCACAACGGGTTACTTCAGGATCACTTCGCCATACAGATCATAGTCGTCAGCGTCCGTGATCTGAACGGTAACCAGATCGCCGGGCTGCAGGGTTTCCGCGCCGGGGCCTTCGATATGGACATTGCCGTCGATTTCCGGGGCATCGGCGGTGCTGCGGGCGGTGGTATAGCCGTCGTCGCCCTGCGCCTGATCGACCAGGACCTGCATTTCCAGGCCGATCTTTTTCTGTAATTTCGCGGCGCTGATTTCCGCCTGGGCGGCCATAAAGCGGTGCCAGCGGTCCTCTTTCACATCTTCAGGAACATGGTCCGGCAAATCATTGGCGGCGGCGCCGTCGACATTTTCGTATTTGAAACAGCCGACGCGATCCAGTTGCGCTTCTTTCAGCCAGTCCAGCAGAAAATCAAAATCCGCATCCGTCTCGCCGGGGAAGCCGACAATAAAGGTGGATCGCAGGGTGATGTCGGGACAGATCGCCCGCCAGGCATTGATCCGCGTCATGGTCTTTTCCTGATGGGCCGGGCGGCGCATCAGGTTCAGGACATTGGGGCTGGCATGTTGAAATGGGATGTCCAGATAGGGCAGGACCAATCCGTCGGCCATCAGCGGCACCAATTTGTCGACATGGGGATAGGGATAGACATAGTGCAGCCGAACCCAGGCCCCCAGAGACCCCAGTTCGCGCGCCAGATCCTGAATATGGGCGCGGACTTCCTTCCCATTCCAGCGGCTGGTCTCGTGTTTTAAATCGACACCATAGGCGGATGTATCCTGGCTGATGATCAGCAGTTCTTTCACCCCGGCCTTTACCAGGCGTTCCGCCTCATACAGGACTTTTGCCGCAGGACGGCTGACCAGCTTGCCGCGCATCGACGGGATGATGCAGAATTTACAGCTGTGATTACAGCCTTCAGAGATTTTCAGATAGGCGTAATGACGCGGCGTCAGCTTGATCCCCTGGGGCGGCATCAGGTCGAATTTCGCATCCTGCAGCGGCGGCAGCACATCGTGGATGGCATTGACCACCTGTTCATATTGCTGAGGGCCGGTGACGGCCAGCACATTGGGATGCACGGCGCGGATCGCGGCCTCGTCTTTACCCATACAGCCGGTGACCACGACACGCCCGTTTTCCGACAGAGCCTCCCCAATCGCTTCCAGGGATTCCGCCTTGGCGCTGTCCAGGAAGCCGCAGGTATTGACCACGACCACATCCGCCCCTTCATAGGACGGGGATAGGTCATACCCTTCCGCCCGCAAGCTGGTCAGAATTCGTTCAGAATCCACCAGCGCCTTCGGACAGCCTAAACTGACGAAGCCGACTTTGCCCGGAGAGGTTTTCGGGCGGAGGGATGCATTGACTGTGCTCATAACGCGGGTCGTAGCCGAGATTTACCCGGCACTCAAGCCTCAGTCTTCGGGTCCTCATAGGGTTCGCGGGGTTTGCCGGCGAATTTCTGACAGATTGTATAGAAGACCGGTGTGAAGATAAGGCCAAAGATTGTAACCCCGATCATGCCGGAAAACACGGCCGTTCCCAGAACCTGACGCATCTCCGCCCCGGCCCCGGTTGCTATCACCAGGGGCGTGACCCCCAGAATGAAGGCTAAAGAGGTCATCACGATCGGGCGCAATCGGGTTTTAGCGGCTTCCACGGCGGCGTCAAAGCGGCTCATACCCTCTTCTTCGGCCTGACGGGCGAATTCTACGATCAGGATCGCGTTCTTCGCTGCCAGGGCGACCAGAACGATCAGTCCGACCTGGACTAGAATATCGTTTGAATAGCCGCGATAATTGACGCCCAACATGGCTGCTAACAGACACATAGGCACAATCAGAATTACCGCCAGGGGCAGCAGCCAGCTTTCATACTGGGCGGCCAACAGCAGGAATACGAACAGGACTGCCGCGCCAAAAACATAAATCGCTGTATTGCCGGCCTGTTTCTCCTGGTAGGCGATATCCGTCCATTGATAGGTGAAACCATCAGGCAGAACCTTATCTGCCAGGGCTTCCATCTTCACAATGGCCTCGCCCGTGGAAACGCCCGGTACGGTCGACCCCTGAACGGCGGCACCGGGGGCCAGGTTAAACCGAGGCACGCGATAGGGGCCTGTGCGGTTCTCAAACGACGCAATGGTGCCAATGGGCACCATCCCGCCATCCAGATTTCGTGTCCACAGCTTGCTGATGTCGGAAACGTCGTCGCGAAATTCTTCATCCGCCTGCAGCTTTACCCGGAATGATCGACCAAACAGGTTGATATCATTGACATATTGTGACCCAAGGAAGGTCGACAATGTGGAAAAGATGCGTTCCAGCGGCACATTCAGCATTTCCGCTTTCTGGCGATCGATATCCGCATAGATCTTGGGCGTGCTGGTGTTAAAGAAAGTGTAGACTTGCGTTAGTTGCGGATCTTGACCCGCTGCACCGGCAAGAGTCCAGGCCGCCTGTTCCAGCGCTTCTGACCCCCGTCCCTGACGATCCAGAACATATAACTTAAAGCCACCACCGGTTCCGATTCCTCGAATGGGCGGTGGTTTGACGACAAAAATCTGCGCCTCCTGAACCTGGGAGACAATGCCCCACATCTGTCCAAAGATTGCGTCCGCGGTTATGCCTTTTTCCTCCCGTTCCGCAAATGGCATCAAGGGGGTGAAAAGTACTGCCGCATTCGTTGCAGACGTAAATGTTGCCCCGTCAATGCCGGTCAGGGCGACAACATTGCCGACCCCTTCAATCGCTTTGATCTTTTCCGCAAGGGGGGTCACGATTTTATCTGTTCGATCCAAAGAGGCACCTGGTGGCCCTTGAATCACAGTGATGAAATACCCCTGGTCAATTTCGGGCACAAAGCCGGTTGGTGTCTTCATGAAGGTATCCGCGGCAACATAGATCAAGCCGCCATAGACGACCAATACGATCAAAGGCAGGCGCACCAATCGTTTCACCGCCCCGCCATAGCCGCTGGACAAGGCGTCAAAACTGCGATCAAACCCACGGAAGAAAGCATGGATCGGACGCATCAGCAGCGAGTGCTTTTCGTCCGCTTCGTGCTTGCGCAACAACATGGCCGCCAGCGCTGGCGACAATGTCAGCGAGATTATCAGTGAAATCACCGTCGAAGCGGCAATCGTGACAGCAAATTGCCGGTAAAACTGCCCGGCGATACCCGTCACGAAGGCGGTCGGAATAAACACTGCCAACAACACCAGTGAAATTGCGATCAAGGCCGTGCTGACCTCGTCCATCGTACGGTGCGCTGCCTGACGCGGCGTCATGCCTTTGCGCAGATTCCGCTCAACATTCTCCACCACGACAATGGCGTCATCGACGACAATGCCAATGGCTAATACCAATCCAAACAGCGTCAGATTGTTCAGCGAGAAACCAACAGCAGCCATGATCAGGAATGTTCCGATCAGAGAAATCGGAATGGCGACAATGGGAATAATTGCTGCGCGCCAGGTCTTCAGGAACAGGATGATGACGACCACCACCAGGGCGATGGCTTCCAAAATGGTTTGCAGCACGGCATCAACCGACTGTTGAATGAATTCAGTCGGATTGTAGACGGCGCGGTAGTCAAGACCAGGTGGAAAATCTTTTTTCAACTCTTCCAGGCGTGCCAGGACGGCATCGGATGTCTCTAGGGCATTGCTGCCTGGGCTTTGGAATACCAAAATGGCCGCTGCTTCTTTACCATCCAGATAGGAGTTGGAGGAATAGTCATAACCACTCAACTCCACCCGGGCAATATCACGCAGGCGGGTGATGCTGCCATCGTCGCCGCGCTTGACGATGATCTGTTCAAATTCCTCTGGCTTGGCCAATCGGCCTTTGGCTTCGACATTCAGGCGCAGATCAATGTTGTCTGACATCGGCTCCTGCCCGATCACGCCAGCGGCGACCTGAACATTCTGTTGCTGCAGGGAGGCAGTGACGTCATCGACGATCAGGCCCAATTCGGCCATGCGCTGCGGGTCCAGCCAGACCCGCATGGAATATTCCCGCGCGCCAAACACCCGGACGTCCCCAACGCCATCCAGACGGGCGATTTCATCCTTAACCTTCAAATAGGCGTAGTTGGAGACATAAAGATGATCCAGTGAATCGTCTGGTGACAACAAATGGGCCACCAGCATGATATCCGGTGAATTCTTGCGGGTTGTGACCCCCAGAGCGCGCACCGGCTCTGGCAGACGCGGTTCGGCGATGGCGACCCGGTTCTGCACCAGAACCTGGGCTGCATCCAGATCCGTCCCTAACGCGAATGTGACAGTGATCGTTACACCCCCATCCCCGGTCGATTGTGAATTGATGTAGAGCATATTATCAACGCCGTTGATTTCCTGCTCGATCGGGGAGGCGACGGTTTCTGCGACAGTTTCCGCGGATGCCCCGGGATAGGTGGCCGAAACCTGGATGGTGGGGGGCGCAACTTCAGGATATTGCGCAATGGGCAGGCTGAAAAAAGAAATTCCTCCCAACACCACAATGACAATGGACAAGACCGATGCAAAGATCGGGCGTTCGATAAAAAAGTGGGAAAATTTCATAACTTCACGCCTTATTGCTTATCGGTGACTACTGTAATCTCGCCATCCTGCGGGGTGACTGGTTGCCCAGGACGCGCTTTTTGCAGCCCGTTAATTATGATTTTGTCTGTTGGTTCAATGCCTGAGCGAATAATGCGCAGACCATATTCGCGGGGACCCAGAACCACGGGTTTGGACTCTACCGTCCCATCGGCTTTGACCGCCAACAGCAGTTTCTGTGCCTGATCGCTCATAATGGCGGAATCCGGCACTAAAATCGCCTTATAGCGTGGCGAGTTCGGCAGGCGCAGTCGTCCGAACAAACCGGGCGTCAAGACATCATCTGTATTGGGGACGACGGCGCGCAGACGAATCGTGCCCGTGCCTTTGTCCACGACATTGTCAACGAAATCAATTGTACCCTCGCGTGCCCAGTCAGTTTCATCGGACAGGTTCAACTGCACCTTTACTTCAGAACTCTGCCCATTCGTAACTTCTTCGGTTGCTCGCATGCGCTGGTATCCCAGATAGTCCCGCTCGCTGAGATCAAATACGAAATGCATCGGGTCCAAAGACACCACACGGGTTAGTTCTGTTGGATTCGCATCCCCCAGAACAAGGTCACCAACATCTACGTTGCTGTTTGAAATACGTCCTGTAACAGGCGACTTGACGGTAGAGAAATCCACATTCAATTGGGCGCGGGCCAGAGTGGCGCGGGCAGCGGCGACATTGGCGTCGGCGGAATCCTTTTCCTGCCGGGCGGTGTCCAGCGCCGATTCAGTCACCGTGCGCCCGCTGGTCAACTTGCTCAGCCGCGCCAGTTCCGATGCGGCAAGCTTCTGGGACGTTTCCGCCGCGATCAGATCAGCGCGCGCCCCGGCGACATCGGCCTGATAGGTACGGGGGTCGATGGTGAACAGGACCTGGCCTGCCTCGACCATCTGTCCATCATTGAAATTAATGCTATCGACATAGCCCGTCACGCGGGCGCGAATGATGACATCCTCAACCGCTTCAAAACGGCCGGTCACTTCATCAAACTCGATCAATTCCTTTACCAGTGGGGTTGCCACGGTCACGGTTGGGGGAGGTGGGGCAGCCCCTTGCTGAGCATCGGTTTGCGCATCGTCGCAACCGGATAATACAATAAGGGTCGCAATGGCTGCGATGGTGTGCTTAACGCGCATGGCGCGATCCTCCCATTTCTCAATAAAACCACGAATAGGGCCACAGATGTGTCGGCCTTTGACGCAATGCAACATATTGTTTCATCGCAGTGCAAACAATCTCCTTTCGTAAACTTTATTGTGATGTCGTGCATACATAGCCTTGCCGAATTGGAATCGCCCCCCCAAACTCGGTATTTAATCGGGTCGTTATGGGGAGCGTTTGGAATGTCGATGCATGCAGGCGATGTTGACGGTGATCAGGCGTTTCGGGCGGAAAGCCTGATCGGACGCGGTCATGATGCAACATATTCCGGGGCAACAAGTTTTTTGCGTCGGAAGTATACGCGCGACCTGGGGGCTGCGGATGTTGCTGTTGTGGGTATTCCCTTCGATCTGGCGACAACCTATCGCCCGGGCGCACGCCTTGGCCCTCGCGCCGTGCGTGCGGCATCTGTGCAATTGTCGGAGCTAAAAGCATTTCCATTCGGCTTTGATCCGTTTGACACATTGGCGGTTGCCGATTGGGGGGATGTTTATTTTGACTCCGGCTATGGCAAGGATGCGCCTGATGTCATTACAGCGGATTTCAGGGCTATCCTGGAGACAGGGACCAAAACCCTGGGCCTTGGGGGCGACCATTTTGTCACCTATCCGATCCTGCGGGCTTATGCCGAAAAATATGGCCCGATCCGGCTGATCCATTTCGATGCCCATTGCGATACCTGGCCCGATGATGGTGTGCGGCTGGACCATGGCTCGATGTTCGCCCGCGCGGCGACAGAAGGCCTGGTTATTCCGGAAAAATCGGTCCAGATCGGGCTTCGAACATGGAATGACGATGACTATGGCTATGTCGAAATGAATGCGCCCTGGATTCACAAGAATGGCGTTCAGGCTGTTATTGATCGTACATTGGCGGTGGTGGGAAGCGATGGACCTGCCTATATGACGTTTGATATTGATTGTCTGGACCCGGCCTTCGCGCCAGGCACCGGAACGCCCGTCGCAGGGGGGCTTTCCAGTGCGCAGGGGCTTGAAATTGTGCGTGGTCTGGGCGCAATCAACTGGGTTGGGGCCGATGTTGTGGAAGTCGCGCCGGCCTATGACCATGCAGAGATTACGGCGATTGCGGCGGCGACAATCGGCCATGATTGGCTGTGTTTGCTGGCTGAAAAGAAACGGGCTGAACAGAAATCAGCTTGACCGGTTGCCGGGGTGATCACTCCTGACGGCGGCTTCTATCTGGGATCGACATGAGCGTATTGAACTACAGCACTATTCTAATCGTTGAGGATCAACTGCAAATCCGGAGCCTGTTGTCTTCGGTGCTGCGGACATTTGGGGTGGGCAACATTCTGCGCGCGTCCAATGGCGCGGAAGCGATTGAATTACTACGCACCATGGCGCGGGACCCATCGGCCGCAGGTGCCGGGCGGGTGGACGCTATTCTGTCTGACTGGGTGATGCATCCTGTCGATGGGGCCATGCTGTTGCGTTGGGTACGCAAACACAAGGAATCCCCGAACCGCTTCATGCCCTTTGTCATGATCACAGCGTTTTCCGATCCGGCCCGTGTCCAGTTGGCCAGAGAGCTTGGGGTGACGGAATTTCTCAGCAAGCCATTTTCGGCGCAATCTGTCGCCGTGCATCTGATGGCGGCCCTGAAAGATAAAAGACGCTATGTCCGGATCGGCAATTTCTTTGGTCCGGATCGTCGCCGCCGTGAAACATTAAGCGCGGAAGAACGCCGTGATGCCGAAGAGTCTGATCAGGCAAAGGGCGTCACCTTCTATGATCCACCCCCGGACATGCGCCGCCGCTTTGCATCTGCTGAAATCAATGTCGAACAAATCGTCGCGATGCAGCGGGAAATGGACAGCTGGTCTGAAGATTTCCGCGACTGGACACTGGATTTCATCAAACAGATCGAAAGCGCTCTTACGGCCTGTCGTCGGTCAGACACGGCCGATCGCCGCCGTCCCTTCAACGCCATTAACTTTCTGGCCCATGAAATGCGGGGTCAGGGGGGGACATTTGGCTATCCGCTGGTGACCCAGGTTGCGCGGTCTTTGTTTGACCTGACCCTGCACAATCTGGATCGGTCCGATGCGTGTTGCGACCTGATTGAGGAACATCTGCGCATTTTGAAAGCAGTGGTCCGCGACAAGATCAAAGGCGATGGCGGCATTGTCGGGCGCGAGCTGCTGCGTGAATTGCAGCGCGCCAATGGTAAGTTCCTGCGCAATTCTTCCGGCCTGCAATATGTCAGTCGGGCGTTTCAGGAATCCAATGCCAATGCCTTAAATGAACCTGAAAAACCAAAGCAAAAGCGCCCGCCCCCCCGTAAGCATTTATTGTCTGATGACGGCGACAGTACGGATGTTGAAGTTGTCGATGCTGAAGTGTCACATCCTCATGAAACTTCCGACTAGCGGATTTTACCTCACATTCGGTCGCTGATGAGTCATTTTCAAAAATCAGAATTCTATGCCATAGTTAAGCACGTGTTTGGGAACAGCATGGATTTTGTGCTGCCTTCTCGTGCCAGAAACTGCGCGTTCCCGCGCGCTGGCGGAAACGTCGAATAGGGCCTATTGGGGGTCGATAGGTTTGGGAGAGGCAGGATGGAAGGCTATACACGAACCGGTCGCGGGGATAATGCCCGCGTTCTGATCTATTCCCACGATACTTTTGGGCTGGGCCATTTGCGCCGTTGTCGTGCCATCGCGCATCATCTGGTGGAAAAGAACAAGGATGTCACGGTCCTGATCCTGACGGGATCATCGATCATCGGCAGCTTTGATTTTCGCAGCCGCGTTGATTTTGTGCGGGTTCCGGGTGTGATCAAGCTGCGCAATGGCGACTACACCCCGCTGCAACTGCATATCGACATTGAAGATACTCTGGCGCTGCGGGAATCCATCATCCGCCACACGGCCAGCATGTTCGATCCCGACCTGTTTATCGTCGACAAGGAACCGCTGGGCCTGCGGGGAGAGGTGGAAGAGACGCTGCATGTTATGCGGGATCGGGGGGTGCCGACGGTCCTTGGGCTGCGCGATGTAATGGATGACCCGGACCTGCTGGAACCGGAATGGGAACGCAAGAATGTCATGCCCGCCCTGCAGGACCTGTTTGATGCGATCTGGGTCTATGGCCTGCCGCAGATTCATGATCCGCTGGCGGGAATCAATGTGCCTGATTCCGTGCGCCGCAAAATGACCTATACCGGGTATCTGCGGCGGGAGGTTTCCAGCGATGGCAACTTGTCCCAGCCTGCAAAGATTGACAGTCCCTATATCCTGGTCACCCCCGGCGGCGGTGGCGATGGTGAAGTGATGGTCGATTGGGTGATCCGTGCCTATGAGGTAGATCGCCAACAGCCTTATCCCGCGCTGATCGTGCTGGGTCCTTTCATGCCGTCGGAAACCCAAGCCTATTTCATCGAACGGGCAACTGTATTGGACGATGTCGAGGTCATTACCTTTGACGCCCACATGGAAAGCCTGATGTCGGAAGCGGTCGGTGTTGTTGCGATGGGCGGCTACAATACCTTCTGTGAGATTATGAGCTTTGATAAGCGTGCCTTGATTGTCCCGCGTACCGTGCCCCGGCGGGAACAGTTTATTCGGGCAAAACGGTTTCAGGAACTGAACCTGGTGTCGATGTTAAGCACGGGCGAGCAGACGGATATAAGCGCAATGATCACGGCCCTGCGCCATTTGCCGCAGCAGCCTAAACCGTCACAGGTTGTCGTGCCTGGCCTGATGGATGGATTGGAAAATGTGGATCGTCTGGCCCGCCGATGGATTGAACGGCCCAGACGTGCCCTCACTTTGGCAGAAAAAAGAGCCTAAACATCCATGAAAGGTCCTGTTGCTTTTGTTCTGAAGGGTTATCCCCGACTTTCGGAAACCTTTATCGCGCAAGAGATTTTGGGCCTGGAGCGACGTGGTTTGGATATCCGCCTGATATCGCTGCGCCACCCCACAGATACGGCGACCCATCCGGTCCATGCGGAAATTCGGGCACCTGTTTCCTATCTGCCGGAATATCTGCATTCACAGCCCTTGCGGGTCTGGCGGGGATGGCGCAAGGCGCGGAAGCTACCCGGTTACAGGGATGCCTGGGCCGCGTTTAGTGCTGATCTCAAACGGGATAGAACGCGCAATCGCCTGCGCCGCTTCGGTCAGGCCTGTGTTTTGGCAGCCGAACTGCCGCAGGATGTGGTGCGGTTGCATTTTCATTTCCTGCACACACCAGCCTCCGTCACGCGCTATGCCGCAATAATGCGTCAATTGCCCTATAGCGGGTCCGCCCATGCCAAGGATATCTGGACCTCCCCCGATTGGGAAATCCGTGAAAAGCTAGCTCAGTGTGACTGGCTGGTGACCTGCACCGCCAGCGGGGCAGAGCATTTGCGCAAACTGGCCCCATACCCGGATCGCGTCGCCCTGCAATATCATGGCATCGATTTGAACAGGTTTCCCCTGCTGGACCGAAAGCCACAATCGGTGCCGGGACCGGTTATTCTGTTGTCGGTGGGTCGTGCGGTGCCCAAAAAGGGATTTGGCGACTTACTGACCGCCCTGTCCCTGATCCCGAAAGAGCTGGATTGGCGGCTTGTCCATATCGGCGGTGGGAAATTGCTGGCATCCCTGAAGCAACAGGCGGTGGACCAGCACTTATACGACCGCATTGAATGGCGCGGGCCACAGCCCCAGACAGCCGTATTGGAAGCCTTGCGTCAGGCAGATATTTTTGTGCTGGCCAGCAAGATTGCCAAAGACGGGGATCGGGATGGCCTGCCCAATGTGTTGATGGAGGCGCAAAGTCAGGGCGTGGCGGTGGTCGCGACCGAAGTATCGGCCATTCCAGAATTGATCGAACAGCAGAAGACCGGCCTGCTGGTGCCGCCGGGAGATTCAGCGGCCCTGTCGGCGGCTTTGGAAAGGCTGATCCGGGATCAAACCCTGCGACAGACATTGGCTCAGGCTGGCGCGAAACGGGTGCGCGAGTCTTTTAATGCCGCCCATGAATTGGATATTCTGGCGCGGCGCTTTGGCTTGCAACCGGAAGACCAGCCCGATGACTGATGAGCCGCCCCCTGCAAAAGTCGCCTTTTATGCCCCGCTGAAACCGCCCGGCCATGTTACCCCATCGGGCGACCGGCGCTTTGCCAGATTGCTGATGCGCGCCCTGCGGCAGGCAGGGTTTCAGGTTGATCTGGCCAGCAGTCTGCGCAGTCGCAACGCCGATGGAAATGTCACACGACAACAGCAGATTGAAGCGCGCGCGGCGCGGCTGATCCCTAAGCTTTTGGCGCGTTATGGCCAGAACCCCCCTGATATCTGGTTCACCTATCACCTGTATCACAAGGCCCCGGATTTATTGGGCCCCGCCGTCAGTCGCGCGCTGAATATCCCCTATGTGGTTGCCGAAGCCAGCGTTGCCCCTGCGAAAGGGTCTGGACCCTGGGCGCGGGGATATCGACTCAGCCTGGATGCACTCAATCAGGCGGCGCTGGTTTTACAGCCCAACCCAAAGGACTTTGCGGGGGTCGCCCCCTGTTTGCGGTCCAGTGCGGATCAGGTTGCGTTGCCACCCTTTCTGGATACACGGCTGGAAGGCGCGCCCTTTGCCCATCGGGTTGACCATCGCGCGGCCTGGGCGGCGCGTCTGTCCCTGCCATTGGACGTGCCCTGGTTGATTGCGACGGGCATGATGCGGGAAGGGGACAAGAAACAGTCCTTCTTGGTGCTGTCTAAGGTCATGAGACAGCTTGGACCCGCGAATTTACGCCTGATTCTGGTCGGTAATGGCCCCGCGAGAGCGGAGATTGCAGCGGCCTTTGCCGGTGATGATCGCATCTGCTTTGCAGGCATGCTGGAGGCCCGGGCATTGCGCCAGTTGAATGCCGCGTGTGATCTGTATGTGTGGCCCGCTGTGGGGGAGGCGTTCGGCATGGCCCCGCTGGAAGCACAGGCTGCGGGTTTGCCGGTGGTGATGGGGGATCGTCCAGGGGTGCGCGCAATGGTGCGGGACGGGGAAACAGGATTGCTGACCCCGGAAGGCGACGCACTGGCTTTGGCAAGTGCGGTCGAAACACTGTTGGCAGACCCGATACGACGGGGGGAAATGGTGTTTGCAGCGCGCGCCCATGTACAGGCGCAGCATGATATATCCAGCGCCGCGCGGATGTTGCATAACACCCTGACTCCCTTGATTCAGGGGCGCTGACCATGACAATACACCTTGCTCTGATCCGCCATGGCCCGACCGACTGGAACACGGAAAAAAGATTGCAGGGCCGCATCGATACCCATCTGAGCCTGGCAGGGCGGGCGCGTGTGTCTGGATATAGAGTGCCGCCTGCGATGATGTCATTTCAACGGTATTGCAGCCCGATGGCGCGCGCCCAGCAAACCGCCCAGATTGTTTTTGGTGATGGCCCATGGGCCACCGCGCCGGAACTGACTGAAATCAGCTATGGGGAATGGGAAGGGCGCATTCTGTCCGATCTGCGTCAGAAATTGGGGGAGGAGATGCGCCTGAATGAGGCACGGGGACTGGATTTCTGTGCCCCTGGTGGGGAGAGCCCCCGCATGGTTCAGGCCCGCCTTGCCCCCTTGCTGCAACGCTGGGTCCAGGCGGGAGAGGACGTGCTGGCGATCACCCATAAGGGGGTTATCCGGGCGATTTATGCCTGGGCGGCGGGATGGGATATGACCGGTAAAATTCCGGACAAATTGCGCTGGGATGCGGTTCATCTGTTCACCTTGGATGCCAAGGGCATACCTCATGTTTTGCAGTTGAATGCCCCGTTGAGCGCAACCACACAGGGGGGATCATGAACGATAAGCCCCGGCTGCTGTTTCATGTGCAACATATGTTGGGTATTGGGCATCGCATTCGCGCTGAGCGGATCGCCTTGGCCTGTGTTGATGTTGGATTTGATGTCACCTTGATGGAGGGGGGCGTTCCCGCCCTGGAATGTGACACGCCCCCAGGTTTGACGCGGGTGCAATTGCCCTCGGCACGGTCGGCGGATGCGGCGTTTTCCGCCGTGGTTGATGCGGATACGGGTCAGGTCGTTGATGATGCCTGGCGGGCGCGGCGGTTGGCGGCCAGCCTGGCGGCGCTTGAAACCAGCCAGCCCGATATCTTGCTGGTGGAAGGTTTTCCCTTCGCGCGACGCGCCTTTCGGTTTGAATTGGTCCCACTGGTTCAGCAGGCCCGGACAATGGGCGCGCGAACCGTCGTATCGGTGCGGGATATCCTGGTGGCGCGATCCGATCTTTCAAAAGTCGCCCAGATTGCGGAATTAACCCGGTTGCTTTTTGACACGGTTTTGGTGCACGGGGATCCGGGCTTTGCACAACTGGTCGACAGCTTCCCGGCGGCGGCTGTTGTTGCAGATCGGCTGATCTATACCGGCATCGTTTCTCCCCCACCCCCGATGCCAATTTCAGATCGTCCCAATCTTGAGCAAGCGGGGGAGGTTATAGTGTCCTGTGGCGGGGGGGCTGTGGGTGGAGCCTTGATTCGAGCGGCGGTGGCGGCGCGGCCCTTGTCGCGATTGGCGGACAGGACTTGGCGCATTTTAATCGGCCCTAATCTGCCGCCAGAAGACCGGGCGGTTCTGGATGCACTGCCAGATGGGATCATCGCGGAATCAGCACGCCACGATTTTACGGCCTTGTTGGCCGGGGCGGCCCTGTCGATCAGTCAGGCTGGGTATAATACGGTTGCGGATCTGGCGGTGACGGGCTGTCCATCGGTGCTGGTTCCCTTTGGTGGGCCAGGGGGTAAGGAAACGGAACAGCCCATGCGCGCCAAATTATTGGCGGCTGCTGGACGGGTTGTCTGTTTGCCGGAATCGGATCTGACGCCCGGTACGTTGGCACAGGCGGTGGATCAGGCGCTGGTCTTGCCCAGACAAGGCCAGTCCCCCTATCGTCTGCAGGGGGCCGCGCAGTCCGCCGCTGCCCTGATGGATCTGCTTGGGGGAGAGAGACGATGACGGGTTGGGACGCCTTGCGCCAGGAACTGGATCTATGGCATCGCACCGGAACACAGGCCAGGCTGTGGTGGCGGGATGATGATGCACGCGCGGCAACGCCGGTGTTGGATCACTTGTTGACCGTCGCGCAGGGGCTTCCCCTGGCATTGGCGGTTATTCCGGTCGGGCTGGAACCCTCGCTGATCGCCAGAATGCGGGGTGTGAAAACTGTTTCAATTCTGCCCCATGGCTATGCGCATTCCAATCATGAGCCGGCAGATCGCAAGAAGGCTGAATTCGGTGCCAGTCGGGATGTGACCCAGGCCGTGTCGGACCTTCGCCAGTCATTGGCATTGTTGCAGGATGCGTTTGGGGATCAGGTCTTCCCCTTATTCGTGCCGCCCTGGAACCGCATCGCGCCGGAAATTGTTGAATGTGTAACCGATGCCGGGCTGCGGGGGGTCTCCACCTTCACAGACCGGACCCCCAATCGCCGGGTGGCGGGCCTGAATACGCATGTTGATATTCTGGATTGGAAGGCCAAAAAACAGACCGGTCGCGCTCGTTTTCTGGGGCAAGAGGCCGTGCTGTCCGATCTTGTCGCCGCATTGGCAAGGCGTCGCGTCCCGACGCCTGGAACCGATACGACAGAAGCGGTTGGACTGTTGACCCATCACCTGGAGCATGATCAGGACAGTTGGGATTTTCTGGCGCGCCTGGTTCAGTTTGTCGATGAGCATCCAGGCGTTGGATGGATTTCCGCCCCTCAGGGCCTTTGAGGAAATAGTGATATGATCAGATTGTATTATCTGAAAACGCCGTTGCTGTGGGACCTTTTACGCGGGTTTCTGGGACTGGCGGTCACCCTGCTTCCGCTGATTCTGCTGGATAGAATTCTTCCAGCCATCATTGTTATTCTGGCGGCAATTGCAGGGCTGTTTGTTATATTTATTGTCAGAACCGCCCTTCGCCACAAATCGGAAATCCAACTGTCGCAAGATGAAATCAGGGTCGCCACCCCGATAGGCAGCAAGGAAATTGCCTGGTCGGAGCTGACGGGGGTCACCTTGTCCTATTTCTCCACGTCGCGATCCGGGTCCGGCAATGGGGTCATGACGCTTAAATTATCTGATGGGACCACGGTAATTCGGATCGACTCTAACCTGAATAGCTTTGATACTGTGGTGAAACAGGTTGCGCGGGTCTGTTCGAAAGTCCCCGTTGCGGTTAGTCCAACGACAGTGCACAATTTTGATGCATTGGGGGCGCCCATCGCGGGGGATGATCCCCCGGATGCGGGTTAGGAACAAAGACTATCAGGGGGACGCGGAAGCGCTATGGTCGGGGATTTGTTGACAGTAGAAGATCTTCGCATCGGCTTTCGCATGATGGAAGGATCGGTCGAGGCGGTTAAGGGCGTTTCCTTTCGCGTGCCACCCGGTGGTACCGTGGCGCTGGTCGGGGAATCCGGATCGGGGAAATCTGTAATCAGCCAGGCGATTATGGGGATTTTGCCCAAGGCGGCAGACATCACCGGCGGGTCGATTGTGTTCAATGATCCCCGCGTCGAAAATTCCAGCGTCGATATCGCCAAACTGGATCGCGATGGCGCGGCGATGCGCAGCATCCGCGGTGGGCGCATTTCAATCATCTTCCAGGAACCGATGACGGCTCTGTCCCCCCTGCACACGGTCGGCAATCAGATTGGGGAAGCGGTGGAACTGCACCGCAATTGCAGCGCTGCTGAGGTTCAGGACCTGTCGCGCGATATGCTGCGAATGGTCGGCTTTCCCGATCCGGACCGCGCCTTGCGGACCTATCCGTTTGAACTGTCGGGCGGGTTGCGCCAGCGGGCGATGATCGCGATGGCGCTGGTCTGTCATCCGTCCTTGCTGATCGCAGACGAGCCGACGACCGCGCTGGATGTCACAATCCAGGCGCAAATCCTGAAATTGATGCGCGATTTGCAAAAAGAATTGGGCATGGCGGTTCTGATGATCACCCATGATCTGGGTGTGGTTGCCAATATGGCCGAAGAAATTGTCGTCATGTATCACGGACAGGTCATGGAATATGGCACGCTGGATCATATCTTCCGCGACCCACAACATCCCTATCTGAAGGCGTTGTTGCATGCGGTGCCGCGGTTCAACATGAGACCGGGCGAACGATTAATCCCGATCCGGGAGATTGAAACGAAATCGACCGCCCTGCACGAAGATCGCCCCGCGCGTCCCGTTGCCGATCCTGCAAAACCAATCCTGTCTGTGGCGGGGATCACAAAGACGTTTTCGATCCGCAAAGGGGGCTTGATTGGCACGTCAACGCCAGTGCGCGCGGTGGATGATGTCAGCTTCACGGTCAATCGCGGAGAGTGTCTGGGACTGGTCGGGGAAAGCGGCTGTGGCAAGACCACGCTGTCGAAGATCATGATGCGCGCGTTAAGCCCGGATAATGGCGCGATATCTTATTATGATGGCAAGAGCGATATCGACCTGCTGAAACTGGAAGGCGACGCCTTGTTCAAGTTCCGCCGCACCATGCAGTTCATGTTCCAGGACCCGTTTTCGTCCCTCAATCCCCGTATGACGGTATTGGATATCCTGACTGAGCCGTTGACCATTCACGGGATCGGGACGATTGAAGAACGCCGACGCAAGGCCGCAACCTTGATGGATCTGGTGGGTCTGGATATGCGCCATTTAAAGCGCTATCCCCACAGCTTCTCTGGTGGGCAGCGTCAACGGATTGGCATTGCCCGCGCCTTGGCGCTGAATCCTGAAATCCTGATTTGTGATGAACCGGTTTCCGCCCTGGATGTATCAATCCAGGCACAGATTCTAAATCTGTTGAAGGATTTGCAGCGGGATCTGGGTCTGACCTATATCTTTATCAGCCACAATCTGGCCGTGGTGGATTACATCGCCGATCGTATTGCTGTGATGTGTCGCGGGCGGCTTGTGGAAATCGCGCCCCGGGACCTGTTGTTCAAAAACCCAGTGCATCCCTATACTCAGGGCCTGTTGCGGGCGGTACCGGAACCCAATCCCGATCACCCGCTGAATTTTGCGCAATTGATGGATGACAAGGCCTCTAACCCTGCCTTGTGGCCAGCGCCCTTTACCGATGATGCGGATCACCGCCCGGTATTTCATGATTTGGGGGGCGGGCATTTCGTTCGGGCGCTGGACGGTGCCGCGCTGCAAAGGAGTGCCGCATAATGACGGGCAAGGTATCCGTTTTCCTCTCAACCGCCCTAACCCTGTTCTTATCTGTGCTGCCAGCACAGGCGATGGAGTATGTCGGCCCGCCCATCCTGGAGGATAAGGTTACCGTGGGGCTGTTGCCGCCGGTTGAACAGCGTTTGCCCGCTGTGCCCTTTGTGGCGGATCTGGAATCGCGTGGTCAGGTGCCCGGTCGTCAGGGCGGCTCGCTGACCATGTTGATGAAATCCGCTAAAGATACGCGGCAGATGTATGTCTATGGCTATGCCCGATTGGTGAAATACGATCTGGATTTCAATCTGGTGCCCGACATTCTGGAATCCTATGAGGAAACCGATGGTGGGCGGACCTTTACGCTGCATTTGCGGCCCGGACATAAATGGTCCGATGGTGCGCCGTTCACCACAGCAGACTTCCTGTATTTCTGGGAAGATATGGCGCTGAACGAGGATCTGTATGCCAGCGGACCGCCGACCTATCTACAGGTTATGGGCCAACCGGCGCAGGTTGAGGCGCTGGACGAGACGACGATCCGCTATCACTTTCCAATGCCGAACCCGGATTTCCTGCCAGGATTGGCACAGGCGATCCCGAACCAGATTTATGCCCCGAAACATTACCTGAGCCAGTTTCACCCGAATTATCAACCGCTGGCGGAATTGACCACGGCGGCGGAAGAGGCGGGTCAGCGCAACTGGGCGGCGGTTCATATCAAGAATGGCCGATATTATCGATACGAAAAGGTGGACCTGCCAACCCTGCAGCCCTGGGTCGTTCAGAACGAGGCCCCGGCGGATCGCTTCATTTTTACCCGCAATCCGTATTACTACAAAGTCGACAGCAACGGTTTGCAATTGCCCTATATCGACGAGGTTATCTTCAACGTCACCGAAGAGAAGCTGATTTCCGGTAAGGCGGCGACAGGGGATGTGGATTTACAGGCCCGTTATCTGCGGTTTGATGATGTCACATTGCTGAAGCGGAACGAGGCCAGCCATGACTATGACACCTATCTGTGGCGCATTGCTAAAGGTGCGCATCAGGCGATCCTGCCCAATCTGACCGTCAAGGATCCGGTATTCCGGGAATTGATCCGTGATGTCCGGTTCCGGCGCGCGTTGTCTTTGGGAATCAATCGGCATGAAATCAATCGCGTGATCTATTTCGGGCTTGCCGTGGAAGGGCAGAATACAATGCTGCCGCAAAGCCCCCTATACAGGCAAGAATATCGCAGCGAATGGGCCCAGTTTGATTTGAAGCAGGCCAATGCCCTGTTGGATCAGATGGGGCTGAAACGCAATTGGGAAGGCGCCCGTCTGGGCCCGGATGGCAAGCCGATTGAAATCATCGTGGAAACGTCAGGATCCACCGAACAGGCTGATATTCTGGAACTGATCACCGACAGCTGGTGGGAATTGGGGATCAAGATTTTCACCAAGCCGCTGAGCAAAGAAACCTTGCAGCGCCGGATCTTTTCCGGGCAGACCCAGATGACGATGGATTCCGGGTTCGAAAACGGTTTGGCAACGGCTGATATGGCCCCAAATGATCTGGCTCCGGTCACCCAGGCGCAATATCAGTGGTCAGAATGGGGCGAATATTTTGAAACCAATCAAAATGGTGGCAATGCCCCCGATATGGAAATCGGCGTCACGCTGATGGACCTGCGCCAGCAATGGTATCTGGCGGAAACGAAAGCGCAGCGGACAAAAATCTGGCATGAAATGCTGCAACTTCACGCGGATCAATTGCCAACCATCGGGCTGGTTGCCGGTGTGCTGCAGCCCGTCGTGGTGGCGAAAGGCTTGCGCAATATTCCGGTCGAAGGTTTGTGGAATTGGGACCCGGGCGCACATTTTGGGTTATACGGGATGGATTATTTTTTCTGGGACAAGGACTCCCTAACCGCCCAGGCGGCGGAATAGGCGTGGTGATGTCGATTTAAAACAGACAGGTCCCGGTCGCGGGCGTTTGGGGGAAGTTCGTATTATGTTGGATTACATCGTCCGTCGCCTTCTGGTGATGATACCGACCTTGCTGATCATCAGCATTCTGGTCTTCATCATCATTCAATTGCCCCCTGGGGACTATCTGACCACGCTGATTCAGGAATATCAGGATCGCGGAGAGCAGATCGGTGAGGAGGTTCTGGCCTTCTATCGCGAGAATTACGGTTTTGGCGAGCCGATGTGGAAGCAATATCTGCTGTGGATGAAGGGGATATTGCTGGAAGGCAATATGGGCTATTCCTTTGAATATGAATTGCCGGTGGCTGATGTCGTGGGCGACCGCATGTTCCTGACCATTCTGGTCTCCTTTGTCACCATCATTTTCGTTTACATTGTGGCCTTCCCCATCGGGGTGTATTCGGCGGTAAATCAGTATTCCCCAGGGGATTATGCCTTGACCCTGGTTGGATTTATCGGGCTGGCGACGCCCAACTTCCTGCTGGCCCTGGTGTTGATGTATCTGGCCAATCAATGGACCGGTGCATCGATTGGTGGGTTGGTTGATGATGAATTGCGCGATGCCCCGATGAGCTGGGAAAAATTTGTCAGCGTGTTACAGCATCTGTGGGTGCCCGTCATCGTGATCGGTACATCGGGTACGGCGGGCATGATCCGTCGTTTGCGGGCTAATCTGCTGGATGAATTGCACAAGCAATATGTCGTCACCGCGCGGGCCAAGGGCGTATCGCCCCGCAAGGCCCTGTTTAAATATCCCTTGCGCATGGCGCTCAATCCCTTCATCGCGGATATCGGCAATATTCTGCCTGAGATCATTTCAGGCTCTGCCATTGTTTCTATCGTTTTGAGTCTGGAAACCACTGGGCCGATGCTGCTGCGGGCTTTGGAGACTCAGGATATGTATCTGGCGGGGTCCTTTTTGATGGTGTTGGCCTTGCTGACCGTGCTGGGGAATTTACTGTCTGATCTGGCGCTGGCGGTGCTGGATCCCCGAATACGCCTGGGTGCGGAGGCAACGAAATGAGCGATAGCACTGCAAACACGCCAGACGCCCGCAAGCCAGAACCGCTGGATCATTTTGTCAGCCAGGCCCCGTTTGATGCCCAGGCCGCAACGCTGCTTACGCCAGAGCAGGAGAAATATTACCTCTCCTCCCAATGGCGGTTGATGTGGTTGAAATTCCGCCGTCACAAACTGGCGTTGTGGAGCGGGATTTATCTGATTCTGGTCTATGCCTCGATCCTGATATCAGAGGTGATCGCGCCCTACAGTTTCACCCACCGGCATACGGATTTCATCTATGCCCCGCCGCAGGAAGTGCGCCTGTTTCATGACGGCAGCCTCATCGGGCCTTATGTCTATCCCTATGATGTGAAACTGAATATGGAGGAATTGCGCTGGGACTATACGGAAGATACCAGCAACCCTCAGAAACTGCGCTTTCTGTGCACCAGCGATGATTATGCCGGGTCGACCTATGAATTCTGGGGCCTGTTTGAAAGCAATTTCCATCTGGTCTGTCCGGCCGCCGGGGGTCAGTTCTTCTTTCTGGGAACCGACCGGCTGGGCCGGGATATTCAGTCCCGCATCATTCAGGGCGCGCGTATCTCGCTGACGGTCGGGCTGATCGGGGTGACGATCAGTTTCGTTCTGGGCATTACGCTTGGCGGTATGGCGGGCTATTTCGGGGGCATGGTGGATTGGTGTGTCCAGCGCGTGATTGAGGTCATCCGCTCCTTCCCCTCATTGCCGCTCTGGATGGCCCTGTCTGCGGCCATGCCGGTCAACTGGTCACCCATCGTGGTGTTCTTGGGGATTACCGTCATTCTGGGCCTGCTGGATTGGCCCGGACTGGCGCGCGCCGTGCGCTCCAAACTGCTGGCCCTGCGAGAAGAGGATTTCGCCGTCGCCGCTCAGTTGATGGGCGCCACACCGACCCGCATCATCGGCAAGCACTTACTGCCCAGTTTCACCAGCCATCTGATCGCCTCGGTAACGCTGGCCGTGCCCAGCATGATCCTCGGCGAAACCGCACTCAGCTTCTTAGGCCTTGGCCTGAAGCCGCCCATCACCAGTTGGGGCGTGCTGTTGAACGAAGCGCAAAACTTCAACGCGGTCGCCCTCTACCCCTGGCTCCTCTGGCCCGCCGCCCCGGTTATCCTGGTCGTGCTGGCCTTCCAGTTCCTGGGCGATGGCTTAAGAGACGCGGCGGATCCGTATAAGTAGAGAACGCTGCTGCGGTCCGCGCCCTCCTCGTCCTGAGGAGGCGCGCAGCGCCGTCTCGAAGGATGGCCTGTAAGTCCAGTGCTTCCAGCATCCGATCCTTCGAGGCGCGGCTGTCGCTTCTCCTCGGATTGAGTATTTCGATCAATCAGGTCAAATCGTCTATTTCCGCGTCAGGTGCATTTTTCTTCACGGATTCAATGCCATTATCGCGACCCTGGGTGGATACATAGGTTTCGCTGGTGCCAATGACTTCCCCGTTGCCGGCCTTCAGATTGAAATAGTACTGGCCGTTCGTCGCTGTTTTTTTCTCATAACGCGCATCCAGCGGTGCATTGGTCTTCACCGATGCAATTCCGGTTTCGCAGCCAGATTTTGCTGTATAGCCTTCGCTGGCAAGGATGATTTCCCCGTTCCCTGCTTTCAATCGGAACCGAAATTCACCCGCTTTGTCTTTATAAATCTCAAACTTCCCAGCCATGATCTGGCCTCCTAATACTGCTTCTGACCGGTCGCGGAATTGCTCCGGATTTGTCAGATGGGGAAGGGATTTTCGACAAACAATAGTTAAAATTTAATAAAATTCACTTTGCTACTTCTGGGGTCAAAAAGTGTTGAGCTTTTTGTCATAAAGGCCCGCGCAGATTGATAGTCAGGCCACAGAAATAGAAAGTCGCACGATTGGCCCTGGATGCCGGCTCAGGCCCGTCACCCCGGACTTGATCCGGGGTCCAGGGGCGGCAGGTATAGAGTGGGGCGGGTGGCTCTGGATGCCGGATCACGTCCGGCATGACAATTCTTGGGCGTTAGGTCTTCAGGGCTGCATTCNCNGCNTCATAGACAGGNTCNGCCANCACCTTGNCCTTGCGGGGTTCACCCAGAATCCAGACGGTCATGTCTGTGCCAGGCTTTGCATAGGCGGGCTGAACATAGGCGAAGGCGAGGCTTTTGCCGGTGCGGTGGCCATAGCCGCCCGATGTGGTCAGGCCGATGACTTGACCCTCTCCCACCGTGATGGCTTCGCCACCGGTCGTGTCGCTGTCGCCGGGCTCGACTTCCAGATAGATGATCTGTCCCTGAGCACCGTCCTGTTTGCGCTGCAAGGTCGCGGCCTTGCCGATGAAATCCTTATCAAACTTCACAAAGCGTTCGATGTCGGCCTCAATGGGGGTGATTTCATTGGTCAGTTCCGAGCCCCAGCCGCGATAGGCCTTTTCCATGCGCAGGGCGTTGACGGCATAGGTGCCGAAATGCCCGATGCCATAGGGGCCCCCCGCCTTCATCAGGGCCTCATAGACCGCAGGCATGACCGCCATGGGGCAGTGCAGTTCCCAGCCCAATTCGCCGATATAGTTGACCCGCAATGCCCGGATCGTCGCCCCTGCAATGGTAATTTCCTGGGCCGTGAGCCAGCGGAAGGCTTCATTGGATAAATCTGCGCGCGTCACCTGGGACAGCACATCCCGTGCCTTTGGCCCCGCCAGAACCAGATTGCCATAGGTCTGGGAAACATTGGTGACGGTGACGTCTTCACCTTCTTGGATATGCTGGCCCAGCCAATCGAAATCGCGGTCCTCAGCAGCCGCAGCGGACAGGATGTAATAGGCATGCTTGCCCAGCCGCGTGACCGTTGCTTCGCCTTCGATCGCCCCATCGTCATTCAGCATATGAGCCAATGCGATTCCGCCGATTTTCTGTGGCATGCGGTTGGCAAAAACCCGCTCCAGCATCGCCGGGGCATCGGGGCCGCTGACATCGAATTTGGCAAAGGAAGACAGGTCGGCAAGTGCCACGCCTTCGGAGACGAGGCGGCATTCTTTCGCCACGGCATCGAAGGCGTTGTTGTGGCGGAAGCCCGGTTCTTCGTCCTGACCGTCCAGCGCGTAATACTTTACCCGCTCCCAGCCCGAAGCGGTGGTGTACAGGCCACCCGCTTCCGCCAGAATATCATACAGACTGGATTTGCGCTTCCCGCGCCCGGCCGGGCGTTCTTCGCCGGGCAGATGCAGGGCATACATATGTTCATAATCTTCAATGGAGCGCGCGCGGACATAATCCGCATCTGCCCAGCGACCAAACCGGCGTGGGTCCAGGCCCGCCATGTTGATCTCACTTTGGCCATGCACGATCCATTGCGCCAGATACTTGCCACAGCCCGCCCCCTGGGCGATGCCGATAGACGAGCCACAGCATTGCCAGAAATTGCGCAGGCCCGCCGTTGGACCCAACAGAGGATTGGCGTCTGGCGTATGGGGAATGGCGCCGTGGACGATGCGCTTGATGCCACTTTCGCCCCAGATCGGCATGCG
The DNA here is from genome assembly GCA_002696645.1 of Rhodospirillales bacterium. Classification (GTDB taxonomy): domain Bacteria; phylum Pseudomonadota; class Alphaproteobacteria; order UBA8366; family Aestuariispiraceae; genus Pacificispira. Next base: position 21,139 of record NZSA01000019.1, on the reverse strand, counting down.
TTCCAGGGTTCGTTCCACCCAGGGGCTGATGCGGTCTAATTCGTCGGTGAACAGCTCATTCTCGCTGTCCCATTCCGGATAGCCACCCCGATCCGCCCAGGCTTCCTGGGACCCCTCGGTCTCATAAATGCCGATCAGGCCGGATTTTTGCTCCTGCCGGTAATAGGCCGACGGATAGGGATCGCGCATCACCGGCATTTCAACATCAGCGTCGATGAATTGCTGGATCGGCTCGGTGACGATGTAATGGTGCTTCATATTGGTTATCGGCACATCGGACCCGACCCACTGATTGATCAACCGCGCATAACAGCCCCCGGCATTGACCACATGTTCACAGGTCACGGTTCCCTTTTCTGTCACCACTTGCCATTCGCCGCTGGGCAATTGCACGACATTCAGCACGCGGTTCCGGCGTTCAATCTCTGCACCCCTATCGCGCGCGCCCTTTGCCAGCGCATTGCAACAGCCCGCCGGGTCAACATGGCCGTCATCCAGCGTCCAGGCAGCCGCCAGAACACCGGTCGTATCGACATGGGGGTTGATCGCCTTGATCTCATCGGGGCCGATAACCTGCATGCGGAACCCGATCAGCTTGGCCGTTCCTTCAACTTTCTTGAAATAATCCATCTCCGCCTGATTGGTGGCGAAGCGTAGCCCGCCGCAGCCATGCCAGGAGACATATTGCCCTGTCATCGCTTCCAGTTTGGGATACAGCGTATTTCCATAATGATGGATTTTCGCCATGTTGTAATCAGCGATGAAGCTGGGACATTGACCCGCCGCATGCCAGGTAGAGCCGGATGTCAGCTCCCCCTTTTCAATCAACAGGCTGTCTGTCCAGCCTTCTTGCGCAAGATGATACAGCAGGCCACAGCCCATCATCCCGCCCCCGATGATGACGACGCGCGCGTGTTCTTTCATGCCGATCCGATCCCTTTGCGACCCACTGTTGCTATCAGCCTAGAAGCGGTGATTAACATTGACAAGAACTAACAAAGATCAGGGTAAGGCATTGTATTTCATAAATTATTTCACAGATAGATGAAATCGTTTCATCGTCAGTCCTTGCACAGCCTGTATGGGATTGTTCCGGTGCAAACAGGCTTGGAAAGGGATGGTTTCGCGGTCTAAGGTGTCGGATCAAAATGGCACGGAATAACGTGGGGGGGTGATCATGCAATTCAGACCAACATGCGGCGAGGCGTTTGTACGACTGTTGGAAGATTACAGCGTCGACACGGTCTTTGGCATTCCCGGCGTGCATAATCTGGAACTGTATCGGGGGTTTGCGGGCAGCACGATCCGTCACGTTCTGCCCCGGCATGAGCAAGGTGCCGGATTCATGGCGGATGGCTATGCCAGGGTGACCGGTAAGCCGGGCGTGTGCTTCCTGATCACCGGCGCGGGGGTTACAAATTGCGCCACCCCGATGGGTCAGGCGTTCAGTGACAGCGTGCCTCTGTTGATCGTCAGCAGCGAAAATACCCGCGACACGCTGGGCAAGGGCATTGGCTGTCTGCACGAAATCACCGATCAGGCTGCTGTGACGCGCCCCCTTTGTGCCTTTTCTGAAACCCCGACAGATCCTGAAGAAGTGCCTGGTCTGGTGGCCAGGGCCTTTGATGTGTTTGAAAGCAAGCGCCCCCGGCCCGTCCATTTATCACTGCCCCTGGATATGCTGGCTGAACGGACACGGCTGCAATGGAGCCCCCATCCCGCCGCGTCGAAACCTGAGGCGGAGTCCGAGGCAATTGAAGAAGCCGCGATGCTGCTGGATCAGGCCGACCGCCCCTTGATCCTGATCGGGGGCGGCGCGCGGGGTGCCGCACATCAGGTTCTGGCGCTGGCAGAACGCCTGGACTGCCCAATTCTGGGAACCATTCTGGGGCGCGATATCGTGCCGAATGATCACCCGCTTTCGCTTGGGGGCCTGTTGGTTTCTTCCATCGGGGATGAAATTCTGGCAGATGCCGATGTTATTCTGGCAATCGGCACGGAACTGTCGCCCAATAACAGCTACAGCGATGTGGTCACTCTGCCTGGAAAATTGATCCGTATCGATATTGATGCGGCGGAGTTCGATGCCCGTCACCCTGCCACGGTCGCCATTCGGGCGGATGCTGCGCTGGCAGCGGATTCTTTGTTAAACGCATTGGGCCCGATGGGGGGCGAGCGTGACGGGGCCGGGCGGGTGCTGGCGTATAAGGGGCGTCCATCCACGGGCTTCCTGCCGCATCTGGAAAAGAAACATCATGCGGTGCTGGATGAAATCGAAGCTGTTCTGCCGGAAGGATCCATACTGGTCGGTGACATGACCCAGGTGATCTATTCCGCGATCAATCACTTCAAAATCCCCAAAGGGGGAAGATTCCTGTATCCATCGGGCTATGGCACGTTGGGATATGCGCTGCCTGCGGCCATTGGCGCCAAGATTGGCGCACCGGATCGCACCGTTCTGGCAATCGCAGGCGATAGCGGGTTTTTATACACGGCCCCAGAAATGGCAGTCGCAGCAGAAGAGGGGCTGAACATTGTCGCCCTGGTCTGGAACAATCGGGCTTTGGGGCAAATCCGCGACGACATGGTCAACCGCAATATCCGCACTGTTGGCGTCACACCAGAACCGCCCGAATTCGAATATCTGGCAAAAGCATTCCGCTGGTCCTATACCAAACCCGGCAAGGTTTCAGAAATCAGCAGCGCCCTGAAAGCCGCTTTTGCCGCCAAGGGCCCGACATTGATCGAAGTCCAGGATGGCATTGAGGGGCTTTAGGAGGAAACAGGTGGAGCAATCCAATCTGCCACACCAAACAAGCCTGAAGGGGTTGGGCCCTCACTCCAAAGCGGCATCATGGCCCCGACCGCGGTTCGCGTAACATCGTTGCTGTTTGAATAAGAGATTTTAAAAAACCGTGCACAGCCATTGTTTATGGTGGCGTCTAGAAGAATCTTGAACTGCACCGAAACGTCATCCTTTTTAGAAATCTCGGAGAGGGTTTTACCCTTAAGATTAACGCCATGCTCTACTTCGTGGCGCGATCCGAATAGGCGCCAACAGTAGTCTTTTCCATTATCAATTACGTCGATAAGGACGACATGCGGCAGGATGTCTGCACCCAGCGCGACAGGATCAATTTGGGATCTGGACGGAAGCCCATGTTCCCGTAATGACTGCCAGAAATCAAAAGCCTTCTTGATTTTTATGTATTGAGGGTCGCCAAGGGCGGTTTCATTGTCGACAAATGAAACGACTTCTTTGAACCCCGGCATTTGTGTTAACTCAAGCACTGTTGGCATACTGAATCCTTAAAAGTCACCCTGAGCGAGCCACGAATCCTCATATAGCCCATAACTTTCATGAATGTATATTTAAGTGGCGTTTTCATTCGCAATTTAGAGAAGTTTGATGGGTATGGGAAATATGGTCAAACAGCACCTGCTTCACGCCCAATCCGTCATGCCGAGCACGACCTGTTTTCAGTGCCGAACGCGCCAAAGGTCCATATCCGCCAGGATCGCGGGTCGGGCTTGGGATCAGCAACAAAAAAGATCAGAATGTGGTTTTTCAACGCGTTACACAAAAGTGTCCCAGGAAAGTTGAGAATTACAAATCAGTATATGTCGTCGATCCGAAGATTGGCTCGATTGGCCATGCATGCTTGTTCCTCCTCATCTTGGTCTCAATTTGGGAATTTTCTTGCATTCCCGCCCCTTGCGCCGATATAAGGCGGCAGGAAGGCCGACGGTGGACGGGCGCCTCGCCAACCCGGTCAGGTCCGGAAGGAAGCAGCCGCAACGAGATTTTCGCCCGGGTCGCTTAACGTCGGTCTTCCGCCTTCTCCCCCGAATTCAAGTCAAAAAAGTTGATTTCACAAAGCCGCTGAAGCGGTTTTGACGGTTGTGCGCAACCCGTCGCCTTGCGATGATGGGGGTATGAGCGATGATGACGACCCACCCTTTGAAACCGACGCGCCTCCCCCCGGTCCTGGCCTGGGTCTGGATGAGCCGCCCCAACCTGTGACCCAATCAATTGGGGCCCCCTCAACAGGGGCTGTGACACCGGCTGCGCCGCAAAAGGCCGACAGCAAGGCCTATCGCGTGCTGGCGCGGAAATACCGCCCGTCAAATTTTGATGAACTGATCGGACAGGAAGCCCTGGTCCGCACCCTGACCAATGCGATTGAGGCGGGGCGGATTGCCCAGGCCTTTATGCTGACTGGTGTGCGCGGCGTGGGCAAAACGACAACAGCGCGCATCGTTGCCAAGGCGCTGAACTGCATCGGTCCCGATGGCACTGGGGGCCCAACCGTGCATCCCTGTGGCGTGTGTCAGCATTGTGTCGGGATTGCCGAAGACCGCCATGTTGATGTCATAGAAATGGATGCGGCGTCGCGCACGGGTGTGGATGATATTCGTGAACTGATCGACGGGGTGCGCTATCGCCCGGTCTCTGCCCGCTATAAAGTCTATGTGCTGGATGAGGTTCACATGTTGTCCAAGAACGCGTTCAACGCGTTGTTGAAGACATTGGAAGAGCCGCCAGAGCATGTGAAATTTGTCTTCGCGACGACAGAAATCAGAAAAGTGCCGGTCACCGTTCTGTCTCGCTGTCAGCGCTTTGATCTGCGCCGGGTGCCGGTGGATCAGTTGGCGGCGCATTTTAAGGGCGTATCCCAGAAAGAAGGCGTGACGATTGAACCCGACGCGCTGGGCATGATTGCACGCGCAGCAGACGGGTCGGTGCGGGATGGCTTGTCGATCCTGGATCAGGCGATTGCACTCAGCGCGGGGTCTGTTTCGACGGAACAGGTTCGCGACATGCTGGGCTTGGCAGATCGTGGCAGAATATATGATCTGTTTGACGCGACAATTCAGGGCGATGCCAAGACGGCGCTGGCTTTGCTGGACGAACTATATGGCGTTGGCGCTGATCCCGTCGTTGTGATCGAAGACCTGTTGGATATCACGCATTTTCTGACGCGGGCCATACTGGTGCCAGAAGCCCTGGACCGGCCGACCACGGCAGAACTGGAACGCACAAGAGGCAAGGATATGGCCCAGCGCCTGTCGCTGCCGGTGTTGGCGCGCGCTTGGCAGATGTTGTTAAAAGGATTGGGAGAGGTGCGCGCGGCCCCCTCTGCGATCCAGGCGGCGGAAATGGTGCTGATCCGTTTGATCCATGTGGCGGATATGCCGACGCCTGGTGATCTGGTTGCCAAATTGAAGGATTTCCAGCCGGGCTCTGGTGCTGGTGGGGGGTCAGGCGGCTCCGGTGGGGGGGGCTCCGGTGGGGGCACCTCTGCGATGATGCAACCAACCCTCATTCGGGGCGGGCGGGGCACTGCGGCGGTGGCACAGGAACAGGGAAGCCCTGCGATATCCGCGCAACAGGCTGATACAGCTTTGCCAAAGACATTTCTGGATGTCGTCGCGCTGTTTGAAGAAAAGCGAAAGGGCATTCTGGCCAGCAATCTAAAGCGCGACGTTCATTTGGTGCATTTCGAACCGGGGCGCCTGGAATTTCGGCCGGGCCGCAATGCTCCGTCAGATCTGCACGGGCAGATCGGAAAAATGCTGAGCGATTGGACCGGCACGCGCTGGGTGGTCAGTATTTCCAATCAGGAAGGCGCGATCACTCTGGCGGAGCAGGAGGCTCAGGCTGATCTGGACCGTCGGGACAGGGCAGAAAAGGATCCGCTGGTTCAAGCCGTGAAAAAGGCCTTTCCCGGCGCACAGATCACCCGCGTGACAGCGGCTGAATCGGACCTGTCCTCTGGCTTGGACGGTTTGGGTCTGGACGGACCGGCAGGGGTGAATGGTCGTTCCGATGACTTGCCAGAAGATCCCGATGCCCCAGATTTCACAGAGTCGGAATTTTTTGATCCGGAAGACGATCTCTAACCATTGAAATGAGGGTATGATGAAGAATCTTGGTTCAATGATGAAGCAAGCCCAGGAAATGCAATCGCGCATGCAGGAAATGCAGGCCCAGATGGAAAATCTGGAAATGCAGGGCAGCGCCGGGGGTGGACTGGTCAGTGTCACGATTACGGGAAAGGGCGAGTTACGCCGCCTGGACATTGATCCCAGCCTGGTTGATCCTGCGGAAAAAGAAGTGATGGAAGATCTGATCGTCGCTGCCGTGAATGATGCAAAGGCAAAGGCGGACGAGCGGATGCGGGACGAAACCCAGAAATTGATGGGGGGGCTGCAACTGCCGCCGGGCATGAAACTACCTTTTTAAGGGAATGATGAGTCTCCGTCATTCCCGCGAAAGCGGGACTCCAGAGCAGCCAGACCCGTTGGGTGCCAGTTGCCCTGGACCCCGGATCACGTCCGGGGTGACATAATGTCGGGCTGATCGTGGTTTCGATTGAGTTTTATGATCAATCTAAAATAGGAAATCATGCAGGAAATAGAACGGCTTATCCAGTTATTGGCACGCTTGCCGGGGCTTGGTCCACGGTCTGCCCGGCNGGCCGCGCTGATNTTGATCAAGCGCAAGGAAAGCCTGATGCAGCCGCTTGCTGTGGCCCTGGCGGATGCGGCCGAGAAAATTCAGACCTGCAACCGGTGCGGCAATCTGGACACAGCCCCGATCTGTTCAATCTGCACAGATCAGGGCCGCGACAGCGCGACCATCTGTGTTGTGGAGCAGGTCGCCGATCTGTGGGCTTTGGAGCGTACAGGCGTCTTTCGGGGGCGATATCATGTGCTGGGCGGGGTTCTGTCGGCAATTGACGGAATCGGGCCGGAAGATTTGAATATCGGCACACTGCTGGATCGCGTCGGGCCGGAGTCCCCGGTTAAAGAAGTGATCCTGGCGACCAACCTGACGGTGGATGGGCAGACCACGGCGCATTATGTCACGGAACGGCTGGAACAATCCGGTGTGTCCGTCAGCCGCCTGGCCCATGGGGTACCGGTTGGGGGAGAGTTGGATTATCTGGATGATGGGACGCTGGCGACAGCGCTGAAATCAAGACAAGCCGTATAGGAAACCTGCCTTCTTATGACAGCCAAAAAGAAACTGATCTTCCTGGCCCAGATGGGCGCGCCTGGTCGTTATGATCCCGCCATTTTCGCCAATCAGCCGGGCGGGGATAATGAAATCCTGTGGTTTGAACATATGCTGGCGGATTTGGGCCTGTTAGAGAAAATCGCCTATGAGGGGCGGCGGATATGCTATGGAGAACCCCTGCCGCATCCTTCTGAAGGGGATGCTTATGTGATTGGGGGCAGTTTTCATTCCGTCCATGATGACTTGCCCTGGCAGCATGAAATCCGCGCATGGTTGTATGCGATACGCAATGCGGATTATCCGGTCCCGGTTTTTGGTGTATGCGGCGGTCATCAATTGATGAGCCAGGTTCTGGGAGGAACCGTCGAAGGGCTTCCTGGCGAACCAGCAATTGGCACCTTGCCGATCAATCTGACTGAGGCGGGTCGGGACAGCTATTTATTCGATGGTGTTGTCCCCCGGTTCAATTTTGGAAATGAAGAGCATGTCAGCAGCGCCCCACCGCAGGCCGTCGTTCTGGCGACCGCAACCGATATTCCAAACTGTGCGCTGGATTATGGNCNGGGCTGGATNTCGGTGCAGTTTCATCCCGAAGCATCGGATCGATGCATGACCGAGTCCTGGGGTCCTAAAGCTGCCACAATCGCGGATCATTATGTCCCCACGCCAGACGCGCCGCGTCTGTTCCAGAATTTCTTGAAAGCCAACGGGATCCTTTGATTATGAAGAAGCTTGCCACTCGCTCAGCCTTTCTGGGGCTGATCTTGGTTGCCCATACCGCCCATGCCCAAACCGTGTCTGTTCCGGCCCCGGTCGCTGATACCCAGATATCGGTCTATTCTGATGGTCTGTCGGTTGTCTCTGAGCAGCGCCGTGTTTTGTTGGGCACGGCAGGTCAGCGGGTTTCTTTGCCCCATCTGCCAGAAGCCCTGGATATGTCCAGCCTGTCGATTGTGATTGGCACAGAACCGGCGAACAGCATCACGATTCGCCAGGATACGCTGTCCCCACAAGGCCTGTTGGCGCGGTCGGTGGGTCAGGAAATCAGCTGGCTTGTGCCAGTTGGCGATTCCGGTGCGGAACGTGAAATCCGGGGCACATTGGTTAATGTCGACGGCGGCCTGATTTTGAAAGTCGGGGATCGGTACGAGGCAATGCCACCCAATGGTCGCCTGGCCCTGGATCGCCTGCCAGACGGCATGACGGGCGGCCTGGAAATTCAGGCGGAACCGAAAGCGGACCTGTCTGGTGAACAGCCTGTCGATATACGCTATGTCACGCCCAATCTGTCCTGGTCGGCAGACTACACGGCGGTTTTGAATGCGGATCAATCCAGCCTGACATTAAGCGGGCATTATCTGATCACCAATGACACTGACCGCGATTTTACACAGGCCATTCTGCGTCTTGTCGCGGGGGAAACAAACCGTGTTGCGCCTATGCGCAAGGAAATGCTGGTCCAACGGGCGCAACCGGCGGTAATGATGTCTGTTGCGCAGGATTCAGCCGCGGGCGGTCCCCCCAGGGAAGCGACATTGGGGGATGTGCATATTTATGATGTGCCCGGCGTCACCGATCTGCCGCGCGATTTGACAGTGCGACGCAGCCTGCAGAATCCCGTTACCCTGCCGGTAACAATGAAATATCGCCTGGATGGCAGCGGTATGGTGCATCCGGGACAACCCGGCACGGTGGAAGGATTGCGCCCCAGCGTGCGCCTGTCCTTTAAGAATGGGAAGGATGGACCCCTGGCCAAGGCTCTGCCTGCCGGGCCAGTCCGGGTTTACGGGTCTTTGGCTGCAGACAGCCCGACCGCGCCAGCGGTTATTCTGGGGGAAGACACGATATCCCACCTGCCCATCGGGGCCACGGCGGAACTGTCCCTGGGCCAGGCTTTTGATGTCACAGCGGCGCGTAAGGTCGTTTCCTATGAGACAACAGGGATCGGCCAGGACCGCCGGCCGGACCCTTATCGTGCAACCCATGAAATTACCCTGAAGAATGGTCGCGACACGCCTGTTGAGGTCACTTTGGTTGACGCAGTATATGGTCAGAAATGGTCAATTTCTGATGCGTCGATTGAACCGGAAGCCAAAGCTGCCGACAGCGTTCGCTGGATCGTGCCGGTTCCGGCACAGGGGGAAACGGTTCTGACCTATACGGTGCGCGTGACACCATAATAGGTGGATCAAGTCTTTCCCGTTAGGCGTCACATCGCTAGTCTGGCCCCATGAGCAAACCGGCAGACAATAGCGTCCAGATGACCCCGATGATGACCCAGTATTTGGGCATTAAGGAAGCGCATCCGGATTGCCTGTTATTCTATCGCATGGGCGATTTTTATGAGCTGTTCTTCGATGATGCGAAAGAGGCTGCGGCGTCCCTGGATATCGCCTTAACAAAGCGGGGCCAGCATCTGGGGGAAGACATCCCGATGTGCGGCGTCCCGGTGCATGCGGCGGAAACCTATCTGTCGCGTCTGATTAAAAAGGGTCACCGGGTCGCGGTCTGTGAACAGACCGAAGACCCGGCAGAGGCGAAAAAGCGGGGNGGGAAATCTGTCGTCAACCGGGCCATTGTGCGGGTCGTGACGCCGGGCACCCTGACCGAAGACACGCTGTTGGATGCCCGGTCTCATAATTATCTGGCCGCGCTGGCGCGCACCGCTGGCGATGGCTATGCCCTGGCATGGTGTGACATGTCGACCGGACAGTTAATGTGTCAGCCTGTTGAGGCTGCAGGCCTGGCATCTGCCCTGTCACGGATCGCGCCGGGAGAGTTGATTCTGGGCCAGAAGCTGGTCGCGGAAGACTCCCAGTTCTACGAGATGTTCCGGGAATGGCGGGATCGCCTGACGCCCTTACCGGATTCCAGATTCGATTCCACCAATGCCGAACGACGGTTGAAGGATACCTTTGGGGTGTCTGCCCTGGATGCCTATGGTGATTTTGATCGTGCAGAATTGGCAGCATTGGGGTCCTTGGTTGAATATCTGGATCTGACGCAGGTGGGCAAACTGCCCCGGCTGGAACCGCCGATGCGTCTGGCGGTGGGGGCCTTGTTGGAAATCGATCCCGCAACCAGGCGTAATCTGGAAATCACCCGCAGTTTGACCGGGGACCGGACGGGAACCCTGTTGGCGGCGGTGGATCGCACCGTGACAGGCCCGGGCGCGCGTCTGTTGGCGCAGCGCCTGTCTGCGCCCCTGACNGATCCGGGCGGGATTGGGGANCGGCTGGATGCGGNCAGTTTCTTTGTGGAAAATGAGGCCCTGCGCAATGATCTGCGCGATATCCTGAAGGGCGCCCCAGACCTGGAACGGGCACTGGGTCGCCTGATCGTTGGGCGCGGTGGGCCCAGGGATTTGCTGGCCCTGCGGGATGGGTTGGCCTTAACGAACAAGATCAAGGCGCTGCTGGGGTCAGAAACGCCACCCATGGAAATTGCCCAGGCTGTGCTGGATATGGGACGACATGATGTATTGATCGACCGCTATACCCGCGCCTTGAAGTCGGAACCGCCCTTGTCTGCAAAGGATGGCGGGTTCATCGCGCAAGGCTATGCACCGCATCTGGATGAACAGGTGACCTTGCGTGAGGAAGGCCGTCGCCTGATTGCCAATCTTGAGGCTGGATATCGCAAGGATACCGGTGTTGATGGCTTGCGCATCAAACACAACAATGTGTTGGGCTGGTTTGTGGAAGTCACCGTAAAACATGCGGAAAAAATCGGCGAACCCTTCATCCATCGGCAATCCATGGCCAATGCGGTGCGCTATACAACGGTTGAGTTGAATGAACTGGCCCGCAACATTTCTGAGGCGCGCGATCGCGCCCTGGCGGTCGAGTTGGAAATTTTTGATGATCTGGTAGAGGAAGCCCGCAAAAGGGACCGGGAAATTGCCGCTGCCGCGCGGTCTCTGGCCTTGCTGGACCTATATGCCGCCAGCGCGGACTTGGCCGTCGTGCGGGATTACAGCCGCCCACAGGTTGATGGGTCTCTGGCCTTCTCCATCGAGGGCGGGCGCCATCCGGTGGTCGAAGCCGCCCTGGCCAGCCAGGGGGACGGGGCCTCTTTCGTCGCCAATGGCTGTGACCTGGGGCGCGATCAGCGCCTGTGGCTGATCACCGGGCCGAATATGGCGGGTAAATCGACCTTTCTGCGGCAAAATGCCCTGATCGCCATCCTGGCGCAGGCGGGCCTGTTCGTGCCAGCCCGCCGTGCCCATATCGGAGCTGTGGATCGCCTGTTCAGCCGGGTTGGCGCATCGGATGATCTGGCGCGGGGTCGGTCCACCTTTATGGTGGAAATGGTGGAAACCGCGACGATCCTCAATCAGGCAACACAGCGCTCTCTGGTCATCCTGGACGAGATCGGGCGCGGTACGGCGACATTTGATGGCCTGTCCATCGCCTGGGCCTGTGTCGAACATCTGCACGAGGCGGCGCAGTCGCGCGCCCTGTTCGCCACCCATTATCATGAGTTAACCGCCCTGTCGGAACGACTGGACGCGCTCAGCCCGCATTGCATGCGGGTCAAGGAATGGGACAATCAAGTCGTATTCCTGCACGAAGTTGCCCCCGGTGCCGCAGACCGGTCCTATGGCATCCATGTGGCGAAGCTGGCCGGCTTGCCTGCCGCTGTTATCGTTCGGGCGGAAGAGGTTTTAAGCGCCCTGGAAAAGGGTGAACAATCCGGCGCCGTCACGCGTTTGGTCGATGATTTGCCCCTGTTCCGCGTTGCCAGCCAACCCGCCCAACCGGCAAAAGCCGCAAAAGGCCCCAGCACCAGTGACGCTGCCCTGGCGGAGATAAATCCAGATGACCTGAGCCCCAAAGAAGCCCTGGACGCGCTGTATCGCCTGCGCGCCTTGCTACAGGAGTAAGAGATGCCCAAGACCACCGGAACCGCCGCTCCAAAGCCCGCAAACCTAGCGCTTCAAGGGGGCGGGGCGCATGGGGCATTTACCTGGGGGGTGTTGGACTATCTGCTTGAACATAATCTGCTGAAGATTGAGGCGATCAGTGGCACGTCTGCTGGTGCCATGAATGCCGTTGTCCTGGCGCAGGGGTTTCATCTGGGGGGGCCGGACGGGGCGCGCGAAGCTTTGGCGACATTCTGGGAATCGGTGGCGGATTTGGGCCGCTGGAGCCCGGTTCAGCGCACCCTGCTGGATGTTTTTATGGGGCATTGGAGTCTGGAATATTCCCCGGGCTATGTCCTGGCCGATTTAATGGGCCGGGTTGTGTCCCCGTATGAAACCAACCCCCTGAACCTGAACCCGCTGCGGGGGTTGCTGGAGTCTCAGGTTGATTTTGAGGCGGTGTGGAACTGTCATCAATTCAAGCTGTTTCTGTCTGCGACCAATGTGCAAACCGGGCGGGTGAAGGTGTTTAAGGGCAAGGAAATCAATGCGGATGTCGTGCTGGCGTCTGCCTGTCTGCCGTTCTTGTTTCAGGCCGTGGAGATCGATGGCGTTCCCTATTGGGATGGCGGCTACATGGGGAATCCGGTCCTGTTTCCCTTCTTTGACTCCAAGAGCTGTTCCGATGTGGTGATCGTGCAGATCAATCCAGTCTATCGAAAAGGCGCACCTAGGACCGCACGGGAGATTATGGATCGGGTGAACGAGATCACCTTTAATGCAAGCCTTTTGAGAGAGTTCCGCGCCATTGATTTCGTCGCCAGGCTGTTGGAAGAAGGACGGCTGAGCCACGAGCAGTATAATGCCGTACGCGTACATATCATCGGGGAGCAGGAATTGGATACGCTGGGTGCCTCGTCAAAGATGAATACGGAATGGACATTCCTGAAACATCTGCGCGATATGGGACGGGCCGCCGCTCAGAAATGGGCGGAAAAGGATTTGCAACATCTGGGCAAGAAATCCTCCGTCAATCTGCGGCGACTGTTCCAGGGAACGGAGAACAAATGAGCCAACATCCGCAAAAGCCGGATCAACATCCGATTAAAAAAGCCGCCTGGCAGGGATATCAGGATTACCGCAAGGAAATGTCAGATCGCCACAGCCTGTCCGCCTGGCGACAGTTTTCCTTGCGATCCATGTTGCGGTTAGCGGCGATCCTGGTGGCAATCGCCATTCTGTATGATCTTTTAAAAAATGCCTAAGACCCCAGAAAATTGAGCTGTTTCAGAACCAGGCACGCCATCCGTCAAATTCAGTGACCAGTTCTGCCACGCGGCGATGTCCGGCATCGTCAGGATGAACGCCATCGCCCTGATCCAGCATGTCGTTCCAGTCCGGGTCCTGCGCCAACAGGGTGTGGAGATCCAGATAGGGGATGCCGATCTGTGCCGCAGCGGTGCGATAGGCGTCGTTCAATTCTGCCGTGCGTGTACGATCAAATGTATAGGTGACGCCGGGGCCTGGAGAAATCACAGGGGGCGTACGCCGTACCGGTGTCATGCCGATCCATAAGGTTGGCAGTAGGTCCTTTGCCTGTGACAGCATGGAAACCGCCGTTGCCAGGGAGTCGCCTTTTGGAACTCTGACGCCGGTTCCATTGAAATCAGCGCAATCATTGACGCCGAACATAAAAACCAGTCGACCGGTGACATGGGCCGGCAGGCGCGGTGCATATTCATGCCGCCAGCGTTGCGCGATATCCGTCGATGTTTCCGCACGAATACCCAGATTATAGCAACTGACATCATGCCCGCGCACCACACCTTCCTGTTCACAGGCATAAGACGGCCAGCCACGACAGGCAATGTCGCCGGTCCCTATGGTGATGCTGTCGCCGAAAAAGCAAATTCTTTGCACGGTGGTCATTGTGGTTGCCCCAGTCTTTTTTTCATGAAATCGATCAGCGCTGTACGGGACAGGGTGAAATCGGACTCGATCCACCGATCCTCTGCCTCTTTCAGCAATCGGCCCATATGCGGCCCCGGTTCCATCCCCAGAGCCAGCGCATCTTTCCCTGTGATCGGCAGCGGCGTTGGGTGCCATTCCCCGGTTTGGGTCAGCAGGGTATGCCAGGCCTCCCCGTCTCTTGCCAGACCGATCCAGCCTCGGTCGCGTGCCGCAACCGGGCCGACAGAATAAATGAACCGGCGTGCCGCAACGGCATCCGGGGGGGCGATTATCGGGGCCGCCAGTGTTTGCAGTCGCGCGCGATCCGCACCAGACAGTTTCAGCCGGTCCGCAATATGCGCTGCGCCGTCTGGGTCTTCAGGAATCAGGCATGCCAGGCGCAAAATCCAATCGGGCTCCCCACCATCCTGGGCGATCAGGCGCATCAGGCCGTTGATATCCCGTGCTTCAGGCAGCCAATGGGTCAGAAACGATCCGTCGCGTAGTGCGATCAGGGCGGGAACAGGGTTTTTCGCCGTCAAAAGGCGCATTATTTCTCCCGCCACCCGTTCCGCTGACAGCGTGCCAAGCAGGTCCTTGTTATGGGTGCAGGCGGCCAGACCATCGGGATCCAACGGGTTGAAGCCCAATTGCGCATGGAACCGGAAGAATCTCAGGATGCGCAGAACATCCTCCTGAATGCGTGTGTCAGGATCACCGACAAAGCGCAGGCGCTTGGCGATGATGTCGTCGTATCCCTGATGATAATCCGAAAGACGCCCCTGCTGGTCCGCATACAGCGCATTGATGGTGAAATCCCGGCGCAGCGCGTCTTCCCGCCAATCGGTCGTATAGGCGACGACCGCGCGCCTGCCATCGGTTTCGACATCCCGCCTCAGGCTGGTTACCTCAACCGTGCGATTGGGTAAAACCGCGGTGACGGTGCCAAAATCCAGACCGGTTGGCACTGATTTGATCCCCGCACTGGTCAGGGCGTTCTGGGTGCCCACAGGTTCCAGCGTGGTGGCCATATCGATGTCATGAACCGGGCGTCCCAACAGCGCGTCACGCACGCAACCGCCGACATAGCGCAAGTCGCCCCCGGCGGTGCGGATCGCGTCGAACAGGCGGATTAAGTCGGGGTCCTGCATCCAATCCTGGTCGGGAAGAAATAAGTCCGGTTTAACCATCAAATGCCCTAGTCATCAGTGGGGGGCCGGGGGATTGGCTCATAATGGCCGGGAATCATTTCACCATTCACCACGGTCGGGGGAACCCAGCGCCCTTCCTGAACCGGTTCGCCAAAGAAAAACAGAACGACCAATGTCGCTGTTGCCAGAACACTGCCGACGGAAAACAAGATTGCCCAGGGCCATGTCTGCCAGCTTGCCAGGGGTTTCCCATCGGCCAGGGCCTCTTTCTTGCGGTTGGTGAACCATGCCCAGATCGCATACAGAATGAAGGGTGCGATAAAGGGGATAAGGATGGAGATAATGGTGCGGGTCATACCCGGTAAACTCCCTTTTGTGTGGTGTCGTCACACGATGTTAGAAACGGTATCGTCTTTGGCTTTTTCGGCAACAGTTTCCAGAATGTCGGTCAGGTTGACGATCATGCCAGCGGTGGCACCCCAGATATAGAAGTTCCCAAATGGAATGGCATAGAATTGGCGTTTAACGCCAGCCACTTCCTGGGAATGCCGCTGATGATTGGCGCGGTTCAGCAGGAAATGTAAGGGGACTTCAAAAATCTCGTCCACTTCCCGGGGCTCCGGGCGCGGGGTAATGGGGGGATTGATGCTGCCAATGACCGGTGTGACGGTATAGCCGGTGCGGGTGACATAGGGGACCATTTCGCCCAGGACCTGAACCTGATGGCGCGCAATGGCGACTTCCTCTTCTGTTTCGCGCAGTGCTGTTTCGATCAGGCTCGCATCTGTCATATCGCGCCGCCCACCGGGAAAGGCGATCTGCCCCCCGTGATCGCGTAAATGGGCGGTGCGACGGGTCAACAGGACGGTCGGGCCTTCGTCTCTCTGGATTAAGGGGATCAGGACGGCGGCATCAATCAGATCCGGGCGCAAGGGGCGCATACCGGGATTCAAATCAGAATCCCCGCGCGGTGTCGGCGTCTTCAGCATGGCGTGGCGCAAACGTTCTTCGATACTCAAAATATCCATTCGGTCCTCAACTCTTAATCAGCGGCGGCCTCTGGAACGCGCCCCAGGCAGAAACGACTGCCAGCGCTTTCTATTTCCAGGGCAATGCCGCCTGAAACAGGAATTTCTTCGGCCCGGGCGACCAGATCATAAAAGATGGGGCGCAGGATCAATGCATCCAGCCCGTCTCTTACCTCAATATAGGGTGCGGGTTCCCCGGTTTCAGGATTTTCGGTCACCCGTATGGCGTGACCCTCTCCCGCCGTTACCCAGTAATCCAGATTCGTTCGGAAGGACAGGGTTTTACGTCCCTGCTCATCATGATCTTCCCGCATTTCGACCGCAGTAAAGGGGGCGTCTTCTACGGTGATGTGACCCCGCTCCCCCGGTGTGACCAGCCAGTATTGACCGGCCTCATCACGTTGCAGGACCGTGGCAAACAGCTGACACAGCTTGTGCCGCCGGATCGGGTCGCCCTGATAGGTCCAGGTGCCGTCTCTCAAGATCGCAATGTCGAAATCACGATAGGTTTCCGGCCAGTCGAACCCGCTTAACCCTTCACCGGTTCTCATCAATTCCTTGAGAGATTTGCGGGGGGGCCCTTGTTTCGGCATGGTCAGAACCTCAGCTTTGTTTAAGGTGGCAAAGAACGGTTCTCAGTATGGCGTGAATTGCCCGCACCGGGAAACCATCATGCCTGTTATTACGTAGTGTTAAGAGCACAGTGTTAAAGGCAAGCCGCGACAGGGAAATTTGATTTTGAAAAGTCATGGCATTCTTCGTGTGCCTTTGGCACTGTTTGAAAGACAGGCCCCCATTGCCGCATAAGGGAGACTTTAAGGTGACACAGAATTTTGAATCCAGCACATCTGCCGCCGCAAAAGCCTCCGCTGCGGCGGGCGCCCAGGTTCTGATGCAAGACATGGAACAAGTGGCTGAACAATTGTTGGCGGTGCGCGAGCAGGTCGGCCGGGTCTTCTTTGGTCAGGATCAGGTCGTGGATCAGGTCCTCACCACTTTGTTGGCGGGCGGTCATGGGCTGTTGGTTGGTGTGCCAGGTTTGGGCAAGACATTGCTGGTCGAAACCTTAAGCAAGGTTTTGGGATTGCAATCGCGCCGCATTCAATTCACCCCGGATTTGATGCCTGCCGATATCCTGGGCTCCGAAGTGCTGGAAGAGGATGAGAAAGGCAAACGCAGTTTTCGCTTTCTGCCAGGCCCGATCTTTACGCAATTGCTGATGGGTGATGAAATCAATCGTGCCAGCCCTCGTACGCAGTCTGCGCTGTTGCAGGCGATGCAGGAAAATACGGTTACAGTCGCGGGTCATACGCACCATTTGCCGCGCCCGTTCCATGTGTTGGCGACGCAAAATCCGATTGAACAGGAAGGCACCTATCCCTTGCCTGAGGCACAGCTGGACCGCTTTTTGTGCCAGATTCAGATTCATTACCCGGATTTGTCATCGGAACGGGAAATTGTGCTGAAGACAACCGGGATCACGCTGGCCAGCGTGGAAGAAAAGTTAAGCGCCGATCAGTTATCCCATGCGCAATCTTTAACGCGCCAGGTACCGGTTGGGGAAGGCGTCGTGGATTCAATTTTGCGCTTGGTGCGCTCCGGTCGGCCAGAAACCACAGATCTGGATATCGTGCGGGAACGGGTGTCCTGGGGGCCGGGACCCCGCGCCAGTCAGGCCCTGATGCTTGCCTGTCGGGCACGCGCGCTGCTTCAGGGGCGGTTGGCGCCCTCCGGCGATGATGTCGTCGCCCTGGCCAAGCCTGTCCTGCGGCATCGCATGGCGCTGAATTTCGCCGCCCGCGCCGAAGGCCATGACATCGACACCACCATTGACGCCCTGGTTCAGGCGAGCGTCTGAGACGATGAACGCCACTCTTACCCCGACTATTCCAGTCACTGCCGCAGACCGCGTTGCGCGGGCTGAAGCAATTGGGGAAGGCCTGCCCCCGCTGTTGATTGCGGCAGAACGGGTGGCGGCCACGGTGGCGCAGGGAGTCCATGGCAGACGGCGCGTCGGCACCGGGGAAACGTTCTGGCAATACAGACCCTATGCCTCCCATGATTCCGCCCATTCCATTGATTGGCGTCGGTCCGCGCGGTCCGATGACCTGTATCTGCGCGAAACCGAATGGGAGGCGTCGCAAAGCGTTTGGCTGTGGGCGGATCACAGTGCGTCTATGCACTATAAATCCTCCACCAATCGATCAACAAAGGCGGCGCGGGCGGCATTGTTGCTGTTGGCCAGCAGCGCCGCCCTGTTGCGGGGTGGGGAGCGTTTGGGATTATTGGGCCTGGACAGGCGCGCCAGTGGGGGGCGGTTGAGCCTGCGCTCCATGGCGGAGCGCTTTTATGCGATGCCGGAAGATCACAGCGGCCTGCCGCCATCTGTCGATTTGCCGAAATACAGCCAGGGTCTTTTGTTCAGTGATTTTCTGGGGCCTGCAGCGGCCTGGGAAAAACGATTTGCGGAATTTGCCGAACAACGGGTTCGGGGCCTGGCCGTTCAGGTGCTGGACCCTGCGGAAGAAACGTTGCCGTTCGCCGGGCGTGCGCGCTTTCTGGGGATGGAGGATGAAGGCGAATTCATTGCAGAGAAAGTCGAGACACTGCGCCCATCCTATCAGAACAGGGTCCGCGCGCATCGTGATGCCATTCGACATGCTGCACGGGCTGCCGGATGGGATCTTTTGGTGCATCACACGGATCGGTCCCCGGAACAGGCCATGATGGCGATCTATATCGCGCTGTCCCATACCTTGAACGCAGGACGGAGGTAGCGGCACGGATGTTAAGTCTTGGTCCCTTGGCCTTCACCGTACCCTGGATGTTGCTGGGCGTCGCTATTCTGCCTGTATTATGGGTTCTGCTGCGATTGATGCCGCCGTCGCCAAAGCGCATTCGCTTCCCTGCGATCCGGCTGCTATTTGGATTGAAAGGGGAGGAAACAACGCCCAGAGCAGCCCCCTGGTGGATGACATTGTTGCGCCTTTCGATTGCGGCGCTGGTAATTGCGACGGCGGCGCGCCCGGTGCTGAACCCCGATTGGGATTTAACGGGCGAAGGGCCGATTATTCTGGTGATGGATGATGGCTGGGCGGCGGCACCTGAATGGCAAAATCGACTGGATCGGGCCGCAACCCTTCTGCAAACCGCTGATCGGGCCAATCGGCCTGTGCATTTGATTCTGGGCGCCCCCCCTGCGGATGGCAATCCTTTGGAACCGCATCGTTTGCTATCTGCCCATGATGCGCAGGAAGTGATCGCTGCCCTGACGCCAAAGCCATGGCCGGTGGACCGTCTGGCGATGACCAATGCGGTCGCGCTCCTGCAAGATCAGGATGTGCGGGGTGATGTGTTCTGGTTCTCCGACGGGTTGGAAACACAAGAGACCGAAGAATTCATCGATGCCATTTCGGCCTTGGGCCCGATGACGGTATTAACGCCTGATCTGTCTTTGGGGCCAATGGTGATAGACCCGCCCGCCCGGGGAGAAGCTGCGTTGGTGGTCACATTGCGGCGTCCGGCGGCGCAGGCGGCGGCAACCGTGGCTGTTCTGGCCTTTGGCGATGATGACCGCCCCCTGTTTCGGCAGGAGGCTGAATTTGCGGCTGGAGAAACCGAAACACAGGCAACGCTGACCCTGCCGGTTGAACTCAGAAACAGCATTGCGCGCCTAAGCCTTGAAGACCGGTCTGGCGTTGGGGCGACTGCCTTGCTGGATGAACGCTGGAGCCGCCGGCCGATTGGGATTATTGCAGATATCGGCAATCGGGAAGCCTTGCCGCTGTTGTCGGAAGTTTATTTTCTGGATCGCGCCTTGCGTCCGCTGGGGACAATTGATCGCGGGCCCCTGGGTATCTTGTTGAAGACCCCGCAATCCGTCCTGTTGTTACCGGATGAGACGGTGCTGGAAAGTGAAGACAGCGCGGCCCTGAATGACTGGATACAGACAGGCGGTATGTTAATCCGGTTTGCGGGCCAGCGGTTGGCTGCGGCCGTGGATGATCCACTGATCCCGGTGAAGTTGCGCAGTGGCGGTCGGCAATTGTCCGGGGCGATGGCGTGGAGCGAACCCGCCCGTATCGGCCGCATTAATCCGGATGGCCCGTTAGCGGGCATCTCAATTCCCAAGGATGTGACGATTTCACGGCAGGTTCTGGCCGAACCCTCGCTGGATCTGGATGGCAAGACCTGGCTGCGGCTGGCAGATGACACGCCTTTGGTGACAGCGGAAAAGCGCGGTCAGGGATGGCTGGTACTGGTTCATACAACCGCCAATACGGACTGGTCGAATATGGCCTTGTCCGGCCTGTTTGTCAGTATGCTGGAACGGCTCAGCAGTCTGGGACGGGGGGTTCATGATGCCGCCAGTGATCAAGGTCTGGCCCCGCCCTATCGTATGTTGGATGGGTTTGGTCGCCTGACGGATCCGCCAAATTCTGCACGGCCACTGAATGTTGAAGCATTGGATACAGTGCAGGTTTCCGCGACTACGCCGCCTGGATTCTATGGCAGCCAGGCAATTCGCGTGGCGGTCAATCTGGGGCCGCGCGTGACTGATCTGACCCCGCTGTCGACCCTGCCCCAAGGGGCTGTGAAACTGGGGTTTGAGAAAGAGGAAGAACAGGCATTGGCGCCCTATTTGTTATTGGCGGCGCTTATTCTGGTTTTCCTGGATACAGTGGTGACCGTGTTCCTTCGGGGCTTTGCATCCCTGCCTCGACGGGGCGGGGTGGCGACCGCCGCACTGATGGTTGGCCTAATCTGGATGGGTGCGCCCTATCCGGCCCCGGCACAGTCGGTCCCAAGCGGCGCGCTGAGCACGACCTTGGCCTATGTCATTACCGGAGATGCAGAGATTGATCGCGTCAGCGCGGCGGGTCTGCGCGGTTTAACGGAGATCTTGCGCCAACGCACGGCGGTGGAGGCCGGCGATCCGGTTGGTGTTGACATCAACCGCGACGAATTGTCGTTTTATCCGCTGTTGTATTGGCCGATTTCCGATGATCAACAGGGGATCACCGCGCCGACCGCCGATCGTATCAATCGCTTCATGGCAACGGGCGGAATGATCCTGTTCGATACCCGGAATGGGCAGGTATCCGGCGGCGGATTGACCGCC
>NZSA01000096.1 GCA_002696645.1 Rhodospirillales bacterium | reverse complement strand
CGGGCATCCTGCTGTTCAAGGGCGCAGATTGCATCACAGCATATGCTATAATGTTCTTGCCATGGATGCATATGCGTTCGGGTAAGACCGCAGGTTATCGATTGTTTTTAGTGATCCACGGATTGACGAAATAGAACTGGTCAGAATCCAAATCAATCCCGGTTTGTACATTTTCCAGCAGGACACGGGTGACAGTGCCCTGCTGATCAACCACAGTCCATTGCACCAGACTCAACGGTTGTTCTGAGAATGTGAAGGTCAGTGACCCTGCATCGGGCGCATCCTTCTGGGCAACTGTGATATGCAGGAAACCCTTATCTTTGGCGGCATCCAGAACTGTAAGCTCTTCACCAAGTTTCATTGGCTGGCGCAACAGCATGGAGGCCGGGGTCAGCCCCAGAGGAATGTGGCTCGCCTCTTTCAAATCTTCATCGACGAAAATGTAGAATGTGCCATCTGCGATAATCTTGAACGGCAGGGGGGCATCATAATCGATGCGCATCTTGCCGGGACGGTCCATCATGACATCGCCCTGATACACAGTTCCATCCATGTTGAATTGGCGGAATCGCGCCTTTAGCGTATTGATTTTGTCAAAATAGCTTTCGATCTCTGACAGCAGAATTTTCTGCTCGACGGAGCCCATTTGGTGTTGTTCTGGCCGTTCAATCGCGGCGTTGGGATCGACGGCCTGGGATTCCGCCTTCACTTGACCGGACAGACCAAGCCCCGCCACCAGAATCAGCGCGGCCAATAGGCCGCGGCTTCGGCGGTGCGATGCAGTGTATTTAAGATTACCGGGAATGATCACCAACCAAGACTTCACGCTTTCCAACATGGTTCGCCGCACTGACGACCCCTTCCTTTTCCATGCGCTCAACGATCCTGGCGGCACGATTATACCCGATTTGTAAATGACGTTGGACAAAGCTGGTAGAGCATTTGCCTTCCCGTGCAATCAGGGCAACCGCCTGGTCATACAGCGCGTTTTCACCACCGTCGTCACCACCGCTGCCCCCGGAAAGAGAGCTTGCGCCGCTGACATCGGTATCGAATCCCCCTGACATATCGTCTTCATCGGTCACACTTTCAACATAGGCCGGCACACCTTGTGCTTTTAAGAACTGACAGACGGCCTCAACCTCTGTGTCATCGACGAAAGGACCATGGACGCGGGTGATGCGCCCACCGCCTGCCATATGCAGCATATCGCCCTTGCCCAGCAATTGTTCCGCGCCCTGTTCGCCCAGAATTGTGCGGCTGTCAATTTTCGAGGTGACTTGAAATGAAATCCGTGTCGGGAAGTTCGCCTTGATCGTCCCCGTGATAACATCAACGGATGGGCGTTGGGTTGCCATGATCAGGTGGATCCCCGCCGCACGCGCCATCTGGGCCAGGCGCTGGATGGATGCCTCAATATCCTTGCCCGCGACAAGCATCAAATCCGCCATTTCGTCGACCAATACGACGATATAGGGCAGGGGGGTCAGGTCCAGCGGCTCTTCTTCAAAAATCGGCTTATGGGTCTCGGAATCAAATCCGGTCTGTACGCGCCTTGTGATGACCTCACCCTTGCGATCCGCCTCGGCAACGCGCTTGTTGTATCCTTCGATATTGCGCACGCCCAGCTTGGACATGGAACGATAGCGGTCTTCCATTTCACGCACCGCCCATTTCAAGGCGACAACGGCTTTCTTCGGGTCGGTCACCACCGGGGCCAGAAGATGCGGAATGTTATCATAGACGGATAATTCCAACATCTTGGGGTCGATCATAATAAAGCGGCATTGATCGGGCGTCAGCTTATACAGCAGGGACAGGATCATTGTGTTCATGCCCACGGATTTCCCGGACCCGGTGGTCCCGGCGATCAGCAGGTGGGGCATGGTTGCCAGATCAACAACTTCCGGCGTGCCGCCAATATCCTTCCCCAAAATCAAGGGCAATTTCGCCTTTGACTTATCATATGTGTCGGATGCGACCAGTTCCCGATAGCCCACCATTTCCCGGCGCGCATTGGGGAGTTCGATCCCGATAACGCTGCGCCCTGGAACGGTTGCGATGCGCACGGAAATTGCGGACATGGATCGTGCGATATCATCACTAAGACCAATCACGCGGCTGGTTTTGGTTCCAGGCGCGGGCTCCAACTCATACAGGGTGACGACGGGGCCGGGGCGTACTTTGGTAATTTCTCCTTTGACGCCGAAATCTTCCAGCACCCCTTCCAGCATGCGGGCATTCTGTTCCAATCCTTCAGAATTCTTGGATTGTGCCTCTGAATCAGGGTGGCGGTCGACCAGAATATCCAACGGAGGGAGGTGGAATTCCCCATCCTGCGGCGGCAGGGCCAGTTTGATCTGACGCTCTTCTGTGGCGCGTTTGGATGGTTTTGGGCTTTCCGGTGTTTCAACCCGATCTTCTCGCTGGGCGCGGGGAGCAGAAGGTGCGGCGCGCGGCGGCGTTGCGCGCTTTATCGCCGGGGCCAGGGTTGGCTCTACGCGGCCATCGCCCCGCCGCAGAACCAGTTCTTTCAGGGCAGGGGCAAGTTGGTCGGCATTACGCAGCGCGCCGGCACCCCGCCTGGCACCGGCCCAGGATTTCACAATGACCGTGCGCCATTCTGATAACGTGATGCCAAATCCATACAAGGCGATAGTCACAGCCGGAACCGCAGCCGCCAGCCCGATCCAGGACAGGTCAATGCCAACCAACAGGGGTCTTATTCCAGAGAGGATAACATCCCCCAGTATTCCGCCCAATCCGGCCCCCAAAGGCCAGGCGTCATAGCGGGGAAGCGTTGCCAGTGCCAGGGCGGTCAAGGCCGCCAGGGCCGGGGTCAGGGCCAGTCGGATCCAGGCGCGCGGTAGCACGCGATCCATAACCAGCCGCCATCCCCAGCCGGCCAGAAGCGGGAATCCCAGGAAGCTGGCTAAGCCCAGGCTTTGCAGCGCGACATCGGCAATGCTTGCACCGGGATACCCCAACAGATTGCTGACTGGCTGGCTGGTGGCATTATTCGGCGATGGGTCTGCAGGGCTATAGGAGACAAGCGCCGTCAACAGCGCGAAGGCAAGAATGATCAGCCCGATGCCAAGGCATTCAATGCCTCGCTTCTTCAGGTAATCAGTTGCCCCATCTGGAAGAAAGGCTGCTTTTTCCTGTGTCTTTGCCACCATCTCTTACTCTCTCTGTGTCGTCGTCAATTGATCGAGTTATGTGTGCTTAAAACTTGTGCAATGCGCCCCATGGCGTCTTCAACCGTTTTCGGATCATGAACCAGCGCAATGCGGA
This sequence comes from Rhodospirillales bacterium, assembly GCA_002696645.1. GTDB lineage: Bacteria > Pseudomonadota > Alphaproteobacteria > UBA8366 > Aestuariispiraceae > Pacificispira. Next base: position 25,147 of record NZSA01000096.1, on the reverse strand, counting down.
TATAGTCATCCCCTGGGCTTTTTCCGGTATTCGGGTCGGTTTGGGACATGTATCGCCCTGGCATAACCTTGATTCCGGCATGCTGCCACAGCAGGCGCGTCGCCGTTTCTCCGTCACCGACTGTGGCTTTCGTGTTCAGCCACAGGAAAACCCCTGCTTCCGGTCGATGAAAACCGGGGAGCCGCCCCAGATGATAGTCGGCAATTTCGACCAAATTGAGGTAATGGGCGCGATTTGCGGTCACATGGGTTTCATCCTGCCATAGGGCCTCTCCCGCCGCCATCAGGGGGCCTGGCACCTGCGCGCCGCCATAACTGCGCAGCATCAGCAGGGGCTCGATTAAGGCGGGGTCCCCAGCAACGAATCCCACCCGCAAGCCGGGAGAACCAGAGCGTTTGGACAGGGAATTGAAGACCAGCAGATTATCGGGCGATCCCCCCAAATCCTGGGCCGCGTCAAAGCCGCCAGCCGGTGGAGCATCAAACCAGATTTCCGAATAACATTCATCGACTGCCAGCACGAAGTCATGCTTTCGGGCCAGGGCCAGCATTTCTGTCAATGCTGCCCGGGTTGCAACTGCACCCGTTGGATTGCCAGGCGTGCAAAAGAAACAGATGGCTGCGCGATCCAATACTTCCAGCGGCAGTGCCGCATAATTCGGGACGAAATCATTTTCGGCCACTGTATCAACCAGGATCGGTTCCGCGCCGCCGACAATCGCGCCCCCGAAATAGACATGATACATCGGATTGGGGACCAGTACAGTTGGCGTGATGCTGGTATCGCCCAGCCGGTCCCGCTTACGCAGGATCGCCATCAGGGTTGCCTGAAACAACCCTTCGCGTGATCCGCACAGGGCAGAAATCTGTGCTGCTGCATTGATCGCGTTTGCCTGTAATCCGTATCGACGTTCCAGCCAGCGCGCAACGGCCTCCCGATATCCAGGCGATCCGGCGGGGGGGGGATATTTGCCAAACAGTGCCGCTGTTTGTGTAACCGTTTGGGCAACGATGGCAGGTACGGCGGCCTGTGGTTCGCCCACTTGCATGAATACAGGGGGGTAACCCGGCGCCAGGCCGGTCAGCAATTCGTCGATGCGACGAAATGGAAAATTCTTCAATTGATCAAGCCGATGCCCGGCCATATCGCGATCCGTATTGCTGTTTGTGCCGCAAGGTCTTCTGGCGCTCGCTTAGGACCTCACTCTTCTAGCCCTAGAAGCAATATGCGCGCCAATCCGTGTATAGGGTACCATATACTAGATATTGAGGAAAATAACAGCGCTTGTTCGCAGCTAGCTGCAAAGCAAAAAAAAGGCCCCCGAAGAGCGAACTCCTCGGGGGATAAGGTTTGCGGGGTGGAAACAGTGTGGTGTGGGTTGTTTCCTTGTTTTCGTCAGGCTTCTTACTTAGAAGCCGAACCCGCACCAAATTCAGGATAGGCCTCCATGCCCAGGTCCGCCTTGTCGAGGCCGAGCATTTCAGCCTCTTCAGAGACGCGGACACCGACCACCAGTTTCAATACCGTCCAGACGATAAAGCTGGTGACGAAGACAAAGGCGCCGATTGCAACAATACCGGTCAACTGGACAACAAAGTCCGCACCGGAGAAGACAACCGCCAGCGTGCCCCAGATACCACAAACCAGGTGGACCGAGATTGCGCCGACGACATCGTCAATTTTCAGCTTGTCCAGCAGAGGCACGGCAAAGACAACCAAGGCACCGCCAACGGCACCAATGAAGATCGCCAGCATCGGGCTTGGTGCCAAAGGTTCAGCCGTAATAGAGACCAGACCAGCCAAAGCACCGTTCAGAGCCATCGTCAGATCGATTTTCTTATACAGGATCTGGGTCAGGATCATCGCCACGACAACGCCAGCCGCTGCGGCCAGGTTGGTGTTGATGTAGATCGTCCCGATGTCGGAGATGTCCTGCATTGTGCCCATAGCAAGCTGAGAGCCGCCATTGAAGCCGAACCAGCCCATCCACAGGATAAACGTCCCAAGCGTGGCCAGGGGAAGGTTCGCACCGGGCATTGGATGTCCGCCGTCACCATAGCGACCCTTACGGGCACCAATGACAAGGGCACCGGCCAAAGCTGCCCAACCACCAACGGAATGCACGATTGTAGAGCCAGCGAAGTCTGAGAAGCCCATTTCGCTGAGCCAGCCACCGCCCCAGGTCCAGGAACCCTGGATCGGGTAGATGATTGCGGTCAGCACGACACAGAATGCGAAAAACGGCCACAGTTTGACGCGCTCTGCCACTGTACCAGAGACGATTGAGGCTGTTGCCGCAACGAAGACCATCTGGAAGAACCAGTCTGAACCAGCGGAATACTCGCCGCCTTCCAGGGTGTCTGCAGCAGCGATTGTTCCGGCATCCCAAATTGCGAAGCTGCCGAAATAGCCGCTGACATCCATATACATCAGGTTGTAGCCGATCAGGTAGAACATGATACCGGCGATCGAATAGATACCGATATTCTTGAGGCATTGCGCCGCAGTGTTCTTAGAGCGAACCAGACCCGCTTCCAGCATGGCGAAACCTGCCGCCATCCACATGACCAGGAAGCCATGCATCAGGAAGGAAAGGCTGTTGAAAATATACTGCGTTTCCAGCGGAACATCCGCCATTGCGGGCATTGCAATAAAGCTGATCGCAGCGGCGACAGCTCCTGCAATACCATAACGTTTGATTGATGCGGTCATCATCGAATTATCTCCCCTTAAAGCGCGTCGGCATCGGTCTCGCCGGTGCGAATGCGCACGGCTTGAGCGACGTCGAGGACGAAGATCTTGCCATCGCCAATTCGACCGGTGTTGCCGGCCTTCTGAATTGCTTCGACGGTCTGGTCGGCCAAATCAGATGGCACAACCACTTCGATTTTGACTTTTGGCAGGAAGTTCACGGAATACTCAGCCCCGCGATATACTTCTGTCTGCCCCTTTTGACGACCGAAGCCTTTGACTTCGGTAGCGGTTAACCCCTGTACACCAAGTCCGGTCAGTGCTTCGCGCACATCGTCCAGCTTGAAGGGTTTGATGATCGCCATGATCAGTTTCATAGATTTCCCCGAGGGCTCCCTCTCTATTGAAGCGATATTGCTCCCTCCCACGCGCCGCTACAGTCTTCGGGACATCCGGATGATCACCGACCCCCCGGCCGACATCCCCGATGGCTCGCTTGCGCGAACCCTGCACCACGCATGAGGCTCGCATTGGTAATAACAAGATGCGTGCCAAACCGTCATGAATTTGAAATATTGTTAATTATCAATACATTAAGGTAAAATTTATTTAGGGTTAGGTAATTTTTGATACAGTTTTCATGCCCAATTAATAGCCGAAAATAAAATTTGCATATTTTTTAGGCAAAATAATGCGACAATCGAACGCTGGACTTCCGGGTCGTATGGCGCAACCTTTGACGGAAGGATTTGGTGTTTGACGAAGGGTGGCCGAATGGCAAACAAGCGTGTTGATGTTGTCTTTGCGGGCGGCGGCATGGTGGGAATGACTCTGGCGATTGCCTTGGCACGGTCGGGCCTATCGGTTGTCGTGGTGGATCGGGAACCCCCGGCATCCGTGCTGAACCTGGCCTATGACGGTCGCGCATCTGCGATTGCCCTGGGATCCAAAAGGGTGCTGGAAGCAGCGGGCGTGTGGCAGCATATGGCCGCTGACGCATCGCCGATATGGGATATCCGTGTCGCTGATGGTCATCCGTTGCGCGGTGTGTCGCCTTTATTCCTGCATTATGATCACGCCGATGTCGGTGATGATCCCTTTGGATGGATCATTGAAAACCGGATCACGCGCACGGCCTTGCAGAAGGTTGCGGCGGAAACAGACGGTTTGACCCTGATCGCACCCGCCGACGTCGTGCGCATTGATCGCGATGCAGATTGTGCCACGGTTGTTCTGGAGGATGGCCGGGAAATCCATGCGTCATTGGCGATTGCTGCGGATGGAAAATTCTCCATGCGCCGCAAAGAAGCGGGCATCAAAACCAGTGGATGGACGTATAATCAGACATCCATTGTCGCAACCGTGCGCCATGAGCGCGCCCATGACGGGGTTGCTGTGGAACTGTTCCTGCCCGGTGGTCCGTTTGCAATGCTGCCCATGACGGAAAATCGTTGCAACATTGTTTGGTCAGAACAGACAGATCTTGCGCAACGCTTTATGGCGATGGACGATCACGCGTTCCTGCAGGAACTGGCGTTGCGGTTTGGCGACTGGCTTGGCGACCTGGAACTGGTGGGCCCGCGCTTTGCCTATCCGCTTAGCCTGCTTCAGGCCGACCGTTATACTGATACACGGTTCGCTCTGATCGGAGATGCCGCCCATGCCATTCATCCGATTGCAGGGCAGGGGCTGAATATGGGGTTGCGCGATGTCGCCGCCCTGGCGGAGGTGATCGTCGATAGCCATCGACTGGGCCTGGATGTTGGCAGTGCGGCGACCTTGCGCGCCTATGAGCGGCGGCGGCGGTTTGATAACATTCTGTTGACGGTCGTGACGGACGGATTGGTTCGATTGTTCTCCAATGATGTACCGCCGTTGCGCACCATCCGGGATATTGGGCTGGCAGCCGTCAATCGGCTGCCCCCCGCCAAAAACTTCCTGATGCGCCACGCCATGGGGGTCGTTGGAGACCTGCCTCGCATGGTGCGGGGCGAAGCGCTTTAGAGCACTTTTGTCTGACCTTGTCTAACTCGCTTGGCGTCTTTCGCTGGCACCGGGGGCCTGATTTTTCTTGGTGAAAAAGACCTTTGTTTGGACCAGATTGTTGTTCTCATTTTCGATGAAGAACTTCGCGCCCAGCAGGTTGCAGAGCTTCTGCACCAAAGGTAAGCCGAGCCCGATCCCGTCTTTTTTTCTCGAATAGACATCGCCGATATCCCCAATTTCTTGGATATCGGACTCTGGTTCCAGCTCTCGTTCTATTCTTCCAGGATTTCTGGTTGTCAAAACGGTTTGGCCCAGGCTGTCGGTTGCCGCATAGGCGTAAATTTTACTGTTGTTCGGGGAAAACTTGATGCAGTTCGCAAAAAGCTCCAAGATAATTTGCTGCGTTATCGTCTGGTCTGATTTGATGTAAATCGGGTCCGACGGCAGGGTTAAGCATAGTTCAATTTTCTTGTGCAGTTGTTCGCTGCGTAAAATCTCTGCACAGTCTTTCACCAATTCCACCAGATCAAATCTGGTTTTCTCCAGTTCGAGGGACCCGGTTTGAACGAGTTTCAACACCCGATTTATAAGTTCCAACTGGCGATGCCCAGATCTGGATATCTCTTTCGCATAGGATGTGTATGCAGAATTCTCGATGGGTCCCAACAGCTCGTTGTGAATGACATCGGCAAATCCAATGACGGCATTCAAGGGGGTGCGCAACTCGTGGCTCATAAGGGCTAAGAATTGCTTCTTTGCCAGGGTACCAGCCTTGGTCAAGCGTTTGGAACTTTGCAAAGCTTCTGCTGCGGTTTTTGAATTCGAACGGGTAATCGAAAATAACTTGATTTGATCCTGCACGATTTCTGTAAAATTTTTCAATGCGGCCTGATCTTCTTCGGAAAAGTTGTCGCGTGGCTTGTCATCAATGATACAGAAGCTGCCAATAGCCGCATTTTCAAAGAAAATCGGGAAACCAGCATAAAATCGAATGTGTGGTGGTCCGGTCACAAGATCATTGTCATAGAAGCGGGAGTCCTCCGTCGCATCCAATACCAACAAAGGGCGCCTTTTTGCCACACTATGGGTGCAAAATGAGGCATCCCGGGGCATTTCCGTGACATTCACGCCACAGGCTGATTTCAGCCATTGACGGTCTTTATCGACGAGCGATACGAGCGCCATTTTCGTGGAGAAATACTTGCTGGCCAGTATGACGAGTCTGTCAAATTCTGTCTGCTTCTCAGTATCGAGAATGTTCAATTCATGAAGAACCTGGAGGCGATAGTCCTCATCGAATGGGATAGGATAATTCAGGGCGTTCACATTTTCCATTTTTCATGCGTCTCATACAGAGTTTCAGGTTCCCACCCTCTGATGATGCATCATCGCGCTATTTACTATAGGATTTTGATTAACAAAAGCTTTATGAGTCGCTTGAATCTTTTGTCGGTTATGCAATTTTTTGTTGGTACAGTTGATGTTTCGTGTGCCGTTAACTGCTAACGGTTGTGATGGTATAAGGTGTTGTTTGAGTTCAACATTTTTTGGGGTTTTTAGATTGAACGGACAGACAGGATGATTCTTTCCCTGATTGGTTATCGTTACAGTGTTTACTCTTGGATTGCCAAGCTAGCCTTGGTGGAAAAAGGGATTGTGTATGAGTGGGTTGAAACAGATCCCTTTGCGGCAGACCTGCCAGATCAATTCCTGACGCTAAGTCCGTTCAAGCGTGTGCCTGTGCTGCAGCATGCAGATTTCAGCCTGTATGAGACTGTCGCCATCACCCGTTATGTGGATGAGGCATTCGCTGGCCCCGACCTGCAACCGTCCACCCCCGTTGATCGCGCCAGGCAGTCTCAGATCCTCTCAATCATTGACAGCTATGCCTATTGGCCTTTTGTGCGTCAGGTCTTTGCACAGGGGTTTTTTGCGCCACAGTTCGGGGAAAGGGTGGATCCGGACGCCCTGGCGGCGGGGCTTAAGACTGCCCCTGCCATTCTGCATGTTATCGCCGCATTGAAGAGGGATGGCCCCTGGATGCTGGGATCCGCGATAACCCTGGCAGATATCCATTTATATCCAATGCTGGCTTATCTGGCGATGGTACCCGAAGGGGCGGAAATGATCCGCCAATATCCCGGCTTGGAACACTGGCGTCAGGATATGGCGGCGCGACCGGCGGTTATGGAGACGGTTCCCCTGTTCACGGATCCCGACTGAGGCCTTTTGAATCCAGGGCGTTCAGATAGGACTGCCAGCGTTCATCGTATTCGACGCCCAGTTCATACAGATATTGCCAGCTATAGAGGCCCGTATCGTGCATGTCATCAAACAGGATGCGCATGGCATAGTTGCCGACGGGCTCAAGCTTCATGATGCCGACATGGCGGCGACCGGGGACCAGTTGCTTCTGGCTGGCAGAATGGCCCTGCACCTCGGCAGAGGGGCTTTCGACCCGCAGATATTCTGCGGGATAGGAAAACCGCACCCCATCGTCGAATTGTACTTCCAGTCGCTTTTCCGCCTTGATGTGTTTGACCTCTGTCGGCCAGGCCTTGGTGGAAAAGCGATCCTGTGCAGTTGCGTCGGACCCATTATCGGAACCGGCGGTCATTTAGCCTTAATCTCCCGCGCTTCTTCGGGCAGCATGATCGGGATGCCGTCGCGGATTGGATAGGCAAGCCCCGCCGTATCGCTGATCAACTCTTGCGCGGCGGCGTCATAGCGCAGGGTGCCGCGGGTGACGGGACAGACCAGAAACTCCAACAGGTTCCTGTCAATGCCGGGCGTTTTAGCCTGGGGTCCCCCAGGAACATCCTTGTTCGTATCGCCAGCCATCGCGTCCATTTCCTCTTATTGCGGCATCGCTGCCGTTCCCATGCATCAGACTATTGCTTAGATTTCTCGCTGCCATCCCCGCCTGTGTCAAGCACGGCCATCTCGACCAGCGTGGTCAGGACCCTGGCGCGGTCGGCCAGGCTGGTCGCCTCCAACAGGGCCTGTTTTTCCGGGGGCGCAAAAGGGCAGATCATCGCCAGAGAATTTATCAAACGCTCATTAGGGGTTCCGCATAAGGCATCCCAGCTGGCCTGAATGCCCTGGGCGGTGAAATAGGCCTTCAGGCTTTTAAACAAGGCGTCACGATCAACGCCGTCCCCCGCATCTTCCTGAAGATCGGCTTCAAAGTCCTGCCAATCTGCCATCACACGCCGATAACCGCGTGTGGTCGCCAGTTCTTCAGATATCCGGAAACGACTGAGACCTTTCAGGGAGATCAGGATGCGCCCATCGTCTGTTTCTTCAAATGCCGTAATCCGCCCGGCACAGCATATCGGATATACCGGGGGATCGCATTTAACTGCGGCAGATTTCTGGCAGGGTTGCGCCATCGCGATCAACCGATCCCCAGCTAGCGCATCCTTGACCATGTTCAGATAGCGAGGTTCAAAGATATTCAGTGGCAGCATACCGCGCGGCAGCAACAAAACCCCGGTTAGGGGAAAAATCGGCACACTGGCTGGCAGATCTTCGAAACTAACATCAAAATGGCTCATACTTGACCACACATCGTTTCAGTCACCTCGCATACTGGCCCGCGCTCAGGACTGGTCTCTGCCGCCCTGTTTCGGCCTTCAGGCGCTGGTGTCTGTCGTTGTCAGCTATACAATGGTGTCAGCTGAACAATAATGACGACAGGCGACGGCGTCCAGATTGCACGACAGGGTCCATCGGTCCCAGCGCCTCAAATACTTTCAGTAACTGTAGGCGGGCCGCGCCATCATTCCAGTCCTTGTTGACCTGAATAATGTGTAAAAGGTTATCAACGGCCTCTTCTGACTGTCCAACGGCTGCTTGTGCCTCCGCCAGATCCAGTCTTGCCTGATGATCCTTCGGGTCTGCGGCCAGTTTGGCCTCCAGGTCTGCCAACTGGCTATGGGCCTCTGCTGCCTTATCTGCCAATTCCAAGGCAGCATGCGCTGACAGGACGTCCGGGTCTTGAGATTTTGCGACAGGGATTTCCGCCAGAATGGCCTTGGCGGCCTCGACCTCTCCCAATTTGATATAGGCCTGTGCCAACTTGGCCGCGACTTTGAAATTTTCCGGGTCGTGTTCCAGAACCTGTCCGAAGATGCCAGCAGCCATGGCGAAATCGCCGGCTTCAATGGCTGCATCCGCTTGTTCCAGTGCGGCCTCAATCGGATCCTGGCTGTCATCATTGCCTGCTGCCTTTAACAGGCGGGCAATGAAATCGCGGATAGCGCTTTCTGGCTGTGCACCGGCAAAGCCATCCACCGGACGCCCACCGACGAATCCAAATACGGCAGGGATGGATTGAACCTGCAATTGCTGGGCAATCATGGGGCTCTCATCAATATTGATTTTAACCAGCCTGACCTTGCCACCAGCGGCCGTGACCGCCTTTTCCAGGGCTGGGCCCAATTGCTTGCACGGGCCGCACCAGGGGGCCCAGAAATCGACTATAACCGGGGTCGTCTGGCTGGGCTCCATCACGTCCTGGCGAAAGGTCGCATCGCTGCCATCAATGATCGCAGCAGCGCCCGCTTGGGCATCAGCTTGTCCAATTAAGGGTTCCATAGACGCATCACTCCAATTGTCTCGTTGTAGCTCGGCGGCTCGCCGTATTGATGTCCCATCACTTAGGCGTTCCGCCCGTCTCCCTCAAGTCCTTAGCTGTCAGGAAACAGCGCCTGTCCAAAATCAATGCGCTCCGGCTGATACCCTTCTGCCTCCAGAAAACGCAGCAGATCACCGACCGCCACTGTGGTGGTCGCGGTGTTGCGCAGCGGGTGACAGTTCACGACGGGCTGGGCGAATATTCCCTCATCCAGGACGACAGTGACCTGGCGGTCTGTATCATTGATTACCGCCAGCGGCGTCACAGAGCCTGGAAGGACGCCCAGCACCTCCATCAATGTCTCCGGTGATCCGAAGCTCAGCGAATCCTTTGCCCCCAACCGCTTGCGCAGGGCCTTCAGGTCGACCTCCCGGTCTTCCAGCACGCTGCACAGGAACAGGCGCTTTTTGCGGTCGCGCAGGAACAGGTTCTTAATATGCGCACCGGTCAACCGCCCGCGCAGCTTTTGGCTTTCCTCAACGGTAAAGACGGCGGGATGTTCGATGGTCTCATGGGCGATTCCCAGGTCATCGAGTCGCGCAAAAAGGTCGTGATCCTGTTTCGGCATGGCAATTCTCTCTCCCGCTGTGCAAGTGTTGCGCTGTGCTAACCCATTCGGAAGGGTTAGAAAACCCGCAGAGAGCGGCGTGTTCCAAGATATGATAAATTTTTGACGAAATCGGGCTTGCCAGGAAAGGGACTAAGGGTATATACGACCGCTGCCTTAGAGATAAGGCGTGACCACCCCGCCAGTGACGGCGGACGGTCTTCGGAGCGGGCGTAGCTCAGGGGTAGAGCACAACCTTGCCAAGGTTGGGGTCGAGGGTTCGAATCCCTTCGCCCGCTCCAATTTTTCTCCCCAATTCTTATGATTTTATGCGTTCATTGACCTGCTGGGCCTATGCGCCGGTGGTCATACTTTCTAAGACTTTTATGTCGATAAAGATCAATCGACTCTCTGACACTAACATAATTTTAAGTGTCACTAAGCGACGACTGGTCGTTTTAATGAATTGTATGGTATTCATTTTAGCAAGTAACTGGGAGGTCAGAGACGTAGGACCGAGAAAATTGAGGAGTTATGGAAGCAACACTGACAACATAATTCAATTTTAGGCGTATTGTGAGAACAGCCAATGCTCACATTTCCGAAATCTAATCAGAATCCTAACGGAAATTTCTTCACTTATTATCGCGTCATAGGGACACAATGGCTCTAAAGCTGGTTCGTGGGTTCATAATGCCAAGTGCGCTCAAATATCTAATGCAATCCTTGCATCGCAAAAGCGCTTTGGAGTATCTAGTTCATGGTACCTCATTAGTCCATCGGGAAATCTTAGAACACTATAAAGAAGACCCATGTTTCGCTGAATTTGAGGTGTATAATAGGAATTCGATACTAGAAACACTGGTGCAAGGAGCATATGTGCGAGAGTTTCATTTGTGGGAAAAAGAGGCAAAGGAATACTTTTCAGATCAATTTTTTAATAATGGTTTATCATTTTCAGATATACGATGTCAGTTTGAGAAAAAGAAAAATGAGTCGATTGTCGATGTCGTTGTGAGGCAGTTAACCGCCTTTGATGTACAAAGTTTGGCAGACGAGTTGGTGGAGATAGATTCTATGCGTATTCAGGTTAACAAAGCCAAACATGACCCAGGAGTATTGCTAGATCATTTTGTCTCTATTGACCAATTCTGGGATAAACATGCTGCGATTGGAAGATTCTGGTCGAAACTGGTTGATGAGGAAGATTTTTGTAGGTCGTTTTCTGTATAGCCGTCGATTCTATATTTTACTTTGATATGAAGTACCGAAAATAGCCGATTAAACTTTGAGTCAGACGTATGCGGGTATGATTGTATTGTCGTTTCTATGAATTTAGCCGCCGAACGTGTTACTTCAGTAAATGCCTATCTCGCTTTATAACCATACCTAAAATGCTACAATTTTATGCGGTTGGTCGGCTTTTCGGCCTAAGCACCCAGATACGCATCCTTGATGCGTTGGTCGTTTTGCAGGTCGGCGCTTAGGCCTTCTGCGCCGATGGTGCCGTTTTCCAGGACATAAACATAGTCGGCGATGGCCAGTGTCTTGTGGACGTCCTGTTCGGCCAGGATGACGCTGAGGCCCAGTTTGACCAGGCTGGGGATGATCTGGAAGATCTGTTTGGCGATTCCAGGGGCCAGGCCCAATGTGGGCTCGTCCAGCAGCAGCAGTTTTGGATTGGCCATTAGGCCCCGGCCCAGGGCGAGCATCTGCTGTTCGCCGCCAGACAGGGTGCCGCCCAACTGGCTGCGGCGTTCTTTCAGGCGGGGGAAGAAGTCGAAGACGGTTTCCAGCGTATTGTCCCGGTCCGCCCTGGCGCGGGGATTGACCGCGCCGATGGTCAGATTCTCGAAAACCGTCATGTCAGAGAAGATCAATCGGCCTTCCGGCACCAGGACGACGCCACGGGCCACCAGATCGTGGCTGGCCAGGGTGCTGATATCCTGACCCTCAAAGGTGATCTGTCCGCCTGTGTGGGGCAGCAGACCGGCGAGGCGGCGCATCAGGGTGCTCTTGCCCGCCCCGTTGGAGCCGATGACCGCTGTGACCCCTTGAGACCTGGCCGTCAGGGAGACACCCTTCAGGACCTGCACCTCGCCATAGCCAGCTGTCAGATCGGTGACCAGAAGGGATGGGGTCATACCGGTGCCTCCAGGGGTTCCGCAATACCGAAATAGGCTTCCTGGACCGCCGCATTATCCGCAATCTGCTGTGGTGTGCCTTGGGCGATCTTTTCCCCATGATGCAGAACCGTGATGGTATCTGACATATCGGTCAGGGCGCTCATCACATGTTCGATGATCAGGATGGTCAGGCCGTGGCCGTCCTTGACCCGGCGCAGGCTGGCGATCATGTCGGTGACTTCCACCGGCGTCAGACCCGCCATGACCTCGTCCAGCATCAACAGGCGCGGTTCTGTGCCCAGGGCGCGGGCAACCTCCAACCGTTTACGCCCGGACAGAGTCAGAGATCCGGCCGGTTGGTCCGATACGGCGTCCAGGCCGATATCGGCCAGGATGTCCTGGGCCAGGGCAGCGGCTTCAGACACTTTTGGGGGCGCCTGGCGGCCATATAAAATGGCGATTTCAACATTTTCGCGCACGGTCAGACCGGCAAAGGGGCGCACGATCTGAAAGGTTCGGGAAATCCCCCGCTTACAGACCTGATCCGGGCGCAGTCCACTGATCGTCTGGCCCGCGAACAGGATGGCGCCAGACGACGCCCGCTGATTGCCGGCGATGATGCTGAACAAGGTTGTCTTGCCGGCCCCATTCGCGCCCATCAGGCCATGGACGCTGCCTTCCGCCACATCCAGGGTGATTTGGTTCAAGGCCTGCAACCCGCCGAAATTCTTGCTGAGTGATTTGATCGACAGCAGGCTCATGACACAGCGCCCTTTTGCTGTTTGCGCCGCTTGATCAAGCCGATCAGACCGTTGGGCGCGAACAGGACAAAGCCGATCAGGAACAGGCCCAGCAGGATGAAATAAAGCTGTGGCGCGGTGCTCCACAGGAGTTCCGCCAGTCCCAGCATGAACAGCGCCCCCAGGATCGGACCGCGCGCATCACCCGCCCCGCCTATGATCGCCATGGTCACAATGGAGAAGGAGATGGTTGGATTGAAGACCTGCAGCACATCGAAATAGGTGGATCGCATCGCCATCAATCCACCGATCATGCCGGGAATGACGGCCGATGCCGCAAAGGCCAGCACTTTCAGTCGGGTGACGGGGACGCCAATGGTTTCTGCCGCCGTCTCATCTTCACGCACCGCCGCCAGTCCCTTCCCAAAGCGGGAACGGCCGACGAAATAGGTGATCAATGTTGCGATGACGGCCAGGGCTGCGACCCAGTATAACAGGATTTCGGTCTTCGGGGCCCCGAACAGCAGGCGGCTGGATTTGCCGAAGGTGGTTTCTGTGTACAGCAGGATATATTTTACGAGTTCCGCCAGGCCGAATGTCAGGATCACGAAATAGGGGCCGCGCACCCGCAGGACAGGGATGGCGACAATCAGGGCAAACAACCCGGCGGCCAATCCGCCCAGAGGGATGGAAAGCCACAGGGGGATCATCTTAAAGGTGATTGCCACCAGATAGGCCCCGATGCCATAGGCGACCACATGACCCAGAGAGATATAGCCGGTCATGCCGCTGAACAGGCTCCAGCTTTGCGTCAACGCGATCCACATGAACAGGTTCAGGGCAACGACTGTCCAATAGGACCCCATCGTGACCCCCAGGCCGACAATCAGGGCGGCGCCGATCAGCGTGGCGCTTACAGCAGGAAGCGAGCTGTTGGTCCTGATAAAGGGAATGGTCATGACTGGCGGGCTTTCCCCAAAAGGCCTTGGGGGCGCAGGATCAAGACAGCCACGAAGATCCCGTATAAAAGGATCGATCGCATATTGGCAGAGGTCAGGGCAACGGCATAAATCTCAATAAAGGCCAGCAGGAACCCTGCAATAATGCCGCCAAACACATTGCCCAGCCCCCCCATGATGATCACCACAAAACTGGCAATGGTGAAAGGGAAGCCCATGAAGGGGGAGATCTGTTCGGCCATGCTGACCAGGCCACCAGCGATGCCAGCCACGCCAAAGCCAAGCGCGATGCTGGTTAACTGAACGCGTTCTACATTGATGCCGACAATGCGTGCGGCGTCCCGGTTCTGGATCAGGGCCTTGATCGACATGCCAAACATGGTGCGGTTCAGAACCAGAATGATGGCAACCAGACAGGTCAGAGAAATCGCCAGGGCCGCGATACGATTACCGGTCATGGCAACCTGTCCGAATTGATAGACATCGTCCAGATAGCGATAGGCCCGGGGGGTCGCGCTGAAGGCCAGCGCGATCACATTCTGGGTGACGACAGAAACACCAAAAAACAACAACAGGGAGTTTGCTTCAATTTGCGGGATCGGCTTGCCTGAGGATAATTGGCCGCGAAACAGCAGGTAATACAGGGCAATGCCCAGACCGGCGGTGATCGCCGCAATGACGGGCAGGCCCAACAGGGGGGACATGCCGGTCAGCGTGAAACACCAGAACGCACCATAGCCGCCAATCATCAGCAAATCGCCATGGGCAATGTTCAAAAGGCGCATCGTCCCATAGACCAGATTCAAGCCCAGGGCGATCAACGCATAAAGCCCGCCCAGAACAAGCGCGGCGAATAATAGTTGTCCTGAAAGAAGACTCTCCATCGAGGGGCTTTCTATGAAGCAACAGCACGACCCCAACGACACAAATGTGCCGTTGGGGATTTAACGCGCTGGTCTTAGCGTTTGATCAGATCGGCTGTAGCAATCGATTTCGGCCAGACAAGTTCCATATCGCCCTTCTGGATCTGCAGGAAGGCGCTGGGGGTGATGATGTTTTCCACGCCTTTGAACTTCACCGGACCATTGATGGTATCGAATGTGTCATTGGAAATGACTTCACGCAGTTTGTCGTGGTCCAGTCCTGCCTTCGCCACTGCCTGTTGCAGAATTTCACAGGACATGTAGGCCAGCGCGGAGTCCAAGTAATCTGGTGCACTGTTATATTTTGCAACATAGGCGTCGAAGAAAGGCTGTGCCCGTGGCCAGTCCTTTTGCTTAGGTGACCAATGGCCCAGAGTGATGATCCCGTCGGCAACCGGACCAAAAGCATCCTTATAGGCAGCAATCGTCGGGCCGATCAGCAGGAACTGATAGGGTGTGGTGATCCCCAATTCCTTTGCCTGACCGGTATACAGGAAAGCATCTGACGGATAGGTCAGGGCGATCACCGCATCGGCATTGGCAGATTTCATCTGCGTCAGCAGGGGGGTCATGTCCTTGATATCCGGCGGATAGCTTTCATTCATTTTGATTTCGATATTCGCCGCTTCCAGGGCCGGGACCAGGAATTGCAGGTTTTCCTGGCTGAAAGGCAGGACGTTGGCGATGATCGAAACGGATTTCACGCCATTTGCCGCCAGCATATCAACCAGCGCAGGGCCGATCCGGTCGGGCAGCACAGCGGTTGGGAACCAGATATTGCCGGGCTCAACTTCCCGGATGGCGACGGAGCCTGCAGTGTTGCCAACCATGGGGAAGCCATGCTGTTCCAAAACACCCGCGATATTCAGGTGATGGGGGGTGCCCCAGGGCGCCAGAAGCAGATCGACCTTGTCGTCGCTGATCAGGCGTTCGTAAATCTGTGCGGATTTGACCGGGTCGGATTCATCGTCATACCAGACCAGTTCAATTGGATGCTTCACCCCGGCGACATCCAACCCACCGGCAGCATTCACCTGTTCCGCCCACAGGTCATAGGCATTGACCTGTGACGGCGCAGCTTGTGAGAACAGTCCGGTTTTGGCGATGGAATAGCCAATTTTCAGTGTATCAGCAGCCTGTGCTGCGGTCGGCAGCGACAGCGCGGCTGCCAATGCCAGTCCCTGTGCAATCTTTTTTAACATTCCTTCTTCTCCCATTTTAAGCCATTTGGCTTAGATTTGCAGGCCTGCGGAATATCCGCCATGCACCTGTTACGTCCCCGAATTCATAAATTTAACCGCGGACTTGACCCATTGTCCGTCTTGTTCCCCGGCCGCATAACTTGCGCCCAGATGATCGCATTCATTTAGCGCCAAGGTTTCCACCGTGACGCCCAATTTTTCCAAATCCGTTGCGAACTTTTCAGATTGTTTGATCAGATGTGGAAAATCCTTCGTGCCGTACGACACATGAAAAGGGGGTGCATCCGCGCGCAAATGCGTTTGCGGGGAGGCATCCACCTCTGCATTATCGGCTGGATCGCCCAGAAATCTGGGGCGCATCGACAGGCCCGATTCCGGGCCGAACTGGAATGTGCCGGAAATCGGCAACGCCCCTTTGATGACTGTGGCGGGAAGGTCACGCTCGCCTTGCCAGTCGGTCTTCAGTGCCAGCAAGGCGGCCAGATGACCCCCGGCAGAATGACCACAAACATAAATCCGGTCCGGATCGCCACCCCATTTTGCAATGGACTTGTACATCCACGCGACAGCATCCGCGCAATCATCGAAACACGCGGGATAGACATGTTGTGGGGCCAGGCGATAGCCAATGGAAACCACCGTAACACCCCGTGCGTTAAGCCCCGGTGCCATCAGGGCCATCCATTCCTTATAGCCATTGGTCCATCCGCCACCATGCATCAGGCCGATAACCACGCCTGAGGGCTGGTCCGCCGGATAGACAACAACGGACTGATAGGGGTTTTCACCAATGATGAAGTTTTCGCCCTCGATATCAGCGATACGGGATGCGATTTCCTTTTGATGGCGCGAGCCCAATTCGCTGAACGGCTCCTGCGGTGGATAGTCTTCAGGTCGCATCTTCGATTTCCAACATCTTGTTCAGAACTTTTTCCGGTTTCATGGGCAGGCTGTGCACATGGCCGCCAATGGCATCGGCAATGGCATTGGCAATGGCGGCGGGGACAGGGACAAGTCCTATTTCACCCGCCCCTTTGGCACCGAATGGCCCGTCCGGTTCGGCAGCCTCTACAATGATCGAATGAATGTCATAGGGCGTATCCAGGGCGGTCGGCACCTTGTAGTCCAGCAATGTGGGATTGGCCAATTTGGCACCATCCCAGACCATTTCTTCGGTCAGGGCAAAGCCCATGCCCTGGACGAAACCACCCACGATCTGGCCTTCGACAGAAGACGGATTGATTGCCCTGCCAACATCGACTGCAGACCAGGCTTCCACCACTTCTGTCTTGCCGCTGGCCTCGTCGGTCAGGGTATCAACGATCAGACAGCCAAAGCTGAAAACACCGACCTGAGGGAAGGGAATGCCGCTGCACACAGCCCGCTTGGGATCGACAGTCGGCTGGTTGAAGACCCAGGTGTGATGACCGACAATCGGTCCACCCGCCGCCCAATGGGCACGCAGGGATATCTGGTGGAAGGAGACTTCCTTGTCTGACCCGGACACTCCGACAATGCCGCCGGGCCGCAGTTCCAGGTCCATTTCTGAACATTCCAGCATCTGTGCGGCATGTTCCTTCAATTGTTTTTCAACTTCCGCCGCAGCGCCGACAACCGCGCGACCGGTGGTATAGGTGACACGACTGGCTGTGGTGCCCCAGTTATAAGGGGAACCATCCGTATCCGGGCTGGCCAGGCTGACCTTTTCCAGCGGGATTTTCAGGGCTTCGGCACACATCTGGCTCAGCACGGTATCGGACCCTTGACCGATATCCACTGCCCCTGTGTTCAGCGCGACACTGCCGTCTTCAAACACGCGGATGATCGCCCCCGTGCCCAGCAGGCCGGAGATATGGGCGGCCAGGGCTACACCGGTGCCACGACGCTTGCCCTTGGGCGCGGTGCGGGATTTGCGGTTGTCCCAATCAGAGGCCGCACGGGCTTTATCCACGCATTCCTGCAGCCCGTTGGAGGCCACTTTACCGCCACCGAACCAAGGATCGCCTGGCTGAATCAGGTTCTTCTGGCGCAGATCCAGCGGGTCCATACCCAGCTTTTCTGCGATCTGATCCAATTGAGTTTCCCCTGCAAAGGCGACCTGTGGATTGCCAAAACCACGGAAAGCACCAAACCGCAGCTTGTTGGTATAAACCAGCTTGCCATGCGCCTTGGAATTGGGAATGCGATAGGGGCCAAGGCACATCAACAGACTGTAGCCCAGCACGCCCGGACTATCGTCACCAAAGGCACCACAATCCAGCAACACTTCTACTTCGCGCGCAACAATGGTCCCGTCCTTTTTCACGCCGGTCTTGCAGCGCACCTTGAAGGGATGGCGGGCGCGCACGCATTCAAAATCTTCCTCTCGGTTCAGGATCATTTTCACGGGGCGTTTCGTCGCCTGGCACATTTGTACGACCAGCGGCTGGATGTGGGGCTCCATCTTGTTGCCAAAGCCACCGCCAACACGCGGTGTCAGACAGCGCAGCTTGCCCATGGGCATTTTCAGGCTTTCACAGACATTCGCCTGTACCCGGAAGACGGATTGATTGGCCGACCACAGGGTCACACGTCCCTGTTTGTCGATATCCGCCAGCGCGCCGCAGGGTTCGATTGCCAGATGCGCCTGCGGGGCTGTGTCATAGGTGCCTTCAACGATCAGATCCGCTTGCGCAAAGCCTGCTTCCAGATCTCCTTCGTTTAACTCTGTATAGGATGCCATGTTGCCGGAACTGATCGCCGGAAAGACCTTGATATAATCGTCCAACTCTTCATGAATGATGGCAGCACCCTCTGCCAGGCCTTCTTCGGGCGACAGGATGGCAGGCAGTTCTTCATATTTTACAATGACGCGTTTTGCAGCTTCGCGGGCAATGGCCTCGGTCTCGGCGGCAACGACGGCGACAGGTTCCCCAAAGTAGCGGATTTTATCTTTGGCGATGGCGTGCTCATCCTTGATGAACGCCCCCATGCGCCCATCGGGGAAATCCTCCCCGGTCAGGATGCAGACAACGCCTGGCACTGACAGCGCATCTTCTAGGTCATAGCCCAGGATTTTCGCATGGGCGACGGTGCTTTGCGTGATCGCCGCATGCAGCATGTTCGGGCGCGACAGATCAGCGATGTATTCCGCCGCACCGGTTACCTTTTCCATGATTTCCAGACGATGGGGGCTGCTGCCGACGCCGTTAAAATCCAGACCGTCCATCATGCACCTCCCCGGGACGCCGCCAGAGCGACAGCATCGACAATTTTACGATAACCAGAGCAGCGGCAGATGTTTCCAGACAGCGCCGTGCGGATATCATCAATCGATGGGTTGTTGTTGCGCTGCAGGAATTCATGGGCGGTCAGGATCATTCCCGACGTGCAGAAGCCACATTGGACGGCATCAGAATCGATAATGGCCTGTTGGATTGGTTTTAATTCGCCGCCTTCGGGCAATCCTTCGATGGTGGTGATTGATTGGCCTTCGGTATTGACCGCAAGGGTCAGGCAGGCGCGCACAGGGGTGCCATCCACCAGAACAGTACACGCGCCGCAGACGCCCTGGTTACAGCCACGTTTGCTGCCGGTCAGCGCCAGGGTGTCGCGCAGCACGGTCAGCAGGGTGGTCGTCGCCCCACAGGACACTTCATTTTCTTTTCCATTTACGGTCAGGGTGACGGGGTGGCTCATTGCGCGGGCTCCCGGATATCAACAAGATTATTAAAAGTGCGCTGTAACAGGCGCGGAACAACTTTCAGCCGGTATTCTGCGCTACCGCGAACATCATCAACCGGATCCAATTCCGCGACCAACAATTCCGCAGCGGCGGTGATTGCGTCGGTTTCCAGTTCGGTGCCGATCAGGGTGTCTTCAGCGGCTGCAACCCGAACCGGGCCACCGCCACATCCCCCAACGGCAAGGCGCAGGCTGGAGACGGTGTTGTTGTCATCGAAATCAATCGTCACTGCGACGGATGCCAGGGCAAAGTCACCGGCCACACGGCACAGCTTTTCATAGTGACCGATCGAGCTTGCAGGCATCGGGGGCAGGATGACGGCGGTGACGATTTCGCCGGGTTCCAGGGCGGTTTCGTACCAGCCCAGAAAGAATTCCTCCGCCGGGATACAGCGGCGTCCTTCCGGTCCGGCAATTTCAATTTCCGCATTTGCGGCGACCAGGGATGGCGGATAATCCGCCGCCGGGTCGGCAAAGGAAATGGATCCACCAATTGTGCCCATATTGCGCACGGGTGGGTTGGCGATTTGGGATGCCGCACAGGATACGACCTGATGCGCCGCCTTCAGGTCACTTTCAAAGGCGGTCTGGCGATGGCGGCGCATGGCGCCAATGCGAACCGACCCATCGGGTTGATGCGTGCATTGTGTCAGTTCTTCAATAGCAGAAAGGCTGACCAACCGTGATGGTTGAACCAGCCTTGCATTCATCAGTGCGACCAATGTGGCGCCCCCTGAAATAGGGCGGGCATCTTCGCCAGCTTCCCTTAACAAGGCTATGGCGTCTTCTACGGTCTTTGGCTTATGAAAATCTTGTTTCGTCATAGACGTCAGCACACTTCTTCCTGTTTTTCAGCCATGGCACGGAAGGAGTCTTCAAATTTCGCGGCCAATTTTGTGGCGATTTTTTTCATCATGCCGGACCCATATCGACCCAATCTGCCACTGATCTCAACGGTTGAAGAATAGTGGATTTCTGTTCCCCCCTCCGGCGTGTCGGTCAGGCGCATATCGCTGATGGCCTGTACGACGCTGGCGCGGGACCCTTCCTCACCTTTTGACTCGGTCCGGACATATTCCATTATTGTTTCTTCAATTACCTTAATGGTCATGCTGAACCGTGCCTTAATAGGCCCCACCGATACAACGACCGCTGCCTTGTAGGTGTCCGGGCCGGTTTCCTCGATGGATTCGCAGCCCGGTACACAGGTGATCATCTGCTCTGGGTCACGGATCAGAGTCCAGACCCTGGATCGCGGCGCATTGACGGTAAAAGATTGTTCAATCTGCATTATCTGATCCTTTTGGGAACCGTATAGACATCACACGATCTTGACGCGTTCCACAATCATCTTCGGGTCAACAATCTTACCATTTTCAATGATGACCTTGTTATCCAAGGAGATCGTGCAATCGCGCATTGGGACATCATAATGACCGCGCGTTCTGCGATTGCCGCCCCCTTGCGTGTTGGGTCCGGTTGAAAACAGGAAATTGCCTGGGAAAGTGCGCGCCGCTGCCCGGCTACGCTCCGGCTGGTCACCATTCAGGGCCAGTCCATACCATAGCGCCTGTGGATTCAAGCCCCAGCCCAGATGCGAAACTGCAAATGGATCCATATCGTCCGGGCTTTCCTTGTTATCATCCAGCCAGTCCTGCATCAGTTTTGCATCCAGGCCGCCTTCGATCTTGCGAATAAAGCCATCCCTGATTTCCAGGCGAACCTCATCCACGACATAGCGACAGAAGGGAAGGATGATAATGTCGCCTGGTGCGAAAACAACGGTGCCATTGGCGGACCCTTCATCCGGGAAGGTGTGGATATGACCACCGCCCCAATGATCGAAACGGCCGGGTTCGTCAGCAAAACCCCATTGCGTCATAACTGGATACTCTCCCCGGGTGAAGGTCAAATCTGTCCCGGCGGCTGACGTAACCCGAACAGATTTCGTCTTTGAATACAGGTCGTCTGCGTATTGGCAGGCTTCTTTCAATCCCGGAGGGGCAATCAGGTGTTCCAGATCATCGGGCGCATCAATGATCATCAGCACACGGGTGCCATTATCCCGCACATCCTTCAACCAGCTGGTGAACAGCGGCACATGGAAGATCACGATAATATCGGCTGCTCTGGCTGCTTCTAATGTGCCCTTGCACTGGCCAATGGTTGGAACACCGACCTTGGTCCAGCCGGGAATCGAATTGACACACATTTCATAGACATCTGCGCCCAATGTATCGGCAGCGGCAAAGGACGCCTGGATGTATTCGCGGCGTGTCGTCAAGTCACTGACACAACAGATCGTTTCGCCCTTTTTTACATTGGACAATTTGAATTGGCGTTCAAAGAGTGACGCCATTTTGGCTGGGTTCATTTCCTGAGGTCGGATTGAAGCAACGTGCATTGGTTTCTCTCTCTTGGTTGTCGCCAACACGGGGTGGCGGGATCGTTTGAATTTCTATTACCGACTATCATTCGGTTTTAATTCAGCGTCAATAATTTTTTTAAGAAATTTTCGAAAATACTCTATTTAATCGGAAATTGGATCTGGATGGCTTCCCGCCAACATGGTGACCATCAGATCAACGGAGTGGTCTATCCGTTTGGACGGACCATTCAATTTATGATTCATGGCAAATCCGTCAAAGGCCATAAACAGTATATGCGCAATGCTGCCCCTTTCGCACAGGTATCGGCGTTCTTCCGGCAGGCAGGATGCGATCAGCATGGATAATTTCTGTTCGGCCCAAAACAGTAATTCACGGGAATATTTGTCTTTTGGAGAGGCGGTTGACAGCGCTTGCATCAAGTTATTTGCAAAGCAATTTTCTTCCCCCGGAATTTCATGCCACAGGGTCTTTAGAATAAACCGCAACCGTTCGCGGGGGTTTTTGATTTTCATGACATCGGCTTCCAGTTGTTCCAGCCGGGCCCGTTGCCATGGATCAAATAGGGTAAAAAGGATTTCCAGCTTAGAGGCGAAATAGACATAGATATTGGCACTGGAAACGCCCGAATGTTTCGCAATCTGAGCCATTGAGGCACCGTGATACCCGTATTCCCGAAACATTTTTCCTGCGGCATCAAGAATAGCTTGCTGAATTTCAGGCTTTTTTATCTGCGCCATTGCGGTGCAACCCTCAAAATTGTGTCATCTAAACATCAGACAATGAAAATCCTCCCCCATCTTTCTTACCCGCCAAACGAGGGGAGATGCAATTCAAATGAGAATTGGACATGCCAAAGCGGGAGGTAAATCACGTTACCTCCCGCAGCACGGTTTTCGATGAAGGCCTGCTTCTTATTGGTTCTCAGGCGGGCAGGTGACCGATTGGCGCTTGCATCAGGCCAATACGCTTTGATGTATCGTGAACAAGAAACGGAACCACTAGCTTCCAGATCACCACTAAAAGCAGAACCACAGCAATTGGGCTGAGGGTCGCAACAGTTAGAGTGGCGCTAACAGTTTCAGCAGAAAACGCTGCTGTTACGAAATACAGAAGGGCAAAAGACAGAATCACTGTGATCGCAAAGGCGACAAGTGAGAGTTGGATGCTGATATCCCTGTTGGCCGGGACACGTTCAAAAAAAGCATAGGCCAAGGGCAGCATAAGGGCAGCAAAACCAGTAAAACCCAACGCGATCGTGAAATCCATGAGCACCGGTGACATGATGGTTCTTTCTAAGAAAGAGGAGGGCAGTGCGCAGACAGGCTGTGTCTTCATCGACTGCCGGATTTTATGATTCGGCAACTGTGATCGTTTGAGCAGGGGGCTAAACAGCAGGCCAGGAATGCAAAATCTGCGCTTCTGTTTTAGAATACAGCCCGGCAAATCTGATTGAATCGCGCAAACAAGGCACAGGGTTCCAACCTCTAAAGCGGGTCCAACCGCTGTTCCACTCGATAGGCGGCGCCGGCCAGAAACCATATCGATGCCGCGCTGGGCAGGGCTGCGACTAGCATTGCAATATCCAGTATCGGCACAGAAAAGGTGAAATTGTTGAAAATCGCCCAGACCAGGGCAGTGATGGTTCCAAAAACCACGATGCCAGTCAGCAGCGACGCAGCCGCTGCTGTGACATACCAGGAAAGCTTGCCCGCCATGATGACAGAAAACTCCAGAAGGGGTGAGGCCCGGATATCGGTTGCCCCAAATGGACTTTCCAGAGGCGGACAAGGCCCCACTGCAAATATAATTTTCTGACCTTGAATTGGGTTCACACCCTAAACACAACTCCTTTTCTGGCCTTCTGCTCTTTCAGCAGATGCGCTGCGCTTCCTTTACCTCCAGTATTATTGACTATCCGACTCCGATACATCGAACCTGAACAGTGCTTTCTTTAGAAGTTTACAGTTAGTTTGCTGGGAGCCTAGGGAAAGGACCAGGGAGACGCGAGAATCGGGATTGATTGTCTCGATGTTCCTGGCAAAGTCATTGCCCTAGTGTAAAGACGTTAACTGCGCTCTAGACTGCCCGTAAAACGTGAAGTAGTCTTTGATTACACTATATCCAAACCACCTCTTAAGGACAGGAAGTGGATTTGATAAAGCTTTTGTGAATGCCTGATATTTGGATGCATCTAAAATGGGAAAAAACATGTTCAAAAAGATTCTAATTGGGATGGTTTGTTTGATGCTTTTTTCAAGTAGTGGGAGTGCGTCAGGTAAATTTTTGTTAAATGACTACAGCCTTGCAGTTGAGGAATTAAGTAGTGATGGTATTTATAAAACCTATAGTTTTTCTTACAATGGAAGCAGCATTGGTGAAATAACTTCGATTGATCTTTCGGTTCGTAAAATACAACGTGATAAGAAAGATAATTTTTATTTTGTTTTTGCCGCCACAACGGGCGGAAGTGGTTGCTCTGAGGTTATTCTTGTTATTTCTGTGACGGATGGACAATATAACTTATCTCCAAGTATTTATTTTTGTGGTGGATTAGAAAATGCAGAATACATTGAAAATTTAGACGGATTGTATCTCGATGGAGCAGATAGATCCGATCAGAAAATTCACTACTATGTGAATAATATAGGTAAGGTGAAGGCAAGTGAGACTGAGTTTGTCGAAAACCCATTCTTTTAGGGTGTGAACCCAATTCAAGGTATTGATGAGACTTAGCAAATCATGATTCACCTTCTGTAACACAGGAGGGAATGATAGGTCGATTTGATTTGAGTGATGAAGAGTGGGCGGTTATTGCGCCTTTATTGCCAAAAAATGTCCGTGGTCCGCGTCGGCAGGATGATCGTCGGGTTCTCAACGGGATATTCTATATTTTGCGGACCGGTGCGCCTTGGCGGGATTTGCCAGAGCGCTATGGGCCTCGAACGACGGTCTACAATCGCTATGTGCGGTGGGGCGAACGGGGTGTCTGGAAAGGCATATTTAATGCCTTGGCCGAAGAGGTCGAGGATAGTTTCCTCTTCATTGATGCGTCCATCGTTAAAGCCCATCGCGCTGCGTCAGGCTCAAAAAGGGGGAACTGGCAGAAGGTATTGGACGCTCACGCGGCGGTCGCACAAGCAAAGTTCACGTGGCCGTAGACGCCAAGGGTCGCCCGCACAGGCTGGAGATCACCGGCGGACACGTCCATGACAGCCACGTCA